>NZ_JBSFSX010000002.1:0-851387 GCF_053590035.1 Nonomuraea sp. NPDC003214 | reverse complement strand
GCCGCTCTCGGGGCGGCCTGTCGACCAAGCTGCATCTCGCCTGTGAGCAGGGCCAGCGGCTGCTGGCGGTGGTGCTCACCGCCGGGCAGCGTGGGGACGCACCGCAGTTCACCGCGGTCATGGACGCCATCCGGGTGCCCCGGCTCGGACCGGGCCGGCCCCGAATCAGGCCCGAGGTCGTCCGCGCCGACAAGGCGTACTCCTCGCGGGCGATCCGCGCTCATCTGCGCTCACGCGGCATCCGCTGCACGATCCCCGAACCGGCCGACCGTGTCGCCGCCCGGCGGCGGCGTGGCAGTCGTGGTGGGCGTCCCCCGGCGTTCGACTCGACCGACTACCGCGTCCGCTCAGCGGTGGAATGCGGCATCAACCGGCTCAAACGTCACCGCGGCGTCGCCACCCGATTCGACAAACTCGCCGTCCGATACGAAGCGAGCGTTCTCATAGCTGCCATCAACGACTGGCTGACCCGGCTTTGAGACACGCTCTAGACGCCGAGGCTCGGGCCCGCATCGCCGCCGTGCTGGAGGAGGAGGCGGCCGGCGGGGTCACGGTCGTGCACGCCACCCACGACCTCGACGCCGCCCTGAACGCCGCCCATTGCCTCGTCCTCCACGCCGGCCGCCTCCTGCGCCAGGGCCCACCGGCGACGACCCTCATCGAGACGAGAAAGGATGGGTGCGCGATTTCTGTTTCGCAGCTCCGCTCGGGGCACGGCACGGGATGAGAGCCGCTCGCTTGAGGCGGTGGCCCACCCGCTGCCCCTGAAGCTCCATCGGGCGCTGTCCCACGCGGGCACGGCGACCGCCTCCCGCCTGGGACGCGGAGTTCCCCATGTCTGCCCCGGCCCACCGCCGGCGAGCTGGCCCGCGGGGCGGGCTCCCTTGACCGGCGCACGCCTGGCCCGCACCGCCTGGGCGTGTGCGCTGGGCTGGTGCAACACAGTGCGACCAGGCGGGCAGCAGTGACTGAAATTTCAGGAGATTTGATCTGAACTTATGGTGTATCAAGGTGCACGGCCCGTACTCCTTCTGGGTGTCAGAGGAGGCTTTCGTGAATTCTTCAGATGGCCGCGTCATCCTGTTCCTGATCATCGCCGTCACCGTGTTCGTCGCCGGGCGTCGTTACCAGTCGCTGATCTCGTCGCGTCAGGTGTGGCGCGACACGATGAAGGCGGCCTCGGCGCGCAAGCTCGTCGCGTCCAACGCCGCCAGGTCCATGCTGTGGGTGGGCGTCGTGACCCTGTTCGTCTTCTGGCTGGTCGCCAACCTCAACCGCATCATGTGAACCTCGCCGCCGGGCGCGCTCAGGCACGCCGCCGGGCCACGCGTCCGGCGGCGGCCAGCACGGCGGCGCCGGCGGCAGCCCAGCACACGGCCCGCGTCAGCCGCACGGCCCGCCGGATGTCGGCCACCTCCGGCTTGGGCCCGTCGCCCATCGTGGGCCGGTGCTCCGTACGCCCCCCGTACACGTTGGCCCCGCCCAGCGTCACGTCCAGCGCCCCCGCGAACGCCGCCTCGCACCGCCCGGAGTTGGGGCTGGGGTGCCGCCCGCCGTCGCGCAGCAGCACGGCGAGCGTCCGCGCCGGCGCGGGCCCGGCCAGTACGGTGATCAGCCCGGTCAGCCGGGCCGGCGCGTAGTTGGCCACGTCGTCCAGCCGGGCCGCCGCCCACCCGAAGCGCCGGTAGCGCGGCGAGCGGTGCCCGACCATCGCGTCCAGCGTGTTGATCGCCCGGTAGGCCAGCAGCCCCGGAATCCCCGCCACAGCCCCCCAGAACAGCGGCGCCACCGCCGCGTCCGAGGCGTTCTCGGCCAGCGACTCCACCGTGGCTCTGGCCAGTTCGGGAGCCTCCAGTGCGGACGGGTCGCGCCCGCACAGGTGCGGCAGCCGGGCCCGCGCCGCCGCCAGGTCGCCGGCCTCCAGCGCTGCCGCCATGTGGGCGCCCTCGCGGGCGAGCGTGGTGCCGCCGAGCACGGCCCAGGTCGCCGCCGCGGTCAGCGCGACGCGGGCCGGACGGTTCGGCACCCGCTCGGCCAGCACGCCGAGCGCCGCCGCGCTTCCCACGCAGATGGCCACGTGGAGCACGCCGTTGGCCTTCGCGTCCGCGTACAGCCTGGACTCCAGTTTGGCGGCGGCGCTGCCGAACAGCGCGACGGGATGCCCCCGGCGCGGGTCGCCGACGACCGCGTCGAGCATCACTCCCAGCGCGAGCCCGGCGGCACGATCACCCTGAATACGCATGAAGCACATCAGATCAGATGCGCGTACAGCTCATCCTCGTGGGAGTCCAGCCAGGCCGACGCCCGGCGGATCCGCTCCCCCGCGCCGTCCGCCCACATCCGCGCCCAGTTCCCGCCGCCGTCCGCGCGGGTGCGCATGACCTCGTACGACCGGTGGAAACGCAGTCTGGCCAGCTCCAGCAGCCGGCGCCGATCCCGGGGCGGAACCCCGTACACGTCGCAGAACGCCCGCAACCGCTCCCCCACCTCGACGCCGCGCAGCAGCGGATGCCGGTCGACGGGGTCGGCGATGGGCGCCCAGTGCCGCAGCGTGGTCACGACGTCGAACAGCCGCGTGGTCGGCCGGGCCAAATCGAAGTCGATCATCCCCACCGGCACCTGATCACGAGAAATCACGTTGTCCGGCCGTAAGTCACAATGCCCGATGATCTGCGGTGGCGCGTCGTCGTTCGACCCGCCCTCCCACCGGTGCCCGCTCAACGGGAACCCGGCCGTCGCGTCGTGGAACTCGCGCAGCAGCCCCGCCACCCCCGCGAGCGCCTCCTCACCGGCGCTCGCCGCGCTCAGCCCGCTCGCGCCCGGCAGAAAACTGAGCACCTCACGCCCGAGCCCGTCGACCCCCAGCACCCGCGGCGCCCCCTCGAACCCGGCCGCCTCCAGGTGCCTGAGCAGGGCGTGCACAGCGGGCGTGGCCGGACTGACGGGCCTGCGCACGGTGTCACCGACGCGCACCACCCCGTCGGTCACATCCCCGCCCTGCAGGGGTATTTCATGCAGGAGCGTCGCGAACATGCCAAGAGATCCTAGACCGAAACCGCCGTTCCGATGGAGAAAATCATGCACGCCGCCTACATCACCGCGCCCGGCCCGCCGGAGGCCATCACCTGGGGCGAGCTCCCCGTCCCCGGCCGCGGCCCCACGGACGTGCTGGTACGGGTGCGCGCCGTGGCGGCCGACCCGGTGGACACGTTCGTACGCTCCGGCGCCTACCCCGTCCCCATGCCCCTCCCCTTCGTCATCGGCCGCGACCTCGTCGGCCACGTCGAAGCGTCCGAAACCACCGCCTTCCCGCCCGGCCTGCCCGTCTGGTGCAACAGCCTCGGCCACGGCGGCAGGCAGGGCTCCTTCGCCGAGTACGCCACGGTCCCCGCCGACCGCCTCTACCCCGCCCCGGACGACCTCGACCCGCTCGACCTGGTCGCCGCCGCGCACCCCGCCGCCACCGCCTGGCTCGCCCTCGTCCGCCACGGCCGCCTGCGCCCCGGCCACCGCGTCTTCATCGGCGGCGCGGGCGGGAACGTCGGCTCCGCCGCCGTCGCCCTCGCCGCCTCCTCCGGCGCCACCGTCATCGCCACGGCCCACCCGCGCGACCACGCCCACGTCCGCGCCCTCGGCGCCACAGAGGTCCGCGACTACCGCACCGACCCCCCAGCCGCCCACCCGGTCCGCGACCCCAGCGTTCCCGGCGACCCGGGAGACTCCGGCGACCGGGGCGGCCCCGGCGACTTCGGTGAGCCGGGCGACCCGGGCGACTCCGGCGACCAGACACTCGACCACCCGGACATCCGCGACTCCATCGACCTGTACGTGGACACCTCCGGCCAGGGCGACCCCGCCACGGCCATCGACCGCCTCGCCCACCGCGGCCGCCTCGTCATCATGTCCGGCCTCCGCCAGGCCCCCGCCCTCCCCCTCGGCCGCCTCTACACCAAGGACGCCACCGTCACCGGCTTCGCCATCAGCAACGCCACCGTGCCCGAACTCGCCGACGCGGCCGCAGGCGTCATCCATCTCCTCCGCACCACCGCCTGGCGCCCCCGCATCACCGCCCGTCTGCCCTTGTCACAGGCGGCGGAGGCCCACCGCATGCTGGAGGACGGCCGAGCCCGCGGCAGGGTGGTCCTGGAGGCACCCGGGGCCGGCGGGAGCTGACACGGAGAAAACGTGTGCATGACAAGTCGCCGGATCATGCACAATAAGGCAGGAGCGCCCTTAGCTCAGCTGGATAGAGCACCGGACTTCTAATCCGACGGTCGCAGGTTCGAATCCTGCAGGGCGCGCTTCCGAGACCAGGCAATCCACGGGTTGACCTGGTCTTTTGCATGATCGCCCCGGTTGCGCCGTACGCAGCGGGAGGCCGCCGAGAGCAGCCCTGTGCCACTGCTCACGGAACATACGCGGAATGCTCGCCGCCACGTTTCCCCAGGTCGGCGCGGTTGTTTGGGTGCCCGGAACGGCGAAAGGACCCCGAGGTGTCCCGGGGTCCTGCCGTAGCTCCTGCGTCACGCCGCGAGTGCTTCCAAGATGCGCCGGTTGGCGATCTCCTGTTGGCCGTCGATGCACTTGGCGTAGACACGCAGCATCACGTCCACGCCATGTCCCGCTTTCTCGGCCGCTTCCGGTGCGTGCACGCCCGCGTTGAGCCAGAGTGACACGCGCCTGCCCAGAGTCGGTGCAGCCTCTGCCGCTCTGTGGCCTGGTCTTCTCCAGGGTCAGCAGCCCCCAGCCCCCTCTCTGGGAGTCGGCAGTCCTTCTGCCTCAGTCCCGCCGCCTCTGCCGGGCGAAGACCACCGAAGTACATGCAGGCGAACATGGCGGCCAGCATCGGCCCGCGCGACCGCCCCACGTAGGTCACTGTGGTGAGCAGTTCACGCGCCTGGCTGGGGCTGACCACCGAGCGCCGATCGACCTCGCCGCTCACCTTGGCCTTGCGGAACTTGACCTTGTGCCGCAGCCCATCGGCTGTGCTGCATCATGTTCAGCAGATCGTCGTACGCCTCCTGAGGAGTGTCGCCGCCACCGATCTCTCCTCTGCGCTCCGCGAAGAAATTGGCGCACTCGACATCGCCGGCGTAACAGTCGGGCGGGATTTCGTCCGGGTTCATGGGGAACGCGACCCAGACGCCCGGCTCATAGACACCGCCATACCGTGACATCACGATGGTGACTCCCATCTTTAGATGGTGCTCCCTTCCTTGCTCGGCCCGCTAGCCACTTCCTACTGCAGGGGGCTGGCAGTGCCTTGCGGGACATGTACGGGATGGTTTTTCGGGGCAAGGGAAAGATGGCACCGTATTCAGAGGTCAGGGGCCTGATCCAAGCGATACGCCAGCCCGCTATAAGGTCGCCGGCACTCCAGGCGCTGATGTTGGTCCAGGCGGGACGGTATGTAGCCATGATCGGCAGAGTTTGATCCGTGGGGTCAGAGTTCGAGAGCCTGGCAGAATCAGGGCGTGGACCTGCACTCCTCGCTGTTGAAGGCCGCTCAGCTCTGCTCCCCCCACATCCGAACTGAGGGCGGTGCCAGCACCTCCGATGCGCTGGAGTACCTGAAACACGGTGAATGGGAGATGGCCCTTCTCTTGCTTGAGGAGCTCGGCGACGCACGTCCCCAGTCGCCCGAGTTCTGGGATCTGCTGGCTGATGCCGCCCGAGCGATGTGGCTTGAGTCGCATGTCACCTGGTACGAGTGGCGACGCAGCGAGGCCCGGAACGGTGCGCTCCGGGCTGAGCTCTACCTCTTGCCCACCGAGGAGGGGGGTCGCAAGGTGCCGGTACTTCCCGGAAAAGGGCTTCGACCCATGTGGGATATCGGACGGCGCACGCCTGAGGGTGAGCTGTCGGTCAGTATCGCCTTCCTCTGGGTGGAAGGTCATACTCCGCTGGAACCGGGAGGGTGCGCACCTGTGCGACTTCTTCCCTTGACACCTGAGCACTGGAGACACCTAAAACCGCGTGACGTGGTCACCATGCACGAAATGCGACCACCCAGCGGAACAGCCCGCATCATCGAGGTAATGCCGCCCGTTGGGGCCGCTCCCTAGTTACAGCTCTAGTTGCATTCCAGCGCCGTCCCACGCTGTTCCAGAGGGACCGACCGCGTTCACTGGTCCGGGTTGAACCGACCAGAACGGGCACAATCCGAGCTGCTCATGCGGTTTGGTTTGAGACTTGATACGCCGTTGGAACCCCGCTTTTATCCGCCGTTCCATATGTGGAACAACGGGGGTTTCGTGTGTCCGGCGGGGTCGTCGAGGTCGGCGTTCTTCGAGTGCACTGATATGGGTTCTACGGGAGAGTAAGGCTGATCGGCTTACCGGAGCCCGGCCGGGGTGATGCCGGATTCGTGGCCGACGAGCGGTTCTCCGATCTGCTCCCTGGTGATCAGGTCCCAGGTTCGCACCGTGCGGTCCTCTCCGCCGGAGACGGCGATCAAGCGGCTGTTCACCTGAGTTACCGCGATGGCGTTGATGGCCCAGTCGTGGCCGGTCAGTGGTTCGCCGATCTGCGCTCTGGTGATCGGGTCCCATACTCGCAGCATGTGGTCCACGCCTCCGGAGACGATGACCGGGCGACCGCTCATCTGTGTGATCGCGACTGGGCCTCCGGCGGGTTCGTGGGCGAGGAGCGGGTCTCCGATCGGCTTTCCGGTGGCCAAGTCCCATAACCGCACTGTGCCTTCCCAGCCGCCCGACACGACGACCTGTCGGCCATTCACGTCACCGACCGCGACCGACGTGACGTTGCTTTTGTGGCCGGTCAACGGGTCGCCGATTTGCTTTCCGGTGGCCAGGTCCCATATTCGCACCGTGCCGTCGCGGCCGCCTGAGACTACAACCGGCCGGCCGTTCATCTCACTCGCCATGACCGAAGCGATGGTGCCACTGTGGCCGGTCAGCGGGTCTCCCATTTGTTTTCCGGTGGTCAGGTCCCATATCCGTATCGTGGCGTCCTTGCCGGCGGAGATGCCGACCGGGCGACCGTTCACCTGGCCGAACGCGACCGAGACGACGCTACGCTCGTGACCGATCAGCGGGCCTCCGATTTGTCGTCTCGTCGTCAGGTCCCATATCCGTATCGTGGCGTCCAATCCGCCGGAGAGGCCGATCGGCCGGCCATCCATCTGACCGACCGCGATCGAGAGGATGCGTTCGTAGCCGGTCAACGGCTCATCGGCCGTTTCTTCTATGGTCAAGCCGCCGATCTGCTTTCTCGTGGTCAGGTCCCATATCCGTACTGCGTCCCTGCCGGTGGATATGGCGATCGGTCGTCCGTCTACCTGGCCGGTTGCGATGGATATGACGGCGTCGCCGTGGCTGACAGGACCGGGGCCGACGTTGACGGAGAGCATCACGGCAAGGGTTACGACCACTGCGCAGGCCACTATCGGCACGCTCCGGCGGTGTGAGCGTGTTGCCGTATGTGCTGTCGGAGGCGAAGCTGTGGCGGTTGATATCGCTGAAGCCCGCAGAGTGTGCGCCGATGGCGTAGCCGGGAATCGCCGGTCGGCATCGGTCACTGTTCTGTTCTCCTTCACCTCGGGCCCGTATCCGCCGCCTTCTATGGGCGATCGCGATTGAGGTTGGAGGCGGCGGGGATGTTGACGATCACTCTGCCATGTTCAACCGTGGCACACCATCGGATAGTTTAGGCCCTCGGTTTCGTGCCGTTCCGGAATGGAATGCATCTCCCGTAAACTTTGCCAGGGCGGGAGAGGGTGACTTCGGCGGCGTTTTCGACAGGTGCACTTCCTTATCGAGGGCGAGGCGGCATGAGTTCCGAGGATCCCGTACGGCGCCATCTGGTCGGCCTGGGGGTGATCGTTGCGGCGCTCTTGATCGTGGTCGCCCCGTTGATGGTGTTCAGCGCGATGCTCGAGTCCCAGATCGAGGAGCGCGCCGAGCGGGCTCTCAGCAGCCGGGCAGAGCTGGTCAGCCAGGCGCTCCGGCGGGATCCGGCGGGGAGTTCGTGGCAGGCCGCGGCCGGTGGGTGGGCGTCCAAGGCGGCGCGCCCCGACGGGCGGACCCTGGTCATCTCGACGTCGGTTCCGGTTGAGGCGGGGATGATGCTCGGCACCGAGTGGTACGAGCGGTGCTACAGGATCGTGTTCACCGCGATCGGCACTCCGGAGCAGGGTTATGAGCTGGAGAAGGTTCCCGGGTGCGCGGAGGAGCAGTGCAGGGGACGTCGGCCGTGTCCGGCGCTTTCTCCTAGCTGACCGGTCCGCGTCGGGCGTAGGTGCAAAGGTCCAGCAACGCCGGCTTCCCGACGACCGCTCGGGCGATCCGGGTTGACAAGTGCATACATGTACATGCAACATTTTCTTGCACGGACAAAACATGTACGTACATGCAAGGAGATGTCATGAAGCGCGAACGCATCAGCACCACCCCCGACTGGTACGAGCCCTACGCCATCTCACAAGCCATCAAAGTCGGCGACCTCGTCTACGCCTCCGGCCAAGCCGGCTTCGACGACAACGGCGTCACCGTCAGCGACGACTTCGAGACCCAGGCCCGACAGGCCTTCACCAACCTCGACCGCGTCCTCAAAGAAGCCGGATCCAGCCTCGCCAACGCCGTCAAGGTCACCATCCTCGTCACCGACCTCGAACCCAACCTCGACACCATCATCAAACTGCGCAAAGAGTTCTTCACCGAGCCCTACCCCGCCGACACCCTGATCCAGATCTCCCGCCTGGCCCAGGCCGACTGGCAGATCGAGGTCGACGCGACCGCCGTGGCACGGTCATGAAGATCCAGATCTGGTCCGACTACGTCTGCCCGTTCTGCCTGCTGGCCAAGGGGCCGATCCAGGAGGCCGTCGCCGGGCGTGACGTCGAGATCGAGTGGATGCCGTTCGAGCTGCGGCCCGAGCCCGTTCCGACGCTGGAGCCCGAGGGCGCCTACCTCCAGGACATCTGGAAGCAGACGATCTATCCGATGGCCGAACGGATGGGTGTCGGCATCCGCCTGCCCGACGTCTCGCCTCAGCCGTACACGCGGCTGGCCTTCGAGGGCTACCAGTACGCCAGGGAGCACGGCGACGCCGAGGCGTACAACGACCGGCTGCTGCGGGCGTTCTTCGAGGACGGCCTCGACATCGGCGACCTGGACGTGCTGACGGACCTGGCCGCGGGGCTGGGCCTCGACGCGGCGGAGTTCCGTGCCGCGCTCCTCGACGGCCGGTACGGCGAGGCGCATCGGGCCGCGCTTCAGCAGGCGCAGGATCTGCAGATCCGCTCGGTCCCGACGATCATCGTCGACGGCACGTACCGGATCGAGGGGGTTCCCCGGCCTGACGCGCTCCGCGAGGTCCTGGACAGACTCGAAGCGATCAAGGCGGTGGAGGCTTCCGGGAAGACCTCCTGCGGTGTGGGGGGTTGCTGAGGAAGGCGGCCGTGGTGCTCGCGGCCTCCGGTCTTGAGCTGATCGACCGGGTCCTTCCCCTCCACCTGGCCAACGAGGCCCGCCTCGTGAAGAGCCTCGACGCCGCGAACGGCGGCGCCTGGAGGCCACGCTCGCCGGGCTGCTGGAGTCTCACGGCGACACACCCGCCGACACCGGCCCGCCCGCTGATCAGCAGTAGCCGGCCAGGCCGTCCGCCAGCTCCTCCTCGTCGCCGTCCCGATGGGCGGACAGGGCCTGCTGCAGGGCGAAGGTGGCGCGGATGACGGCGATGCGGGCGGTCATCGTGCTGTCCTGCCGGGCGTCCAGGGTGAGAACCCGGTTCAGGAAGCTCGTGCCGTAACTGGCCGCGACGGCCGCCAGGTCCTCGGCAGGGTCGCCGAGCGTGACCTCGTCCCAGTCGATCACGCCGCTGAGCACCGGCAGCCCGTCCTTGCGCTCCCACAGCACGTTCTCGGCGCCGAGATCGCCGTGCACGACCGCGTCAGTGAGATGGGGAAGGCCGTCGAGCGCGGCGAGCTCCCGCGCGGCCAGCTGACGCCCGCCGCCGGACATGAGCCCGAACAGCTCGGCGCGGACGTCCGCCGCGAACCGCCGCCATCGGTCTCGTGGCGCCGGCAGAGCCGCTCGCGCCCGGTCCGAGGCGCCGTTCCTGGCCAGTGCGGTCAGCAGCGTGACGTACTGGGTCGCCGCGGCCTCGGCCACCTGGGGATCTTCAAGCGCCTCGGCCTCCAGCGGGGCCCCGGGAACGCGGCTGAGAACGAGATAGGGCAGCCCGTCTGCGCTGCCTTCCTCCAGCGGCCGAGGCGTGGCGAAGCCGAGATCGAGCGCGGCGAGCAGGCGCAGGACGGCGGCCCGGTGCGGCAGCCGGGTGGCGGCGGCGTCGGTGCGCGGCAGGCACACGACGCGGTCCGCGCCGATCACCACCTGATGGAACTGTCCTTGACGGACGGTGAGGTCCTCCGGCGTGACGCCCGGCAGCAGGCGGCTCAGCAGAGCACGATGCGACGGCGGGAGCTGCATGAGAACGCTGGCCGTCCTTTCCGTCACCGGCTGTCCACGGGCTCCTCGCCCTCTCGCGACAAGGACGCACTTGCGACAGGCAAGCATATAGGTTGGCGGGATGATCTACGCCAAGACGCCGCTGACCAGCGAGATCCGCGAAGCCGTGGCCCTGGCCTGGGGGGTCACGGGAGAGGGTGAGCGGTTGCACGGCGGTGAGGAGTCCGCCGCGTACCGCCTCGACGGTCACGTCATCCGCGTCGGCCCCGCAGGGCGCTCCGCCGCCGAGTCGGAGTGGTGCCACGCGATCGCCCGGCACGCCGCCGCCGGCCTCCCCGAGGCCGTCGCCCCGCTGCCGACCGCCGACGGGACGGCGACGGTCGTCGTCGTGGCGGGCCGGCCGATCTCCTGCTGGCCGTATGTCGAGGGCTCCTGGGCGGATTCCGACATTCCGGCCCAGCGCGAGGCGGGCGCGCGGCTGCTGGCCCGGCTTCACCGGTCACTCGCCGGCTTCCGCCCCGGCCCCCGCCCGGTGCCCGCCTTCCAGGAGTCCGGCCTGTACGGCCCCCCGCCCCGGCCCGAAGCCGAGCCGAAAGAGCCCAGGCTGGAGTCAACGAACCCCAGCCTGGAGCGCCAGTCAAAGGACCCCGAGCCGAAGAACCCCGGCCTCCAGGATCCCGAGCTGGACCGGTGGCTGGCCGCTTTCCATGCCGCACACCCCGTGCGCCACCCCCTGCACGGCGACTACTACACCGGCAACACGCTCGTCAGGGACGGCCGGATCGTGGCGGTCTACGACTGGGACGAGTCCTTCGTCGGCGCCCCCGAGCTGGAGCTGGCCGCCGCCGCGCTGGAATGGGGCGACGACCTGGCCGGGCCGAGCAAGGAGTTCGTCGCCGCCTACCACGAGGCGGGCGGCACGGCCGGTCGCCTGGACGAGGAGTCGCTGGCCCAGCTCGTCAGGCACAAGCTCCGCAGGGAGCACGCCTACTTCGACAAGGCCGTGCGCTCGGGGGTGAAACACGACGAGGAGGACATCGCGTACGCCCGCGCCCGGGTGGAGCTGTTTCACCGGCTACGCCCCTGACGGCGCCGGCCGGGTGGGTCAGGCGTCCGGGATCCAGTTGCCGTGGAAGCCGAGCGGCACGCGTACGGGCAGGTGGACGCGGGCCACGGGCGGTCCGGTGAAGTCCTGCGCGGACAGGATCACCAGGTCGGAGGCGCCGCGCTCGGGGTCGGCGACGTAGGCCATGAGGTAGCCGGCGTCCTCGGCGCCCTGGGTGTCGCCCGGGTCCGGGGCGAAGGCGGCCTCGCCGACGGCGGCGTCCCGCGCGAACCCGTGCACCTCCGTGGTGCCCCGTACCAGGTCGTGCTTGACCAGCGCGTTGGTGAACGCGTCGTCGGGGTGGGGGCCGCCGGGGGTGAACCGCATGCCGTACACGGGGGTGACGGCGGAGTAGCCGTAGCGGTGCTGCCGGGAGGCGTAGGCGTCGTTCACGCGCGGGAAGTCCTGGGGCCGGTCGTCCACGCACCGCTGTTCCAGCCGCCCGGTGCGCAGGTCGATGCGCCAGCGGTCGAGCCTGGGGCTGATGCCGCCGGGGTCGGCGACGTCCACGGGGCCGTCGGCGGCGATCAGGTCGACGGTGATCGTCGAGCCGTCGTCGTAGGCGTTGAGGACGTGGCTGACGTAGAAGGGCTCGGCCGGCAGCCAGCGGACCTGCCCGCCGGTCCGGGGCAGGACGCCGACGTGGGCCTGGTGCGCGGGGTTCCAGCGGAAGCGCATCGCGTCCAGGTCGAAGGTCAGCGGGATGTCGAAGACGACCACGAAGTTCTCCGACAGCGCGAAGTCGTGGAGGAACGGCAGGTCGCCGGGCAGCGGGAGGTCGGCGACGTGGGTGACCGTCCCGGCCGGGTCGGTGACGACGTGCTGGGCGAACGGGCGGCCCGGCAGGTACGCGAGCGAGTGCAGGTCGCCGGTGCGCGGGTCGACCTTGGAGTGCGCGTTGGCGCTGGAGCCCTCGCGGGTGGCGGCCATAGGGCATGCGCCGATGGTGTCGAGCTCGTAGCCGAGTTCGTGGGGCGGCCCGCCCGCCTCCGACAGGGCCAGGGTGCGTCCGGCGTGGCGGAGCACGTGGATGTTCGGGGAGGGCGGCAGGAAGGCGGGCGGTTCCAGGCCGCGTTCCATCCGGTCGAGCGCGTCGGCGACCTCCGCCGAGCGGACCCAGCGGTTGCGGTACCACTCGGCCCGGCCGTCGCGGATCCGCACGCCGTGCACCATGCCCGCGCCGAAGGCCCAGAAGTGCGTGACGGGGTCCTCCACGCCGAGCGGGTTCGGGCCCAGGCGCAGGTAGCGGCCGTTCAGCTCGGCGGGCAGCCGCCCGGTCACGGGCAGGTCGTGGGCGGTGACCTCCTCCTTGACGGGGGCGAAGGGCCCGTGAAGGTAACGGTCGTAGCGGTCCATGCTCACCTCGGTCGATCGGCTGTACGGTGTACGAAGCGAGACGGTACAGCCGGGCGGCACGCTGCGACCGAGGCCGCGGTCATGCGCTAGGCCAGGGAGCGAGCGGTTCACCAGGCGGAATCCGGCTGCTGCGGCAGGCGCACAACTGCCCTAGTACAGGAGGCGATCGGCATGCGGCGGACGGGGAGCGGCTCCGCGCCGCCCTACCTGCGGATCGTGCGGGAGATCCAGCGGCGCATCGACACGGGCGCGCTGAGGCCGGGCGACCGCGTCCCGTCCATCAGGCAGGCCGCCGCGGAGTGGGGCGTGGCCACCGCGACCGCCACCAAGGCGCTCGACACCCTGCGCCGGCAGGGCCTGGTGGTGGCCGTCCCCCGCGTCGGCACCGTCGTGGCCGACCCCGCGCCGGGCGCGCCCCGGCCCGAGGGCCGGGCGCGCCGGTCGCGACCTGCGGCGACCGGCCCCGACGGGGAGCGCGACAGAGTCGTACGCGCCGCGATCGCCCTCGCCGACGCGGAGGGCTTCGAGTCGGTGTCGATGCGCGCCGTCGCGGCGAAGCTCGGCATGCCCACCATGTCGCTGTACGGACTGCTGCGCGGCAAGGAGGAGCTGGCCGCGCTCATGGCCGACACCGCGTTCGGCGAGCTGGAGCTGCCCGAGGAGCCGCCCCCGGGCTGGCGGGCCCACCTGGAGCTCGCGGCGCGCCTGCAGTGGCGTCTCTACCTGCGGCATCCCTGGCTGCCCCGGCTCATGTCGCTCACCCATCCGCAGCCGCTGCCCCACCTGCTCAGGTTCGGCGCCTGGGGCATGAGCGCCGTGCTGGAGCTCGGGCTCGACCCCGAGGCGGCCCGCCTCGTGTGGTGGGCCGTGGCCAACCACGTCAGGGGGACGGCCACCAACCTCGAGGCGCAAGGCGACGCGGAGCGGCACACCGGGCTGTCACCCGACCAGTGGTACGTCGCCCATCTGCCGTCCCTGCGCGCCGCGCTCTCGACCGGCGCGGCGCCGATCGACGACCGGCTGGGCTTCGACCTGACCGCGTTCTTCGAGGCCGGGCTCCAGCTCCTGCTCGACGGGGCCGCGGTCCAGATCGGACGGCAGCACCGGCGGGCTGGCCCTCCGCGTTGACGAGCCGCTTCAGCCGGTGCGGAAGGTCACTTCCGGGTAGGCCGGGGACGGGCCGTTCAGCAAGGTGGCCGCGCGCTTGCGCAGGTGGACGTCGAAGAAGTCGCGCACGTACGCCCGGGTGATAGCTGCGGCCCGCGCCCCGGTCAGGCTGCCGGCGGGCAGGCCGAGCTGTTCGGCGAGCACCGGGAAGTCGGTGAAGGAGTCGTGCTCGGACCCGGCCACCTCGGCCCACCGCTTCCAGCCGGTCAGCAGCGGCCAGTTCTCCGCCCAGGTGGGCACGTCCGGGGTGCCCAACAGCAGGAGCGGCCGGGCGAGGCCGCCGGGCGGCGGCGGGACGACGAACGCCCCGTCGAGGACGGCGCCCGCGTCGATGCGGGGGTCGGCGGTCATGGCGTGGGCGGCGCTGTTGCCGCCGATGGAATGCCCGGCCATGCCGATCCGGCGGGGGTCGACGGGCAGGCGCCGGTCCCGGATCAGGCGGTCGAGGACGAACGACACGTCGGCGGCGCGGATGTCCGGGACGAGCCCGGGCGCGTCCTCGATCTCGCAGGCCAGGCAGGTGGTGGTGCGCCCGCCGGGGAAGGTGGTGGCGGCCGACTCGTAGGTGTGGTCGACGGCGGCGACGGCGTACCCGTGGCTGGCCAGGTCCTCGGCGAGGACGGTCAGCGACGAGCGGGGCAGGCCGAAGCCGGGCGAGAGGACGACGAGCGGGCGCTTGCCGGGCACGGGCGGGGCGCCGGTGCGGGCGTGGCCGCGGACCCGGCTCAGCAGGTCGCCGGGCGGCAGCCCCTGGGCGGCCAGGAGCAGCGCGGACTCCTCGGGGGTGACGTACCGGGCGCGGGCGCCGGAGCGGCGGGTGGCCGGGTACCACACGGTGACCATGAGGCGGCGGCGTTCGGCGGCCACCCAGGGGTCGGGGCGGGAGGCGTCGAGCAGGTCCCGGGAGACGGTGCCGACGGGGTACGTCCCGGTCGGCGCGGGCAGCACCGGGACACCCGTGGACCCGGGCGCGGGGACGGACTCGGGGACGGACGCGGACGCCGCGGCGGGGACCTGCAGCGTGGCCGCCAGCAAGGTGATGAGCAGGGCTCGGATCATGCGGTGGAAACTAGGCGGCGCACCCCATGCGGTCGTCGGACTTCTGGCCAAATATCCGCCCGCGCGCGTGGTCGCGCACGCCAACGGGCGGCCGGGCTCCGCTGGCCATACTGTCGGGCATGAATCTCGAACTGGTCAAGAAAGAGGTGTCCTCGCTCGTCGCCCCCGGCACCCCGGGGCTGGCCGTCGCCGTCTACTCCGGCGGCGAGGCGGTCGCCACGGCCGCGGCGGGCACGGCGTGCGTCGAGTTCGGCGTGCCGATCGACGCCGACACCCGCTTCGACATCGCGAGCGCGAGCAAGCAGTTCACCGCCGCGTGCGTGCTGCTGCTGGCCCGCGACGGCGCGCTCGGCCTGGACGACGACGTGCGGCGGCACGTGCCGGAGCTGAGCCTGGAGGTTCCCGTCACGCTGCGGCAGTGCCTTCAGCACACGGGCGGCCTGCCGGAGTGGTACACGGTCATGGCGCTGACCGGGCACCCGCTCGCCGAGATGACCGAGGAGCGCCTGCTGGAGGTCATCGCCCGGTTCCGCGGGACGACGTTCGAGCCGGGCACGGACTTCACCTACTCCAACACGGGGTACGTGCTGGCCTCGGTCGTCGTGCGCCGGGTCAGCGGCAGGTCGCTGGCGGAGTTCGCCCGGGAGCGGCTGTTCGGGCCACTCGGCATGGACGACTCGATCTTCCGCGACGACGCGACGCTGCCCGTGGAGCGGATGGCGTACGGCTACGCCAACGTCGACGGGCCGACGCGCCGGGCCGACACGCAGGAGAGCGCGGTCGGCGACGGCGGCATGGTCACCAGCGTGCGCGACCTCGCCCCGTGGTTCGGCTTCCTGACCGACGGCCGGGTGCTCGGCGCGGACCTGCGCGACGCGCTGCTGGAGCGCGCCGTGCTGGCCGACGGCACCACGCTGCCGTACGCGTTCGGCGTCTACCACTACGAGGTCGCCGGGCGGCCGGCGTTCGGGCACGCGGGCGGTATGCACGGCTACCTGTCGGACCTGCTCGTGCTGCCGGACGAGGGCGTGGGCGTGGCGGTGCTGTCGAACCAGCGCGCGATCGACCCGCTCGCGCTCACCGAGCGCCTGGCCAAGCTGCTGCTCGGCGAGCCTCTCGCGGACCCGGGGCGGGAGCCGGGCACGCTGCCGCCGCCCGCGCACGAGCACTGGCACGACCCGGTCACCGGCCTGACGCTGTCGCTCAAGCACGGTGACGACGGGGTGGAGGTGGCCGGCGTGGGCACGTTCGTCCCGGGCGCCGACGGCCGCTGGCACGGGCAGGGCCAGGAGGACCGGGAGTGGCTGGAGTGCTCCGGCGACACGCTCGTCCTGGGCTCGATGCTGGCGGCCCGGCCGCCGACCACGTTCCGGCCCGCCGCCGCGCCGACCGGCGAGGCGGCGCCCGAGGGCGAGTGGTGGAGCGGCGAGCTGGAGGCGCGGGCGAGCGTGCGCGACGGCGTGCTGCGCGTCGGCCGCACCCTCGAACTGCCGGTCGAGCCCGCCCCCGCGGGGCTGTGGCAGGCCGGGCCGTTCACGCTCCGGGAGGCCGACGGGGCCCTGCTGATCAGCGGCGGCGGCCTGCGCGGGTTCCGGTTCGCCTGAGCGCACTCGTTGGCCTGCGCAACCAGGCGGGGGTCGCGGGTTTTGGCGGCCCGGTCAGTGAACGGGGACGGTCCGGCTTCTAGCGTCCGACTGTCCCCGCCACTCAGCTTCCGAGGTGGTCACATGACTCCTGCGAAGACCGCCGCCGCGACAGCCGTGCTGCTGCTCCTCACCGCCTGCTCGGCAGGCGGCGCCACCCCGCCGCCTGCCGACACGCTGGTCTGGGCCACGGCCTCGCCGCCCAGCAGCCTCGACATCGCGCACGGCTTCAACAGCCCGTCGACCCTGGTCCAGACAGCCGTCCTCGACACCATGGTCACTCTCGACGAACGAGGGCAGCCGGCGCCCCACCTGGCGACCGGGTGGACCCAGCCCGACCCGGCCAGCTACCTGTTCACGCTGCGCAAGGGGGTGCGCTTCACCGACGGCAGCCCGCTGACCGCCGACGACGCCGCGTTCTCGCTGCGCCGCCACCTCGACCCGAAGGTGGCCTCCCAGGCGGCCTCCTACTTCACCATGGTCAAGAAGGTCGAGCCGGTCGGCGACGACCAGGTCAAGGTGACGCTGAGCCGCCCGGCCCCGGCGTTCCTGGCCGTCTCGGCCATCGCCTGGCAGGTCGTCCCCCGCAAGCTGGCCGAACCGCATCCCAAGGACCTGGGCAGCCCCGAGGTCGGCACGCTCGGCACCGGCCCGTACAAGGTGAGCCGGTTCTCCCTCACCTCCGGCGTGCTGCTGGAGCGCAACGAGGACTACTGGGGGCCGAAGCCCGCGCTGCGCCGGGTCGAGGTCAAGAGCATCGGCGACCCCGAGACGCTGCGGCTGGCCGTGCGGTCGGGCGAGATCGACGGCACCGCCGACCTCAACACCCGCGACGCGCGCAAGTGGACCGGGCTCCCCGGCGTCAAGACGATCTTCTACCCGGGCAACAACATCAGCTACCTGTCGCTCGCGGTCAAGAACGGGCCGCTGGCCGACGTGCACGTCCGGCGGGCCATCGCGCACGCGGTCAACCGCAAGGCGATCTCCGACCTGATGACGGCCGGGCACGGCGGCCCCGCCGACGCGCTGCTGCCCGAGCCGATCCTCACCGCCGTCTACGGCGACGCCCCTCCCCCGGTGCCCGTCCACGCCTACGACCCGGCCAAGGCCAAGGAGGAGCTGGCCAGGTCCGGCCATCCGGACGGGTTCACGCTCGCCGCGCCCTACGCCAGCGGCGGCGACACGGGCACCGTCATGCAGGCCGTCGCCGCCGACCTCGCCAAGATCGGCATCACGCTCAAGCTGGAGCCCGCCCCGTCCGACCAGTACGCGGCCCGGATGATGGAGCACGACCGGCTCGGCGTCCACTACGTGGCCCTGGCCTACGGCACGCCCGAGCCGATCGAGGTGCTGCCCGACATGGTCAGCCGTGCCTCCGCCGAGCCGCAGGGCTTCAACTTCTCCGGCTACGGCTCGGCCGCCACCGACGAGAAGCTCGACGCGCTCGTCTCGGCCACCGGCGAGGCCCGCACGGCCCAGGTCACCGAGCTGCTGAAGGAGATCGCCGACCAGGTGCCGTACGTGCCGCTGTTCCACACCGACAACGCGGCGGCGCTGAACGAGAAGTACACCGCCTCGCTCCACACGTGGACCATGAACCTGTTCGCGGCGATCCGCCCGGCGGGCCGTTGACATGGCGCTGCTCAAGCTCCTCGGCCGCCGGCTCGGCGCCGCCGTCCTGCTGCTGGGCGTGCTGTCGACGCTCACGTACGGGCTGCTGCTGGCCTCGCCGGGCGGGCCGGAACAGGTGCTGCTCGGCGGGCGGCCGTCCACGCCGGAGACCCGGGCGGCCATCCGCGAGCAGTACCACCTGGACGACCCGTTCCCGGTCCGGTACGCGCGCTGGCTCGGCGACGCCCTCCAGGGCGACTTCGGCACGTCGATCTACTCCCGGGAGCCGGTGGTGAGCGTCATCGCCGACCGGCTGCCGGTCACCGCGAGCCTGGCCGCCTACGCGCTGGCGCTCACCGTCGCCGTCGGAGTCCCGGCCGGGCTGCTGGCCGCGATGCGCCGCGGCGGGCGGCTCGACCAGGGCATCACGCTCGGCGCGCTGGCCGCGCTGTCGATCCCGTCGTTCGCGCTGAGCATCCTGCTGCTGTACGGGTTCGCCGTCCAGCTCGGCTGGTTCCCGGTGTTCGGCGTGGGCGACACGTTCGCCGAGCGGATCACGCATCTCACGCTGCCCGCGATCGCGCTGGCGGCGGCGCAGGCCGCGCTGGTGGTCCGGCAGATGCGGGCGGCGGCGCTGGACCTGGCCGCCTCCGACTTCCTCACCTTCGCCCGCGCCCGCGGCCTGCCCAGGCGGCGCGTGTGGACGAGTTACGCGCTGCGCAACGCGGCCCTGCCGGTGCTGACCGTGGGCGGGCTGCTGCTGGCGGCCAACCTGACCGGGTCGGTCTTCGTGGAGCAGGCGTTCGGCCTGCACGGGCTGGGGTCGCTGCTGATCGGCGCCGTCGGCCAGAAGGACATCCCGGTGGTGCAGGCGCTGGTGCTGCTCGGCGGCGTCATCGTGGTCGTCGTCAACCTGCTGATCGACCTGGCCTACCTGGTGGTCGACCCGCGCGTGCGGCAGGGGGCCGCGTCATGAGGGCCGTGCTGGTGACGATTCTCGGCCTGGCGGCGGTGGCCGCGCTGGCCGGGCCTTGGCTGGCGCCGTACGACCCGGCCGCGCAGGACCTGGCGCTGAGCGCGGCCGGGCCGAGCGCCGCCCACTGGCTGGGCACCGACGACCTGGGCCGTGACGTGCTGTCGCGGCTGCTGACCGGGGCCCGCTCGGCGCTGTTCTGGCCGGTGCTGGTCGCGCTGTTCACCACCGTGCTCGGCACCGCGCTCGGGCTGGTGAGCGGCTACCACCGGGGCTGGGTGGACGCGGTGCTCATGCGGGTCGTGGACCTGGCGATCGCCATGCCGGGCCTGCTCGTGCTGATCGTGCTCGTGGGCGTGCTCGGCGGCGGCTACGGGTGGGCGGTGCTGGCCATGGCCGTGCTGTTCACGCCGGGCGACATCCGGGTGGTGCGCAGTCTGACGCTGGCCCAGCGGGAGCTGGCCTACGCCGAGGCGGCGCGCACGCTCGGGCTGCGGCCTGGCCGGATCATGTTCCGCCACCTGCTGCCCAACCTGGCGCCGACCGTGGTGGCCAACGCGCTGCTCAGCTTCACCGGGGCGCTGGTCGCGCTGGCCGGGCTGTCGTTCCTGGGCATCGGCCTGCCGGCCGGCACCCCGGACTGGGGGCTCATGGTCGAGGAGAACCGGCAGCTCCTGGACCTCAACCCGTGGGCCTCGATCGCCCCGGCCGCGCTCATCACCGTGGTCGCCTGCGCGGCGACGCTGCTGGGCGACCGGGCGTTCGAGTCGATGTCGAAAGGAGCCGGCCGATGAAGGTGACCGGCCTGCGCGTCTCCGGGACCGGGCTGATCGTCGACGGGGTGGACCTGGAGGTCTCGCCGGGCGAGACCGTGGGCCTGGTCGGCGAGTCCGGGAGCGGCAAGTCGCTGACCGCCCGCGCGATGGCCGGGCTGCTGCCCCGGGGGCTGCGGGCGACGGGCTCCATCACGCTCGACGGCAGGGAGCTGATCGGCGCGCCCGAGCGGGTGTGGCGCGCCGTGCGCGGGCGGCGGCTGTCGCTGCTCATGCAGGACCCGTTCGCCATGCTCAACCCGCTGCTGACGGCGGGCGCGCACATCGCCGAGTCGTCGCGCTCGCGCGTGCCGATCGCCGAACGGCTGGCCGAGGTCGGCATCGACGACCCGTCGGTGGCGCGGCGGCACCCGTTCCAGCTGTCGGGCGGCATGCGGCAGCGGGTGGCGCTGGCCGCCGCGCTGGCCGGCGACCCGGAGCTGCTGATCGCCGACGAGCCGACGACCGCGCTCGACGCCACCACCCAGCACGAGATCCTGCAGCTCGTCCGGCGGGTGCAGCGGGCGCGCGACATGGGCGTGCTGCTCATCACGCACGACCTGCGGGTGGCGTTCGAGCTGTGCGACCGGGTGGCCGTCATGTACGCCGGCCGCATCGTCGAGCACGGCCCGGCCGCCGAGCTGGGCCGGGCCGCGGCGCACCCGTACACGGCGCGGCTGCTGGCGGCGGTGCCGACGGTGGAGCGGCGGCTGGCCCGGCTGGAGGGCATCCCCGGCGGCGTGCCCCCGGCCGGGGAGGTGACCGGGGCGTGCGCGTTCGCCGCCCGGTGCGACCAGGCGGAGGCCGCCTGCGTGGAGGCCAGGCCGCCGCTGCGCGCGCTGCCGTCGGGGCGGCTGACCGCCTGCGTCACGCAGGTGCGCCCCCGGCCGGCCCCGCCCGGTACGGGCGCCCGCCGCCAGGCGGCCGGCCCGCCGGTGCTGCGGGTGTCCGGCCTGCGCAAGGCGTACGGCTCCCACGTGGCGCTCGGCGGCGTGAGCCTGGAGGTGCGCCAGGGCGAGACGGTCGGCGTCGTGGGCGGTTCGGGGTCGGGCAAGACCACGCTGGCGCGCTGCGTGCTGGGGCTGGTCACGCCCGACTCCGGCACGGTCGAGCTGGCCGGTGACGGGCCGCGCCACCGGCTGGTGCAGTGCGTGTTCCAGGACCCGTCCACGTCGCTGAACCCGGCGATGACCGTGGGCGCGGCGCTGGCCGAGGCGGCGGGGCAGGGCGCGCCGGAGACCCGGCCCACCGTGGCCGAACTGCTGGAGGAGGTCGGGCTGCCCGCCTCCTACGCCGGGCGGCGGCCCGCGGCGCTGTCGGGCGGCGAGCGGCAGCGGGTGGCCATCGCCCGCGCGCTGGCCGTGCGCCCGTCGCTGCTGATCTGCGACGAGCCCGTGGCGTCGCTGGACGTGTCGGTGCAGGCGCACGTGCTGGAGCTGCTGCGCCGGATCGGCACGGCCATGCTGTTCATCACCCACGACCTGGCCGTGGTGCGGCAGATGGCCGACCGGCTGGTGGTGCTCTCGCGGGGCGAGGTGGTGGAGGCCGGGGAGGCGGACGCGGTGCTGGACGCGCCCGCGCACGACTACACGCGCCGGCTTCTGCGATCGGTGCCCCTTCTTACGGATTCTCATACTTCGGTAGCTAGCGCCAGCGATGGTGGATAAGGGAGCCTTCGATCATGCATGACCTGCTGCTTCGCCACGGAACGGTCCACGACGGGCTCGGTGGCCGCGCCAGGACGGCGGACGTCGCCATCCACGACGGCCGCGTGGTCGCCGTCGGCACCGGCCTCGGGCCCGCCCGGCGGGAGCTCGACGTGACCGGGCTCGTCGTGGCCCCCGGCTTCGTCGACCCGCACAGCCACTCCGACACGGTGCCCTTCCTGTCCGAGCCGCAGCCGTTCAAGCTGCTCCAAGGGGTCACCACGGAGATCATCGGCAACTGCGGGTTCTCCTGCGCCCCGGTGCGCGGCGACGCGAGCGGCTTCACCCCGTCCGTGCTGGCCGGCGCGGCGTTCTCCACCATGCGCGAATACCTCGACGCCGCCGAGGCCGCCGGGACGGCCAACAACCTCGCCGTGCTGACCGGCCACAACACGCTGCGACTGGCCGCCGCCGGCATGTCCGCCGAGATCACCGCGACGCAGCTCGACCGGATGCGCGCGATGGCGGCCGAGGCGTTCGAGGCGGGCGCGTACGGCCTGTCGAGCGGCCTGGAGTACGTGCCCGGGGCCTACGCCGGGGTGGACGAGCTGGTCGCGCTCGCGCTGGTGGCCAAGCGGTGGGAGCTGACCTACGCCACGCACATGCGCAGCGAGAGCGAGGGGCTGGCCGACGCGCTCGACGAGGCGATCGCCGTGGCCGCCGGGGCGCGCATCCGGCTGCACGTCTCGCACTGCAAGGCGTCGGGCCGGGCCGTGCACGGCGCGTCCGCGCTGGTGCTGGAGAAGCTCACCCGGGCCCGCGCCGCCGGGGTGGACGTGCGCGCCGACGTCTACCCGTACCTGGCGTTCGGCACCGGGCTGGTGGCCGTGCTGCCGCCGGTCGCCTGCGAGGGCGGCGAGGACGCGCTGCTGGCGCGGCTGGCCGACCCGGGCGAGCGGGTCAGGCTGCGCGCGCTGGCCGAGAGCCCCGGCACCGGGATCGGCGTCGGCCTCTGGCGCGAGCTGCACCCGGCCGACGTGCAGATTCTCACCCACCGCGACCCGCGCGTGGCCGGGAAGCGGCTGGCCGACCTCGGCGGCGATCCGTGGAACGCGCTGTGTGACCTGCTGGCGGCCGACCCGGCGGCGGCCGGGGTCTTCCACACGATGCACGAGGGTGACCTGCGCGCCTTCCTGGCCGACCCGCTGGTGTCGATCGGCTCCGACGGCGGGCCGCCCGTCGGCCCCAACCACCCGCGCACGTTCGGCACGTTCCCCACCTTCCTCGGCCGCTACGTCCGCGAGGAGAAGGTCGTCCCCCTGGAGACCGCCGTGCGCAAGGTGACCTCCGCCGCGGCGGCGCAGTTCGGCCTGGTGGGACGCGGCTGGCTGGGCCCCGGCGCCGTCGCCGACGTGTGCGTGTTCGACCCGGAGACGATCGGCCACGCCGGCACCTACGAGCAGCCGGACGTGCGCCCCACCGGCGTCGTCCACGTGTTCCTGGCCGGGCGCCAGGCCGTCGCCGACGGCGAGCCGACCGGTGGCCGGCTCGGCCGCGTGCTGCGGCGGGGCCGGCCGTGACCGCCCGCGGCCGGGTCACCCTCGGCGTGCTGATCGACAGCCTCGGCCCGGACGTGATCCGGCCGCTCGTCCTGCCGAACGGGCGGCGGCCCCTGGCCGGGGCCCCGGTCATCTACGAGCCGGAGGAGCAGATGGCCGGCCTGGACGGGGCCGTCCTGCTGGTGACGGGCCGCCCGTCGGCCGAGACGGTGGCCCGCGCGGGCGAGAGCCGCGTGGCCGCCGTCGTCGTCAAGCCCGGCGGCGCCGACCTGGAGGCGCTGACCGCCGCCGCCTCCGCCTCGGGGGCCGCGCTGCTGGCCGCGCCGCCCGAGCTGTCGTGGGGGCAGCTCTACACGCTGGTCGACGCGCTGCTGGCCGTCGTCGCCCCGGCCGGCGACCCCGGCGGCGCGCGGGCCGGTGACCTGTTCGCGCTGGCCAACGAGGTGGCGATCCGGGTCGGCGGCGCGGTCGCCATCGAGGACGTGGCCATGCGCGTGCTCGCCTACTCCACCGTCGAGGGCCAGCCGATCGACGAGCTGCGCCGCGAGGGCATCCTCGGCCGCCGGGTGCCCGAGCACCCCACCAACACCGAGGAGTACGCCGCCGTCATGCGCGCCGACGGCGCCGTCTGGAGTTACGAGCCGCGCGAGTACTACCCCCGCCTGGCCATCGCGGTCCGCTCCCACGGCGAGGCGCTCGGCACGATCTGGGCCGTCCAGGCGGAGGAGCCGCTCACCTCCGACGCGGCGGCGGTGCTGGCCGAGGCCGCCACCGCCGCGGCCCCCCATCTGGCGCGCATCAACCTGGCCGCCGACGAGGCGCGGCGGCGGCGCGACGAGTGCCTGGGCTGGCTGCTGCGCGGCATGGGCGCGGTGGACGAGCTGGCCGCCTCCTTCGGGCTGTCGCCGGGCGAGCCGCTGACCGTGGTGTCGCTCGGCCCGGCCAACGGCACCGCCGACGTGTTCGCCGCCTCGCACGCCGCCGACCTGCTGCGCACCACGTACCTGGCGTACCGGATCCGGGCCGTCACCGGCGTCGTGGACGGGCGGGCGCACGCGGTGGTGGCCGCCGAGGCGTGCACGCCGCTGCTGCGCCGCATCACCGCCGACACGCTGGCCCGCGTCGGCGAGCGGCTGGGCGGCGGCTGGAAGGCCGGCATCGGCCGCACCTCCGACGGCGTCGCCACGCTGCGGACCAGCGCCCGTCAGGCCGAGGAGGCGCTGCGCGCGCTGTGCGGGCGCTTCGCCGACGAGCCGGTCGGCACCCACGAGGAGCTGTCGGCGGCGCTGTTCCTCACCGACCTCGACGGCGCGCTGCGCGCCAACGGCAGCCTGCGCGGCGAGCCCCTGGCGCTGATCGCCGCGCACGACGCCCGGCACGGCACCCGGTTCGTGCACAGCCTGTCGGTGTGGATCGGCGCCCACTACGACGTGCCCCGCGCGGCCGAACTGCTGTCGGTGCACCCCAACACGCTGCGGTACCGGCTGCGCCGCATCGGCGAGCTGGTCCCGCTCGACGAGCCCGACACCCGCCTGGTCCTGGCCCTGCAACTCCGGCTGAACGGCGACACAAAACCGGTGCCGTGAAGTTCGGCGTCAGCGCCAACGCCGCGCGCCCCGGCGGGCGCGATGCTGTGGGCCATGGCCGAACTTCTGACCACCGCCCCCACCGGGGTGCGGGTCCGCACCCTGCACGGCACCCCCGAGCTCCAGCGCGCCGCCAGCCTGCTGCGCGGCGTCTGGGAGACCCGTCCCGGCGACGACCCGCCGATCGCCCTCGACCTGCTGTGCGCCTTCTCCCACGCCGGCTGCTACGTGGGCGGCGCCTACCTCGACGGCGAGCTCGTGGGGGTGGCGGCCGGGTTCCTGGCCGCCGAGAGCAGCCTGCACTCCCACGTCGCCGGCGTGGCGGCCCCGGCGCGCGGGCACGGCGTCGGCCGGGCGCTGAAGGAGCACCAGCGCGCCTGGGCGGCCGACCGCGGCCTGACCACCGTCTCGTGGACCTTCGACCCGCTCGTGCGCCGCAACGCCTTCTTCAACCTGGCCCGGCTCGGCGCCCGCGTGACCACGTACCTGCCCGACTTCTACGGCCCGATGAGCGACGGGCTCAACGACGGCGGCCCGTCCCACCGGCTGTTCGTCACCTGGCCCGTCAGCGGGGGCGCGCCGCACGAGCCGCCCGGCGCGACGTTCCGGACGATCGTCGACGAGACGGGCGCCGTGCGCGAGCCCGGCGGTGCGCCGCTGCTGCGCTGCGCCACGCCGCCCGACATCGAACGGCTGCGCGCCGCCGACCCGGCCGGGGCGCGGCGCTGGCGCGAGGCCCTGCACGCGGGCCTCGGCGGCGCCCTCGACCTGGGCTACCGGGTCACCGGCTTCACCCGGACCGGCTGGTACCTGCTGGCGGAGGGGGAGACGCGATGAGGCTCGACGGCATCGAACTGCGCCAGGTCGCGCTGCCGCTCGTCACCCCGTTCCGCACCTCGCTCGGCACGCAGACCACCCGCAACGCGCTGGTGCTGCGGGTGGTGAGCGACGAGGGCGAGGGCTGGGGCGAGTGCGTGGCCGAGGACGACCCCACCTACTCCGCCGAACACCTGCACGGCGCGGCCGACTTCGTCCGGCGCTTCGTCGTCCCCGCCCTGGCCGGGGGCGACCTGCGACCGGCGGACGTGGCCGAGGCGCTCGCCCACCTGCGCGGCCACCCGATGGCCAAGTCCGCCGTGGAGATGGCGGTGCTCGACTGCTGGCTGCGCGCCCGGAACACCGCGCTCGCCGACCACCTGGGCGGGGTGCGCTCCCGGGTCGCCGTCGGCGTCTCCGTGGGCATCGTGGACGGCCTCGACACCCTGCTCGAAACCGTGGACAAGCACCTGACCAGCGGCTACGCCCGGATCAAGCTGAAGATCGAGCCCGGCTGGGACCTGGAGCCGGTCCGCGCGGTCCGCGAGACGTTCGGTCCGGCCACCATGCTCACGGTCGACGCCAACACCGCCTACTCCCCTGCCGACCTGCGGCACCTGGCCCGGCTGGACGCCTTCGAGCTCGCGCTCATCGAGCAGCCGTTCGCGCCCGGCGACCTGCGCGCGCACGCCGCGCTCGCCGCCCGCGTGGACACCCCGATCTGCCTGGACGAGAGCATCACCAGTGCCGCCGAGGCGGCCGAGGCCATCCGGCAGGGCGCCTGCTCGATCATCAACATCAAGCCCGGCCGGGTGGGCGGCTACCTGGAGGCGCGGCGGATCCACGACGTGGCCCGCGCGAGCGGGGTGCCCGTGTGGTGCGGCGGCATGCTGGAGACGGGGCTGGGCCGGGCGGGGAACCTGGCGCTGGCCTGCCTGCCGGGGTTCACGCTGCCGGGCGACATCTCGGCGACCGAGCGCTACTACCGGCGCGACATCACCGCGCCGTTCACGCTCGGCGACGACGGGACGATGGCGGTGCCGACCGGCCCCGGCCTGGGCGTCACGCCCGACCCGGACGACCTCGGCGCCGCCACCACGGCCTCGGAGTGGATCCCGGTGCCCGCCTGACTCACCCGGACGGCCCGCGCCGCCCGTTCACCAGGTCACCGGCAGCGCGTTCAGCCCGTACACGACGCTGAACGCCCGGAAGGACACCCCGTCGTACGGCCCGGCCAGGGCGAGGCCGGGGAAGCGGCGCAGCAGGGCCGGGAAGGCGATGCGCATCTCCATCCGCGCCAGCGGCGCCCCGAGGCAGTGGTGCACGCCGTGCCCGAAGGCGACGTGCCCGGCGGCCTCCCGGGTGACGTCGAGGGCGCCGGGGTCGCCGGCGAAGGCGGGGTCGCGGTTGGCGGCGGGCAGCGAGCAGATCACCAGCGAGCCCGCCGGGACGACCTGCCCGGCGATCTCCACGTCCGTCGTGGTCGTGCGCGGCGGCAGCGCCTGCACGATGGACAGCCAGCGCAGCAGCTCCTCGACGGCGGGCTCGACGTGCGCGGGATCGTCGCGGACCAGGGCGAGCTGGTCCGGGTGCCGCAGCAGGGCGAGGGTGCCCAGGGCGAGCATGTTCGAGGTCGTCTCGTGCCCGGCGACCAGCAGCAGCGAGGCGATGCCGACCAGCTCGTCGGTGCCGAGATCGCCGCCGTGCTCGCGCACCAGCATGCCGAGCAGGTCCTCGCCCGGGTCCGCCTGCGCGCGGGCCACCAGGGAGGCCATGTACGCGCGGTCCTCGCGCTGCGCCGCGACGCGCTCCTCCATCGGCAGAGACGTGTCCAGCATGCGCACGGACCGCTCCTGGAAGTCGGCGCGATCGGCGTACGGCACGCCCAGCAGCTCGCAGATCACCAGCGACGGCACCGGCAGCGCGAAGTGCGCCACCAGGTCGGCCGGTTTGCCGGCGTTCTCCAGGTCGTCCAGGGCCGCCTGGACGATCTCGGTGATCCGCGGCTCCAGCCTGCGCATGCGGCGCACCGTGAACTCGGGGGTGAGCATCCGCCGCAGCCGCGTGTGCTCCGGCGGGTCGAACCCGATGAGCTGCCCGGCCCGCATCCTGGCCGGCTCGTCGGCGTCCAGCTGCCCGGCGCCCGGGAACGGCGTCAGGGCGCTGCTGAACCGGGCCGGGTCCGACAGCACCCGGCGGACGTCGTCGTGGCGGCAGACCAGGTACGCGGGCGGGCCGAACGGCGTCTCGACCAGCGTCACGCCCTCGTCGCGGGCCTTGGCCAGCTCCTCGGCCGGGTCGAACCCGTTCCGCCGCATGTGCGGCGGCAGTTGTGGTGCTTGCGTCATCGTGTGTCCCTTCTTCGGATGATCGCCTGGCGGCTCAGGGCTGGGCGCCGAGCCATTCCTGGAAGGTGGGCCCGGCGAGCTTGGCGTGCGGGCCGGGCAGGAACGCGCCCTCGGCGGCGATCTCCGCGTCGGGCATGCCCGCGCCGTCGACGCCGACGACCTTGACGCCCCGGCGGGCGCCGAGGAGCGCGGCCGCCTCCGCCAGAACCTCCTTGCGGGGCCCGGCGATCTCGGGGATCGGCGCGCCCCGCTCCGGCTCGGGGCCGAGGGCGAGGCCGGCCAGCTCCTCGGCGACGGCGCGGCAGGCCACGAGCTGGGTGGGCAGGGCCGGTACGTAGGCGACGTCGCCCTGCCGCCAGTCCAGGAGCTGGCCGACGAACTCGTGGAACTGCGCCGCGCGCAGGATCCGGACGGGGAGCGGGCCGGACAGCAGCAGCTCCTCGTGCGTCTTCTTGGCGGCGAGGAAGCCGGCGGTGGCCCTGTCGACGCCGATGATGGACGCCACGGCGATCCGGGCGACCCCCGCCTGCCGCCCGTACTCGTGCAGGTTGCGGGCCGAGACGCGGAAGAACTCCGTCGCCGCCTCCTCGTCGGAGGCGTGCCACGAGGCGACGTCGACGACGACCTCCACCCCGGTGAGCGCGTCGGCCAGACCGGCGCCGGTGATCACGTCGACGCCGGTGGCCCGGGACATCGGCACGACCTCGTGCCCCCGTTCGGTGAGCACGTCGACGACGTGGCGGCCCAGCCGCCCGGTCGCCCCCGCCACCGCGATCCTGGTGATGCTCATGCTGTACGCCTCTCTCACACGTGGTAGTTCTGGCCGGGGGGCATGCCGGGGATCGGCTTGGCGATCAGGGCGGCGGGGGTGAAGAAGCCGATGTGGGCGATCGCCATGACGAGCGTCCACAGCGCCTTGTCGTCATAGAGGGCCGCCGCCCTGGCGTACAGCTCGTCGGGGACGCGCTCGCCCGACGGGTTCGGCGTGAGCACGGCCTCGACCAGCTCCAGCGCGACCCGCTCGGCGTCGGTGAAGCAGGTGGCGTCCCGCCAGGTGGCCACGGCGGTGATGCGCTCCTCCGGCTCCCCCTCCCGGCGCAGGTTCCCGGTCTCCCTGATCGTGAAGTACGTGCTGCCGAGCAGCTGCCCGGCGCGCAGTTGCAGCAGGTGGACGGTGACCTGCGGGATCGACCCGTTCTTGATGACCTTGTGCAGGGCTCCGCCGACCTCCGCCATCTCGGGGACGAACGGCAGCGGGTTGGGCATGCGCGACCGGAGATCGGTCGTCGTGGGTTCGGACATGGTGAGGCTTTCCCTTCGCGGACTCGGCTCGCGTGCCGCACGGCTCGCCCGTACGGCGTCCTGACGACCACGAGACGCCGGCCGCCCGGGCTCCGTAACAGCGCCGGCCTGTGACCTGGACCACCGCCCGCGGGTGTTACGGAACGGCCTTCGGCGGCGTCCTGTGCGTGTGGTAGAGCTGAGTGCGGACAGGCGGGGGCCAGGCATGAGCGGACGGACGGCGGCAGGGCGGCCCGGCGGGCCCGACCGGGTGGAGCCCGCCACCGAGGTGTTCGTCGCCCACCGCAACCTGCTGTTCACGGTCGCGTACGAGATGCTGGGCTCGGCCGCCGACGCCGAGGACGTCCTCCAGGAGACCTGGCTGCGCTGGGTGGACGTCGACCTTGACAGCGTGCGAGAGCAGCGCGCCTACCTGGTGCGGATCGTCACCCGGCAGGCGCTGGACCGGCTGCGCGCGCTCGGACGGCGCAAGGAGTCCTACGTCGGGCCGTGGCTGCCCGAGCCGTTGCTGACCGCGCCCGACGTGGCCGAGGACGTCGAGCTGGCCGACAGCGTGTCGATGGCGATGCTGCTGGTGCTGGAGACGCTGCAGCCGGTCGAACGGGCGGTGTTCGTGCTGCGCGAGGTGTTCGACCTGGACTACGACGAGATCGCCGAGGCCGTCGGCAAGAGCCCGGCCGCGGTCCGGCAGCTCGCCTACCGGGCGCGGGCGCACGTCGCCGCGCGGCGACCGCGTGGCGCCGGCTCCCCCGCCGAGCATCGGGCCGCGCTCCGGGCCTTCCAGCGGGCGGTCGAGACCGGCGAGCTGCAGAGCCTGCTCGACATCCTCGCGCCGGACGTCGTCGCGCTGAGCGACGGCGGCGGCGTCAGGCACGCCCTGCTGCGCCCCGTCGTGGGGGCCGGCAAGGTGGCCCGCCTGCTGGCCGGCGGCTGGTGGCGGCGCGACGCGGCCAGGACGGCCGAGCTGGTGCAGATCAACGGCGGCCCTGGGCTGCTCATCCGGCTCAACGGCGAGATCGACGGCGTGGTGGCGGTGCGGCTGGAGAACGGCTACGTCACCGGCGCCTACCACGTGCGCAACCCGGAGAAGCTGTCCCGGATCGAGCGGCAGACGATCGTGAGTCGCTGAGCCGGGAGGCGCGCGTCAGACGCCCTTCAGGACGCGGTCGAGCGCCGCCCGGCCCGCGGGTCCCCAGTGCGGCTTGCCGCCGGGCAGGCCCCGGTCCCCGTTCTGCCCCATAAGCATCAGAAAGAGGCTCTTGGCGGCGGCCAGGCCGCGGGCGCGCCGGACCGCCGCCTCGTCGGCACGCCCGTAGCTGTCGAAGAAGCGTGCGGCGGCGCCCGAGGGCAGCAGCACCCACGCGGCGGCGAGGTCCCAGGCCGGGTCGCCGGCGAACAGGTCACCGAAGTCGATGACGCCCGAGAGCGTGCCGTCCGTGACGACGACGTTCGCGGGATGCAGGTCGCCGTGCACCCACACCGGCGGGCCCGCCCACTCCGGGGCCGCGACGGCGTCGGCCCAGACCTCCCGCACGGCGCTCGCGTCACCGACGGCATCGGGGTCGAGGGCCTGCAGGAACTCCTCGAAGCCGGCCGTGCGGTCCCGGGGATGGGCGCGGCGGTCCGTGGCCATCGGCGCGTCGGCGGGCGCCTCCACGTGGAGCGCCCGCAGGAAGCCCGCCAGCGCGTCGGCCGCGTGGGCGCCGCGGCTGATCGTGCCGTGGTCCAGCGGCTCGCCGGGAACCCACGTCATCACGGTCCAGTGCTTGGGGAAACGCTCGGACGGCTCGCCGGACCGCACCGGGGCCGGCACCGGGAGCGGCAGGCGCGGGGCCAGCACGGGCAGCCATCGCCGCTCCTTGAGCTGGAGCTCCGGAGTGGGGTCCATCCGCTGCATGCGCACGGCCAGCTCGTCCCCGAGACGCCACATCTGGTTGCCCCAGCCGCCCGCCACCTCGCGGACAACCAGCCCCGCCAGGTCCGGATGCTGCTTCCGCAGCAGGTCGCGGACCAGGTCCGCGGTGATCTCGAGCTCCGTTTCCGTCATGCGCAGCCACAGTACTCAAACACCGCATCGGTTCCGCCGTCGCGCCGCCGTTCCCGGCGGCTGCGAACCGCTCCAGGTGGTGCGCCCGGCCGGGCCGTGACATCAGCGGCCGGGGCGCCGGTGTCACCGGCGGCTGAACGCGGCCCAGCCGTGCCAGGCGAGCACGTAACAGGCGAGGGCCAGCGCCGCGCCGTCGGCGCCGCCCAGGATCGTGCTCCGTACCAGGTCGTAGTCGCTCACCGCGGCACGCTCCGACGTCGCGCCGGCCACGGCGCCGACGGCCGTGGCGAGAACGGCCGCGGCCAGCACCGCGCCGCGCGCCCGGCCCGTGACCCGCGGCCCCCGGTCGGCGTGCTCGTCCTGGGCGACCGGCGCCCGCCGGTACCACCGCAGGAGCCAGCCGCCCAGGACGAGCAGGCCGCCCGCCGAGCTGACGTACATCAGCACGTTGAACACCCGGTGCGCGCCCGCGACCGGCTGCCGCAACGCCTGCCAGTGCGCCACGGCGTAGCCGCCGACCTGCGTGAACGCGTCCCAGACCAGGTGGGTGGCCATCCCGGCGAGCAACGCGGCCAGCACGGCCGCCGGCGCCGGCCGCACCGCGCCGGGCAGCCGGGCCCGCAGCGCGGCGGGCGCCAGCGCGGTCAGCGGCTTGCGCAGCCCCAGGTGGAACAGCAGGAGCAGCGCGACCCCCACCGGCACGCCCAGGAGCAGCGCCCCCCACCAGGTATGCGTGTTCGCCGACGAGAAGGGCAGAGGCAGGTAGTAGGGCGCATCAGGCACCACCGCCCCGATCGCCAGCGCCGACGCGGGTAACCACCGCCGCACCGGCAGGATCGCCACCATGTGGCTCAACGTGAAGGGCACCCGCCATTATCGACACACGCCCCCCGCCGGCCAACCACGGCGGTGCTCCCCCGGCTTGCGCACAACGTATTTGTCAACCCCCGGCACTTCTGGGTAGTGGCCGGTGCATGAACGAGGGCAGGAGTGCCGGTCACGCGGCCGCCGGAGACGGCGGGCCGTCCGTGACGGTGGACGGCGCGCGCCGCCGCCACCTGGGCGATCTGTCCGACGCGGGCGCGCTCGTGGTCGACGCCCAGGGCCGGATCGTCGAGGTCAACCGGCGGGCCGCGAACCTGCTGCGCCGCCCCGCCGAGGAACTGCTCGGCCGTGACGCCCACGACCTGCTGCACCGAGGGAGGAGCGGCGAGACGCTGCCCCCGAGCGTGTGCGTGATGCGGGAGCCGTTCGTCGCGGGCCGCACCGCGCAGGGCGAGGAGGAGTGGTTCGAACGCGGCGACGGCTCGCTGATGCCGATCTCCTGGGTGGTGACCGCCTGCCGGACCGGCACCGAACGGCGGGGCGCGCTGGTGCTCTTCCACGAGGTCACCGCGTCCCCGCCCGCCGAGCCCGCGCACCCGTCCCCGGCCATGTCGGAGCTGGACCGCCTGGCCCTGCTGGCCGAGACCACCACGAGGCTCACCTCCACGCTGGACGCCGACGAGACGCTGCGCCAGCTGATCCGCCTGGTGGTGCCGCTGCTGGCCGACTGGGTGGTGGTCGACCTGCTCACCGAGGAGGGCGGCGTGACCCGCGCCGCCGTCGTCCACCACGAGAACGGCGCGCTGCGGCACCGCCGGGACCTCGAAGGCCCGATGCCGCCGGTGCCGCAGGAGTCGTCCATGCCGCTGTCGCGGGCGCTGCGCGGGGTCACGGCCGCGCTCATCGGACCGAGCACCTACCAGGGGGAGCCCGACTCCGACGTCGCGGTCATGCAGCGGAAGCTCTTCCAGGCCACGGGCATGCACTCGGCGTGCATCGCCCCGATGCGCACCGTACGTGAGGTCGTCGGCGCCATGACCCTGGGCCGTTCCGAGCGGCCCGTCCCGTTCACCGGCGCCGACCTGGTCCTGCTGGAGGACATCGCCCGCCGCGCCGGCATCGCGCTGGACAACGCCCGCCTGTACGAGCGGCAGCGCCGCGTCGCCGAGACCATGCAGCGCCACCTGCTGCCGCAGTTGCCTCGGGTGCCCGGCCTGGAGCTGGACGCCTGCTATCTGCCGGCCCCGCACGCCTCCGACGTGGGCGGCGACTGGTACGACGCGTTCGCCCTGCCCGACGGGGCGATCGGCCTGGTGATCGGCGACGTGGTCGGCCACGACCTGGACGCCGCGGCGGGCATGGCGCAGGTCTGCAACATGCTGCGCGCCTACGCCGCCGACCTGGAGGAGCGGCCCAGCAAGATCCTGAACCGGCTCGACCAGGCGGTGACCCGCATCACCGAGACCACGATGGCCACCGTCATCTTCGCCCGGGTCGAGCCCCTGGACGGCGGCTGGCGCCTGCGCTGGTCCAGCGCCGGGCACCCGCCGCCCCTGCTGATCGAGTCCGACGGCCGCTCCCGCTATCTGGAGGAGGCGGGCGGCCTGCTGCTCGGCACCGGCATCGGCACCGAGCGCCAGGACGCCGTCCTCGACCTGCCGCCCCGCGCCACCCTGCTGTTCTACACCGACGGCCTGATCGAGTCGCCCGGCCACAGCCTCGACGAGGGCATGGACCGCCTGCGGCAGCACGCCGTCTCCCTCTCCCACCACCCGCTGCCCGGCCTGTGCGACCTGCTCCTGGCCGCCGTGCGCCCCGCCAACAACGAGGACGACGTCGCCATGCTGGCCCTGCGCACGCCGGGCTGAATCCCGGCCGGCACGTGTCGCAACCCAGGTGGGGGCCCCGGCGAAGTTACCTTCGAACCGAGAAGGCACCGGGGGAAACGGGGAAGCACATGACGCAGACGGATGACTTCGTACTGGATGTCACCAGAATTCGTGACCAGGTACGCCAGAAGATGGACGAGGGGCCGATCACGCAGACGTTCGGCCATGACCCGAGCAAGGTCGTCGAGGTCCTCAACGACGTGATCGCCACCGAGGTGGTGTGCTGGCTCCGCTACACCAGGCATGCCATCTCCGCCAAGGGCATCGACCGCGCGCAGGTGGCGGAGGAGTTCACCGAGCACGCCAAGGAGGAGCTCAACCACGCCCTGCGCGCGGCCGAGCGCGTGAGCCAGCTCGGCGGCGAGCCCGATCTCGACCCGGCCAAGCTGGTCCAGCGCTCGCACACCGACTACCAGGTCCCGGAGGACACCGATCTGCGGGCCCTGCTGCAGGCCAATCTCTGGGCCGAACGCATCGTCATCTCCACCTACCAGGAGATCATCCGCTGGCTCGGCGACGGCGACCCGACCACGCGCCGGCTCATGGAGTCGATCCTCGAAGAGGAGGAGGAGCACGCCGACGACCTCACGGACCTGCTCGGGGTCTAGCCGCGCCCGCTCATTCGGGGCGGGCGCGCAGGTGGCCGTACAGGAAGGCGCGGACGCCGGCGGTGACGGTCCGGGTGATCTCGGCGTCGGTGGGCTCGGCGCCCCGGTAGGACGGATCGTGGACGGAGATCAGGAGCAGCAGGTGGACGGCCGCCCGGTCGGGGTCCTCGGCGTGCAGGAGCCCCTGCTCGTTCCAGCGCCGCAGGTGGGCGGCCAGCGCCCGGCGCACCCGTAGCGGCCCGGTCTCCTGCCAGGCGTCGATCGCGGCCTGGGGGATGTGCCCGGCTTCGGCGTTGATCTGCCGGACCAGGGCGAAGTGCCCGGCCTGCCCGTCGCCGGTGGGCGCGGTGAGCTCGCGGCCGAAGTCGACGAGGTCGGCCTCCAGGTCGGTGATCTTGCGCAGGTGGCGGTCGATGACGGCGATCTGGGCGTCGGCCGCCCGGGCGGCGCTGTCCTGGATGACGGCCTGGAACAGCTCGGCCTTGTCGGTGAAGTGGTTGTAGATCGTGCGCGTGGACACCCCGGCCGCGCGGGCGATCGTGTCGATGCCGGCGCGGGTGTAGCCGTCGCGGGCGAACACTGTCAGCGCACCGGCCAGGATCGCCCTGCGCCTGTCTTCCCGGGTCATCCGGAACCCTTCCCAAAGTGCAATACACGTTTTACTTTTTGCCATGCCCGTTGTACTTTACCGGAGGTCCGGCCACCGGACCGCCGTACCGGAGCATGAGGAGACAGACGTGATCAGGATCGCCGTCGTCGTCGGCAGCACCCGCCCCCACCGCCGCACCGCCGTCGCCGCCCGCTGGGTCGCCGAGGCCGCCGCCCGCCACCCCGCCGTCGCGGCGGGCGAGGCCGCCTTCGAGGTCGTGGACCTCGCCGAGTACGACCTGCCGGTGCTGGACGAGCCGGCGCCCGCCCTGTTCGGCGACTACCGGCACCCGCACACGCACCGCTGGGCCCAGACCGTCGCCTCCTTCGACGGGTTCGTGTTCGTCACCCCGGAGTACAACCACTCCGCCCCCGCCGCGCTGAAGAACGCCATCGACTTCCTGTACGCCGAATGGGCCGACAAGGCGGCCGGCTTCGTCAGCCACGGCGTCCACGGCGGCGTACGCGCGGTCGAGCACCTGCGGCAGGTCATGACCGAGCTCGGCGCGGCCAACGTGCGCACCCAGGTAGCGCTGTCGGCGTTCACCGACTTCGAGACCACCGGCCCCACCGACCCCGGCGTGATCGCCCCCGGCCCGCACCAGGAGTCCACGCTGATGGAGCTGCTGGACGAGGTCATCGCCTGGTCCGGAGCGCTCAGGACCCTGCGCGCACCGGCCACGGCGGCCTGACCGGCTCCCTGACCTGCTCCCCGGCCGCGCCCCGGCTGGGATCATCCGTCGCCGCGGAAGGCGGGCCGTCCGATGCGCTGGGGGCTGTACCTGCCGCCCTTCGGGGAACTGGCCGATCCTCGGGTGCTGGCCGAGCTGGGGGCCCGGGCGGAGGCGGCCGGGTTCGACGGGGTGTTCCTCTGGGATCACGTGGTACGGCCCGAGCGTCCCGGGCTGGAGGTGGACGACGCGTGGATCGGGCTGGCGGCGATCGCGGCGGCCACCCGGCGGCTGATCATCGGGACCAGGATCACGCCGCTGTCGCGGCGCGGGCCGCAGGTCGTGGCGCGGCAGGGGGTGGCGCTCGACCAGCTCAGCGGCGGGCGGTTCGTGCTGGGGGTGGGCCTCGGGTCCCGAGCATCACCCGCCAGCTCGCCCCCGTGTAGGCCCGCCGCCCGTGCCGTCAGGTCAGCAGCCCACCCTCCGGCTGCTCAGCGCGATGTCGTCGAGCCACACGTCGTAGCCGGAGGGCTCCGGGTCCGCCTGGTAGAGCTGCCAGCCCAGCTTGACCGTGTCGAAGCGGGGGAAGACGAAGTCCACCGGGTTGCCGCCGTGCTCCCGGGTGGACACGGTGAGCTCCGGCTTGGCCACCCCGTCGAACCAGAGCGAGACACGGTTGTCGCCGGCGTCCAGGTGCCACTCGACGCACGTCCACCTCCCAGCGACGGAGGGCGCGGTGGTCCGCCAGTTCGTCCAGTCCCCGGTGGGGCCGCCGTCCGCGCCGACGCCCCAGTAGGCGGCTCCCCCGTGCGGCGGCGGCGCGTACTGGCCGCCGAGCGGGCGGACGATCTCCGGCCCGTCGCCGGTCGCCTCGACCAGCGTGTAGTGCGCCCAGTCGGGCGCGACCGGGAACGCGCCGACCCGCAGCCGTACGCGCCCGTAGAAGCTGTTGCCCGGCGCGGCGAAGTCGTCCACCTTCAGGAACGCCCGGCCGTTGCCCTCGGTGTGCACCCGCAGCACCTTCTGCCCCCGCCGCCCGGCGCGCTCGACGGTGAGCGTGCCGTGCCTGGTGTCGATCCCCCAGCGGAGACTGCTCGCGCCGCCGACGGGCATGGCCTGGAAGTCCTCGCAGAACAGCAGGTCCGCCTTCGCGCACGTACGCGCGTCCGGGTGGGCCGAGGCGGAGGAGGCCACCAGGGCGGCCGTCAGCGGCACCATCGACAAGGACACAACGGCGCGGGCCGGCCAGCTACGCACGAGGACTCCCTTTGACGCGGACGTGGGGCGAGCGGGAGTAAAGTACGCCATCCGGCGCCCGGAAGCGGGCGCCGAGCAGCCTCCCCGGGCAACGGCCCTGGTGACGAGGCCGCAGCCGGAGAAACTTTCAGCGGCCGGGCAGAGTGGGACGCTCCTGGCGGATCCACTCCTGATCCAGTCGCACCCCGCTCTCCGACTCGATGACCGCCAGGCAGACCGCGTGGCGATACCGGGCATCCTGGGCGTCGTCGTCGAGGTCGTAGGCGTGGAACAGCCCGGCGTGCGGGGCCATCGGCCCCAGCCCGGCGGTCCAGCCCTCCCGGGGCTCGTACGGGTCCCAGCCACCGATCACCTCGCCGTCGGCCCAGAGCAGCATCGTGAAGCCGGCGTTGACGTCCCAGCTGACCACCCAGACGCGGGCACCGGCACTGAGCGGCTCCATCAGCTCAGGCAGCAGGCCGGCGAAGCCTCCGATCTGGAGGATCGCGACACAGTCCGCCGCCTGGCCGAGCGACAGGGCCTCGTCGGCCGCGTCCAGCGCAGGCATCCGGCGCAGCTCCTCGGGGCGGCCACCTAGCCTGGTGACCGCCTCCTCCACGGTGAGCGTTCCGGTCAGGGGCTGGACCACGATCCAGCAGACGTCGTCGGGCAGGACGGTTTCGGCGATCTCGGTGTAAAGAGCGATGAGCTCCGCGGCCATGGTCTCTCCTGTCCCTCTGACGGTCTCCGGTGGGGCGGGCTAGCCGCGGATCGTGACGCGGTCACCCTTGGGGGCGCGGACCGGTGAGTGGTCGGCGAAGTACGACGCCAGCGCGCCCCGGTCGTCGGGGCCGTTGTGGGCGACGCTGTTGTCGGGCCAGTTCCACTGCGGGAAGCCCTCCCAGCCGCCGGCCAGGATGTAGTTGGCGGCGACCTTGATCACCTGCGTGTCGGTCACCGGCGCGCCGTTCAGCGTGAGCGCCGTGACCTCCCCGTTCGCCAGCGTGTAGCGCAGCCCGGCGGAGGGGGTCAGCACGCCGCGCTCCTTGTTCGCGTGGCCCAGGAGCCACTTGAGCTGGGAGCCGTTCATGGACCAGGTGTCGACGTGGAGGCCCCTCGGCTGCGTGGCGTACAGCTGCTCGTACGTGACGGGCCCCTTCTTGATCTCGGCGCCGGGTGAGCGGACCGCGTGCTTGCTGACCAGGGCGATCTGCGCGCCGGACACGGGCTGGACCGCTTCGAGCATGGCGTCGGCCACCAGCTCGGCCACCGGGCCGCCGCCCCAGCTGTCGCGCTTGATGTCGTCGGCGGCGACGCCGATCTGCTTGCTGCCCTTCGGCCCCGCGCACTCGAAGTAGTAGATGATGTTCGTCCTGAGCCGGTCGGCCTGGTTGAACTCGATCTGCAGCGAGTACGTGGTCGACTCCTGGTCCAGGCTCAGCGTCTCCAGCACGGCGTTGTGGACCGGGCCGTGGTCGGCCGGGACGTCGAGCTTCTTCCACTCCTTGGCGCCGACGAGGCGGTACTGGATCGACTGCGCGCCCGCGGGTATGCCTTCGAGCCGGCCGTGGAGCTTGAAGGTCAGCGGGCACTTGGACGCGGTGGTGCGCTCGAAGGCGATGCGGGCCTTGCCCACCAGATTCGGGAGCGGGCTCTCGGTGCCGGTCGGGGCCGGGCTCGGGGCCGGGCTCGACGTGGGCGCAGGCGTGGCCGTGGGGGTCGGCGCCGGTGTGGCCGTCTCGTACTCGGCGGAGGTCTTCACGCTGTGCCAGACGTCGCCGGTGTACGTGTCGCCGCCGGTGCAGGTGACGGCGAACGGCGCCTTCCCGGAGGTCTTCCTCGCCGGGCCGAGCACCCGGACGGCGCCCCAGCCGGAGGCGTCGCCGGTGACCTTGAGCGACGTGGACAGCCGGACGGTCCTGATCCCCTTGCCGCCGACCCGGTATGTCCTGACCTTGCTCCTGTCGCCGTCGCTGAACGTCCACTGATACTTCAGCGCGACGGGGGCCTTGACTTTCACCGTGGTGGACATCGTCACGGTCACCGGACAGGCGCCGGTCTGCGTTTTCGGCGTCGCGGAGACGGGCCCGAACACTATCGATTTCGGCGCTGCCGGCGCACTGGTGGCGAGCACTCCGGAAGCCAGGGCGACCACGGCCGCGACCGCGCCGATCCGGCGTCCGGCTCTGGTTAAGAATTTCACAGGATTCCTCTCATTGATCATGACTGGAGAATCCTGACAGAGGTTTATCACTGCGAAATAACAATGGCGTTCGGCCGAAATTGAGTCTTGTATGGTTTAACAATTCCGGGGCCAATCACGTGTGACAGTGCGCCGCGAGCCGGGGCGGCTCGGTCACCTTTGCCGGGCGCCGTCCGTCATGCCGGGGACTGAACACCTACGAAAGGTTCTGGCATGAGCAACACGGACGTTCACGGAACGGTCGCGGACGGCTTCGAGCAGGTGCGGGAGACGTTCGCCCGGGTCGTGGCCGAGCATGACATCCCCGCGCAGCTCGCCGCGTACGCGCACGGCCGGCAGGTGGTGGATCTGTGGGCCGGGGACGACGAGGCGGGCGGCGACGCGCTTACTGCGGTCTACTCCTCCACCAAGGGCGCCGCGTCGCTGGTGGCGGCGCTGCTGGTGCAGGAGGGGGTCCTGGACCTGGATGAGCCGGTGGCCGCGCGGTGGCCGGAGTTCGCCGCCGCCGGGAAGGGCGGGATCACGCTGCGGGACGTGCTGACGCACCGTTCCGGCGTGATCGGCGTGGACGGCGGGCTGTCGGCGGCCGAGCTGGCCGACGACGCGGTGATCGCGCAACGCCTGGCCGGGCAGCGCCCGTACTGGCGGCCGGGCTCGGCCTACGGCTACGGCGGGTTCGTCACGTTCGCCCTGGTGAACGAGGTGATCCGGCGGGCGACCGGCCGGTCGTTGCAGCAGGTCTACGAGGAGCGCGTGCGGGCCCCGTACGGGCTGGACCTCTACCTGGGACTGCCCGAGGAGCAGGAGAGCCGGTTCCGGCCGATCGAGTGGTGGACCGCCACGCCGGAGCAGGAGGCCGCGTTCTGGTCGAACGTGCCGGGGCCGCACAGCATCCTCGGCATCGGGTACGGGCTCAACAGCACGCCGCCGCTGGACCAGGCCGCCTTCGTCAACACCCGCGCGGTGCGCGCGAACGGCCAGGCGTCGGCCGGCGGGGTGGGCAGCGCCCGCGGCCTGGCCGGGCTGTACGCGGCGGCGATGTGGGGGCTGAACGGCCGGCCGCCGCTGCTCAAGCCGGACACGATCGGCGCATTCGCCCAGCTCCACTCCGTCGGCGCCGACCTGGTCCGCGGCGACCAGGGCAACTACGCGGTCGGCTTCCAGGCCAAGGGCCTGCGGTACGGGTTCCTCAGCGCGAACGCGTTCGGCCACGACGGCTCGGCGGGCTCGGAGTCCTTCGCCGACCCGATGAACGGCATCGCCTTCGGCTACACGCGCCGCCGCTTCGGCTTCGGCTGGTCCTACCCCGAACATGATCTGCTCGCCGCCGCGCTCCACCGCGCCGTCACCGCCTGAGGTCCCCGAGAAATGACTACGCGAACCGCCCCCCGGACCGAGACGCGCGGCCTGGCCCTGCTGGTCATCGCCGCCGCGCAACTGCTGATGGTGATGGACGGCACCATCGTGACCGTGGGCCTGCCCGTCATCGGGGCCGGGCTCGGCATCGCCGAGACGGACCTCGACTGGGTGCTCACCTCCTACGCCCTGGCCTTCGGCGGCCTGCTGCTGGCCGGCGGGCGCGCCGGTGACCTGTTCGGGCGGCGCAGGCTGTTCCGCGCCGGACTGGTCGTGTTCCTGGCCGCCTCCCTGCTGGGCGGCCTGGCCGGCAACGCCGCCGTGCTGATCGCCGCCCGGGTGCTGCAGGGCGTCGGCGCGGCGATCGTCGCCCCGGCGGCGCTGTCCCTGCTCACCGACACCTTCCCCGCCGGGCCGGAGCGCAACAAGGCGCTCGGCGTCTACGGCGCGATGGGCGGCCTGGGCTCCGTCGCCGGCCTGCTGCTCGGCGGCGCGCTGACGGAGTATCTGGGCTGGCGCTGGATCATGTTCGTGAACGTGCCCATCGCGCTGCTGGTCCTGGCCGGCACGTTCGCCCTGATGCCGGGCACCCGCGAGCGCGGCGGCCTCGACCTGCCCGGCGCGGTCACCGTGACGCTCGCCCTCGGCTCCCTGGTGTACGCGATCAACCGGGCCGGCTCCCACGGCGTCGGCGACGGACTCACCCTCGCCTTCGCCGCGGCCACCGCCGCGCTGCTGGCCGCGTTCGTGCTCATCCAGCGCAAGGCCCGCGCCCCGATGCTGCCCCCGGGCGTGCTCGCCGACCGGGGCAGGCTCGGCGCCAACCTGGTCATGCTGCTCATGGGCGCCGGGCAGCTGGCCACGTTCTACTTCCTCACCCTCTACATGCAGGCGATCAACCAGTACTCGCCCATGATCACCGGGCTGGCGTACCTGCCGTTCGCGATCGGCATCGGCCTCGGCTCCGGCGTCGCCGGGCCCCGGTTGCAGGCCCGTGCGTCCACGCGGACGGTCCTGATCACCGGGATGGCCGTGGCCGCCGTGGCGATGGGCTGGTTCAGCCTGCTGACCCCGGGCCAGAACCCGCTCCTGGTGCTCCTGCCCGCCCAGCTCGTCGCCGGGATCGGCCTCGGCATCGGCTTCGTCGCCGCCACCATCGGCGGCGTCCACGGCGTCACCGCGAGCCATTCGGGCATCGCCTCCGGCCTGGTCAACACCAGCCAGCAGATCGGCGGCGCCCTCGGCCTGGCCGTCCTGGCCGGCGTCGCCGTCGCCGCGACCGCGAGCCGGCCGGCGGGCACTCCCCTGCACGACGCGCTGACCAGCGGCTACACGGCCGGGATGCTCGGCGCGGGCGGCTTCTACCTGGCCGCCATCCTCACCGCCGCGCTCCTCCTCCGGCCCCGTACCGCGCCGGACTGAAGCGCCGTGCCGGAAGGCGCCGGGACGTCAGGACATCAGGGTGCAGTTGTCGGCGCCGAGCTGGCTGTTCCACAGGAACGTCCACCCGCAGTCGTACGTCCCGGCCGCCTCACCGAAGCGGATCGTGACGCTCGTGCCGCTGTGGCCGTCGCACCCGTATCCCGACACTTCGTAGTATCCGCCGCCGGTCGGCGTGCGGCCCCCCGAGAAGCAGACGGCGTCGGCGGCCACCGCGTGGCCGGGGACGGCCCCCAGCGCCACGGTGAGGGCCGCCGCACCCAGGGCGGCCGCCAGATTGGCTGATCGCATGGTGGTGCCTCCTTTTTTGTCCGCCATTCCTGTTCCGCCAGGAACGGTAGTCAGCCGGGAGCGGCCCGCCCAGAGGCATCCGTCACCAGTGCGCGTGGATTCGTCACAATCCGGGCGTGGCCCCGGTGAGCTGGGCGTGCAGGCCCCTGCACGCGTGGACGATGCGGGTGTACGGCGGCGCGGTCGGCAGCGGCCTCCTGGTGGTGCCGCCGTATCCGGAGGCGGGCGACAGCGGGGCGCTCGGGCCGCTGCCCGACCTGGCCGTCGGCGGTCCCGGGCGTTATCGGCTGCGCGTCCACGCGCGCACGCGGGAACGGGACGAGGACGATCCCGGCGCTCCGGTCGAGGATCACCTGCTCGTCGCCTTCCCGCTCCGGTCACCGGGGAAGCTCGCCCGCTGACCGGGTCAGGTGACGACGGCGCGGGCCAGAAGGCGTTGCAGGGCGTCCTGCTCCTCGGCGGACAGCGGCGCCAGCGGGGACTCCTCGGCGAGCAGGCCCAGCAGGCGCTCGCGCAGCTCGGCGCCCGAGGGCGTCAGGACGAGCTGCTTGGCTCGGCGGTTGCCGGGGTGCGGATGGCGTTCGAGGTAGCCCTGTTCTTCTAGGCGGTCGGCGACGAAGGTGGCGTTGGAGGGCTCGCAGCTCATGCGTTCGGCCAGCTCGCGCAGGGTCATGGGGCCGGTGAGCTCGCGCAGCGCGACGCCCTGCGAGGCGGTGAGGCCGAGGGCGGCCGCGCGGACCCGGACGTGCGCCTCGATCTGCTTGGCCAGGCCGCTGATCAGGCCGCACAGCTCGCGGTCGGCCTGGGCCTGCGTCTCGGGGTCGCCGGTCATGGCGCAACTCTACTACAACTCGAATGATTGCAAATAGAACCGTTCTAGTTGTAACTTTCTGTCGGCGCCGCCGTCCAGGGCGGCGTTCCCCCTGAGCACCGAGGCAGGAATCATGGTGACGACGACCGCTTTCGACCGCGCACGGCTGAGCCGCGCGCCCCGCGTCCGTTCGCTCGACCTGGGCGGCCTGACGGTCACGTACGTCCCGGACGGGCTGGTCCGGCTCAAGCCGGGCGGCTGGCTGCCCGCCGCCACCGACGCCGACTGGGCCCGCCACCGCGACCACCTCGACGGCGACGGCCTCCTCGTCGCGGGCATCGGCGCCCTGCTCGTCGAGCGCGGCGACCGCGCGATGCTCGTCGACGCCGGGTTCGGGCCCGAATCCCGCCCCGACGACCCGGACAACCCGCTGCTGGGCAAGCTGTACGGTGGCGGCCTGCTGGACAGCCTGCGCGACCTGGGCCGCGACCCGGAGCGGATCGAGGCCGTCGCCATCACCCACCTGCACAGCGACCATTTGGGCTGGGCCTGGAGCAACGCTCCCGGCCGGGACGCGCCTCCGTTCGCGCACGCCGCCCACCTGGTCGCGGCGCCGGAATGGGCGCGGCGCGACCTCGCCGGCGACCCCCGGCTCGCCGTCCTGGAACCCCGGGTGCGCCCGGTCGAGGACGGCGAGGAGATCTTCCCCGGCGTCCGCGCCTCGTTCGCCCCCGGGCACACCGTCGGGCACACCGCCTACACGATCACCGGGAGCGACCGGCGGCTCATCGCGTTCGGCGACGCCCTGCACGCGCCCGTCCAGGTCACCCACCCCGAATGGTCGTGCGGGATCGACCACGACCCCGTCGAGTCCGCCCGGCACCGCCGCCGCCTCGTCGAGGAGCTGAGCCGCCCCGGCACCATCGGCTACGGCGGCCACTTCGCCGACGTGGTCTTCGGCCGGGCCGAGCCGGGCCCCGGCGGCCGGTTCGGCTGGGTCCCCGTCGCCTGACACTCAGCCCGGGCGGGTCAGCCTCCGACGAGCGGGACGAGCTTGATGAACGACACCACCGGGTCGGCGGTGAGGTCGACGACCTCGGCCAGGTCCTCGACCTGGCGGTCCCCGACCAGCAGCACGAACCCGTTGCGCAGGAAGGCCCGCTCGGCGGCGTCCGCCTGCTTCTCCCAGTCGAGCCGGCGCGGCCCGTTCAGCTCCGCCTCGGCCGCCGACGGGCGGACCAGGCCGGTGAAGCGGGCCTCCGGGCGGGCGTTGTGCCGGGCGACCTCCTCCCTGACACGCAGCCGCAGCAGCTCCCGGGCCGGGATGCTCTCCGGCAGGCCGGGCAGCTCGAACTCGGCCAGCGGTCTCCCGGCTGCCGTCTCGTCGCGAAAGGTGACCGTCGCCATCCCGCAGCTCCATGCGTCGAGGGAACCTTGCGAGATCATCGATATCAGCCGGGGCCGACAGGAACGGGACCGCTCACGTCCCGGGGTCCCGTGGCGGTGACGGGTTGCGCCACGGCCAGTGGCCCTCCAGCTCGACCTGGAGGGAGAGGCTGAGGAAGGTCCGCACGAGGACGACGGCGGCCAGGACGCCCACCGACTGGAACGTGGGCGCGATGGCCACGGTCTTGATGATGTCGGCGGCGACCAGCAGCTCCAGGCCGAGCAGGATGGTCCGCCCGACGGCACGGCGGTAGGCGGGGTAGGCGGTGGCGGCCCGCTGGCGTGCCGCGCGCCGCCAGAAGGAGACGCTGGCGATGACCGTCCCGGCCACGATGACGAGCACGCCGAGCAGGTCGAGCAGCGTGCCGGACGCCTCGATGAACTGCTTGACCGGCTGCAGCTCCACGATCTCCCCCGTCGTTCACGCGCCATCGTACGGACGAGAAGACGGCAGATCCGGGTGCCGTCGCGCCACGGGACGCAAATTCGCGGTCAAGCCACGACACCCCGGCTGACCTGCGGCGATGCTGGCTAGAGTGGTGACGCATGAGCATCTGGTTGCCGCTGGGGGCCGTGCGCCGGCTCGCGGGCGCGGTGGTCATCGGGGTGGCAGCGGGCGTCGCCGTCGGGGTGCCGGCCGACGCCCCGCTGGGGATCCTGACCGGCATCGCCGTGACGGAGCTGATCTTCGTGCTGGCGGGCTGGGCGGTGATGTGGCCGATGGACGCGGCGGCCACCCACCGCAACGCGCGGCGCGAGGACTTCCTGCCCATCGTGGAGGAGATCGTCGTGGTCACGGTGGCGCTGTGCGGGCTGGTCGCGATCGTGCTGCTGCTCGTGCGCGGGGAGCCCGACGCCGGCCACGCCGCCGCCGCGACCGCGCTGTTCGGCGTCTTCCTGGCGTGGGCGGCGCTGCATCTGATGTACGCGGCCCGCTACGCGTACGTGTACTACACGGCGTCGGGCGGGATCGACTTCAACTCGGAGCAGCCGCCGGCCTACCGGGACTTCTTCTACTTCAGCTACAACCTCGGCATGACCTATCAGGTGTCGGACACCGACGTGTCGAGCTCGGCCATCCGCTCGATCGTGCTGCGGCACACGCTGCTGTCGTACGTGTTCGGCACCAGCATCCTGGCCACCGCGATCAACCTCGTCATGGGCATGGTGACAGGCTGAGAGTCAGGGTCAGGGGCGCAGGCCGTCGAGGACGAGCGCCAGGTAGCGGCGCCAGGGCTGCGTGCCGCCGGTCGACGGCAGGTCCATGACGGAGTCGATCATCGTCACGATGGGCGCGATGTCGTCCACCGTGAGGTCGGCGCGGATCGTGCCCTGCTCCCGGGCGCGGGCGATGAGCAGGCCGCAGGACTCCGCGATGCCCTCGCGGGCGCGGGCGATCTGCTCGCTGTCGCCGGCGCCCTGCCGCATCAGCTCACGCAGCCCCCGGTCGGTCGCGGCCAGCTCCAGCGCGTGTTCGAGGAACGCGGTGAGCGCCCGGCCGGCGTCCTGGCCGGTCAGGGCGTCGCGCGCCGTGGCGCGGAGCTCGTCGAGCTTGCCCGCGTAGACGGCCTCGGCCAGGACCTCCTTGTTGGGGAAGCGCCGGTAGACGGTGCCGACGCCGAGCCCCGCGTGGTGGGCGACATCGTTGAGCGTGGCCTGCAGCCCGCGCGCGGCGAACACCTCCCGTGCCGCCGCCAGCGTGCGCCGCCGGTTGTGCTCGGCGTCGCGGCGCAGTGGCGGTGTCTCTTCGCTCATGGCATCCCGTCCGTCGACTAACTGGATACATCATATCCGCTTCGTGTTAGGCTGCCGAACATAAGCGGATATGTCGTATCCACTTCCGAGCGGAAGCAGGTGAAGCATGCAGACCGTGGTCATCACCGGAGGCACCGACGGGCTCGGCAAGGGGCTGGCCCTCCACTACCTCCGGCAGGGCGCCCACGTGATCGCCGTCGGCAGCACCCCGGAGAAGGGCCGGGCCCTGCTCGCCGAGGCCGCGGCCCTGCCGGCCGGGCGGGCCGCCTTCGTCCGTGCCGACCTGACCTCGGTGGCCGCCACCCGGGACCTGGTGAGCCGGCTGGCCGGCGAGCACCCGGTGGTGGACAAGCTCGTCCTCTGCGCCCAGCGCTACCGGCTCTTCGGCGGCCGGGCGGTCACCCCGGAGGGCTTCGAGCACAGCTTCGCGCTCGCCTACCTCAGCCGTCACGTGCTGAGCCACGGCCTGTACGACGCGCTGCGGGCCGCCCCGCGTCCGGTGATCATGAACGTGGGCACGCCCGGGGTGCCGCTGGGCCGGATCCACTGGGACGACCTGCAGCTCGCGCGCCGCTACAGCGGGGCCAGGGCGACCCTGCAGTCCTTCCGGGCCAACGACCTGCTCGGGGTCGCGTTCGGCGTCCGTCATGCCGGGGGTGGCGTCCCGTACGTCGGCTACAACCCCGGCGTGGTCTCCACCGGCATGCCCGCGAGCCTGCCGCAGCCGCTGCGGGCGGTGGCGAAGGCGTTCTTCGCACTGTTCGCCACCTCGGTGCCGAAGGCGATCGCGCCCATGACGGCGCTGCTGGACGACCCTCCGGGCGAGCCCTTCACCGCGCACTGGCAGAGGCGCCGGCTGCCGCTGGACGGCCGCGCCTTCGACCGGCAGGACGCGCTGCGCCTGCACGACCTCACCCGCGACCTGATCCCGGCCTGACGCCGCCCTGCCAAGGAGGACACCGATGGCACCGAACGACCTGACGGGGAAGACCGCGCTGATCACCGGCAGCACCGGCGGGATCGGCCTGGAGACGGCACGCGGCCTGGCCGCACGGGGGGCGTCCGTCATCCTGGCCGGGCTCGACGAGGGCCGCGCCCGGCGGGCCGAGCGCGAGGTGCGCGCCGGGGCCGGGCACGACCGGGTGACCGCGCTCACCGCCGACGTCACGACCCTCGGCGGGATGGTCCGGCTCGCGGCCGGGGTCGCCGAGCGCTGCGACTCACTGGACGTGCTGGTCAACAACGTCGGCGTGAACACGCCGCGCCGGGAGCTGACCGCCGACGGCGTGGAGAAGATGTTCGCCGCGCACGTCCTGGCCCCCTTCACCCTCACCCACCTGCTGCTGCCCCGGCTGCGGCGGGCCGGCCGGGCCCGGGTCGTCAACCTGACGGGCGGCATCCCCGGCGGCCCCGTCGACCACGGCAACCTCCAGGGCGAGCGCCGGCTCCTCGGGTGGACGTTCAGCCACTACAACCACACCAAGACGATGACGATGGCGCTGACGGCCCGGCTCGCCCGGGAGCTGGACGGGACGGGGGTGACGGCCAACGTGGTCTATCCGGGGCACGGCTACACGCCGATGAACCGGTCGACGCCGATCGCCGCCTTCCCGGTGCTCTACCGGCCGATCGCGCCGCTGGTGCTGAAGGTGATCGCGCCGCTGTTCCTGTCGGACCTGACCCGCTCGGCCCGCTCCAGCGTCCACGCCGCGGCGAGCCGGGAGGTCGAGGGCGTCACCGGCGCGTACTTCGACGACCGGTGCCGCCGCAAGCCGCTGCCGTCGAGCGCGCTCGACGAGCGCAACCAGCGCGCGGTGTGGGACCTGTGCGTCCGGCTGAGCGCGGACGCGCTCGCCCAGCCCTGACCGGTCCCGGCCCCCCTCCGCCGTCACGGGCGGGGCGGCTGCTCGGCCTCCAGGCTGTCGAGAACCTTGGCGGCCAGGGCGGCGAACCGGTCGAGCTCCTCCGGCGTGAGACGGTCGACGAACAGGCGGCGGACCTCCTCGGCGTGCCCCGGCGCGGCCTTCCGGAGCGCGGCGAGCCCGTCCTCGGTGAGCACGGCCTCGATGCCGCGCGAGCCGCACGGCTCCCGGACGACCAGGCCGCGCCCGCTCATCCGGGTGAGCTGGTGGTGCATGCGGCTCTTCTCCCAGCCGGCCACGCGAGCGAGCTCGTAGGAGCGCATGCGCCTGCCGGGCGCCTCCGAGAGCAGCGCGAGCACGGTGTAGTCGGCGTTGGACAGGCCGCCGACGGCCTGGAGCTGCTGCTCGATGCGGGCCCGCAGCAGCTCCACCATCCGGAACGAGGTCCGCCACGCGCGGAGTTCGCGTTCGGTCAATCCCAGCTGCGCCATGACGTCCACCCTACCAGTGAGTTGACATGTCCACTCGATGACGTACGCTCCGGTTGATACATCAACTCACTGTTGGAGCAGCCTTATGACGAGCCGGAAGAACCACGCCGGGCGGCGCGCCTTCCTGAAGACCTCGGCCGCGGTGGCGGGCACGGGCCTGCTGGCCGCGTCCCCTGCCTCCGCCGCCGAGCCGCCGCCGCCGAAGGACAGCGGCCGCCGGGGGCGCCGCTATGTCGTCCGGGGCGGGGCCGTGATGTCGATGGACCGGGCGGTGGGCGACTTCGAGACCGCCGACGTCCTGGTCGAAGGCGAGAGGATCGCCGCGGTCGCGCCCCGTGTCGACGCGCCCGGCGCGGACGTGATCGACGCGCGCGGGCGCATCGTCATGCCGGGGTTCGTCGACACGCACCACCATCTGTTCGAGACGGCCGAGCGCGCGTTCCTGGCCAACGGCCTGCTGCTGGACGACGGCTCGGGCTCGCCGAGCGCCCGGCCCAACTACGGCGAGCACATCCTGCAGGGGTTCGCGCGGGTCTACCGGCCGCAGGACGTGTACGTCAACGCGCTGTTCGGCGGGCTCTCGCAGCTCGACGCGGGGGTCACCACGGTCCTCGACGTCTCGCAGATCCACCACTCCCCCGAGCACTCCGACGCGGCGGTCCAGGCGCTGATCGACACCGGGCGGCGGGCCGCGTTCGGCTACTTCGAGGGCGACGGCCGCCCCGGCGCCCGCTACCCGGAGGACGCCCGCCGCATCCGGGAGCGCTGGTTCCCCTCCGACGACCAGCTCGTGACCCTGGTCATGGGCGGCGAGCTGCACCTCGGCCGGGAGACGTACACCCGGTCCTGGGCGATCGCCCGCGAGCTCGGCGTGCGGATCGCCGCTCATTCGGTGGGCTCGTGGGGGATGCGGCCGGTCTTCGACGAGCTCGCCGCGGGCACCGCCGGGGTGCGGGTCGGGCCGGACAACCTCTTCATCCACATGACCGGCATGTCCGACCGGACGTGGAAGACGTTCCGGGACGCGGGCGCGCAGGTCTCGCTCGCCTTCCCGATCGAGATGGTGATGCGGCACGGCACCCCGCCGATCCTCAAGATGCAGGAGCTCGGCATGGAGCCCTCGCTGAGCTCCGACGTCGAGACGACGATGGCCGCCGACCCGTTCACGCTCATGCGCTCGGCCATAATCATGCAGCGGATGGTCGTCAACCAGCTCGTCCTGGACCAGGGCGACCTCGTCCCGCCCGGCAACTGGCCGACCCCGGCCGAGGGCACGCCGGAGCTGCTCACGGTCCGCGACGTGCTGCGTTACGCCACCGTCAACGGCGCGGCGCACCTCGGGCTCGGCGCGCGCACGGGCACGCTCACTCCCGGCAAGCAGGCCGACCTCGTGCTGCTCGACGCCACCGCGCTCAACGTCGCCCCGCTCAACAGCGTGCCCGGCGCGGTCGTGTCGCTGATGGACCGCACCAACGTGGAGACCGTGATCGTCGCCGGCCGGGTCCGCAAGTGGCGGGGGCGGCTGCTCGGCGCGGACCTGGGCCGGCTGCGCCGCGAACTCGAAGCGTCACGCGACCACCTCTTCCGGGCGGCCGGCGTACCGCAGGACCTGTTCGCATACAGCTGAGCCCGGCACGGGCGGCCCGGAAGGCGGCGGTCGGACACCAGGTGATCGAGACCGATGTCAGGGCAGGGGAGCTCGCGGAGCCGGAAGGCCGCTCCCCTGTCGACATATGATCCTTTCGTTTGGTATTTGGCCCGATTGTCGGAAGGCGCCCATGTCCCACCCCCTCAGCCGGCGGGCCGCCCTGCTGGGCGCCGCGGCCGTGGCCGGAGTCGCCCTCTGGGACGAACCGGCCAGTGGGGCAGCCCGGCGGGCCGCGTTCGACGCCGCTCGTGAGCGGTGGGTGAGCCTGCTGGCCGGCGGGCGGTTCGACGCCGACTACGCCGCCGAGACGCGGGCCGTCGAGGGCTCGGCCAACGCGGTGCTGCGCAAGCTGAAGCCGTCGGGCGGCCGCCGCCCCAGCCTCTGGCCCGACCTGCCGCTGGACGACCCCCGCACGGGCAACTTCAACCGCGCCTACAACCGCATGCGCACGCTGGCGCTGGGCTGGGCCACGCCGGGCACCGCCATGCACCGCGACGAGCGGGTCGCCGAGACCGCGGTCAGGGCGCTGGACTTCCTGTACGAGCACGCCTACCACGAGGGGCTCGACCGGCGGGGCAGCAACTGGTTCTGGTGGGAGATCGGCGTGCCGCGCTCGCTGACCGACACCTGCGCCCTGCTGTACGACGGCCTGCCCGGCGACCGGCTGAGGCGCTGGCTGCGGCCGGTGCGGCGGTGGTGCCCCGACCCGGAGCGGCGCGTCAGCCATCCCGGCGTCGTCGAGACCGGCGCCAACCGGGCGGGCAAGGCGATGGCGGTGGCGATGCGCGGCCTGCTCACCCATGACGCGCGCCTGGTCAGGCGGGCCAAGGACGCGGTCTCCGACCTGCTGCGGACGACCCGGGGCCCGGGTGACGGCTTCTACCGTGACGGGTCGTTCATCCAGCACGACGTGTACCCGTACAACGGCAGCTACGGCGTGGACTACCTGGAGAGCGTGGCCAAGCTGATCGCCATGCTGGCCCGCTCCCCTTGGGAGATCCCCGACATCGGGAACGTCTACGACATCGTGGACCGCTCCTTCCTGCCGTTCGTCGTCGACGGGCTGATGATGGACTGCGTGCGCGGCCGGGCGATCTCGCGGCAGGGCCACCGCGACTACCACGCGGGCCAGAAGACCGTCGAGGCCGTCCTCACCCTGCTGGAGGCGGCCCCCGAACGCCACGCCCGGCGCTGGAAGCCGCTGGTGAAGGGCTGGCTGACGCGCAACCGGGCGATCCCGTACGAGTCGCTCGCGCCGCTGGCGAGCATCGCCAAGGCCCGCGCCCTGCTGGAGGACCCGTCGGTGCCGGTCGGCCCGCGCCTGACGGGCACGTACGTGTTCGCCGACATGGACCGGGTCGTGCACCACCGCCCCACCTGGGCGTTCGCGATCGCGATGAGCTCGGAGCGGATCGGCGCGGCCGAGGCCATGAACCGGGAGAACCTGCGCGGCTGGTACACCGGCGACGGCATGACGTACCTCTACACCGACGACCTCACGCACTGGAACGACGAGCTGTGGCCGACGATCGACCCGTACCGGCTGCCGGGCACGACGGTCGACAGGCGCAGGCGCGGCGAGCTGCGGCACGGCGAGCGCCGCCTGCCGCCCACGCCGTGGGCGGGCGGGGTGGCGCTCGACGGCGAGTACGGCGCCGCGGCGATGAAGCTGGTCGCCAAGGGCTCCTCGCTGCGGGCCAAGAAGGCGTGGTTCCTGCTGGACGACGCGGTCGTCGCGCTCGGCACGGGCATCGCCGCCTCCGACGGCCGCCGCGTCGAGACCGTCGTGGAGAACCGCAACACCCACGACCGCCATCCGCCGCTGACCCGGGGCGACGGCTGGGTGCACCTGGCCGGTGTGGCCGGCTACGCGCTGCTCGACGACGCGAAGCCGAAGGTGGTCCGGGAGAAGCGCACCGGCCGCTGGCGCGACATCGACCGGGGCGCCACCACGGGCGGCGACGGCACCCCGGTCACCCGGCACTACACGACGATCGTGATCGACCACGGCGAGGACCCGGACAAGGCGCGGTACGCCTACGCCGTGCTGCCCGGCGCACGCGTCACGCAGACCGCGGCCTACCGGGGCCGGGTGGAGGTCCTGGCCAACTCCGGGCCGGTGCAGGCGATCGCCCGCGACGACCTGCTCGCCGCCGTCTTCTGGCGGGCGGCGACGGTCGAGACCCCGTACGGGCCGCTGAAGGCCGACGGTCCGTGCGCGCTGGTGCTCCGCCGCGACCACGACCGGCTGCGGCTCGCGGTCTCGGACCCGTCGCGGACCGCCGACGAGGTGCGGATCACGCTGCCGTGGGAGGTGCGTTCGGTCGCGGCGGCCGACCGGGGCGTGCGCAGGGCCGGGAAGTCGGTCAAGGTGGAGCTGCGCGGCGCCCGGGGCCACACCCGTACGGCGGCGCTGCGGCTGCGCGTCGCCGGGCAGCACTTTCCCGCCTGACAAGTCCTGACAGATCACATATAACCAGGACGTACGCGGCGGCCCCTGTGCCATCCTTGATCGACAGTCGCGTCCCGGCCGGGAGCCACCATGACCACCGTGTCCCTGATCGTGCCCTGCTACAACGCCGCCAAGACCCTGCGCCTGTGCCTGGAGGCCGTGCTCGCGCAGACCCGGCTGCCCGACGAGATCGTCGTCGTCGACGACGCCAGCACCGACGGCTCGGCCGAGCTGGCCGAGGAGCTCGGCTGCCGGGTCGTGCGGATGCCCGTCAACCGTGGCGTGTCGGCCGCCCGCAACACCGGCGCCGACGCCACCACCGGCGACGTGATCTTCTACCTGGACTCCGACGTGGCGCTGCGGCCCGACGCCGTCGCCAACGCGCTGGCGATCCTCGACGGCGACCCGGACGTGGGCTGCGTGCACGGCGTGTACGACACCGAGCCGCTCATCGACGACGGCCCCGCCGAGTGGTACCGCATCCTGCACGCCGTCCACTGGCGGCGCCGCCACCTGGGCGAGGTCAACAGCGTCGTGTTCGCGCTGGCCGCCATCCGCCGCGACGTCCTGCTGGGCGCCGGCCGCTTCGACGAGAGCCTGCGCGACTGCGAGGACGTCGAGTACAGCAGCCGCCTGGCCGTCCGCAGCCGGATCGTGCTCACCGACACCGTGGTCGGCCGGCACGACGACGGCAGCGACCTGCTGCCGATCCTCGGCGAGCAGTGGCGGCGCGCGCTGCCGCTGATCCCGCTCGCGCTGGCCACCAACCGGCGCGGCGCCGCCAAGCCCGAGCACGCCAACCGGCCCACCGGCATTCTGGCCTGCGCGCTCGCGCTGGCGTGCCTGCCGCTCGGCCTGCTGTCGCCCGCGCTGCTCGCCGTGCCCGCCGCGCTGGTGGCCGGGTTCGTGCTGGCCGACGTGGAGCTGGTCCGGTTCGTGCACGGCAGGCGCGGCCCGGCGTTCACCGCGTACTTCATGGGCGTGCACCTGGCCGTGCACGTGGTGCTCGTGACCGGGCTGGCCGTCGGGTCGCTGCGGGTGCTGCCGGGGCTCAGGAAGAGGTACGCGTGAGCCGCCCGAGCGCGGCCTCGTAGCACGCCACGGTCTCGCGGGCGGCCCGCTCCCAGCTCAGGCCCTCGCTCACCAGCCGCCTGCCGCGCTCGGCCAGCTCCCCGGCGAGCCGCGCGTCGGTCATGACCTCCAGCACGCCGCGCGCGATGTCGGCCGGATCACCGGCGCGGACGAACCGGCACGCCGGCCGGTCCGGGTCGCCGAGGAAGATCCGCGAGAACCCGTCGCCCAGCACCACCGGCCTGCCCAGCGCCATCGCCTCGGTCGCCACCAGCCCAAACGGCTCGAACAGCGACGGGAACACGCACGCGTCGGCCATCGCGTAGAACTCCAGCAGCTCCCGCCCGCCGACGAACCGGCCCGGGGCCAGCACGGTCAGCCCCGACGCGGCGGCGATCCGCTCGACGCCCGCCACGTCCCCCTCGCCGACCAGCACCAGCCGTACGCCCGGCAGCCCGGCGGCGATCTCCGGCAGCGCCTCCAGGAGCTGGTAGACGCCCTTCTGCCGTTCGATCCTGCCGACGAACAGCAGCACCGGATCGCCCGCCGCGATCCCCAGCCGCACCCGCAGGCCCGCCGCCGCCTCGTCCAGGCCGGCCCGGTCGAAGCCCGGATCGGCGACCAGGTGCTCGAACGTGCCGCCCAGCGGCACCACGTCGATCGGCGTGCGGTCCCACCCGGCCGCCACGAGCTGATCGCGCACCTCCGGCGTGGCCACCACCACCCGGCGGGAGATCCGCGCCAGCCACCGCTCCAGCGCCGCGAACAGGCCCAGCGGGTCCGGGATGCTGCGCTGCTCGGCGACCCCGTACTCGGTCGTGTGGACGTGCAGCACGACCGGCAGCCGCAGCGCGTAGTGGCACAGCAGCGCCGCCAGGAAGTTCGTCGAGTCGTGCACCGCGACCAGGTCGGGGCGCGCCGACCGGCGCAGCCGCAGGAAGTAGCGCCAGTTGCTCGCCACCACGGTCAGCGCCAGCAGCAGGAACTCCACGCCCTTGGTGCGGTTGAGCCGCCTGCGCCGGCCGATCGCGCCGAGGAGGCGGCCCAGCGGCCGGTGCACGGTGATGCCCGGCAGCCGCTCCTCGGCCGTCTGGCTGCCGTCGTTCAGCGTGAAGACGGCCAGCCGGTGCCCGCGCGCCAGGTACGGGGTGATCAGCTCGGCGTAGCGGCCCAGCCCGGCGGTGATGTTGGGCGGGAACTGGTTGACGATGTAGGCGATCCTCATCGTTCGGCCTCCGGGCGACGGTAGAGCCGCGCGGCCACGACGCCGACGACGGCCACGAGGATGACATTGGACAGCGCGAACGCCAGCAGCCCGCCGGTCAGCCCCCACCAGGCGATGCACGCCACCTGGACGGCCAGCGCCGCCGGCGACCCGGCCAGCAGGCAGCCGACGAGCACCCGGGCGCCGCGCACCCCGTCCATCTGCAGGGCGACGGCGTAGAGGTTGAACACCATGTGGGCGCCGATCCCGGCCGCCGACAGCGCCATGAGGCCGACGGCGTACGGGTACCCGTCGCCCATCAGCAGGAAGAACACCGTGCTCGCCGCGAACGCGAACACCGCCGTGGCGGCGCCGACCAGCGGGGCGATCCGGGCGATGCGCCGCATGACGGCGGGTTTGTCGCTGGTGGCGAGCGCGGGCAGCAGCACCAGGCCGATCCCGTCGGTGAACACCACGCCGAGCAGCCGCTTGGGGAAGCCGTTGTAGACGGAGTACACGCCGACGTCGGCCGGGGCCGACCAGTGGTTGAGGAAGATCACGTCCACGCCGAACAGCACCGAGGTGAGCGCGGCGATGGCCGTCACGTACGCGCCGTGCCGGTAGAGCGCCCTGGCCAGCGGCGCCGACCAGGCCCGCGGCCGCACCCCGGCGGCGGCCACGGCGACGGCGGCCAGGAGCAGGTTGGTGGCGATCAGCGCCACCAGGTACGGCTCGGCGTCGCGCACGCCGAGCACGAGCAGGCAGAAGCCGGCCGCCGCCAGGTAGGCGAGCGCCACGCCGAGCTTGAGCCAGGCCACGAACGCGTAGCGGGCCAGCCCGCGCAGCAGGCTCTCGGTGAGCTGGTTGAGCGTCATCGACAGCGCCAGCGCCAGCGCGAACCCGAGCGTGCGGACGTCGACCCCGAGCAGGCCCGTCAGCAGCGGCGCGGCCAGCAGGCCCGCCGCCGCCAGCGCGACGCTCAGCGCCAGCGTGGCCAGCACCGCGGTGGCGACCAGCGCGGGCCGGTCGGCCGGGTCGGCGCGCGGCAGCTCCTGCAGCATGACGTAGTGCAAGCTGGTGAGCATGGCGACGGTGACGATCAGCGCGATCGTCAGCACGACGGTGAAGTGGCCGAACGCGGCGGCCCCGGCGCCCCGGGCGATGACGAGCGTGGTGGCGGCGGCGGTGCCGCTGGCCACCGTGCTCACCAGCGTGGGGCCCGCCGCCCACCGGTGCCGGTCGAGCAGTCCGGCCAGGCGGGCGCGCGGCGCGGTCAGGTCGCCCACCGCGCGTGGGCCCGGCGGGCGAACTCCAGGTCGGCGGGCGTGTTGATGCCCCGCGCCTCGTCCGGGTCGGCCACCGGCACCACCCGCACCGGCCAGTCCAGATCCTGGGCCAGGTGCGGCAGGAACGGCAGGAAGTTCACCTCGCCGGTCGCCGCGCCGCGCCCGGCCCCCGCCGCGTAGCGGGCCCACGCCTCCTCCAGCCCGGCGGTGGCCAGGCAGAACACGCCGATGTCGCTGAGCCCGCCCGGACGGCACCGGTCGCCCTCACGTGACATCAGCACCCGGGTCAGCCCGGCGGGCCCGAACTCGTACTCCACGTACGGGTCGGCCATCGCCACCAGCGGGAGCGTCACCCCCGGCCCGGTGTGGGCGGCGGCCACGGCGCGGACGGTGACGGGCGACAGGTTCGCCTGGTCGCCCCAGACGACGAGGATCGCGTCGTGGCCGCGCCAGTGCGGGGCCGCGCCGAAGATCGCGTCGCCCATCCCGGTCGGCTCGCGCTGCACGCTCACCGACACCGCGCCGGTGGCGAGCTCGGCGGCGGCCAGCTCCCGGAACGGCCCCACCCCGTCCGGGGAGAGCACGACGTGGACGTGCCCCACGGACGGCCGCAGCCGCCGGTGGAGCAGGTGCCAGACGGTGACGCCGTCCGCGACCTCGATCATGATCTTGGGGATGGCCTGGCCCAGCCTGGTCCCCCGGCCGGCCGCCGGGATCACCGCGCAGATCCGGTCACTCACCGGCACTCACCTCTCGTTCGACGGCCTCTTCTACGGTCTGTTGCACGACGGTCACGAGCTCGCGCAGATCGCGTACGGCCACCGCTCCCGGGGCCGGCGCGGCCGTGTGGACGTGCAGCGTGACCAGCCCCGCGCCGGTCGCGGACGCCACCCCGTGCGCCGAGTCCTCCACCGCCACCGCCTCGGCCGCCTCGACGCCCCACAGGCGGCAGGCGTGGGCGTAGAACTCCGGGTCGGGCTTGGCCGAGGCGACGTCGTCGGCGGTGAGCACGCCGGCGAAGTGGCGGCCCAGCCCGCTCGCCGCGAGGACGCGCTCGACGGAGCCCCGGCTGCCGCTGGTCACCAGGTAGGCGGCCAGGCCCGCGCGGGCGAGCGCGCCGAGGAGCCGGTGCGCGCCGGGGAAGACCGCGACCCGGCCCGCCGCCACCTGCTCGCGGTAGCGGAGCTGCTTGCGCCGGGCCAGCTCGGCGGCCACCTCCGGGTCGGCGACCAGCCGGGCGGCCACCTCGGCGGTGCTCGCCCCGGCGTGCGCGGCGTAGCGGAAGGAGGCCAGCGCGGCGGGCGCGAGCTCGGCGATCGCCTGCCGGAACGCGGCCTCGTGGGCCGGGCCGGAGTCCACCAGCGTCCCGTCGAGGTCGCACAGCCAGACCCGCCGTCCGGTGACGGCGGCCCGCACGGCGGTGTTCATCGGGTTCATCGGGTTCATCGGGCTCATCGGGCGCTCATCCGGCCCGCGCCAGGCTCGTCCCGGCCCGCACCGCCGCCAGCGCCTCCACCGTGCGGGCGCCGCTGTGCGTGCCCGGCCTGCGCTCGTCCTCCAGGTCGGCCGCCACCCAGCGGGCCCCGAGCAGCCCGGCGCGGGGCGGGAGCGTCCGGCCGTGGCACAGCACGTGGGTGACGGTGCCGCGCTCGTTGCCCGGGTCGCCCAGGTACGTCAGCGTGCGGCCGACCAGGTCGGCGGCGGTCAGGCCCTGGCTGTCGTGGTCGTCGCGCAGGTTCACGACGAACACCTTGGCCGCCGCCCGGCTGCCCGCGATCGCCTCGGCGATCCCCGGCGTCAGGTAGCTCGGCAGCAGCGACGAGTGCGGCGTGCCCGGCCCGTACACGATGAGGTCGGTGTCGCGCAGCGCGGCCAGCGCGCGCGGGTTCGGCGTGATCGTGGCGGCCCGCCGGGCCAGCTCAGGGCCGGTGAGCGGGCCGGTGAGCGGGCCGGTGAGCGGGCCGCTGATCGGCTCCCTCAGGAGGAACAGCCCGGTGATCGGCTCGGCGCTCTGCGGGCCGACGATGTCGGCCTCGTCGGCCAGCAGCGTCCCGTCGGCCTTGACCGCCGCCAGGTAGGCGTTCTCGCCGCCGGTCACGTTCTCCAGGGCGACAGGCGAGCCGAACATCTCGGCGCAGGCGCGCACGGCCGCGTTGAAGTCGCGGTCCAGCCGCAGGTACGCCCCGGCGAGCACGAGGTTGCCGAGCGCGCAGTCGGCCAGGTCGAGCCCGTCCGGGCGGGCGGCCAGCCGGGCGGCGAACACCTTCAGGTCGCGCACGATCGGCTCCAGGCCGGGCCCGGCCGCCGCCAGCTCGTCGATCAGGCGGCCCAGGTCGGCCGGGGTGGCGCCGCCGGGCAGCCGGCGCTCCAGCAGGGCCAGGCGCGGGTCTCCGGCGTCGAGGTGGAGCAGCAGGTTCTTGCGGAAGTCCGACGGGCCGAGCATGCCCGGCAGGTAGCGGCGCAGCGCCCCGGTGGACAACCCGTTGTCGTAGCCGTTGATCAGCAGGGTGAGCGCGGCGCCGGGCGTGGCGAGCAGCCGGCGGGCGATGCTGGCCGCGCCCCGGCCGCCGCCGAACATCGTGACCCGCCACGGGGCCTGCTGCTGCGGGCCGGCCATCAGCGCTCCTCGGCGGGCAGCGGCGCGCGCAGCACCCCGCGGCGTAACAGCCGGTGCCGGAAGCCGAGGTAGGCGACGAACAGGGCGCGGTCGAACGCGCCGCGCGCGAACCGCCAGCCGCGCCGGCCGCCGCCGCGTGCGCGGTGCCGGATGGGGATCTCCACCCAGGTGTGGCCGAGCTCGGTGACGCGGGCGGTGATCTCGGTGGAGCAGTTCATGCCGCCGGATTCGAGCGGCACCGAGCGCAGCAGCGGGCCGCGTACCAGCTTGAAGATGGAGTTGAAGTCGCGGAAGCGGGTGCCGTGCAGGGCGTTGCTGACGGCGCCGCTGGCGGCCGACCCCCACCGGTAGGGAAGGCTGTCGGCCTTCCTGAGCCGGGCCCCGGAGAACGCCACGCCGTCGCCCGCCAGCGCGCGGGGCAGGAAGCGGTCCAGCTCGGCGATCGGGAACTGGCCGTCGGAGTCGAGCAGCACCACCCAGTCCAGGCGGGTCGCGGCGATCGCCGCCGCGATCGCGGCCCCCGCGCCCCGGTTGCGGCCGAACGTGACGACGACCAGCTCCGGCACGTCCTTGCGCAGGTCGCGCAGGATGGCGCCGGTCCCGTCGGAGCTGCCGTCGTCGCACACGACGATCTCCCACGCGCCCACCGCCGGATGGCCGCGCAGGTAGTCGCGCCACTCCCGGACGGAGGCCGCGATGTTGGCCGCCTCGTTGTAGGCGGGCGCCGCGACCGAGACGTCGATGGTGCGGGGCAAGGGTCACCTCCGTGAAGTCGTACGCCTGCCTCAGGGCCGGGGCGCGAGCAGGCGGCCGATCCAGCGGTCCAGGGGCAGCAGGTTGATCACCACGACGATCGGGACGTGCGCGAGCGTGAAGACGATCGCCGCGCCGAACGAGATGGGACCGCCGGTGAACAGGTTGATGTGCGGGGCGTCGATCAGCTCGGGGATCTCGACGGGGTTGACCACCTGCCACATGACGTCCAGGAACCCCGAGAACACGATGACGACGCCGCTGGCCATGATCTTCAGCGTGCGGCCGGGGCTGCCGCCGGCCAGCCGGTAGGCGGAGGCGACGGTGAGCACGATTCCCGGATAGAGCAGCAGATAGAGATGGGTGTAGAAGCTGTCGCCCTGGAGCCGTGCGCCGTCGCCGTAATAGAACCAGCTGACGCGCGGAATGAGATAGCCGGTGAAGAACAGGAACGGCACGCAGAGCAGCCAGTGCAGGCGCGGCGACACGTACGGGAAGAACGCGATCGCGACGCACAGGCAGACGAAGGCGGCGAGCCGGGCGACGAGGTCCCAGGTGTTGCCGATCTCGCGGGCGTGCGGGGTGGCGAGCCAGACGAACACGAAGCCGCCGGCGCCCACGGCCAGGGCGATCCACCACACGTGAGCTGCCCACCGGCGTGACGGGGGCCCGTCGTAGGCCGTCATTCGGATCGCGCGCCTCTCGTCAGACCTCCTCATGGGAGCGCTCCCACGAGCTTGCCAGTGCCCAGTATGGCACCGGCAAGCGGAATTCGGGGCGCAGATATCGGATATTAAGCATTCCGAAAATAGTCAGGCGTTGTCTGGAATTTCAGTAAACAGAGGAAATAGGAGGTAGTGGGGATATGGAACGGTCCGAGCGAGTCGTCACCCGGTCAGGTCGCGGCGTTGCCGCATGCGGCCCTCCGCGTCGAGCTCGACGATCGTCCCGGCGCCGATCCGCTCCAGGAACGCGACATCGTGGCTGACGACGAGCAGCGCGCCCCGATAGGCGTCGAGCGCCTCGGCGAGCTGCTCGACGCTGGCGAGGTCGAGGTTGTTCGTCGGCTCGTCCAGGATCAGGAGCTGGGCGGGCGGCTCCGCCAGCAGGAGCCGCGCGAGCGCGACGCGGAACCGCTCGCCGCCCGACAGCGTGCGCACCGGGCGGTCGGCGCTGTCGCCCCGCAGCAGCAGCCGGGCGAGCTGGTTGCGGATCGTGCCCTGCGCCGCCCCGGGGGCGACCGCGCCCACGTTCGCCATCGCGCTCGCCTCGTCGTCGAGCCCGTCGAGCCGCTGCGGCAGGTAGCCGACGAGCTCGGTCAGCAGCCGCCCGTACGGCCTGCCGGGCACGGGCTCCGAGCCCCGGAGAAGCTGCTCGACCAGCGTCGACTTGCCGCTGCCGTTGGCCCCGACGAGCGCCACCCGCTCCGGCCCCTGGATCACCACGGTCAGGTCCCCGTCGTGCAGCTCGGCGATCCGCCGCCCGCGCGGCACGCCGGGATCGGGCAGCACCAGGCTGATGTGCTCCTCGTCGCGCACCCGCGCGTCGGCGGCGTCGGCCGCCGCCTGCGCGGCCTGCACCTTGTCGTCGAGCGTCGAGCGCAACGACCCGGCCGACGCCTGCGCCCGGCTGGCGCGGTTGCCCGCCAGGATGCGCGGGATGCCGCCGTCCTTCTGGGTCTTCTTCGCGGTGCGCTCCCTGCGCGCCAGCTTCGTCTCGGCCTCGATCCGCTGCCGCTTCTCGACCTTGAGCGCCTGCTGAGCCGACCGCGCCGCCTGGACGGCCGCCGCCTGCTCCTGCTCCCGGTGCTCCTTCCAGGCGCTGTACGGGCCGCCGAAGGTGTCGAGGGAGCCGGCGTGCAGCTCGGCGGTGTGGTCCATGCGCTCCAGCAGTTCGAGGTCGTGGCTGACCACGACGAGCGTGCCCGGCCACTGGTCGACGAAGCCGGCCAGCTTGGCGCGGGTCGGCCGGTCGAGGTTGTTGGTGGGCTCGTCGAGCAGCGTGATCGGGGTGCGGCGGACGCGCAGCCCGGTGATGGCGATGAGCATCGCCTCCCCGCCGGAGACCTCGGCCACGCGGCGGCCGAGGTCCGCGGCGGTGAACCCGATCTGGTGCAGGGCCTCGTCGGCGCGGGACTCGATGTCCCAGTCGTCGCCGATCGTGTCGAAGTGGCGCTCGTCGACGTCGCCGGACTCGACGGCCCTGATCGCGGCGATGACCTCGTCGATGCCGAGCAGCTCGGCGATCGTCGTGTCGTGCCGGAGCGTGAGCGTCTGCGGCAGGTAGCCGACCTCGCCGGCGGTCTCGACGTGTCCCGAGGTCGGCTTCAGCAGGCCGGCGATCAGCCGCAGCAGCGTCGACTTCCCGGCGCCGTTGCGGCCGATCAGGCCGGTGCGCCCGGCGCCGAACGTGCCGGTGACGCCCGAGAGCGCGACGGCGCCGTCCGGCCACTCGAAGGACAGGTCGCGGAAGGTGATGACAGACTTGGACATGGGTGAAGTGCTCTTCCCGTCAGCTACGGAGGGGATTCGCGCGTTCGCGGGCACGAATCGGGGACCGGAACCGGTGCGAGCGTGCCGGAGAGCCCGGACGCAACGGGTCGACACCCCACAGGGCGGACACACGCTCCCGCGTCGGGAGAAACGGTCATGCACCGGCGCGGGCACCCGCCCTGCGCCGATGGAAGCCACCGGCAGCTCGGTGGCTAGATTCTGTCGACCTCGATCTCCATGACGGCCATGCTAACCCATGCGGTCGCCCTGCCCGCCGGGGACCGTACGCGCCGAGCCCCGTCACCCCACCGAGGAGGTCCCCATGCATGACGACCGCGCGCTGGTCGAAGCCCGGCTCCAGCGGGTGCTCGACGAGCGCATCCGCCCCGCGGTGTACCCGGAGTCCGTGCCTTTGGACGTGGCCGTGTGGCACGCGCCCGGCGAGCCCGTGAGCGTGGCCGAGGGGCTGGCCGCCGTCCCCGCCGCGATCGCCGCCGGCGACGCCTGGGGCGCGCCGTGGGGCACGAGCTGGTTCACCGTCACCGGCACCGTCCCCGCGGCCTGGCGCGGCCGCATCGTGGAGGCCGTCCTCGACCTGGGCTTCGACGAGAACATGCCCGGCTTCCAGTGCGAGGGGCTCGTCCACCTGCCCGACGGCAGCCCGGTCAAGGGGCTCAACCCGCGCAACCAGTGGGTGCGCGTCGCCGCGCCCGCGCGGGGCGGCGAGAGCGTGCGGCTGCACGTCGAGGCCGCCTCCAACCCGGTCATCCTCGGCCATCCCCTGTTCCGGCCCACCGCGCTCGGCGACCGGGACACCGCCGGGACCGCGCCGCTGTACCGGCTGGGCCGCATGGACCTGGCGGTCTTCGACCGGACCGTGTGGGACCTCGTCCTCGACCTGGAGGTGCTGGGCGAGCTGATGGCGGAGCTGCCGGTGGACGGCGCCCGCCGCTGGGACGTGCTGCGCGCCGTGGGCCGTGCCCTGGACCGGATCGACCTCCAGGACGTCAACGCCACGGCCGCCGCCGCCCGCGCCGAGCTGGCCGGGGTGCTCGCCGTGCCGGCCGCGCCGTCCGCGCACCGGATCAGCGCCGTCGGGCACGCCCACATCGACTCGGCCTGGCTGTGGCCGCTGCGCGAGACCGTCCGCAAGGTGGCCCGCACCGCCGCGAACATGACCGCGCTGCTGGCCGACGAGCCCGGCTTCGTCTTCGCCATGTCGCAGGCCCAGCAGTGGGCCTGGATCAAGGAGCACCGGCCGCAGGTGTGGGCCCAGGTCGTCAAGGCCGTGGCCGAGGGGCGGTTCGTCCCGGCGGGCGGCATGTGGGTGGAGTCCGACACGAACATGCCCGGCTCGGAGGCGATGGCCCGGCAGTTCGTCCACGGCAAGCGCTTCTTCATCGACGAGTTCGGCATCGACAACGAGGAGGCCTGGCTGCCCGACACGTTCGGCTTCGCCGCCGGGCTCCCCCAGATCATCAAGGCCGCCGGGGCCAGGCGCCTGCTCACGCAGAAGATCTCGTGGAGCCGGGTCAACAGGTTCCCGCACCACACGTTCCTGTGGGAGGGCATCGACGGTACGCGGATCTTCACGCACTTCCCGCCGGTCGACACCTACAACTGCTCGATGAAGGGCGGCGAGCTGGCCCACGCCGCGCGCAACTTCCGCGAGAAGGGCGCGGCCCGTCACTCCCTGGCGCCCACCGGCTGGGGCGACGGCGGGGGCGGCACCACGCGCGAGATGGTCGGCAAGGCGGCCCGCCTGCGCGACCTGGAGGGCTCCCCCACCGTCACCTGGGAGACCCCGGCCGCGTTCTTCGCCAGGGCCGAGGCCGACTACCCGAACCCGCCCGTGTGGGTGGGCGAGCTCTACCTGGAGCTGCACCGCGCCACGCTGACCAGCCAGGCCGGGACCAAGCAGGGCAACCGGCTGTGCGAGGCGCTGCTGCGCGAGGCCGAGCTGTGGGCGGCCACCGCCGCCGTCCGCACCGGGGCGCCGTACCCGTACGAGCAGCTCGACCGCGTGTGGAAGACGGTGCTGCTGCACCAGTTCCACGACATCCTGCCCGGCTCGTCCATCGCCTGGGTGCACCGCGAGGCGCGCGACACGTACGCGAGGCTGGCGCGCGAGCTGGAGGGGATCGTGCTGGCGGCGCAGCGGACGCTGGCGGGCGACGCCCCGGCGGGCGGGCGGCTGGTGTTCAACGCGGCCCCGCACGCCCGGCGCGGCGTGCCGGCGGGCGGCGCGGCCCCGGCCGAGCCCGCGCCGGCCGTGACCGTGCGCCCGCGCGACGGCGGCGGGTACGTGCTCGACGACGGGCTGGTCCGGGCCGAGATCGACGGGCGCGGCCTGATCGTCTCCGCCTACGACCACCGCGCCCGCCGCGAGAGCCTGCCGCCCGGCGACGCCGCCGCCCTGCTCCAGCTCCACCAGGACCTGCCCAACAGGTGGGACGCGTGGGACGTGGACGAGTTCTACCGCAACACCGTCACCGACCTGACCTCCGTGGACGATCTCACGGCCGACGGCCGGGCGGTCCGCGTCACCCGCTCCTTCGGCTCCTCCTCCGTCACCCAGACATACTCGCTGGCCGCGGGCCGGATCGAGGTGCGGACGGAGGTGGACTGGCACGAGACGGAGAAGTTCCTCAAGATGGCCTTCCCGCTCGACGTGCGCGCCGACCGCTACGCCGCCGAGACCCAGTTCGGCCACGTCCAGCGCCCCACGCACACGAACACGAGCTGGGAGGCGGCCAGGTTCGAGGCGTGCAACCACCGGTTCGTCCACGTGGAGGAGCCCGGCTGGGGAGCTGCGGTGGTGACCGCGTCCACGTACGGGCACGACGTGACCCGGGCGGTGCGCGACGACGGCGGCACGACCACGACGGTGCGGGTGTCGCTGCTGCGCGCGCCGCGCTTCCCCGACCCCGAGACCGACCAGGGGGCGCACGCCTTCGTCCACGCGCTGGTGCCGGGCGCGGCGATCGGCGACGCGGTGCGCGAGGGCTACTTCCTCACGCTGCCCGAGCGCGAGCTGCCCGGCGACGTCCCGGTGGCGCCGCTCGTCACGGTCGGCGACGACGCCGTGGTGGTCACCGCGGTGAAGCTGGCCGACGACGGCAGCGGCGACGTGGTCGTCCGCTTCCACGAGTCGCGCGGCGGCCGGGCGGCGACGACGCTCAGGGCCGGGTTCCCGGTCGGCACGGTGACGGCGACGGACCTGCTGGAGCGGCCGCTGCGCGAGCTGCCGCACGAGGACGGGACTGTCGCGCTGACGCTGCGCCCGTTCGAGCTGGTCACGCTGCGCCTGACCCGCCGCTGATCAGCGGTCGGCGGCGGAGATCGTCCTGATGGCGTAGTCGATGGCCGTGGCGAGACGCCGGGGGTCGTGCCCGGCGCGTTCGCGCAGGCGCAGCCCGAGCACGGTGGTGAACAGCAGCTCCACGGCGGCCTCGACGTCCAGCGCGGCGGGCAGGTCGCCGTCGTGGACGCCGCGCCGCAGCAGGGACGCCAGGGTCTCGCGGGTGACGTCGAAGGCGGCCTCGGTCTTCTGCCGCACGCCGGGGTCGGCGGTGCCGAGCTCGGCGGCCGTGTTGACGACGAAGCAGCCCCGGCCGGCGTCGTGGCCGACCATCCAGTGGAGCCAGTCGCGCAGGACCTCGACGCTCGCGCCGGGCGCGTTGAGCCGCTCCTCGGCCTGCGTGGACTCGGTGGCCCGGTAGTGGTCGAGCGTGCGCAGGAACAGCGCGCGCTTGTCGGTGAAGGTGCGGTAGAGGCTGCTCTGCTTGAGGTCGAGCTCGGCGCCGAGGTCGCGGACCGACGTGGCGTTGTAGCCGCGACGCCAGAACAGGTCCGTCGCCTTGGCGATCACCTCTTGCTCGTCGAACTCCCTGGGTCGCGCCATGGCCGTCATCCTACCCCGTGTTGTGGAGCGATCGCTCCCGTATTAGGGTCTGCGGTCATATGGGAGCGATCGCTCCCAAATGAGGAGAGGAAGACCCGACATGACCGTGACGCGCACGGCGAGGAGCTGGACCGCGGTGTCCGCGGTGTCCCTCGGCACGTTCCTGCTGGTGACGGCCGAACAACTGCCGATCGGGCTGCTCGCCCCCGTCGGATCGGCGCTGGCGGTGTCCGAGGGCGCGGCGGGCCTGATGGTCACGGTGCCGAGCGTCGTCGCCGCCGTCGCGGCCCCGGTGGTGCCGCTGCTCGTCGGCCGGATGGACCGCAGGCTCCTGCTGGTCGCCCTGATGGGGCTCATGACGGCGGCCAACCTGGCCTCCGCGCTGGCCCCCGGCTATCCGCTCCTGATCGCCTCCCGGGTGCTGGTCGGCGTGGCGATCGGCGGGTTCTGGGCCGTCGCCGGCGGCCTGGCCGTACGGCTCGTGCCCGCGCCGCTCGTGCCCCGGGCCACGGCCGTCATCTTCGGCGGCGTCGCGGCCGCCAACGTCTTCGGCGTCCCCATCGGCACCGTGATCGGCGGGCTGGCGAACTGGCGGATCGCCTTCGGCGCGCTGAGCGCGCTCGCGCTGGTCGTGCTCGTCGCCCTGCTGGCCGTGCTGCCGCCGCTCGCCGCCGCGCGTCCCGTCGGGCTCCGGCGGCTGACCGGCCAGTTCCGCGACCCGGGCGTACGCGCCGGCATCCTGGCCACCTTCCTGATCGTGACCGGGCACTTCGCCGCCTACACGTTCGTCACCCCGGTGCTGCGGGACCTGTCGGGCATCGAGGCGCGGTTCGTCGGGCCGCTGCTGTTCGCCTTCGGCGTGGCCGGCGTCGCGGGCAACTTCGTCGCCGGGGCCGCCGTGGCCGGGCGACCGCGCCGGACGATCCTCGTCATCGCCGCCGCCCTGGGGACGACCGTGCTGCTCTACCCGGTGGCCGGGGGCGGCGCTGTGGGCGGGGTGGCGCTGCTCCTCGCCTGGGGCCTGTCCTACGGCGGCGTCTCCACCAGCCTCCAGACGTGGATGATCAAGGCGGCGCCCGAGGCGGTGGAGGAAGCCACCGCCCTGTGGGTGGCGGTGTTCAACCTCGCGATCGGGCTCGGCGCGCTGGCGGGCGGCACGATCGTCGACGCGCTGCCGCTCCAGGGCGTCCTCTGGCTCGCCGCCGCCCTCGTCCTGGGCGCGGGGGCGACGATGTGGCGCGCCCGGCCGGGCGAGGCACGGGCCTGAGGCGCTCCCAGGGGGCGCGGCCGGGTCAGGAGTCGCCACCGGGCGCGGGCACGGCGTGCTCGGCGGCGCGGCTGACCTGCTCCCAGGCGCTCCAGGTGTCCATCCGCCGCCGCGAGATGTCGAAGGCCAGGTCGTACACCATGCTGCCGAGCAGCAGCCGCAGCGGCGGGTCGTCGCTGTCGACGAGCTTGAGCAGCGCCTCGGCGGCCAGCCTCGGCTCGCTGTCGATCGAGCCCTCGGCCCACTGCTTCTCCAGCTCGGCGCGGAGCGGGCCGTACTCCGGCTTCGGCGCGGTCGCTGTCATGCTGGTGTAGAGGTCGGTCCAGTAGCCGCCTGGCTGGACGATGCTGACCTTGACCCCGAAGGCCGCCGCCTCCATCGCCAGCGCCTCGCTCATGCCCTCCAGCGCGAACTTGCTCGCGCTGTAGAGGCCGGTGCTGGGGAAGCCGCCCAGGGCGGCGATGCTGGAGACCTGCACGATGTGGCCGGACCCCTGGGCGCGCAGGTGCGGCATGACCGCCTGGCAGACCCACATCGCCCCGAAGAGGTTGACGTCGAGCTGGGCCCGCGCCTCGGCCTCGGTGAACTCCTCGACCATGCCCGAGGACATGATCCCGGCGTTGTTGACCACGATGTCGAGCCCGCCGAAGTGCGCGGCGGCGGTGTCCACGGCGGCGAACACGGCGTCGCGGTCGGTCACGTCCAGCGGCAGGGCGAGCACCCGGTCGCCGAAGCGGTCGTCGAAGTCCTGCCGGGTGATGGTGCGGGCGGCGGCGGCCACCCGGTCGCCGCGCTCCAGGGCGGCGAGGGCGAATGCGCGGCCGAGGCCGCGGCTGGCTCCGGTGATGAACCAGGTGCGCATGTACGGGACTCCGATCGGTCAGTGACGAGACGGTTCGTCTCGCTTCGATGTGATGACTGTACGGGCCGCCGGAGCCGTCGTCAAGACGGACCGTCTCGTCTTGTTGCAGTTCCCGCCTTCCAGGGATTTGACGGCCATGCGGGAGCGGCTGATGATCGACACATGCTTTCGCGCGCGGCGGTCGCCATGTCGGGGTTACTCGTGCTGGCGTGCCTGGGCGGGTGCGGAGAGCAGCCCGGCTCCGGGCGCGTCGCCCTCCTGCCCGCCGCCGCGCAGGACGAGGCCACACAGGGCGGGGCCGCACAGGAGGGGGCCGGGCTCCCCAGCGCGCCGCCCACTCCCCCGACCGGACCCACGGGCCCCTCGAGCACGCCGCACTTCGCGGCACCCCCTTCCGAAGCGCCTCCGGTACGACCCTCCGGCTCGACCCCGGTACGACCCTCCGGCTCGACCCCGGTACGGCCCTCGGGGTCGCCGCCGATGTCGTCCCCGATGACGCCGCCGGGCAAGCCGGCCCTCGTGTCGTCGCTGACCGAGGCGGCGGCGACCGGTGAGGCGCTGCCGGTGACGGGGCCGCCGCGCTTCTTCGTCGCCGCCAACCTGCCGGCCGCCCGCTTCCCGGAGGGGTCCAAGGAGGCGGTCATCACGCCGGTGCCCCCGTCCGTCCACGACGCCGGCACCGGCAGGTTCATCGCGGCGGTGCCGCTCCCGCCGGGGGTCGAGTCGTCGTGGAAGCTGGGGGCCGCGGCGCCCGACAACCGGACGTTCCTGTTCTCCGGCACCAGCCCGGCGGGCACCCGCTTCTTCCGGGTCCGGCTCGGCGACGACGGCCGGCCCGGCGCGCCCGAGCTGGTGCCGGACACCGGGGCGCGCGTGCCCGGGGTCGTGCCGGTGCTGGCGCTGAGCCACGATGGGAGCCGGTTCGCGTTCGCCGACCTGGTGCCCGGCGGGAGCGTCGTGTCGGTCGTGGAGGTCACCACGGGCAGGCGGCGCGACTGGCACGCCGGCGACGCCTTGGTGACCGGCCTGTCGTGGGCGCCGGACGGGCGCAGCCTCGCCGTCGTGTCGTCGCCCCAGGGGCTCGGCGTCCTGGACCTGACCAGCCCGGCAACAGATCTGTTCGCCGCCACCCGGATTCTCAGACCGGCGTCGGGCGTGCCGCCCATGACGTCGGTGGCGTACACCCCCGACGGCGACGCGCTGGTCTACGCCGTCGGCTACGCGGTCGAGCGCATCCCCGCCGACGGCGGGATCCCGGCGCTGCTCGCCAAGCCGGAGCCGCCCAAGGGCGCCTCGCTCGCCATGCGGTTCGACGTCGACGGCACCGGCCGCCACCTGCTCTTCACGCACGCCTGGCGGATGCACCGGCTGGACCTGCGCGACGGCACGACCAGCTCGGTCCGCATCGACCGCGGCGACCTCCCGCGCGGCGGCGTGTCGCCGGACGCCGCCTGGTAGCACCCACGCAGGCAGACGTCACCTTCCGCACCACCCCTTGAAAACGTTTGACGAATTTGGTTTTATGGATGCAACGCAACCCAAGGGAGCAGTCATGAAGCTGACTCAGGCCGCCGCCGCGACGTTCGGTCTCGACGAGGAGTCCTGGAAGAGGCACGCGAACGCCTGGAGCGTGTGGACCCGCATGGCCGGGGTCCTGCCGATCCTGGCCCCGATCTACTTCCGCGAGCAGCTCGGCTGGTGGGCCCTGGCCCCGATCGCCGCCGGGGTGATCTGGATGTGGATCAACCCGCACGCCTTCAGGCCGATCCACGAGCCGCGCCGCTGGGCGGAGAAGGGCATCTACGGCGAGAAGATGTACGCCGCCGACCACTCGCTGGCCGCCGAGGCGCACCGCCCGGCGATCCGCTGGCTGATCGCGCTGGCCGCCGTGGGGCTGGGGATCATGGTGTACGGCCTCGTCAGGATCGAGGCGTGGCCGTCGGTGTTCGGCCTGGCGCTGATCTTCGTCTCGCAGCTGTGGCAGATCGACCGGTTCGTCGCCATCTACGAGGAGGGCCTGCGCCGCGCCTCCGTGAAACCATATGTCCCGAACGTTCAGACGAAGGAAGGTTGACGATGCCGCCCGCGTTCTCCGCCGAGGAAAAGGCCCGCATCACCGCCGTGCTGCTGGAGACCGGGCAGCGCCTGTTCACCAGCCAGGGCCTGCGCAAGACCTCGCTGGAGGAGCTGATGGCCCCCACCGGCGTGGCCAAGAGCAGCTTCTACGTGTTCTTCGACTCCAAGGAAGCGCTCTACCTGGAGCTGATGCTGCGCCAGACCGGCGAGGTGAAGCGCCGCGTCATCGACGACGGCCTGCTCGGCGCCCGCGACACCCGCGAGGGCCTGCGCCGCTTCCTCCGCGCGACCCTGGCCGAGCTGTCGGCCAACCCGCTGTGGCGCCGCCTGATGACCCACCCCGAGGAGATGCAGGCGGTCGCCCGCAAGCTGGACCCCGCCCGCGTCTCCGCCATCGCCGACAACCCGGCGACCGCGCTGGGCGCGTACGTCACGGCCAGGCAGGCGGACGGCGAGCTCGTCGCCGCCGACCCGGCCGTGGTCATCGGGGTGCTCCAGTGCGTGCTGCTGGTGCCGATGTTCGCCGACCGGCTCGGCGACCCCGATCTCCAGGCCAGGGTCCTCGACCTGCTCATCGACCTGGTCACCGCGGGCCTCACCCCGCGTCCCGCCGATTGACGGCGTCCCGGCGGCGACGGCATGACCTCCGCCCCTGCCCCGGCAAGGGAGACCCCATGCGGCTCGACGTCCCCGTGCTGGCCGGTGACCTCGTACGGCTGGAGCCGCTCGGCACGCGGCACGTGGCCGGCCTGGCGGAGGCCGCCGAGGACTGGCCCGGCGTCAAGGCGGTCCTGCGCGCCCGACTCACCGCCGCCCGCCCCGGCCGTGAGCTGACCTGCCCTCATCCCGCCGGACGCGCGGCCTCCGGGGAGGGGACGGCGAGGCAGAGGGCGAAGTCGCCGGGCAGGTCGGTCCACCAGCGGACCGGGTCGAACCCGGCCAGGCGCAGCTCCTCGCGCACCTCGCCGCGCCGGAACTTGTCCGAGATCTCGGTGTCGATCTCCTCCCCGGCGGCGAAGCGCACCTCCAGGTCGAGGTCGCGGATGAGGACCTGCTGGTCGGTGCTGGCGCGCAGCCGCCTGCGGACGCACTCGGCGTCCGGGTCCCACAGGGAGACGTGCTCGTACAGGTCGGGGACGAAGTCGGCGTCCAGCTCCCGGTTGATGACGTGCAGCAGGTTGCGGTTGAACTCGGCGCTGAGGCCGAGGGCGTCGTCGTAGGCGGCGTCCAGCCGGTCGGGGTCCATCACCAGGTCCAGGCCGAGCAGCAGGGCGTCGCCGGGGCGCATGGCGGTGCGCAGGCGGGAGTAGAAGGACAGCCGTTCGACGGGCGACATGTTGCCGGCGGTCGAGCCGAGGAAGGCGACGAGCCGCCGGCCCTCGTCGGGCAGGACGCCCAGGTCGCCCTCGAAGTCGGCGACGATGGCCCGGACCGAGAGGCCGGGGTAGTCGGCGCCGATCCGGCGGGCGGCGTCGGCGAGGAAGTCGCCGCTGACGTCGACCGGGACGTAGCTGCGCAGGTGCCCGGCGTCGCCGAGCGCGTCGAGGAGCAGCCGGGTCTTCTCCCCTGATCCGGCGCCGAGCTCGATCAGGGTGTCGGCGCCGGTGAGCGCGGCCAGCTCGGCGGCCCTGGCGGTCAGGATGGAGCGCTCGGCGCGGGTGAGGTGGTACTCGCCCAGCCGGGTGATCTGCTCGAACAGCTCGCTGCCGCGCTCGTCGTACCCCCATTTGGGCGGCACGCTCCTGACGGGCCCGGTGAGCCCGTCGCGGACGTCGCGGCGCAGCGACTCGACGAGGTCGCGGGCGGTCAGGTGGCGTTCGATCACAGGTTGAGGCATGAGGTCTCCTGAAGTGGTCGGACGGCGACTCCGGCGCTGCCGGCGGTGACGAGCGATCCGTCGGGGATCTCCGTCCAGCCGGGGCCGTCGTCGTACGGTTCGGACGCGATGAGCACGGCCTGGCCGGTCCGGCGCAGGTAGAGGCCGTCGCCGCAGGCGGTGGCCGCCAGCCGGACGCCGTCCGTGGCGAGCAGGTTGTAGCGGCCGGGCGCGAGGCCGCGGGCGTAGGCGGTGACGGCGGCGAGTGCGTCGTCGAGCGGCCGCCCCTGCCGCCACAGCCGGACGGCCAGGCCGAACAGGGGCGCGGAGTCGACCGGCGCGCGGGCGTCGGGCGCCTGGCGTCCGGCCTCGCGCCACAGCCGTTCCTCCACGGCGGCGTAGCCGGTGATGGCGCCGGTGTGGCTGAACAGCCAGCCGTCGCTGGTGAACGGCTGGGCGCAGGACTCGTCGACGGGGAAGCCGGGAGTGGCGTCGCGGACGGCGGCCACGACGCAGGTGGAGGACACGACCTGGGCCACGTCGGTGAAGGAGGCGTCGGCCCACATCGGCATGGCGCGGCGGTAGCGGACCGGGTTGTCGCGGCCGGGGTGGTACCAGCCCACGCCGAACCCGTCGGCGTTCACCCGGCCGTGGCGTTGCCTGCGCGGCGCGTACGACTGGGTGAGCAGGGAGTGCGGCGGCGCGTACAGCAGGTCGTGCAGCCCGATCGGCGGCCCGAGGTAGGCGAGGTGGCGGCACATTCAGCCGGCGTCCCTCGCGCAGCGGAACCCGCAGAAGATCTGCCTGCGGATCGGGTAGTCCCAGTTGCGGAACGTGCCGCGCGCCACCGTGGGGTGGGTGGCCCAGGAGCCGCCGCGCAGCACCTTGTAGTCGGCGCCGAAGAACACCTGGGAGTACTCCTTGTACGGGAACACGCGGAAGCCGGGGTAGCCGGTGAAGTCGGTGGACGTCCACTCCCACACGTCGCCGATCATCTGGCGGCAGCCGTGGGCGGACGCGCCCGCGGGGTAGGAGCCGGCCGGGGCCGGGCCGAGCCGCCGCTGCCCCAGGTTGGCGTGGTGGGCGCCGGGTTCGCCGTCGCCCCAGGGGAAGCGGCGGGAGGCGCCGGTGGCGGGGTCGTGGCGGGCGGCCTTCTCCCATTCGGCCTCGGTGGGCAGCCGTTTGCCCGCCCAGCGAGCGTAGGCGTCGGCCTCGTACCAGCAGACGTGCTGGACCGGCTCGTCGGGCGGCAGCGGCTCGATCCGGCCGAAGCGGCGGCGCACCCACTGGCCGCCGGTCCGCTGCCAGAACGCCGGGGCGCGTTTGCCGGTCCTGGCGAGCCAGCTCCGGCCCTTCTCGTGCCACCAGCGGGGCTGCTCGTAGCCTCCCGCGTCGATGAAGGCCAGATATTCGGCGTTGGTCACGGGGTGGGCGTCGATCCAGTACGGGGGCAGGTCCACCTGGTGGGCGGGCCGTTCGTTGTCGTAGGCCCAGGGGTCGTCGGTGGTGCCCATCTCGAACGGGCCGCCGGGCACGAGCACCTCCGGCGCCTCGGGGGCGAGGAAGGGGGCGGCCTGGCCGGGGACCTCCAGCACGGGGGCGCCCTGGCGGAGCTGGTGGGTGGCGAGCATGGTCTCGTCGTGCTGGTGCTCGTGCTGGATGACCATCCCGTACGCGAATCCGCCGGTCAGCAGCGGGCTGTCGGGGGTCAGACGGACGCGTTCGAGCGAGCCGAGCACGCGCGAGCGCACCTCGTCGAGGTAGGTCCTGGCCTCGGCCGGGGGCAGCAGCGGCAGCGTCACCCGGTCGGCGCGCGGGTGCTCGAACGCGTCGTACAGGTGGTCGAGGTCGGGCCGCAGCGGGTCGTCGGCGGCGGCGGCGCGCACCAGCCACTGCTCCTCGTAGTTGCCGATGTGGGCGAGGTCCCACACCAGCGGCGACATCAGCGGGGAGTGCTGGGCCACCAGCTCCGGCGACTCCAGGACGTCCACGGTCAGCCCCAGGCTGCGCCGCCGGGCCGACGTCAGTTCGACGGCGACGCGTTCCTTGATCCGGTCTTCCTCGGTCACGTGCGCACCTCGCTGATGAGATCGTCGGCCGGGCACCGGCCGGGTTCGACGTACCGTTCGATGTAGCGGTCGACCAGCGACGCCAGCGCGGGCTGGACGTGCCGCAGCGCGTCGCGGGCGGCGGTGAAGGAGCCGAGCGCCGCGGCGGCGAGCGCCCGGTCGGCCAGCCCCTGGCGGGCCGCCTGGGTCCACCGGCCGGGCGGGAGCGGCTCCACGGCCTCGGCGCACCGGTCGGCGGCCACGGGGTCGTCGGCCAGCGTGGCGGCGACGGCGACGGGCACCGGCCACCACGGCTCCGGGAGCGCGTCGATCATCCGCAGCTCCAGCCAGCCGCGCGGCCGGATCGGCGGGAACAGCGTGCTCAGGTGGAAGGTCAGGTCGTCCAGGGTGGGGCTGCCGTCGAGCCCGTCGCGCAGCCAGTCGCGGAAGCGCAGCCCGGGGTTCACCTTCCAGGGGCCGTCGTTCCTGCGGACGGCCATGACGCGGCCGTCGAGCGCGTAGCGGGCCCACGCGGTCCACGGGTCGCCGCCGCCGGAGGCGACCGGGGTGACCCGCGAGGGGTCGAGCGCCTGCCAGATGGCCTGCCGGGTGGAGCGCCAGCCCGTCAGCCGTCCTCGCCACAGCGGGGAGTTGGCGAACGCGGCCAGCAGCACGGGGCCCAGCCGGTGCAGCAGCCGCCAGCGCGCCCGCGCCTGCTCCTCGTCGTGGCCGATGTCCAGGCACACCTGGAGGGAGGCGGTGGAGCACATCATGGCGCGCCCGGCCGGTCCGAAGCTGTCGAAGTACGACTCCATGGCGACGTAGCGCTGGTCGGTGAGCTGCCGCCGGGCGGCGGGACGCGGGTCCAGGGCGCAGCCGTCGCGGGTCAGCCCCGCGTCGGCCAGGTGACGGTCGAGGTGGCGCAGGTCGGCGGCGAGCGCGTGGTGCGCGGCGGCGGGGCCGGGCCTGGCGGGGGTGCTCAGTTCGAGCTGGCCCCCGGGTTCGTAGGTGACGAGGCTGCCTTCGGGCAGCGGGTGGGCCGCCTCGACGGCGGCCGCCAGGCGGCGCAGCGGGACGCGGGTCCCGGCCGCGCCGAGGTCGTGGATCAGCCATTCGGCCTCGACTCCGACCAGTCCGGGCGGGCCGGTCTTGAAGCAGATGCCGCGGACGTGTTCGTGGACGGCGTTCTCGTCGAGCATCGGCACTCCCTTCCATCACTGCAGGTGGCACGGGTCGCTCTGGGATGCTCCCTTCCCGCTGCCGGGGTTCCTTTCACCCAGCAGTCAGGAAATGTCAGGAATATCGCGATGTGTCGGATGTGGGGCGGCTCGACGGGGCCTGTCCCAGCACGACGCACCAGGACTCCTCGCATCGGGTGACCGTCAGCCGCTCCCGGTACGCCCCGCGGGCGCCGCGCCCCGCCAGGCGGGCGTTGACGACGTCGGGGCTGATGTCGTCGGCAAGGTCGGCCGACGTGAGACGGATCTCCTGGCCGCCGTGCGCGGCGAGCCGCCGGGCGATGTCGCCGCGCGCGTCGTTGCCCGGCGGCGCCAGCCGCGCCAGCGCCGCGGAGTCGGCGGCGTTGAGCCCGGCGATGTACGCGTCGACCGCGGCCCTCGGCGAGGACGCGCCGTGCCCGGCGCCCGCCGCGCATCCGGCGGCCAGAATCGCCAGCACGACAATGGCGCCACGACGGGATGCCATTCGGGACCCACCTCCTGATTCCGGCATTGCTCGGCGATATTCTTCCATGTTCAGGAGATTCTTCTCCGGGGCGAGCATAATTCTGGAAATGGGTCCCGGGAGCGGCGATCAGGTGCGGTGCGCGTAGTACCAGGCGTCGGGGTTGGCGGCCAGGAAGCTGCTCAGCGGTTTGTTGTGCGTGTTGTTGGAGTGATAGGTCAGATAGAGCTCGCCGTCGCTCGACCGGTCGGTCACGAACAGCGAGTGGCTGATGTTGTCGTCACGGTCGAAGTCGACCTGGAGGACGTCCGTGGTCAGCATGTCCCAGACGTTGCCCAGGTACGTGGTCCTGGCCGACTCGTGCTGGGCGAACCAGTACCAGTTCTCGGCGGCCGGCCAGGTGTAGCTGGTGGTCCAGGTGTAGTCGCCGTAGAACCAGTTGGCGTTGTCGGAGCGGCTGTCGGGCCAGGAGCCGACCTCGGTCCAGCCTCCGGCGGTGACGATCTGGGAGATGAAGTTGGTGCAGTCGCCGCCGACCCCGCCGTAGGTGCGGTAGTCAGGGTTGTAGTTGTCCCAGTAGGTGTTGGCGTAGTTCAGCATGGCCGTGTAGTCCCAGGCCAGGGCCGCCTCGGTGGACCGGGCGAGCTTGTCCGGGGCCACGGCGGCGCCCTTGCGGGGCCGGTCGACGGACGACGGCTCACGGCCGGCGGGCGCGGCGGTCTTCGGGGAGGTCTTCGGCGCGCGTGCCGCCTGCGGCTGGGTGTCGGGGGCGAGCTCGCCCGCCGCCAGCTCGGGCCGGGCGTCGCGCATCACCCACTGGGCGCCCTGCCGCTCGAACACGAACCGGTGGTTCAGCGCGTACTCCTCGAACGCGGGGGCGCCGGCGAGGGGGCGGGCGAAGTACAGCTTGGTGCGCTCGGCCACCCGCAGCTCGACGGTCTCGCCCTCCCGCGTGGTGGCGACCTCGGCGACCTGGACGTCCGCCTGCTTGTGCCCGCCGTTGGCCTCGCGCAGGAGCCGCCTGCGCTCGTCGATCGCGGCGGCCTCCCGCGTCAGCCGGTCGGCGAGCGCGCCGGTCGAGGGCACCGACGTGAGGGTGCGGGCGGGGGCGTCGCTGACCAGCCGCGTCGCGCGGTCCTGCAGATATTGGCGGGCGATCTCCGCGAACTGCGGCTCCTCGGCGGAGGAGGCGCCGGCGGGCGCCGCCGCCATGGTGAGCGCCGTCGCCGAGGCGGCGACGAAAGCCTTGACGCTGCGTAATAATGTGATGCGCATGTGTGCCTTTCTGTCGACGTGCGGCATTCCCCCGATCGGGAGAGCGCCTGGTTCGATTTCGGGGAACACGAGGAAGATCACATCTCGCACCGACAATGGAACACTCCGCATAATGGCGAGTCAAGCGTTCAGTCAGGTTAATCGCTTCACCGAATTCCGATATGCAGAGTTTCTTCGGGGGCCTAATTCCCGCCCCCGGCGGCCCGGGGCGGGGCCCCGGCGCGCATTGAGCTTTTCAGCGGATGAGCCGCCCCGGGACGCCGGTGTACGGTGCGATGACCATGAGCGAACATGTCTTCGGGGTCTCGCTGACCCCCACCTATGACGTCTCTCTCACCCACCAGGTGACCGACGCCGCCGAGCGGAGCGGGCTCGACCTCGTCGGCGTCCAGGACCATCCGTACGTGGGGCAGTTCCTGGACGCGGTCGCGCTCGCCGGGCACCTGCTGACCCGCACGACGCGCCTGCGCGTGTTCCCCGACGTGGCCAACCTGCCGCTGCGCCCGCCCGCCATGCTGGCCCGGACGTCGGCGACGCTGAACGTGCTGTCCGGCGGCCGGTTCGAGCTGGGCCTCGGCAGCGGCGGCTACTGGGACGCCATCACCACGATGGGCGTGCCCAGGCGCTCGCCCGGCGAGGCGCTGGCGGCGCTCGAGGAAGCGGTCACGATCATGCGCGGGCTGTGGACGCCCGGGCAGCGCGTCGCCTTCGCCGGTGACCACTACCGGGTGGACGGGGTCGAAGGCGGCGCGGCGGGCACGCCGCCGGTCGGCGTGTGGATCGGCGCGCAGGCGCCGCGCAGCCTCGCGCTCACCGGCCGCGTCGGTGACGGCTGGGCGGCGCCGATCCCCTCCTACCTGCCGTACGAGCGGTGGCCCGAGTGCAACCGGATCGTCGACAGGGCCGCCGGGGAGGCCGGCCGCGACCCCGCGTCGATCATGCGCATGGCCCAGCTCGTCGGCACCGTCGAGGCGGGCGGGGGCGGCGGCCCGAAGCTGACGACCGGCGCCGACCCGTTGCGCGCCGGGGCGAAGGGCTGGGCCGCCGAGCTGGTCAGGCTCGCCACGGAGCAGCCGTTCACCGCCTTCGTGTTCTGGCCGGAGCGGCAGAGCGTGGAGCAGGTCCGGCGCTTCGCCGAGGAGGTCGTCCCGCTCGTGAAGGCCGCCCTCGCCTGACCCCGTTGTCCGGCATGACCGCGTTTCCTCTGCCCGTGGACCCGTATGATCTTGGTCGGTCTCACGAAAGAGGTGACGAGCTTGGTCAGCACCCGAGCGCTCCTGACGCGCTTGACCACGTCCGCCGTGCTCGCGACGGCGAGCGTCGCGGCCTTCGCCCCGCCGGCCGCCGCCGCCTCCGCTGACGCGGGGATCTGGCGTCCGCCGCTGGAGAGCCGCTGGCAGTATCAGCTCGAAGGCAACCCCCGCCACAAGGCCACCGGCGGCATCGACGTCGACATCTGCGTCAAGCCGCAGAGCGGCGGCGCCTGCGTGCGGCCGACGGTCTTCGACATCGACCTGTACGTGGACGGCGACGTGGCGGGCGACAACTCCACCGTCAACACCGCCGCCGTCAAGGCCATCCACGCTCGCGGTGCCAAGGCCGTCTGCTACGTCGACGCCGGATCGATCGAGGACTACCGGCCCGACTACAAGCAGTTCGCCGACTGGCACAAGCGCAACGGCGGCTCCCTGCTGGGCAAGCCGTTCAGCGAGGACTTCCCGGACGAGCGCTGGGCCAACATCAACAACGACAGGGGCCAGCGCGACTTCCTGCTCAAGATGATGGAGGCCCGGGTCGCCAAGTGCGCGCAGGCCGGGTTCGACGGCGTGGAGTTCGACGTCGTCAACGCCCACGAGGAGGGCCGCGCGGTCACCGGCTGGAACATCAGCGCCACCACGCAGCTCACCTACAACCGCGCGCTGGCCGCCATCGCGCACAAGCACGGCCTGGCTGCGGCGCTGAAGAACAACCTCAGCCAGGCCGCCGAGCTGGAGCCGTACTTCGACTTCGCGGTCAACGAGTCGTGCTTCTCCTACGACGAGTGCGGCGAGCTGAAGCCGTTCGTCAAGGCGGGCAAGCCGGTCTTCCACGTGGAGTACGGGCTGTCGCCGGCGTCGTTCTGCCGCAAGGCCGTGGCCGCCTCGTTCAACTCGATCAAGAAGGCGGCCGACCTGTCGCTCAAGGACCGGCCGTACCAGCCCTGCCGGTGACCTCGCGCAGCGAGAGCATGGCGTCGCGCTCGATGCGGGAGAGGTCGAGGAGGAGGGCGCCGGCCTGTTCGAGGCGGGCCGCGTCGCGCTGCTCCCCGGCCTCGGCGATGCGCGCGGCGACCTCGGTCCACAGGGTGGCGGCCTCGGCGTAGAGCCGGTGGCCGGTCCGCAGGCGGTCGTCGCCGACGGACGCGGCGGCCTCGGCGAGGAAGTCGCGGTAGAGGGCGCGGAACAGGGCCCCGCCGGTGCCGGCCTTCTCCATGAGCAGGGCGGCATGCGGCAGGTCGCGCCCGGGCTCGGCGGTGCGGCGCAGCCAGCCCGGCACCTGGCGGGCGGCCTTCTCGATGCCCCGGTGGCCGAGGTTGGCGATGGGGGCGGCGAGGAAGGCGTCCGCGCAGGCCCGGATCGCGGGGACGATCCCGTCCCGCCAGGAGGGCGCGCCCGCCGGGGCGGTGATGGTGAAGGACCGGTGCCTGGCGGTCATCGGGCCGCGTGCGGCGCGCGCCGCCGCCAGCGATTCCAGGCCGGTGCGGACGGCGCCGCCCTGCTGGGCGGTGTCGATCAGGTGGGCCTGCCGCTCGTCGTAGCCGTACATGGCGACGACGTGGCCGCCGAAGTGCACCTTCGTCCGGAAATAGTCCAGGTGGTAGCTGTCGAGCTGGAGGCCGACCGGCTGCCCGGCGTCGATCGGCGCGGACACGTTCGCCCAGGCTCGGCGGGGTGAGGCCGTCTCCTTGACCTCCAGGGTCAGGCCGAGCCTGGCGGCCAGGTTCCGGGTGAGCTCGAAGGGCCTGATGCGCCCGCCGAGGAACGGGAACGGCATGTTCCTGGCGTCCCAGTAGACGAAGGACAGGCCCGAGCCGAGCCCGAACAGCATCGGCTCGGACAGGTCGATCCCCTGGTGGCGCAGCAGCACCCCGAGCGCCGTGGTCTCGCAGTGCTGCATGCCGCGGGCCTCGACCCCTGCGACGACGGTCATAGGTGGGTTCTCCTTCACAACCGGCAGCATGGGGTCTCCCCCGGGGGGAGAGTCCAGCCGGGCATCAGCGCACCGCGTAGTGGCCGAACGACGGCTCCATCAGGTCGAACACCTCGCGCGCGGACTCGGTCACGATCTCGGCGATGCGCGCGTTGTCCAGCCCGTCGAGCGTGAGCTCCATGATCTGGCCGAGCAGCACCCGGTACGGGCTCGCGATGGCCGCCGCCACCAGCCGGGGCACCGGGCCGGTGTCGCCCGTCTCCTCGGCGAGCGCGCGGGCCAGGGCCTCCTCCCGCTGCTCCATCAGCTCGCGCAGCCGCGCCACCAGCGTCGGCGACTCCACGATCATCCGCCCGAACCCGCCGTGGGTGAACCCGAGCATCGGGTCGTGCCGGGCAGCGGCGTCGAGGAAGACCCGCCGGAGCGCGGCGAGCGCGGACTCGCCCGGCTCCCGGCCCGCCACGATCTCGGCCAGCGCGGCCACGAACCGTTCGTGGTGGTCGAAGGCCATGTCCTCCTTGCGCGGGAAGTAGTTGGTGACGGTCTTCTTGGCCACCCGCGCCGCGTCGGCGATCTCGGCGATCGTCGTCTCCTCGAAGCCCCGCTCGATGAAGAGGCGGGTGGCCTGGTCGGAGATCTCCTGGCGGGTCTCCTGCTTCTTCTGCTCCCGCAGGCCGAAGATTTTTACGTCGGACATAAATTTCCTCTTGACGATGGAATGCCTTCGACGTAATCTTACCACCGTCGCAAGTTTACTTCCAGGAGGCCCGTATGACAGCAGCCGCCACCACCGATCAGGTCAAGGACTACCTCAAGCACATCGGCAGGGTCCGGCTGCTCGACGCCCAGCAGGAGGTCGCGCTCGGCGAGCGCATCGAGGCCGGGCTGTTCGCCCAGGAGCGCCTCGACCGCGACGGCGACGCGCTGTCCCCGCAGGACCGCGCCGACCTGGAGTGGATCGCCGCCGACGGCCGCCTGGCCAAGGACCGGATGATCGAGGCCAACCTGCGCCTGGTCGTGTCCATCGCCAAGCGCCAGACCGGGCGCGGCCTGCCCTTCCTGGACCTGATCCAGGAGGGCAACCTGGGGCTGATGCGGGCGGTGGAGAAGTTCGACCACCGGCTCGGGCTGAAGTTCTCCACCTACGCCACCTGGTGGATCAAGCAGGCCGTCGGCCGGGCGCTGGCCGACCAGTCGCGGACGATCCGCATCCCCGTCCACATGACCGAGCTGATCAACAAGGTCGCGCGGGCCCGGCGCGAGCTGTTCCAGTCGCTCGGCAGGGAGCCGTCCGACGAGGAGATCGCCGAGCAGGTCGAGCTGACGGCGGAGCGGGTCGAGGAGATCCGCGGCTACGCCCGCGAGCCCGTCTCGCTGAGCACGCCGCTCGGCGAGGAGGGCGACACCGAGCTCGGCGACCTCATCGAGGACGCCGGGGCGCTCGACCCCACCGACGCCGTCGGCCTCGACCTGCTGCGCGACCAGCTCAGGCAGATCCTGGACGGCCTCACCGAGCGGGAGGCCGGCGTGATCGCGCTGCGCTTCGGCCTGGCCGACGGCGAGCCGAAGACCCTGGACGAGATCGGCAAGGTCTACGGCGTCACCCGGGAGCGCATCCGGCAGATCGAGGCCAGGACGATGAGCAAGCTGCGCCACCCGGGCCGCGCCACGGCGCTGCGCGACTACCTCGTCTGATCGGGCCGCACGTTGTGGCCACTACCTCGTCTGATCGGGCCGCACGTTGTGGTTGCGGGAGAACAGGTTGCCGGGGTCGTAGCGCCGCTTGACCGCCGCCAGCCGCCCGTACGTCCGGTCCGGGTAGATCGCGGCCACGTCCTCCTCGGCAGCGGAGGCCAGGAAGGCGGCGTAGGCGCCGCCGATGTGCGGCCCGAGCTCGTCCCAGAGCGCGTCCAGGCCGGGCAGCGCGGCCTCGACGACCGGCTGCGGGCCCGCGACGGTGGTCACCACCATCACCTCCGCCTGCCGGTGGGCGTAGGCGGTGGCGTCCGCCGGCACGCGGGCCACCGCTCCGCCGACGGCGCGCACGGCGATGAACGGCGATCCCGGCCTGGCCGCGGCGCCGGCGAGGACGCGCAGCACCTCGGACAGCAACGCCCCGCCGGCGAACCCGTTGCGGGTGACCAGCCGGATGCCCGGCGGCGGGGTGAGCCCCTCCACCAGCGTGTCGGCGTACGGCCTGAGCGTGACGTCGTCGGCGATGACGGTGCCGAGCGCCCGGATCGGGTCGAGGGCCCGCGCGGCGAGGGCCGGGTCGTCGCCGTCGACGGCGACGCGGACCTCGACCGGCGCGTCCGGGCCGCCCGCGAGCGGGCTGGCGAGCTCCACGATGGAGGTCAGCTCCTCGGGGGCGGTGCGCAGGTGGCCGGCCCACCCCTGGAGGACGGCGGCCGCCTCCGCCGGAGGAAAGGCGATCCTGCCGTAGAAGACCTCCGTCGTCGGGTGGGCGGCGAACTCGAAAGCGGTCACGACGCCGAAGTTGCCGCCGCCGCCCCGGATCGCCCAGAACAGCTCCGGGTGCTCCTCGGCGCCGGCCCGCACCACCTGCCCGTCGGCGGTGACCACCTCGGCGGCGACCAGGTTGTCCAGCGCGAGGCCGCGCTTCCTGACCTTCCAGCCGATGCCGCCCGCCAGCGTCAGCCCGCCGACGCCGACGCTCCTGGTGTCGCCGGAGGAGATCGCCAGCCCGTGCGGGGCGAGCGCGTCCACGACCTGGCCCCAGGTGGCGCCGCCGCCGATGCGGACCAGGTGGCGGTCCTTGTCGACGACCTCGACGGCGTCGAGCCCGCTCAGGTCGAGCACGACGCCGCCGTCGTTGGTGCCGAAGCCCGCGAAGGCGTGGCCGCCGCCCCGCACCGACAGCACGAGCCCGGAGGCGGCGGCGAACGCGACACCGGCCCGCACGTCACCGGTGCTCTCGGGGCGCAACACGTAGGCGGGGCTGCCCGTGACCAGGACCGACCGGCTGGCCGCGGCGTATTCAGGCGCTCCGGGTTCGATGACGGCGCCGCCGAAGTCGCGGCGGAGGGTGTCGAGCGCTGCGTTCATGATGATCCTTTCGTCCGGTGAGGGCCGGCGGGCCAGGGCGGCGTTCCCCGGGGTGCTCACTCGCCGGTCCAGGTGGTGACGAGCAAGAGATCCCGGCGGGCTGAGCGTTGTGACAGCCCGGCGGACGTGACCTGTGTCACAGCGGGGAGGTGTCACAGGGGCGTGGTGGCCGGGATCGTATGGACGCAGCACCGCACACGAACGGGCAGGGACAGTGATGAGCGAACGCAATGAGCAACCGACCGGCCGCACCGGCGCGGATCCCGCCACCGAGGCGTTCGTCGCCCACCGCAACCTGCTGTTCACGGTCGCGTACGAGATGCTGGGCTCGGCCGCCGACGCCGAGGACGTGCTGCAGGAGAGCTGGCTGCGCTGGGCGGGCGTCGATCTTGACACGGTCCGCGACCAGCGCGCCTACCTGGTGCGGATCGCCACCCGGCAGGCGCTGAAGCGGCTGCGCACGCTGGGCCGCCGCCGCGAGTCGTACGTCGGGCCGTGGCTGCCGGAGCCGCTGCTGACGGCGCCCGACGTGGCCGAGGACGTGGAGCTGGCCGACAGCGTGTCGATGGCGATGCTGCTGGTGCTGGAGACGCTCACGCCGACCGAGCGGGCGGTGTTCGTGCTGCGCGAGGTGTTCGACGTGGGCTACGACGAGATCGCCGAGGCCGTCGGCAAGAGCCCGGCCGCCGTGCGGCAGATCGCCCACCGGGCCCGCTCCCACGTGGCCGCCCGCCGGCCGCGCGGCGACGCCTCGCCCGCCGAGGTGCGGGGCGCGCTGGAGGCGTTCCGGCGCGCGGCCCGGACAGGCGACCTGCAGGGGCTGCTCGACATCCTCTCCCCCGACGTCGTCCTCCTGACCGACGGGGGCGGCGTCGTCCGGGCCTCCCTGACGCCCGTCGTGGGAGCCGAGGCGGTGTCCGGCCTGCTGGACCGCATCCCCGCGACGGCCACGCTGGACCTCGCGCAGGTCAACGGCCACCCCGCGCTGATCATCCGGGTCGACGGCCGCCTGGAGACCGTCATGGCGGTGCGCATCGACGACGGCCTGATCACCGGGCTCTACGCGGTGCGCAACCCCGCGAAGCTGGCGCACATGAAGCAGGAGAACCCGGTGAGCCGGTGAGTCAGCGCGCGACCTCGTACGGGATGATCTCGGCGAGAGCGGTGGCGCCGCCCATGCCGTAGTCGGCGCGCAGCCGGATGTAGCGGGCGGAGACGCCGGTCAGGTCGACGTCGTTGGGCGCGGTCATCCTGGGCCACTCGACGCGCTTGACGTCGCGGAACGTCTCGCCGTCGTCGCTCACCTGGACCATGCCCTCCAGCACGGTGCCGTTCATGTTGACGCGCAGCTTCGGCTGGAAGCGGACCGCCGACAGCTCGCGCACCCTGCCCAGGTCCACGGTGATGTGGTGGGGCTGCGGCGGCGGGCCGGGATAGTAGGAGTGGAAGTCCGTGGTCAGGTTGCCGTCGACCGCGCGGACCGGGTCGCCGGCGCCGGGCTTGAACGTGCTCGCCGTCGCGCTGAGCTCGGACGGCGGGATGCGGGTGCCGGCCGGCGGGGCGGGCCAGATCTCGCGGCCCTTGCCCGGCTCCTCGCTGACGATCGGCCGGTCGGGGCCGGTGCCCTTGCCCCGGATCACCACGTCGGTGATCACCGCGCCGTGGTCGGAGTAGAACGGGTACGGCCGGTCGAGCCAGCTGTCGCGGTGGCGCGGGAGCCGCCGCACGTCGGAGCGGGAGCCGAGGATGCGCACGTCCTCGCCCTTGGCGAAGACGTAGTCGATGCGGGCGGGCACGGCGCCGAAGCCGCTCAGCGGGCTCCAGGTGCGGCCCGGGTACAGGCCGGCGTCGGGGTTGGCGTGGCGGAAGGTGTCGACGAAGCCCGCCTCGGTGTACATCTTCGTGTACGGCCACGGGAGCACGACGCCGCCGTGGCCGGGCGCGTCGGCGAACTGGTCGGTCCAGTCCAGGTACGACTGGGCGTTGAGGTCGCCGCCCATGAGCACGGGGGCGTCGTCGTCGCCGACGAACGACGGGATCGCCTTCTCCAGGATGGACTTGCCCATGGCGACGCGGCGCAGCCGGTCGGCGTCGAGGATCTGCTCGGTCGTCTTGGTGCGGGGCAGGCCGTGGGTGTTCTGCACGGCCGCGTCGTGGGTGTCGCCGAAGGCGTAGCCGTCGTGCCAGGTCCACACGCTGAACGCGTGCACGTGCTGCCCGTTGGGCAGGCCGAGGCGGGCGCCGCCCAGGTTGAAGGAGGAGATCTCCTCGTCGGCGTAACGCGGGTAGACCTTCTGAATGTCCAGCTTCGTGTAGATCCACAGGTTGTCGCCGTTGACGCTGTAGTCCTCGGGGTGCGTGAGCTGCGCCGCGGAGAACCGGTCGTCCTCGGCCCGGCCGGCGTTCAGGCCCTCCAGGATCTTCTGGCCCGAGCCGTACCCCTCGACCACGAACAGGATGTCCGGGTTGACCTCGTTGAGGTATTCGATCATCTGCTTGAGGTTGTCGCCGGTCGTCTCCTGGCGGTTGATCGTGCCGCCGACGAAGAGGTTCCAGGCCATCAGGCGCAGTGGCGTGCCGGCCTTCTTCTCCGGCATGGAGGTGACCGAGACGTCGACGGTCACGTTCCCGGACGGCCTCGGGAACGGCCGGGTGCGTGCCTGGCCCTCGCGCGTGTAGATGGTGTCGCGGGCCCACACCTGCTCGCCGGTCCTGACGGTGGCGACGAACTCCTGCACGTGGTTCGGACGGCTCTTGCCGCTCGCCACGACCGTGCACGAGCTGCCGGGAGCCTGACCGTCACAGTCGAGCCGGTACGCGGCGGGCCTGGCGCCGGGGTCGGCCGCCGCGGGCGCCGGCGCCGTCAACGCCGCGAGGGCCAGGGCGGCCACCATCGGGGGGATCAGTCTGCGCATGGGGGGTCCTTCCGCGCGGTCACTAAAAATGGTCTGCACGATATCTCGGCCCGGCTCAGCCGCCGCCACCTGGATCATCCGATATCGAGATCATCACCGCAAGAGGAAGAACGATGACTATTTATGGACTCCGAGATAAATAGCGGACGACCTGGGCTCGAACGAGATTTCCCATCGACACGCTCAGTAGTTGCGCCAATACTGCACGTGTACCCTCGAACGCCGTCCCCGGTCCCCCATCCCGCACCATGCGCGTGCGCCGAGGACGCAGACCCGAACGGAGCCCGTATGAAGCTCAACCGAGTGGCACTCACCGGCCTCGCCGCGCTCGCCACCACCGCCTGCCTGGCCTCCGCCGCCCCGGCGACGGCCACCGTCACCGCAACCACCGCCCAGACCGCCACCGCCCAGACCGCCACCGCCCAGACCGCCACCGCCGCGTCGGCGCTGCCGCCGGGCTACCAGCTCGTCACCCTGCCCAACGCGAACGTGCCCAACTTCCAGCGGCGCACCCTCTACTGCCCCGGCTCCAAGCGCGTTCTCGGCGGCGGCGCCGAGGCGCGCGGCAACCGGGCGATCCTCGTCGGCTCGTTCCCGACCGACGACGGACGCGGCTGGATCGGCCTCGGCCGCCAGGACGGCTACAACGACGTCGGCATCAGCGTCTTCGCGATCTGCGCCGACTGACCCCGTGAGCGCTCCCGGCCGCCGCCCGGCGGCCGGGAGCCGCCGTCCGAAACCCCAGGGAGTGCCGCATGGAGCGAACCGTCCTCGCCGCCGTCACCGAACGCCCCGACGCCGACTCGGCGCTCGCCGAGCAGCTGCGCCGCGTGTGCGCCGCCATGGCCGAGGAGGGCCTCCAGGTGCGCTGGACCCACCGGGCCGCCGACGCCCTGGCGGTCGTCAGCTCGGACGCGTCGCTGACGGCGGTGCTCGCCGCCTGGGACGCGCCCGGCGCGGAGGAGCTGCTCGGCGCGGTGGGCAGGCGCTTCCGCGGCCTGCCGGTGTTCCTGATGACGCACGAGCAGGAGCTCCCCCTGTGGGTGTACGAGGTCATCCAGGGCTACGTGTTCCCGCTGGAGGACACGCCGCAGTTCATCGCCGGGCGCATCGCCCACGCGGCCGAGGAATACTCCGAGAAGATCCTGCCGCCGTTCTTCGCCGCCCTGCGCCGGCTGGAGGACCACCACCGCTACTCCTGGCACACCCCCGCCCACGCCGGCGGCGTCGCCTTCCTCAAGTCGCCCGTGGGACGGGCGTTCTTCGACTTCTACGGCGAACGGCTGCTGCGCACCGACCTGTCGATCTCCGTGGGCGAACTGGGCTCGCCGCTCGACCACACCGGCCCCATCGGCGAGGCGGAGCGCAACGCCGCCCGCGTCTTCGGCGCCGACCGCACGTTCTTCGTGGTCAACGGCAACTCCACCGCCAACCGCGTCGTCGGCCACCACGCGATGGCCCGCGACGACACCGTCCTGATCGACCGCAACTGCCACAAGTCGGTCCAGCACGCGCTCGCCATCAGCGGCGCCCGGCCGGTCTACCTGGTGCCCGAGCGCAACGGCCTCGGGCTGGCCGGCCCGATCCCGCCCGCCGCGCTGGAGCCGCCCGCGATCCGCGCCCGCATCACCGCCCACCCGCTCGCCGACGGCGACCCGGCCTACGCGGTGATCACGAACTCGACGTACGACGGGGTCTGCTACGACGCGGTCCGCGTCGGCGAACTGCTCGGCGCCGGCGTGCCTCGGCTGCACTTCGACGAGGCGTGGTTCGCCTACGCCCGGTTCCACCCGCTCTACGCCGGCCGCTACGGCATGGCGATCGACGAGCGCACGCTGCCCGGACCCGGCCGGCCCACCGTGTTCGCCACCCAGTCGACGCACAAGCTGCTGGCCGCGCTGTCGCAGGCGGCGATGGTGCACGTGCGCCCGTCGGAGCGCGCCCCGGTCGACTACGACGCGTTCAACGAGACGTACCTCATGCACGCCTCCACCTCACCGCTCTACCCGCTGATCGCCTCGCTGGACGTGGCCGCGGCGATGATGGACGGCCCGGCGGGGCCGTTCCTCACCGGGGAGGCCATCGTCGAGGCGGTCCGGTTCCGGCAGGCGATGGTGCGGCTGGCCGACCGCATCCGCGAGGACGGGCAGCGCTCCGACTGGTTCTTCGGCGTCTGGCAGCCCTCCGCCGTCACCGACCCGCGCACCGGCCAGGTGCACTCCTTCGCCGACGCCGATCCGGCGCTGCTGTGCGCCGAGCCGTCCTGCTGGACGATGGAGGCGGGGGCGGCGTGGCACGGGTTCGACGGCATGTCGGCGGGCTACTGCCTGCTCGACCCGGTCAAGGTGACGATCATCTGCCCGGGCGCCGACGCCGTCACCGGCACGCTCGACTGGGGCATCCCGGCCCGGATCGTCGCCGCCTACCTGGCGCGGCGCGGCATCGTGGTGGAGAAGACCGGCGACCACACGCTGCTGGTGCTGTTCTCCATGGGGATCACCAAGGGCAAGTGGGGCACGCTCATCGACGCGCTCACCGACTTCAAGAACGCCTACGACGACGACCTGCCGCTGGCGGAGGTGCTGCCGGGCCTCGGGCCCGCGACGGTGTCGCTGCAGAAGTTCTGCACGCTGGTCCACGAGAAGCTGCGCGACTCCGGGGTGGGCAAGCTGCTGGACGAGGTGTTCACCAGGCTGCCCGAGCAGGTGATGACGCCGGCCGACTGCTACCAGGCGATGATCCGGTCCCGCACCGAGGCGGTGACGCTGGCCGAGCTGCCGGGCCGGATCGCGGCGGCCACGGTGGTGGTGACGCCGCCGGGCATCCCGATGCTGATGCCCGGCGAGGCGACCGGCCCCGCCGACGGCCCGCTGATGACGTACCTGCGCGCCCTGGAGGACTTCGACCGCGCCTTCCCCGCTCTGGCCACGGACATCCACGGCGCCCACCGCGACGCCGACGGCCACTACCGCGTCCAGGTCGTCAGGGCCGCTAGCCGGTGATGGCGTGGGCCAGGGCCACCACGACGGGGCCGAGCAGGGGCAGCACGACGTTCGACAGCGCGTAGACGATCGTGTACGACATCAGCGGCGTGCTGTTGCCGGCCTGCGCCTGCACGGCGGTGATCGCCGGGGTGGAGCACTGCTGACCGGCGACGGCGCCCAGGGCGAGCGGCGGCGCCAGCTTCATCACCTTGAAGGCCACCAGCAGCGACACCGTCGCCGGGACGAGCGTGACGAGCACGCCCGCGATCGGCAGCGAGATGCCGTACTTGCCGACGAGCGCGACGGCCGCGGGCCCCGACGACAGGCCGACCGCGCAGATGAACGTGGCCAGCCCCAGGTTCTTGATCACCGTGGCGGCGGCGGAGTCGAACTGGCCGATGGTGGGCCGTTTGGCGCGGATCCAGCCGAACAGCAGCCCCGACAGCAGGCAGCCGCCGCCGGTGCCGAGCGACAGCGGGATGCCGCCCAGCGGCACCGTGATCTTCCCGATGAGCATGCCGAGGATGACGCCGAGCGCGATGAAGACGAAGTCGGCCTTGACGCTCTGGTCGAGCCGGACGCCGAAGCGCTCGGCGAACGCGCGCACGTCCTTGCCGGCCCCCGTCACGCGGATGACGTCGCCGGGGTTGATCGTGGTGCCCGGCTGCACCGGCAGCCCCTGCTCCATGCGGGTGATGCCGGTGACGTAGACGCCGTGCCGCTGCTCGGCCGGGATCTCGCGCCGCAGGTCGCCGAGCGGGGCGGCGGCGAAGTCCTTGCGCGTCAGCAGCACGTCGGCCTGGTCGAGCTCCAGGTCGAGGGCGCCGGTGCCGGACACCTCCGGGCCGACCACGTCGTCGGCGCGCACCAGGTCCTCGCGCCGCCCGAACAGCACGAGCACGTCCCCGTCGGCGAGCACGGTGCCGGGCCGCAGGTCGATGCTCCGGTCACCGCGCCGCACGCGCTCCACGGTGGCGCTGCCGCCGAGCGCGGTCTCCACCTCGGTGACGGTGCTCCCCGCGGCGGCGGTCACCCGCTGGGCACGGCCGACGACGCCGGGCAGCGCCGTCGTGGCGTCCTCGCCCGGCTGCCCGCCGCTGATGCGCCGCCACAGCTTGTCCGCCTCGTCCTTGAGGCTGAACCGCAGCACGGCGGGGGCGATCTGGCTGGTCAGCAGGACGATCGTGATCAGGCCGCAGATGTAGGAGATGGAGTAGGCGGTGCCGACGTTGGCCTGGAGCGCCCGGATCTCGGCCGCGGGGAGCGGCAGCCGCGAGATCGCGTCGGTGGCGGTGCCGACCACGGCCGACTCGGTGGCGCCGCCCGCCATCAGCCCGGCGGCGGTGCCCACGTCCAGGCGCAGCAGCAGGATCGCCAGCGTCGTCACCGTCAGCACGGCGACGACCTCGATCAGCGTGAACCAGCCGTAACGCAGGCTCCGGCGGTTGAGGCTGGCGAAGAACGACGGGCCGCTCATGTAGCCGAGCGTGAAGATGAACAGGGCGAAGGCGATGTTCTTCACCTGGTCGCTCAGCGTGACGCCGCTGAACATGCCGACGAAGATGGCGACGATCAGCGTGCCGGCGATGCCGCCCAGCGAGAGCCCGCCCACCCTGACCTTGCCGATCGCGTACCCGAGCGCCAGCGACACGAACAGCGCCATCTCCGGCGTGCCGCGCAGCAGCTCCTTCAGCCAGGTCATGACGCGTCGAACTCGGCCTTGTAGCCGTCGACGATCTCCTTGAGCCAGCCGCCGATCTTCAGGTAGGCGTCGTGGTCCAGGTTGGCCAGGCTCACCCGGACGCTCCACTGCGGGCCGTCGAAGCCGCCGCCGTTCAGCAGCACCACCGAGCCCTTCTCGGCCAGGCGGAAGACCGGGTCGACCGGCTCGTACGTGAGCTGCAGCCAGTCGGCGAACTCGTCGCCGTACGTGCGCCGGACGAAGCTGAGGATGTCCAGCTCGACGTAGTAGTGGGCGGCGAGCGGGTCGTCGGGGATCGGCACGCCCATCCCCTCGGTGAGCGCGTCCAGCCGGCGGGCGATGACGGCGCGGCAGGTGTCCCGGTACGAGCCGTCGCTGTCGAGCAGCGACGACAGCGCGAACAGCGTCATCATCGTCTGCTGCGGCGTGGACAGGCCGGCGGTGTGGTTGAGGGCCACCTGGCGGGAGTCGGCCACCAGCCGGTCGATGAACCTGATGTCGCCGGGCCGCAGGCTGATGGTGCCGTAGCGGTCGGCCAGCCGGTCCAGGTCCGGCCTGGGCAGCCGGGCGAGCCGTTCGTCGAAGACGTTGTCCTGGTTGACGGCGATGACGCCGAGCCGCCAGCCGGTGGCGCCGAAGTACTTGCTGAAGGAGTAGACGCCGATCGTGTTGCGCGGCACCGCCGACATCAGCGACCGGAACCCGGGCACGAACGTGCCGTAGACGTCGTCGGTGATGATCGCCAGCTCCGGGTTGGAGGTGCGGACGATCTCCGCGATGCGCTCCAGCGACTCCTCGGCCAGCATCACCGAGGGCGGGTTGGACGGGTTGACGAGGAACAGCGCCTTCACCGACGGATCGGCGAGCTTGTCCAGCTCGGCCCGGTCGTACTGCCAGGTGTGCAGGCCGGCGCGGTTGGTCTTGGCCGCCTGGATCTCGACGGTCTTGAACCGGTAGCGCTCCAGGTGCGGGATCTCCAGGTAGGGCGAGAAGATCGGCGTCATCAGCGCGATCGTGTCCTCGGGGCGCAGCAGGCCGTTGATGACGCAGGTGTCGAAGACGTAGCACATCGCGGCGGTGCCGCCCTCGACGGCGAACAGGTCGTACGGCCGCCGCGGGGTCCGGCCGCCGCACATCTCCTGGACCAGGTAGGCGTGCACGACCTGCTCGGCGTGCCGCAGCATGCGGGCGGGCTCGGGGTAGTGGTCGCCGGTGACGGCGTCGGTCAGCTCCCACACGAACGCGTCGGCGTCGAAGCCGAGCCGCCCGGTCCCGTACTCGACGCTGTCGCGCAGCAGGCTCGCGCCCGGCCGGTCGGCGTGCTCGCCGAGGAAGGCGGTGAGCCGGCCGGCGATGCCCTCGCGGCCCGGCAGCCCGCCCAGGCCGGGGAACTCCGGCCAGGTGCGCCTGGACTCGGTGACGGCGAACTGGCCCAGCAGGAAGAACGCCTCGCGCGGCTCGGTGGCGATCCAGTTGGGGTTGCCCCGGCCGGCGTTCAGCATCGTGACGGCGTTCTGGCGCTGGCTCTCGCCTGCGAGGGCGATGAGCTCGTCCTTCAGCTCGAACGGGCTCAGCGACTCCCAGCGTCGTTCCTCGTCGCGGCCGGCCATGACGCTCCCCCTTGGCGTGCGGTGGGGGATCGTGAGGTGTCTGCCCTGGCGGGAAACGGGTGAAACCGGCAGAGAGCGCGGCACGGCACCCCCTACGAAAGTCGTGGGCAGGCGAGGACTTTCGCCGGGGACGCCCCGGGGCGGTTTCGCGGCACGGTTGATCCCATGAAGAAGACCGTCGCCGCGAGCGTCCTCGCGCTCTCCGCTTCCCTGACGACCCCGCTGATCGCTCCCCCGGCCGCCGCCGCCGCGCCGGTGACCTCGCTGCCCGCGCCGACCGGCGACCACCGGGTGGGCAAGCAGGACCTGCACCTGGTCGACACCTCCCGGCCCGACCCCTGGGTGCCGACCGCGAAGGCGCGGGAGCTGATGGTGTCGCTGTGGTACCCGGCACGCGCGGGCGGCGGAAAGCCGTCCCGCTACCTGACGCCGAAGGAGTCGGAGCTGCTCATCAGGAGCGAGCCCCGGCTCAAGGACGTGCCGCCCGGCACGCTGGCCGAGACCCCCACCCATTCCCGGACCGGGGCGCCCGCGCTGAAGCGGAAGGGCGGCTGGCCGCTGGTGGTGATGTCGCCCGGGATGACGATGCCCCGCGCGACGCTGACCTCGCTGGCCGAGGAGTTCGCCAGCCGCGGCTACCTGGTGGCGGGGATCGAGCACACGTACGAGTCGCTGGCGACCACGTTCCCCGACGGCCGCACCACCACGTTCGAGGCCGGGAAGGCCGGTCAGACGGAGGAGACGGGCCGGAAGGTGGCCCGGGTGCGGGCGGCCGACACCGAGTTCGTGCTGCGGCGGCTCGAAGCCGACAAGCGCTGGAACCGGCTGATCGACGAGAAGCGGATCGCGATGGTGGGCCACTCGGTCGGCGGCCAGAGCGCCGCGCACCTGCTGTCCGGGTCGCGCCGGGTCCGGGCGGCGGTCAACCTGGACGGCACCTACAACCCGAAGACGCCGGCCGAGCCGCTGGACAAGCCGTTCATGATGATCGGCAACCCCCGGCACCAGCCGGACTCCGGCGGCCGGGACGGCTCCTGGGACCAGTTCTGGCCGCACGTGAAGAGTGACTGGAAGCGCTGGCTGACCGTGACCGGCGCCGAGCACATGAGCTTCGTCGACTACGGGGTGCTGCTGCCGCAGCTCGGGCTGCCGGAGTTCCCGATCGACGGCGAGCGCGGGATCGCGATCACCCGGGCGTACGTCACGGCGTTCCTCGACACGCACCTCAAGGGGCGGCACCGGCCCCTGCTGGACCGGCCGTCGGCCGATTATCCCGAGGTGAGGTTCTGGTAGGCCGCCGGCCGCCACACGACTGCCACAGCCACTTGGCGGCTTGATCGGTCGCGCGACGCCGATATATGGCAGCATTTCCTGAAGAATCATGAAATGGCTGGGGGACTCAGTGCGAGAAGACGGACGCTCGGCTGTGCCTGGGGTGGACACCAGCATCCCCAACGGGGCGCGCATCTACGACTACCTGCTGGGCGGCAAGGACAACTTCGCGGCGGACCGCCAGGCCGCCGAGGCCATGCTGGCCCAGAACCCGCAGGCGTCGCAGACCGCCCGCGACAACCGGGCCTTCCTCGGCCGCGCGGTCCGCTACCTGGTCGAGGAGGCCGGCATCCGCCAGTTCGTCGACATCGGCGCCGGCCTGCCCACCCAGCAGAACGTGCACGAGGTGGCCCGCTCTGGCGCCCCCGGCACCCGCGTCGTCTACGTCGACTCCGACCCCACGGTGGCGATCCACGCCAGGGCGCTGCTGGCCACCGACGACGACGTCGCGGTGGTCGAGGCCGACCTGCGCAGCCCTGGCGACGTGCTCGGCCACCCGCTCACCCGCGAGCTGATCGACTTCGGGCAGCCGGTCGCGGTGCTCATGGCCGCGATCCTGCACTTCGTCTCCGACGAGGAGAACGCGGCCGGCATCGTCGCTGAATACCGGCGGGCGCTGGCGCCCGGCAGCCACCTGCTCGTCTCGCACACCGCCGACGAGTCGCCGGAGCACGTCATGGCCACGGCCAAGCAGGGCTTCCGGATGGCGGGCACGGCGCTGACGCCGCGCACCCGCGCCCGGATCGGCGACTTCTTCGGCGATTTCGAGCTGGTCGAGCCCGGTCTCACCGACGTGCGGAGCTGGCGGTCCCCGCTGAACGGCCTGCCCGCCCTGCCGTGGGTGATCGTCGGCGGCCTCGGCCGCAAGCCGTAGCCCGGCCGCGGGTCATCGCGCCACGGCCTGGCGGTAGTGCTCGTCGGCGGCCAGCAGGTCGCGGTGCGCGCCCTCGGCGGTGACCATGCCGCCGTCGAGGACGAGCACCCGGTCGGCCGCGTCCAGGAACGCCGGGCTGCTGGTGATCACCACGGTGGTGCGGCCCCGCCGCAGGTCCGCGATGCCGCGGGCGATGAGCTGCTCGGTGACCGCGTCGACCGCAGTCGTCGGGTCGTGCAGGACGAGCACGTCGGTGTCGGCGGCCAGGGCGCGGGCCAGCGAGAGCCGCTGGCGCTGCCCGCCCGACAGGTTCGCGCCCCGGTCGCGCACGCCGTGGTCGAGGCCCTCGGCGTGCAGGGCGACGACGTCGGTCAGCATCGACGCCGCGACGGCCTCGGACACCAGGCGGCCGCGTCCCGACGGGTCGATGTTGCCGCGCAGGGTCCCGGCGAAGATCTCCCCGTCGTACGGGTTCACGAGCAGGTGCTCGCGGACCGCCTCGACCGACAGGTCCGCCACCGCGCGCCCGCCGATCCGCACCACGCCCTCGTACGCGCCGGGCGGGACGCGGAGGGAGAGCACCGCGGCCAGGTCGGCGGCGGCGCGCGGCTCGTAGGCGGCGATCGCGACGAACTCGCCGGGCGCCACCCGGAACTTCAGCTTGCGCAGCGCCCCGTGGCGGACGCAGTCGACCTCCAGGTCCCCGCCCGGCGCGGGGCGGCCCCGGCCGGGCGTCATCACCGGCGGCGCGGCCAGGACGAGCGCCATCCGGTCGGCCGACGCGCGGGCGACCATCACGTACTTGGGCATCTCGGAGAACAGCTTGAGCGGTTCGATGATGAACTGGGCCAGTCCCACGGCCATGACGAGCTGCCCGATCGTGATCTGCCCCTGGAAGGCGAGCCAGCCGGCGGCGAGGGTCACGACGGCGGCGAGGATCGCGTTGAGCCCCAGCGCGGCGCCCGCGTACGCGCCGTTGGCGCGGGCGACGACGATCGACTGGTGGCGGGCCTCCCCGCTGACCTTCCGGTAGGACTGGAAGGCCGCGGCGTTGCCGCCGAAGCCGTGCAGCGGGCGCAGGCCGGTGATCAGGTCGGCGACCTTCGCGCCCGCCCGCGCGACCCGGGCCTGCTGCTCGCGGGTGCCGGCGCCGATCCGGCGCGACAGGACGCTGAGGGTCGTCAGGATCGCGACGGTCCCGACGATCACCAGCAGGCCGAGCCACACGCTGGCCAGGCCGAGCGCCACGGCGCTGATCAGCACCGCGACGAGGGAGCTGACCAGCAGCGGCACCACCTCGATGATGTCGGCGGTCTGGTCGGCGTCCTCGGTGGCGATGGTCAGCACCTCGCCGGACCTGAGGTCGGCGTCCCTGGCGACCGGCTGCAGCCCGCAGGCGGCGACCTCCACCCGCCAGCGGTGCGCCTCGGTGACGTTCGCCTTCTGCAGGATGCGCATCCCGAAGCGCCACGACAGCGACACGGTCGTGATGATCACGAGCAGTGCGGCGATCGACAGGCCGAGCGAGCCGAGCGTGCGGTCCCGCATGGTGTGCTCGACGATCAGGCCGAGCGCGATGGGGAACGCGGTCTCGCCCGCCTGGTAGAGGCCCATGAGGACGGTGCCCCCGGTCATGGCGCCGAGGTTGCGCCGCAGCGCGGTCCGCAGGATGACGGACCCCGTGAGGGACGACATGCGCTCGCTCCTAACTTCCCGCACGCCAGGCCCGCCACAGCCGCGCGTAGCGTCCGCCCAGGGCCACCAGCTCCTCGTGCGTGCCCTGCTCGACCACGCGCCCGGCGTCCAGGACGGCGATCCGGTCGGCGGTCATGGCCTGGGTCAGCCGGTGCGCCACGAGCAGCGTGGTGCGGCCCCGGCAGGCGGCCCGTACGGCCCGCTCCAGCTCGGCGGCGCCTTCGCTGCCCGCCTCGGCGGTCGACTCGTCCAGCACCACGACCGGCGAGCGGGCCAGCACCAGCCGGGCCAGCGCGATCCGGGCGACCGTGGTGCCGTCCAGGCGCTCGCCGCCCTCGCCGACCTTGGTGGCGAGCCCGTCGGGCAGCGCCTCGGCCCAGCCGTCGGCGCCGGCGACCCGCAGCGCGGCCATCAGCTCCTCGTCGGTCGCGCCGGGCGCGGCCAGCCGCAGGTCGTCGGCGAGCGGGCCGGAGAACACGTGCGTCTCCTGCGTCAGGATGCTCACCAGGGCCCGCGCCCCGGCCTCGTCCAGGTCCGCGAGGTCGGCCGTACCGACGCGCACCGACCCGGCCTGCGGGGTGCCGATGCCCGCGACGAGCGCGGCGAGCGTGGTCTTGCCCGCGCCCGTCGCGCCCACCAGCGCGAGCGACCCGCCCGCCGGGATCGTCAGGCTCACGTCCCGCAGCACCGGCTCGCTCGCGCCGGGATAGCCGAACGTCAGCCCCTCGACCGTCACCGGGTACGGGGTGACGTCAGCCGATGCGGGGGCGGCGCTGCCCACGAGCCGGTCCTCGGCCGCCTCGCCCAGCACGCCGACGAGCCGCGTCAGGCTCGCGCCGGACTTCTGCGCCTCGTCGAAGGTGAACATGATGGAGCCCAGCGGGTTGAACAGCCGGTGGAACAGCAGCGGCGCGGCCGACACCTCGCCGAGCGTGGCGGCGTCGGCCTCCAGCAGGGCGTAGCCGACCACGATGATCAGGGTGAGGCCGATGAACTCGGCGCGGTTCTCCCGGCCGACGAACCTGCCGAAGAAGCGGAACACCTCGATGCCGAGGTCGCGCACCCGCCACGACTCGCGCGTGACCTGCTCGCGGAAGTCCTCCTCCAGGCGGTAGGCGCGTACGGTGTCGATGCCGTTGAGGCCGCTGATCAGCGCCTGCGCGCGGTCGGCCTGGGCTTCGCGCTGCCGTTTGTAGAGCGGGGCGGACCGGGGCAGATACCAGCGCAGCGCCAGCGCGTAGGCGGGCAGCGCGCCCGCGCCGGCGAGGCCGAGCCGCCAGTCCAGCCCGAACATGCCGGCGGTGGCGATGACGACCAGCACCCCGGCGGAGAACACGGTGGGCACGGCCGTGCGGATGCCCTTGGACAGCACGGCCACGTCGTCGCCGACCCTGGACAGCACGTCGCCGCGGCCGACCTGCTCGACCCGCGCGCTCGGCATCCCCAGCACGGCCCGTACGGCGGCCTCCCGCAGCCCGGCCAGCAGGTCCGCGCCGAGCCTGCCGATCAGGTACGTGGACGCGGCCGTGGCGGCGGCGCCCAGCAGCGCGGCGGCCACCATGAGCCCGCCGATCGTGACCAGGATGGACTGCGGCTCTCCCCCGACGACGCCGTCGACCACCTGCCCGAGCAGGAGCACCGGGAGGACGGCGAGCCCGGCCCCGGCCACGGTGCTGAGCGCGGCCCCGGCCGCGAGCCAGGGCGAGCGGCGGCAGTGCGCGGCGACCCAGCGGGCAGCCTCCCGGCCGGTCGCCGTGCGCAGCGCGGCCGCGGGGGCGGTCGCCGGTCCCGCCGTCGTCGTCGTGGTCAGGACGGCACCACCATCGGCGTGCCGGCGACCGGGTCGGGCACCACGACGCAGGACAGGCCGAAGACCTTCTCGACCAGCTCGGCGGTGATCACCGCGGTGGGCTCGCCCTCGGCGACGACGGACCCGTCGGCCATCGCGATCACGTGGTCGCAGAAGCGGCAGGCGAGGTTGAGGTCGTGCAGGACGACCACGATCGTCTTGCCGGACTCGGCGTTCAGCTTGCGCAGCAGCCGCAGCAGCTCCACCTGGTGATTGATGTCCAGGTAGGTGGTGGGCTCGTCGAGGAGCAGCAGGTCGGTGTCCTGGGCGAGCGCCATCGCCACCCACACGCGCTGCCGCTGCCCGCCGGACAGCTGCCGGATCGGCCGGTCGACCAGGGCGGCGGTGCCGGTGGCCTCGAGGGCGCGGGTGACCGCGTCGTCGTCGCCGTCGGTCCAGCGGCGGAACCAGCCCTGGTGCGGGTAGCGTCCGCGCGAGACCAGGTCGGCGACGGTGATGCCGTCGGGGGCGACGGGCGTCTGCGGCAGCAGTCCGAGCGTCTTGGCGACCTCGTGCGTGCCCAGCTCGCTCATCGCCTTGCCGTCGAGGAAGACGGCGCCCGCCCGGGGCTTGAGCAGCCGGGCCAGGCCGCGCAGCAGCGTGGACTTGCCGCACGCGTTGGCCCCCACGATCGCGGTGACCTTGCCGTCGGGGATCCGGACGTCGAGGCCGGTCACGATCGGCTGGTCGTCGTATCCGAGGGTCACGCCCTCGGCGTGCAGTCGGGTCATCCACCCGCTCCTTGCCGGTTGGTGGTGGCCAGCAGCCACAGCAGGTAGGGCGCGCCGACCGCGCCGGTCACCACGCCGGTGGGCAGCGGCGTCGGCAACAGGTGGACGGCGACGAGGTCGGCGACGAGCACCAGCGTCGCGCCGACCAGCGCGGCGGGCACGATCCCGCCGGTGGCCGGGCCGAGCAGCCGGTTGGCGATCGGCCCGGCGACGAGCGCGACGAAGATCATCGGCCCGGCCACGGCGACGGCCAGCGCCGTCAGCACCACCGCGGTGGCGAGCAGCCCGGCGCGGCTGAGCTCGGTGCGGACGCCGAGCGCGCGGGCGGCGTCGTCGCCGAGTTCGAGCCCGCGCAACTGCCGCTGGAGCAGCAGCGCGACAGGCAGCAGCACGGCCACGGCGGCGAGCAGGAGCCGCAGCTCGGCGGCGTCGGCCTGGCCCACGGAGCCGGTCAGCCAGTGCATCGCCTGCTGGGCGTCGTTGAGCCGGGCCCGGGTCAGCATGTAGCCGATCAGCCCGTCGAAGAAGAGCGCGGCGCCGATGCCGATGAGGATGAACCGGTAGCCGGCCACGCCGTCGCGCCAGGCGAGCACGTACATGAGCAGGGCGGCGACGATCGCGCCGGCGAGCGCGAGTGCGCTCACGGCCAGGCCGCCGGCCTGCAGCAGCACGATCCCGGTGATGGCGGCGAGCCCGGCGCCCGAGTTGATGCCGACGAAGTCGGGCGAGGCGAGCGGGTTGCGCAGCAACTGCTGGAAGATCGTCCCGGCGGCGCCGAGGGCGAGGCCGACGGCCAGCGCCGCCGCCGCCGTGGGTAGCCGCAGCCCCCGCACGACGAAGTCGACGCTCGGGTCCTCGCGCAGGTGCAGCACCGAGGCGATGACCTCGCCCGCGGTGAGCTGGAAGCTGCCGACCATCATCGTGAGCACGAACAGCGCGCCGACGGCCACGGTCAGCGCGCACGTCACCACGAGCGCGCGGGCGTTCCTGCGGCGGCGGATGGCGCGGAAGGCGCCGGTGGTCGAGACGGTCGTGGTCGTGGTCATGTTCACGCCTCCGACATCCGGCCGTAGCGGACGATGGCCACGAACGCCGGCGCCCCGAGCACGCCGAGGACCACGCCGACCTGCAGCTCGTCGGGCGCCACCACCACCCGGCCGAGCACGTCGGCCAGCAGCAGCACGATGGGCGAGAGCAGCATGGAGTACGGCAGGATCCACCGGTAGTCAGGACCGCACAGGAACCGGGCGACGTGCGGGACGACCAGCCCGACGAAGACGATCGGCCCGCAGGCCGCCGTGGCGGCCCCGGCCAGCACGGCGACCACGGCGAACGCCGCCACCCGGGTCCGGGTGACGTGCTGGCCGAGGCCGCGGGCCAGGTCCTCGCCGAGCGCGAGCCCGTTGAGCGTGCGCCCGAACGCCAGCGACGCGATCAGGCCGAGGATGAGGAACGGCGCGACCCCGGCGAGGATCGGCGTGTAGCGGCCGGCGAGCGAGCCCACCTGCCAGAAGCGCAGCTCGTTGAGCGCGTCCACGTTGGTCATCACGACCCCGGTGGTGACGGAGGCCAGGCCCGCGGTGACGGCGGCTCCGGCCAGGGCGAGCTTGACCGGGGTGGCGCCCTCCCTGCCGAGCGACGCGATCGCGTACACGAGCACGAGGGCGGCGATCGCCCCGGCGAAGGCGAACCACACGTAGACGCCGGCGCCGCGCACGCCGAGCACCGTGATGGCGAAGACCACGCAGACGGCCGCGCCGGAGTTGATGCCCATGATCCCGGTGTCGGCCAGCGGGTTGCGGGTGACGCCCTGGAGGATGGCGCCGGCCACGCCGAGCGCGGCGCCCGCCAGGATGCCGATCAGCGTGCGGGGCACGCGCAGCTCCAGCGTCACCGTGCTGTTGAACGACGCGTCGGCGTCCATGCTGCCCAGCGCGCTCAGCACCTCGGGCAGGCCGATCGAGCGTGAGCCGAGCGTGATGCTGAGGAAGGCGATCAGGGCCAGGAGCACGCACAGCAGGGCGAGCCCCGGCCCGAGGGCCGAGGCTCGTCGTCCGAGAGAGGTCGAGCTGCTCATCGTCGGCGGTCAGTCGCCGATGTTCTCGTCCGCGGCCTTCACGGCCGCGGTCAGGCTCTCCAGCTCGGTGGCGAAGTCCTCGTACGTGTGCAGCCAGTACGCCGGCCACGACACGACGGCGCCCGCCTTGGCCGCCTTGACCTTGAACCAGGTGGGCTGCTTCTTGCCCCACTCCTCGTTGGAGGTCGGCTTGTAGCTGCGGCCGTCGTACAGCACGAGGTCGGGCTGGTACTTGTCGGCGTTCTCCCAGCTCAGGTTCTCCCAGTAGGGGAAGCCGGGGTCGGGGCTGTCGGGGTTGATCACCTTCAGGCCCCAGTTCTGGAAGTCCAGCAGCTCGGGCGCGTACTCGGGGTTGGCCACGTACAGCTTGTCGTCGGCGGGGAGCATGGCGGCCGCGGTGAGGCCGGGCTTGGCGGCGACGGCCTCCTTGAAGGCGGTCACCGCCTCCTCGAAGCGCTTCTTGTGCGCGACGATCTCCGGGGCGTCGACCTTGGCGCCGAGGCTCTTGGCCAGGTCCTCGTAGCCCTTGGCCAGGGCGACGATCGACTTGCCCTGGGCGACGCCGACGATGGGGGCGAGCTCGGTGAGCTTCTTGCTCTTCTCGTCGGCGCCTTCCTCCAGGCCGCTGTAGGCCTTCTCGGCGGGCCACCAGTCGCCGACGATGAGGTCGGGGCGCAGGGCCGCGGCCTTCTCGACGTCGATCTTGCCCCATTCCTCGCCGAGGATCTCGATACCGGTCAGGTCGAGGTCCTTGAGGTTCGCGTCGGTCTTGACCGATTCGTCGGCGTAGATGCCGACGGGCTTGAGGCCGAACGACATCAGCGCGGCCGCCTCGCCGGCGTGCGCGATGATCCGCGTCGGGGTCTTGTCGGCCTTGACGACCTTGCCGGACCCGTCGGTGAACTGCCAGGGACCGGCGGGCGCGGCGGAGGCCGCCGCCGTGCCGGTGCCCGCGGCGCTGCCGCCGGTCTCCGCGGAACCGCAACCTGCGAGCACGACGCTTAAAGCGGCGAATGCCAGGATCGGACGCCATGCGCGCATGGTGGTGCTTCCATTCTTGTGCCGGGATTCAACAGTTAGGCAAGGCTAACCATAGTTTGCCCACTTGGCTACCCGGTTGTGATCGGGCTCACGCGGCATCGAGGAGGATCTTCACCACGGCCTCGGGCGCGTCGCCCATGAGGTTGTGCCCGCCGTCCAGCGCGTACGCCTCCCAGGCGGGGTCCTCGGCCACCGCCGGTACACGGCGACTCGCCGGGCCAGCCCGCCGCGTGACCATCCCGCCGTAGCTGTGCCCGGCGAGCACGGCACCGGGTCACGCCGCGGCGGCGGGCTCCCGGGAGCGCAGGCGGGCCGCGGCCACGGCGAGGAGCGCGAGCGCGGCCAGCGCGAAGGCGATGTTCCCGGCGAGGTCGACGGCCGGGTCGGCGGGCACGGCCGGCGGCTGCGGGAAGCCGTGCCAGGCGTAGGTGAGCACGCCGCCCGCGGCCAGCGCGAACACCTGGGCGCGGCCCCAGCCCTCCCTCCTGGACCAGCGCGCCACCTGGGCGCAGACCACGGCGTAGACGGCGACGTTGACGGCCACGAGCGGCCACGCGGCGACCGTCCAGGCGGCCATCGCCGCACCCCAGAACACCGCCCCCGCCACCAGCGAGAAGCCGAGCACCGGCCACGGCCCCGGCGCCCGCCCCGGCGACGTGGCGGCCGGGCCCCGGCGGCGCAGGCCGAGCACGACCAGCAGCCCGGCCAGCACCACCACGCCCGCGAGCTGGGCCACGGACGGCTGGTACGGGGCCGGGTCGAACAGCGCGCTGGCCGCCGCCCCCAGCAGGAACAGCGCCCCCGCCGTCACCAGGCCCGGCAGCCGCAGCCACGGCTCCGAGGCCCTGGCGGGCACCAGGGCCTCCATCACCGCGATCGGCACGCAGATGCTGCCCACGGCGTGCACGCCGCCCAGCACGAACGTCACCCACCAGGCGCTCACCTCCAGACCCGGGATCCAGGCGTACGAGGCGAGGTCCATGCCGGCGTAGCCGGGGTTGAACAGGGACCGGGTGACCAGCCCCTCCTCCACGAGCCCGTAGGCGACGGCGAGCAGGACGATGCCCGGCCAGCCCGCCCCCCGGCGCCGGGCCAGCTCGCGGACGAGCAGCGCGCCGCCCCCGTACAGCGGGGCCAGCGTGATCAGCGCCACCAGCATGGTCACCGGCAGGTTGCCCAGCAGGAACTCGCCGATCAGCGGCGACAGGAAGAACAGCCCGAGCGCGGGCGCGATGCGTTTCACCATGCCTCCAGCCTCGCGAGAGGCGTGGTGCGGCCGGTAGTGACGTTCGTCAGAGCCAGCCCTTGGACTCCGCGGCGCGCGCCGCCTCGGCCCGGTTGCGGGCGCCGAGCTTGCCGATGGCCGACGACAGGTAGTTGCGCACGGTGCCGTCGGACAGGTGGAGGCGCCGGGCGATGTCGGCGATGGTGCCGCCCTCGGTGGCGGCGCGCAGCACGTCGCGTTCGCGGCCGGTGAGCGGGTTCGCGCCGGCGGAGAGGCTGGCGGCGGAGAGCTTGCGGTCGAACACCCGCTCCCCCGCGTGCACCCGCCGCACCGCGTCGGCCAGCTCCCCGGCCCTGGCGTCCTTGACCACGTAGCCGTCGACCCCGGCGTCCATCGCCCGGCGCAGGTAGCCGGGGCGGCCGAACGTCGTCAGGATGATCACGCGCACGCCGGTGAGCCCGGCCGCCGCGGTGAGGCCGTCGCAGCCGGGCATCTCGATGTCGAGCAGCACGACGTCCGGATCGAGCCGGGCCACCGCCCCGGCCACCTCGTCGCCCCGGCCCACCTGCCCGGCGACCTCGATGTCGGGCTCCAGGCCGAGCAGCGCCGCCAGCGCCTCGCGTACGAGATGCTGGTCGTCGGCCAGCAGGACGCGGATCACGCCCGCTCCGCCACGGGGACGCGGGCGCTCACCAGGAAGCCGCCGCCCTCGGCGGCGCCGCCGTACAGGGTGCCGCCCGCGACGTGGACGCGCTCGGCGAGGCCGCGCAGGCCGTTGCCGTGCGTGCCCGTGTGATCGGCGGGGCCGCGGCCGTCGTCGCGGACCTCCGCGTACGCCTCGCCGCCGGTCACGCCGAGGCGGATGCGGCAGCGGCGGGCGCCGCTGTGGCGGACGACGTTCGTGGTGGCCTCCCGGACGACCCAGGCGAGCACCGGCTCGGCGTCGGCGGGCAGCGGGTCGGCGGCCACCTCCAGCCGCACGCCCGCGGTGTCGAGCGCCCGGCGCGCGCCGTCCAGCTCGCCGGGCAGCGACAGCTCCCGGTAGCCCGCGATCGCCTCGCGCACCTCCGCCAGCGCCTGCCGGGACAGCTCCTCGACCTGCTCCATCTCGGCCCTGGCCCGGTCCGGGTCGGCGGTGGCGATCCTGGCCGCGAGCTGGCTCTTCACCGTCATCACGGCCAGGCTGTGGCCGAGGAGATCGTGCATGTCGCGGGCGAAGCGCAGCCGCTCGTTGTCCACGGCCAGCCGCTCGACCTCGGCCCCGGCCTTGCTCAGCGCCCGGTTGGCGGCGTTGAGCTGCAGGAAGGCGCGGATGGCGGCGGTGAACACCACGGCCTGCAGCGGCAGCCACCAGTATTCGGCCAGCGACTTGCCCAGCAGCGGCAGGGCGAGCGTGACGGCCGCGACCGTGGCCCCGGCCGCCACCGGCAGCGCCCGCGCGGGCAGCGCCGCGGCGACCGCGGTGATGAGGAAGTACGACGCCGCGAACACCCACATCTCGCCCAGCGCCACGGTCATCGCCGCGGCGACCACGTAGAGGAGGATCAGCGCGTACGGGGTGGCGTTGCGGTGCGGCCGGTCCAGTGCGGTCCACACGACCCGCAGGTAGAGCGCGACGAACCCCGCCAGCCCGGCGGCCACCAGCCCGATCGTGAGCCCCGGCGGGGAGGCCGCCAGGAACCCGGGCAGCGGCCACACCAGGACGACGAGGTAGACGGAGGTCCAGAGCCGGCCCTTCATGCGTTTCACACTATCCACCCCGGCCTCCCGCCCACCCCTGACGAATGTCACATAAGCGGCCGGCCTGGCTCACCCTCGGGGGCGGCTCACCCTCGGGGGGCGGCTCACCCTCGGGGGGCGGCTCGGCCTCGGGGGCGGCTCAGCCTCGGGGGGCGGCTCAGTCGAAGCCCATCAGGCCATCATGGTTGTAGATCACGATGCGCCCCGCCGCCGCCACCACCCGGCCGCCGCCGCGCGGCGTGAACTGGTGGGCGAACGTGACCTTCCCGGTCGCCGGGTCCACGATCTCCACCCCGTGCCCCAGCCCGAACAGCGTGCCGTCCGCCACGCCCATCGTCCGCGCCCGGTCAATCCGCACCTCGGCCTTGCGCGGCTCCAGCGTCCACAGCCGCTCCCCGGTGCGCAGGTCATGGCCGACGAACCGCTGCTCATGGTTGCGCGAGCCGTCCAGGACCGGCACCACGCCGCGCACCGGCGGGCCCACGTACTGCGACTTCCCCAGCGACTGGCTCCACAGCCGCTTGCCCGTCCGGGTGTCGAAGCCCCACATGTGCGGATTCGTACCGCCGCCCTCGCTCACGACCGCGATCGCGCCGCCGGTGATCACCTCGGTGGCCTCGGTGCCCTTCGGCAGGTCCGCCTGGTGCACGGGGGTGAGCTCCGGGCTCAGCACCGCCAGGCTGCGGACGGTGCCGTCCACGCCCTCGACATGCTTGAACGGGTCCGGCCTGACCAGCACCACCAGCCGCTCCCCCGCCCGCACCGGGCCCGCCACGGCCAGGTGCGACCTGCTCGTCCGCCGGTGCACCACCTTGCCCGAGACCAGATCGCGCCCGTACAGGTGCGGCCCGTCGGCGTAGTAGAAGACGCCGTCCAGGATCGCCCCCTGCGCCGGAGCCGGCAGGTAGAGGTGCGACGTCATGAACGCCCGCTGCCGCACCCTGACCCGCCACCGCTCCTCCCCCGTCGCGGTGTCCAGCGCCACGAACTGCGCCGGCCGCTCCACCCGGTTGTCCACCTCGGCACCCAGCGGGACCACCACCGTGCCGTCCTCGGCCACCGGCGCGCTCGCACCGCTCCAGCCCAGCTCCCGCCGCCACAACCGCTTGCCCGACGCGCCGTCGTAGCCGGTCAGCTCCCCCTCGGCGCCGCCCTTGATCTCCTTGCGCAACGCCACCACGCGCGTCCCGTCGGACACCAGGCCGTGATGCTGGGACGTCTCGTCGATCTGCTCGACCTTCCACACCGGGTTCAGCCCCACCCAGTGGTGCGAGGCGCCCCCTCCCCCGTCATCGGCGCCGGCCGTAGCCTCGACCGGCACCCGGCGCGGCCCCTCGGCCGGGCCGGGCTCCTTCGGCGAACCGGGCAGCACCCCGCAGCCCGACGAGAGCGCAAGACAGAGCACCGCGACGGCGCCCGTGATCCGGATGGAAATCATGAGTCCGAGATTCTCGTGTCGATCCCCGGCTGAGGCAACCGCTTCCCCAAGATCCACACCAGAACGGCAGGCGTGAGAACGTGGTGCCGTGGAGATCGTCGAGCGCGAACTCACCGCACCCTGGACCGGCTTCCTGGCCGAACCCGCGCCGGGCGCGACCGCCGGGGTCCTGGTGCTGGCCGGGTCCAGCGGGCGCGTGGAGACCGAGCGGTGCCGACTGCTGGCCGCGCACGGCCTCAGGGCGCTGTCCGTCCGATGGTTCGGCGGGCCGGGGCAGCCGCCCGGCATCTGCGAGATACCGCTGGAGACCTTCACGGCCGCCGTCGACCTGCTCGCGGAGGAGGGGACGCGACGGATCGGCGTCCTGGGCGTCTCCAAGGGGGCGGAGGCGGCGCTGCTGCTGTCCGTCGTCGAACCCCGGCTCGACGCCGTGATCGCCGTCTCCCCGACCTCGGTCGCGTGGGCGAACGTCGGGCCGGGGCCGGACGGCGTCACGGAGCCGTACCGGTCCTCGTGGACCTGGAAGGGCGAGCCGGTGCCGTACGTGACCTACGACGCCGGCCTCTGGCCCGAGCCCGCGGAGCCGGTGGCGTTCGCCGGCCTCTACGGCGGCAGCCGCGAGGGCTACGCGGAGGCCGCCATCAGGGTGGAGGCGGCCAGGGCGCGGCTGCTGCTGGTGGCGGGCGGCGACGACCGGATGTGGCCGTCCCTCCGCTTCGCTCGCGAGCTGGCCGCCCGGCGACCGGCCCTGGTGATCACCCACCCGGAGGCGGGGCACCGGCCCAGGTTCCCCGGCGAGCCCCCCGCCCCCGCCTCACCCGCCTACGCCTACGGCGGAACCCCAGAAGCGGACGCCGCCCTGGGCGCCCGCGCCTGGCCGCACCTCCTCACCCTGCTCGGGGGCGACACCTGACGCAGTCGGCCGAGCGGCACGGCGACCGTGCATCCCGCCGTAACCGTCGAGCGTGCCCCCGCTGGCCGCTCCGGGACTCCAGAGCGTGACGTGGCAGGCTGTTCGCCGTGCTGGGGCCCGCAGGAAGCTAGCCGGGTGGGACGGCGGCCAGGTTGAGTGCGCGGACGCCGCCGTCCACGGGCCAGGAGACGACGCCGCCGCCCTGCGACCACCGGCCGGCGCCGAACGACACGGTGGTGCCGGTGCGGGCGTCGTGGATCCGGCCGGCGCCGGTGATGAACCGGTCCCGGTACGGGTAGCCGGTCAGCCAGTCACGGTGGGTACGGCTCCAGGCTCCGTCGGTGCGCTGCACGAGCGCGTCCCCTCCCCGGTGGATGCCGGTGCACCAGGTGGGGCCGCAGCGCAGCCCTTCGGCTCCCGGTACGGGCCGGACCTCGATGACGCGCCGGGTCTCCAGGTTGACGACCTTCGTGGGGTTCGTACGGGCGTCGAGGGGTTCGTCGGTTGCCCACGGCCACTCAACGAGCTGCAGCCCCCTGCCCCCGGGCACCCGCTCGGGAGCGCCGCCGTCGAGGCCCGCCCGCCACACGCCGTCCAGCGGTGACGACCAGACGACGTGACGCGCGGTGAGCGCGAGCCGGTCGACGTGCTCTCCCCGGACCGCACCGACCCTCCTGGCCTTTCCGCCGGTGCGTACGGGGGCGACCCAGGCGTGTCCGTCGCCGGTCAGCCAGGCCACCCGTTCGGCGTCGGCGGCCCAGAGCCGGGGAGGCCGCGCGAGGGAGGCGACCGGCATCGACCGGCGGGCGGCTGCGTCGTGGATCTCCAGGGTCCCAGGCTCGGTCCAGACCAGCACCTTGGTGGCGGTGATCGCCTCCAGCGGGCGCGACCCCACCGGCAGGGTGAACACGGCCTGGGGCCACACCCGTTCGACCGCGTCGCGCGGTTGCGGGGGTGCGTCCGCGGGACGCGGAACCGGCCCGCCCCCACCCCAGCCCAGGACCGCCGCGCAGCCCACCACGCAGGCCGCGGCCAGCGTGCCCGCCGCGCGCCTGCGCCGCCGCGCGCGTCGCTTGGCGCGCACGCCGGTCAGGACGTCCCGGTCCTCGGCCCGGTCGGCGATCGTGCGCAGGGCCCCGGCCAGCTCGTCCTCGGTGATCATCGCCGCCTCCCGGTGAATGCTCGTGCCCGGACGCGCAGCGTGGCGAGCGCCCGCGAGGCCTGGCTGCGGACGGTCGCCGGCGAGATCCCGAGCCGCGCCGCGATCTCCTGGTCGGACAGGTCCTCGTGGTAGCGCAGCACCAGCACCGCACGCTGCCCGGCCGGCAGGGCCCGCAGCCGCTGCCAGATCTCGCCGAGCTCGGGCTCGTCCTCGTGGACGGGCGACGGCACCTCGGCCGTGAGGTGTTCCCGCCGCCGCCGGCGCCACCAGCTCACGTGCTGCCGCGCCATGATCGTCCGTACGTAGCCCTCGGGGTCGTCCTTGTTGCGCACCCGCCGCCAGGAGGAGCCCAGCTTGAGCAGGGCCTCCTGGACCAGGTCGGCCGCGTCGTCGGCGCTGCCGGTCAGCACCAGGCCGTAGCGCAGCAGCGCGTGGCTCCTGGCGCGGACGAACTCCTCGAACTCCACCACCCAGGGACGCGGCGGCGGGCGTCGTTGTTGCAAGAACTTCTGGACACCGCTCAACGCGTCCCTGGTCGGTTACGGGCGGACCAGTAGGACGTTGCCGAGGGAGCGCTGGCCGGCTGCGTCGGAGGGCCGGTTGACGATGCCGCCGGGGGTGACCATGACGCTGGAGCCGCCGCCGTCGAGGTTCATCGCCTCGCGGGCGCCGAGCAGCTTCATCAGCTCGGCCGTCTGCGCGATGCCGAGTCCTTCGCTGTAGCCCTCCTGGCGTCCGTCGACGACCACGAGCATGAGCCGGCCCCGGTCGTCCATGCCGATCATGGATCGGGGGTTGGCGCGTACCGTCCAGTTGTAGGTGAAGGTCTGGTCGGCGCCCTCGCGGACGAGGCCGTCGGCGGCGGCGTTCACGGAGACGCGGCCGTCGCGGACGAGCGTGGGGCCGACCTGGAGGATCGTGGTGTCGCGGGTGAGCGGCACCCGCCGGCCCCGGCTGTCCTCGACCCGCTCGCTCACCCGCAGCCGCTCGCCCGGCTTGACGTGGGCGAGCAGCCAGGCGGCGCTGTCGCCGATGGCCTGGACGGTGGACCCGCCGGCGGGGACGGCGGCGCCTCGGGAGGCGTTGACGGCGGTGACGGTGCCGCGCGCGTCGAGGACGGCCTCGGCGCCGGCGCCGGCGGGCGGGGTGCCCCATTCGGGGGTGAACAGGACCAGTTCGCTGTCGTCAGTGCACTTCAGGTCGTGCTGCGGCTTCTCGGTCGGCTGGTCGCCGCCCACGCCGCCACAGTTCCAGATCTCGCCCGGCACCCGGTTGACGCCGTCGATCTCGGCGCTCGTACGTCCGGCGCGCAGGGTGACGCGGGCCGTGTAGGCGTCCACGTCGACCGAGCGGCCGCCCCGGGTGATCTTGATGCCGCCCCGGCCCTGGGTGGCGGAGCCGATGAGCTTGCCGTCCTTGACGTACATGCCGCCGGGCGCGCTGTTGTAGAACCACTGCGCGTTGATCCCGGCCACCGCGCCCGCGGCGGCGGCGAGGTCGGTCAGCTTCTCGGTGCCGTTCAGCGACGGGCCGAAGTCGGTGCCGACCGTGCCGCCGAAGGCGCGGAAGTCGACGCGGAGCACGTGCACCTTCTGCGGCGCGCCGGGGTCGGCGCCGTCCTGCGCGGTGTAGCGGGTACCGCCGGCGAACCCGGCCGCGCGGAGCCGGGCGAGCTCCGCCGCCGCCTCCGCGCTCGTGGCGTGGCGGCCGACGCGGACGGTCCAGCCGAGCGTGCCCGCGGGGCGGTCGGCGTACGCGGGCGTGACGACCTCCTCGACGCGCGGCTCGTACCCCTTGCCGCGCACGGCGGCGGCGACCCGGTCGGCGATCTCGCGCGGGCCCAGGGCGGTGGCCGCCTTGTCGAGCGGCCCGTCGGCGGTGTGCGGCAGGTAGACGTGCACGGTCCAGAAGTCGTTCTCGTCCTTGGCCCCGAGCGACATCGACGTGAGCGTCACGCCGGGCGCCACGGTGGTGGTCACCGGCTGCGCGCTCAGCGGGAGCCGCCCGCCGAAGAAGGAGTCGGGCCGGGTGTCCGCCAGGGCGGGCGCGCTCGCGGTCAGCATGATCGCGGCGGCGGCCACGGCGGAGAGAGTGTTGCGGTGCATGTACGTCCTCGGTCCGGAACAAGATGGTGCCCGGGCAGTCAACGGCCCGCCCGTGACCCGGGACCGAACTCCGTGCGCTCGCGGCGCAGCGCCCAGGTGAACAACGCGGCCACGCCACGATCAGATAGTGCGGCTACGCCACGATCAGATAGTGCGGCTACGCCACAACCCCCTCCTCGGCACTGACCAGCTCGGCGATGGTGGCGAAGAACGCCGCGATGCCCGGCAGGTTGGCGCCCTTGGCGCGGGAGGCGGCATAGTCCCCGGGGGAGCGCCAGTCGACGACGTCCAGCCATTCGCCGCCGGGCAGGCGGATCAGGCGGGCGCCGAGGAAGCCGTCCCGGTCGGCGCGGAAGTCGGCCAGCATCGCGGGCCGCGCGGCCAGCATCTCCTCCTCCCGGTCGGGCGACACCTTGAAACGGGTGAGTTCGACGGTGATGCTCATGGGGGTGTCCTCCTGGATTCGACCGGTACGAAGAGGACCATATAGTCACTGTTTCTGATAGTCAAGATTAGTGACTATACAGGCGACCATGCCCGCGCCGACGAGCACCGCGGCCCCCGCCAGCGTGACCGGGTAGCCCACGGCGGCGGCCACCGTCAAGGTCACCGCCCCCACGCCGAACGCCACCACGGACCCCGCGCTCGACATGGCGCTGTAGTCCGCGCCCGCCGTCGCCGGGCGGGACAGCCGCATCGTCTCGGCCGAGACCACCGTGGCCGCCGCCGCGTAGGCGACCTTGAACAGCAGGATCGCGCCCCCGGTCAGCACCGGCCAGCCCGCCCCGCGAGCCGCGGGCAGCAGCGCCACCACGCTCACCAGCAGGGCCGCGCCCGACCCGGCCAGGCAGGCACGCGTGCCGAACCGCGCCACCAGGCCCCCGGCCAGCAGCGCGCCCGCGATCGCCACCGTGTCGCCGAGCAGGCTCGTGACCAGGCCGATCGACGACAGCGACCAGCCCGCGTCCACCAGCATGGGGCTGACCAGGGCGTACGCGGCGAAGATCCCGGCCAGGAAGCACGGCTGCACGAGCAGCGTCCACCGCGCCCTGCGGCGGTCGGCGAAGACGCCGAGCAGTGCCGCGTACCGTTCCCGCAGGCCGGGGCCCGCGGCGGGCGGCGGACCCTCGGCCAGCCGCAGGATCTGCACGGCCGGCAGCACGGTCAGCGCCGCCAGCGTGAGCAGCGCGCAGGCCCAGCCGAACTCGGCGTAGACGAGCAGGGAGACGCCGCCGCCGACGAGGCTGCCGACGTAGCCGCCGGCGACCTGGATGCCGTTCGCGATCCCGCGCTGCCCGGGGCGCAGCAGCCGGACCACCAGCGCGTCGACGGCGATGTCCTGGGTGGCCGAGAGCACCCCGGCGGCAGCGGCGGCGAACAGGACGAGGCCGAGGTCGTCGACCGGGTCGAGGGCGACCAGCGTCAGCAGGGTCAAGGCCAGCGCCGGCTGGAGCACCAGCAGCCAGGACCGGTAGTGCCCCCGGCGGGCCGAGCCGAACCGGTCCACCAGCGGCGCCCACAGCATCCGCAGCGCGGTCAGCATCCACACGGCCTGCAGCAGCCCCAGCGCCTCCAGGCCGGCGCCGCGCTCGCGCAGGATCGAGGCGAGGGCGGTGCCGAAGAAGGCGGTGCCGAGGAACTGCGTGGTGTAGAGCGCCGCCAGCAGCGGGTATCCGGCCCGTGGTGTCTCTGCCCCTGACATGCGGCACATTCTGGGCGCGCCACCGCCCGGCGATGGCGGCATATGTCCTCAATCCTGGGCGTTAGGTCCGGTAAAGGGGACGCCGGGCAGAGGAGAAGCGTGAACCGCCGTGTCGTCATCGTCGGCTATCCCGACGTCGAACTGCTCGACGTGGCCTCGCCCGGCGACGCGTTCGCCTCGGCCAACCGGGCGGGCGCGCGGCCCCCGTACACGGTCGAGCTCGCCACCGTCGCGGCGGCCACCATCCGCAGCTCGTGCGGGATCACACTGGTCGCGCAGCGGGAGCTGGAGCGGGTCACCGGCCCGGTCGACACGCTGATCGTCGCGGGCGGGCACGGGCACGTGGCCGCCCGCGAGGACCCGCGCCTGGTGGACGAGGTCCGCAGGATCGCGCGCGGCAGCAGGCGCGTCGTGTCGATCTGCACCGGCGTCTCGGTGCTCGCCGCCGCCGGGCTCCTCGACGGCAGGCGGGTGGCCACCCACTGGCGGCACGCCGCCGAGATCGCCGCGCGCTTCCCGGCCGTCACCTTCGACCCGGTGCCGCTGTACATCTCCGACGGCCGGCTGCACACCTCGGCCGGGGTGACCAGCGGGCTCGACCTCAGCCTCAGCCTCATCGCCGACGACCACGGCCCGACGCTGGCCAGGAAGGTCGCCCAGACGCTGGTCACGTACCTGCACCGGCCGGGCGACCAGGCGCAGATCAGCATGTTCCTGTCCACCTCGCCGCCCGGCAACCGGGTGGTGCGGGACCTGGTCGCGTACATCACCGGGAACCTGGACGCCGACCTGTCGGCGGCGGCGCTCGCCGCCCGCGCCGGGATCAGCGTGCGGCACCTGCGCAGGCTGTTCACCGGGCAGCTCGGCACCACGCCCGGCCGGTACGTGCGCGCGGCGCGCACCGAGGCGGTCGCGCACCTGCTGGTCTCCAGCGACCTGCCGCTGGACACGATCGCCCGGCGCTGCGGGTTCGGCTCGACCGAGACGCTGCGCGAGGCCTTCCGCGACCGGTACGGGACCAGCCCCGCGCGCGGGCGGCAGGCCGCCGGGCGCTGACGGGACGCGTATCGCGGAAATCCGGCCAGGGACGGCGACGGGCGGCGCGCCGGGGGTCAGGATGCGGGTATGGCTACCGAGAAGACGATCGCGTTCGTGCTCTACCCCGGCTGCACCATCCTCGACCTGGTGGGCCCGCTCCAGGTGCTCTCCACGCTCGCGGCGATCCGCCCGGAGTTCCGGGTGGTCGTGGTCGCCGAACGGCTGGACACCGTCGAGACCGACACCCCGCTCCAGGTACGCGCCGGGCACACGTTCGAGCAGGTGCCCGCGCCGGACGTGCTCGTGCTGCCCGGCGGCGAGGAGGCGACGATGCGCGCCACCGCCGACGAGACCCTGCTCGCCTACGTGCGCGCCGCCGCCGCGACCGCCCGGCCGGTGGTCTCGGTGTGCACCGGCTCGTTCATCCTCGGCGCGGCGGGGCTGCTCGACGGGCGGCGGGCCACCTCGCACTGGTCGATGGTGGACGCGCTGGCGGAGTTCGGCGCCGTGCCGACCCGCGAGCGGTGGGTGGCCGACGAACCCGTGCTCACGGCCGCCGGCGTCTCGGCCGGCATCGACATGGCGCTGCACCTGGTCGGCGAGCTGGCCGGCCCGGAGACGGCGCGGGCCGTGCAGTTCGCCATCGAGTACGACCCGGAGCCGCCGCAGGGCACGCTGGACTGGGACCAGGCGCCCCGAGCGGCCTACTCCTTCGTCACCCGCAAGTGGGTGCGCGACGCGCTCGGCGAGACCCCGTTCGCCGACCGGCTGATCGCGCGCCTGGGCGACGGCGGCTGAGCTCCCGGCTCAGCCGATCCCGCCGACGATCTCGGCGACCCGGCCCGGCTGCGACAGGAACGGCGAGTGCGAGGCGTCGAGCCACACCGTGGCGGTCGGGTTGTCCGGGAACGCGGCATCCGCCTCCGCCACGAACTTGTGCTGCAACGGCGGCCTGATCGTCATGTCGCGCGCGCAGCCGACGTACGTGCGCGGCACCGAGCCCCAGCCCTGCCGGGTCAGCGTCGTGGCGCCGAGCGCGATCCCGGCCGGGGCGTCGGGCGTCATCAGCGCGATCGCCGCGTCGGCGGCCTCCGGGTCGAGGTCGCCGTAGAACGTCTCACGGAGCTGCTGCCGGTAGGCGTCGTCGGAGGAGGCCACGTCCAGCCGCAGCGCCCCGACCGCCGCCGGGTCGGCCCGCACCGACGGTCCGATGAGCTCGCCCTCGTTCTCCGGCATCAGGGCGTAGTCGAACGCGGGCACCCCGGAGGCGGGCATGAACGCGGCCAGGTACACCGCGTGCGCCACCAGCTCGGGGGCCTGCTCGGCGGCCCTGGTGAGCACCGTGCCGCCCATGCTGTGCGCCACGACCGTCACCGGGCCGCCGCGCCCGAGCCGCTTGAGCTGCGCGACCAGGTGCTCGCCCGCCTCGTCCAGAGTCACCCCCGCCACCGGCGACGGCTCCGTCGCCAGGGATGCGGGGTCGAACGGGCGGCCGGTGACCGACCGGGGCCGCCGGGCGCGCAGCCCGTGCCCCGGCAGGTCGACCGCCAGGGCCGGGCGGCCCGTCTCGGCCACGCGGGCCAGGACCTCGCTCCAGCACCAGGTGCCGTGCCAGAAACCGTGAACGAACAGCAGCGGAGTGCGCATCGATGCTCCTCGGCGTCAGGAATGTGTGCCGCTAGGGGAGACGGCCGCCCGCCTGCGTCTGTGACTGAGGCCAGGCGTGTCCTGGCTCACACCGGGCGGTGATGCTATGACGATCACATGACTGTCCGTCAGGCCACCCCCGCCGACGCCGAGGCGATCGCCGGCATCCACGTACGCTCCTGGCAGGCGGCCTACCGGGGCCTGATGCCGCAGGACCATCTCGACGGCCTGGACCCCGCCGCCCGCCTCCCGATGTGGCGGCGCCTGCTGGGCGAGACCGCCTGGCCGAGGAGCGGGATCCTGGTGGCCGAGGACGACGGCGGCGTCACCGGCTTCACCGGCTTCGGGCCGGCCCGCGACCCGGATCAGGACCCGGCGTCCGTGGCCGAGATCACCACCCTCTACCTGGCGCCCGAGGCGTGGGGGCGCGGGATCGGCGGCGCGCTCCTGGGCGCGGCCGTGGACGCGCTGGCTGGGGCCGGCTACGGGCTGGCCACCCTCTGGGTGCTCGACACCAACGCGCGTGCCAGGCGCTTCTACGAGTCGCTCGGCTGGCGCGGCGACGGGACGGTCAAGCCCGACGACCTGCGGGGCTTCCCGCTCACCGAGGTCCGCTACGCGCTCGCGCTGCGCACGTGAGCACGACGCCGCCGAACGGGGCACCCTCCCCACGCCGGTGAGCCGCAGGGTCGTACGTCTACGCGGTCAGGGGCGTGCGGGTACGCGGTCAGGGCGTGCGTCTATGCGGTGAGGCCGGACTCCAGGCGGGCCAGGGCGCGGTCGACCTCGGCGGGGGCGTCCATGCCGGCGTCGTGGGCCCACTCCAGCCAGATCAGCGCCACGACGCCGAACACTGCGCCGACGGCGTCGCGGACGCGCGGGTCGCCGGCGTCGCAGCCGGCCTTGGCGGCCACCAGGTCGCGGACCTCGCCGACCAGGCCGGGGCTCCTGCGCAGGTTGGCCACCAGCAGCTCGGGCACGGTGGCGGCGAACACCTCGCGCGCGTGCCCGGCGGCGAGCTCCTCGGCGGTCAGCTCGGCGAACGCCTCGCGGAACGCGCCGCGCAGCACGGTGAGCGGCGGGCCGGGCGGCTGCGCGGCCAGGGCCTCGACGAGCGGCGGGAACCGGTCGAGCGTGACCAGGTGCTCCTTCGTCGGGAAGTAGCGGAAGAAGGTCGCGGGCGAGATCTCGGCGGCGTCGGCGATCTGCTCGACGGTGGTGGCGCCGTAGCCGCGCTCGCGGAACAGCCGGAACGCCTCGCGCAGGATCGCCTCCCTGGTCTTGGCCTTCTTGCGCTCGCGGAGCCCGCCGTCAGTCATGCGTCCGACTTTACCGCGCCCCCAAATGATAGTCTCCTCTCAAACAAGAGTGGACTATCGAAATCTGGAGGCCCGGCATGGGCGACGTCAACGGCCTGCACCACGTGGGGCACATCGTGCGCGACATGGACGAGGCGATGGAGCGCTACCGGCGGCTGGGCTTCACGGTCGCCGAGCCCGCCTACCCCGAACTGCCGGGCATGGCCGAGCCGGTCGGCGTGGTCAACACCCACGTGTACTTCCCGGGCGGCTTCGTCGAGCTGGTGTCCGCCGGTCGCGTGCCCGCCGGGGCGCGACCGATCCCGCTGCGGGTGCCCGACGACAAGCTGCCGGGCCTGACGGCCGCCGTCCGCGCGACGGCCGCGAACATCGCCGCCTTCCTCCGGCGCTTCCAGGGCCTGCACATCGTGATCGCCGACACGCCGGACATCGACGCCGTCGCCGCGCGGCTGACGGCGGCCGGGGTCGGCCACGGCGGCGTGCACGCCGTCCAGCGGCCCGTCGAGACCGCCGCCGGGACCCGGATGGAGCCCGCCCGCTACCTGGAGCTCTCCCACCCCGGCCTGCCCGCGGGGCGCGTGCCGGAAGGCCGGGTCGGCTTCGCCCAGAACGCGCCGGTCGGCGACGAGCGGCACCCCGAGCACGCCAACGGCGCGACCGCCCTGACCGGGTGCCTCCTGCACGTCGCCGCCCCGGACCTGGCCGAGGTCCGCCGCCGCTACGCCACCTACTTCGGCCCCGCCGCACAGGCCACCGCACAGGACACCGCGCAGCCCATTGGACCGGACACCACGCGGGGCACCGCTCAGGGCACCGCGCCGGACCGCGCGGGCGTCACCGTCATGTCGGCGCCGGAGTCCGGCGGGGCGCCGCCCGCCCTGCCGGGGTTCGCCGGCTTCACGGTGTCCGTACGCGACCTCGACGCCACCGTGCGGCACCTGGGCGGCAACGGCGTCGCGTTCACCCGGACCGGCCGGCAGGCGGCCGTGCCCGTCCTGGGCACGACGATCGTCTTCCGTCAGGAGGCCGGCTGACGCGCCCTCAGACCACGCAGCCGTCGTGGTGCGGGTCCGGAAGCACGACCGCGCTCTCCGCTATCCGGCGATAAGTCGGGCACTGGGTGAAGTCGTCGGCCGTGCACCGCATCAGGTGCTCGATCAGCGCCTTGGACGCCGAGATCTCCTGGAGCCGCCGTTCGAGCTCGGCGTGGTGCCGCTGGAGGAGGGCGTGGCGTTCCGCCTGGCCGGTGACGCCGAGGATCTCCCGGATCTGCTCCAGGCTCATGCCCGCCGCCTTCGCCCGGATGATCGTCATCACGTGGATCAGGTGGTCCTGGGTGTAGCGCCGCCGCCCGTTGACCCGGGCGGCGGGCGCGATCAGCCCCATCGCCTCCCAGTGCCGCAGGACGTGGGGAGCGAGGTCGAACCGCTCGGCCAGCTCCCCGATCTGCATCCACTCGCTCGACTTCATGTTCACATTAACTTGCAGAACCGTGCCCGGAGTCAAGTGGCCAACTATGCAACCGATCGGTCGTTAATATAGTTTTGGCCGCATGACGAACGACGACAGGCGGGCGCCGCACTTCAGGTCCCGCTGGATCACCGGCCCGGCGAGCGGCAGCCCAGGCCCGCTGGTGGCGGCCCTGACCGACTACCGGGCGCGGCGGCTGCTCGACCTGCCCGGCATCGCCCGCCGCGCCCGGTCGCTGAGCCGCCTGTGGCCGGGCCTGACGGGCGCGGTCGGCATGTGGCTCTGGGCCGACGTGCCCAGCCGCCGGGTCGGCTCCCTGTCGGTGTGGCGCAGCGAGGAGGATCTGCGGGCGTTCGTCCGGGTCCCGGAGCACGTGCGGATCATGCGCGACTACCGCCACCGGGGCACGCTGGACTCCCGCACCTGGCAGGTCGACACCCTCGACCGGGCCGCCCTGTGGCGGGTGATGACCGAGTGAGCCGCGCCCCGAACGGATCGCCCGATTCTTCGTAGAGTGGGATCATGCAGCCCCTGCCGATGATGACCCCGGCCACGGTGGACGTGCTCGAGGCCCTGATGGCCGACCTGACGGAGCGCTGGGGGCTGGAGATCATCAAGGAGGCGGGGCAGCGGCCGGGCACCGGCTACGTCATCCTCGACCGGCTGGAGCGCAGCGGCTGGGTGACCTCCGCATGGGAGTCCGAGCCGCGCGGAGGCGGGCCGCGCCGCCGCCTCTACCGGCTGGAGGGACACGCACTGCCGGCCGCGCGCCGCCTCGTCGCCGCCCGGCACCCGGCCGGCGACACCCTGCCCCAGCCGGGGTTCTGACATGCACGCGCTGGCCCGGGGGCTCGTCGTCGCAGCAGCCGCGATCCTGCCGGGCAGGGCACGCCGCGAGCGCTACCGCGAGCAGTGGCTCGCCGACGCCGAAGGGGCGGCGGAGGCGGGATTCAGCCCGGTGTCGGTGGCCGTGGGCGCCGTCAGGGCCGCGCTGCTGATGAACCTCACCGGGCGCGCGGTCGTGCTGCTCGGGCTCGTGGCCGTGCTGGTCGTCGGCGGCATCCGGCTGGCGACGAGTTCGCCCGCGGTGCTTCCCGGCGTCGCGATCGCCCTGACGGGGCTGGTGCTGCCGGTGGTGCTGCTCGTCGCCCGCAGGCTCCGCGAGCGCGGCCGGGACGACGCCCCCGCCGCGCGGCCGTGGACGTTCTCGGCTCCCGCGATCGACGGCGACCGGCTCGTCGTGCTGGTCGTCGCGGCCGTCGTGGCGGCCCTGGTCGTCATCCTGCTCGGCCAGTCGCTCAGGTGAGGCCGCCCCGGCCGCTCCCCCGCTCCCGTACGACGGCCGCCGAGGCGGGGATCCGCGCCCAGACCAGCGTCCCGCAGTAGCAGCGTGACACCCGGTCCGCCATCGAGGACCCGGACGGGCACTGGTGGGTGCGGAGCGGATGGCGGCGCTGGAGGCCACCCTCACCTCCACGGGGGAGCCGCCTCCTCTCACGGGGGGAGGCGGGCCGGGGGCGGCGCGGACACGATGGCTGCCATGAGCGTCACATCCGCGTCCCGCCCGTCCGCGCCCGCCCGGCTCACCGTCTGGGCCGGCCGGGCGATGATCCTGATCGCCGCCGCGCACACCCTGGTGTTCGCCCGGCTCGCCCCCTGGTCGAGCTGGTTCGCCGGGGAGCTGCGCGACCGTTCCGCCGGGAGCGAGTCCCTGGTCACGTTCTGGGCGCTGCCCGGCGGCTTCGTCGTGGTGCTCGTGCTGCTGGGGCTCCTGGTGGCGCGGGCCGGGCGGCAGGGGCACACCGTGCCCGCGTACGTCGGCTGGGCCGTCCTGGCCTGGGGGGCGTTCGCCGTCGCGCTGCTCGGGCCGAGCGGCTTCCTCACGTCGGTCGTTCCCGCCGGGCTGCTGATCGCGGCCGATGTGATCGCCAGGCGGGCCGCCCGCCCCGGGCTCAGGAGGGCGGGAGCGGGCGGCGCATCGGCGTGAGCAGGCCCGACAGCGACACCAGCACGCATCCCGCGCCGGCGACCACGGTCACGGTGGCGACGCCGTACTCCGCCGCGCCGAGCGTGAGGAGCGCGGCGCCGGCCGGGCCCAGCACGTAGTGGACCGTCCAGAAGGCGGCGGTGACCCGGCCCAGCAGGTGGCCGGGCGTCACCTCCTGGCGGAACGACTGCGAGCAGATCCCGGCCACGGCCGTGCCGAGCACGAACAGCGCCATCAGCACCGCCACCGCGGGCACGCCCGTGGCCGGCCCGACGCCGCCCATCGCCAGCCCGGACAGCGTGGTGGCGCTCACCCAGGTGTTGCCGAACCCGATCGCCTTGCGGATGCGGCCGATGAGCGGCGCGCCCACGATGGCGCCGACGGCCGCGCAGGCCAGGACCAGGCCGACGGCGTCGTCGTTCTGCCCGAGGTCGTGCTTGAGGTGGTAGATGAGCACGTCGTCCACGCCCGCCGTCAGGAAGATGAAGAACGTCAGCAGGATCGTCAGCGAGCGCATCACCGGGTGCCGCCACAGGAACCTGGCGCCTTCGAGCAGGCCGCCCCGGTCCGCCGGCGCCGCCGCCGGGCGCAGCCGGATCAGCATGAGGCCGAGCGCGGACACCACGAACGTCACGGCGTCCACGCCGATCGCGACCACCGGCCCGTACGCCTGGGAGATCACCCCGACCAGCGCCGGGCCGCCGATGCCGCCGACCGCGTAGATGGCGTACAGGCGGCCGTTGGCCTGGGTGATCTGGTCGGGTTCGACCAGGCTGGGCACCACGGCCACGTAGGCGACCTGGAAGACCATGCCCAGCGCCGCCCCGAGCGGGACGATCACGTACAGGAGCCAGATCTGCGGGCCGGCCATCCACACGAGCGGGATGGCGGCGTAGAGGGCGGCGCGGGCCAGGTCGCAGCCGATCAGCAGGCGGCGGCGGTCCAGCCGGTCGACCAGGTGGCCGGCGAACACCCCCGTCACCAGCGAGGCCGCGCCGGACAGCCCGGTCAGCAGGCCCATCTGCACGACGGAGCCGGTCGCGTGCAGGACCAGCAGCGGGACGGCCACCGTCGAGAACGAGTCGCCGGCCACCGACAGCGCCTGGACCGCCAGGAAGATGTTGAAGTTGCGGTTGCGGAAGAGGTTCATCGGCTGCCGATCCTGCCGGATCACCGCCCCGCGCCCGCCGCCGGGGCCGCCGGGTCAGCGGGCGAACGGGTTCCCGCCCGACGCGACCGCCTCGAACAGCGCGCTCCCGTACGTGTCGTACAGGTGCCGTTGCAGGGCCGGGCCGAACGTCACCCTGGCGACGCCCAGCCCGGCCAGCTCCGCCGGTGAAAGCGCGCCGCCCCCGTAGGCGACGTTCACCGGCCCGGGAATGCCCTTCGTCAGCGCCCGGATCACCTCGGGGTCGCCGGCGCCGATCGGGTAGACGCAGTCGGCCCCGGCCTCCAGATAGCGGGCGGCCCGGTCGAGCGCGGCGGCGAGCTGCGCCTCCGGCGGCCCGGACCGGCGCAGGAACACGTCGATGCGCGCGTTGACGACCAGGTCCGCGCCGATCGACGCCGCCGCCTCGCGGACCGCGGCCAGGAAGCCGGCCTGCTCGGCGGCGTCGACGAGCTCACCGGTGGCGGGGTCGGAGTCCTCCAGGTTCAGCCCGGCCGCGCCGGTGGCGGCGAACCGCTCGGCCAGCTCGGCGGGGGCGAGCCCGTAGCCGCGCTCGAAGTCGACGGTCACCGGCACGTCCACCGCCCGGACGATCCGCGCGGCGGCGGCCAGCACCTCGCCGACGGGGGCCGCCTCGCCGTCGTCGTAGCCGAGCACCGCGGCGGTGGCGGCGCTGCTGGTGGCCACGGCCGGGAACCCGGCCGCCACCGCCAGCCGGGCCGAGGCCGCGTCCCAGGCGTTGGGCAGCACCAGCGGCGCGCCGGGCACGTGCAGCGTGCGGAGTGTGGAAGCGTCACGGTTCACGGGTTCCTCCGGGGTCGTCATCGAACGGTCTCCGGCCTGGGCACGGAGGTCGGGGCGGTCCGCCCGCGCGGCATGCCGAGGGCGGTGAGCAGCCCGGCGAGGGCGAGCGCGGTGACCGCGCCCATCGCCGCCGCGAACCCGGCGCCGAACTCCCCGGGCGAGGCGTATCCGCCGGTCGCGGCGAAGACCGCGACCGAGACGGCGACGCCGAACACCCCGCCGAAGATCCGCAGCGTCATGAACGCGCCGGACGCCTGGCCGATCTCGTGCGGCAGCACCGCGCCGACCGCCGCCTTCTGCGCGGCGGGCATGGCCATGGTCAGCCCGGCCCCGCTGGTGATCAGCGCGGGCAGCAGTTCGAGGTAGCCGGCGCCGGGCCCGGCGGCGAGGGCGATCCAGCCCATGCTCACGCTCTGCAGCAGCAGCCCGCCTGCCACGAACGTCCGCTCGCCCACCCTGTCGGCCAGCCGCCCGGCGATCGGCGCGCACACCATGAGCGTCGCCGTCCACGGCATGAGCCGCAGCCCCGCTCCGAGCGGCCCGTCGCCGTGCACGATCTGGAAGTACTGGGCGAGGAAGAACATCGTGCCGTAGAGCGAGGCGAAGACCAGGAAGTTGGCCGAGGCGGCGGTGGCGAACGCGCGCAGCCGGAAGAACCGCATGGGCAGCATCGGCGCCTCCGCACGCCGTTCCCAGGCCACGAAGGCGATCAGCAGCGCGACGCCGAGCAGCAGCGTGCCCAGCACCTCGGCGCTCCCCCAGCCCGCCGCGTTCCCGCGCACCAGCCCCCACACGACGCCGAGCGCGCCGAGCGTCACCAGGGCGACGCCGCCCAGGTCGAGCCGGTTGCGCGGGCCCGTGCTCTCCTCGACGCGGCGGACGGTGAGCGCGATCGCGGCCAGCCCGATCGGCAGGTTCAGCCAGAAGATCCACTGCCAGGCGAGCCCTTCGGCGACGACCCCGCCGACGAACGGCCCGCTGAACGTGGCCAGGCCGGTGAGGCCGAGGTACAGCCCCATCGCCCGGCCCCGCCGCTCCGGCGGGAACGCCACGGTGATCAGCGTGAGCGACAGCGGCAGCACCATCGCGCCGCCCGCTCCCTGGAGCGCCCGCGCCGCGATCAGCGTGCCGATGTCCGGCGACAGCGCGCACGCCGCCGACGCCGCCGTGAACACGGCCAGCCCGGTGACGAACACCCGCCGCCGCCCGAACCGGTCCCCCAGCGCCGCCCCCGTCAGCAGCAGGACGGCGAACGTCAGGCTGTAGGCGTTGACCGTCCATTCGAGCGACTCGATCGAGGCCGCCAAATCCTGCCGGATCGTGCCCAGCGCGGTGGTCACGACCAGGCTGTCCAGGGCCATCATGAACGACGCCAGCGAGGCCAGGCCCAGCACCCATGCCTGTCCGGGCGTCATCCGCCCTCCGTCGACACGCACGTATCCCCCTATGTCGGTAAAAATGTGGCCGTCAGTCGCGCAGCGACCGGGGCAGCCCGAAGGACGCCAGCAGCGCGTTGTCCAGGAAGCGCGTCACCACGGCGATCCGGTCGCCGGTCAGCGTCAGCACGAGCACGCCGTGCGCGTGCAGGATCGGCGTGCGCGGGTCGCGCTGGTAGCAGCCGAACGCCGGCTGCCCGTTGGCCCGCGTCGGGATCAGCACGTACTCGCGGCCCCCGCACATCGCGACGGTGGCCAGGAAGTGGCGGATGACCTCCGGGCCCTGATACTCCAGCGGCAGCGGCGGCATGGTCAGCCACGCGTCGTCGGTCAGCAGCGCCACGACGGCGTCCACGTCGCCGGCCTGGAACGCCCGCGCGAACGCGTCGACCAGCCGCCGCTCGCGCGCCGAGCCGGGCAGCGGGGCGCTCTCCCGCCCGGGCAGCTCGCCCGCGAGGGTCGCTCTGGCCCGCTTCAGCGCCATCGCGACGGCGTTCTCGGTGGCGCCGATCATGCCCGCCACCTCGCCGGCCCGGAAGCCCAGCACGTCGCGCAGCACGAGCACGGCCCGCTGCCTGGGCGGCAGCCGTTGCAGCGCCGCCAGGAGCGCCAGCGACACCGACTCGCGCAGCTCGTAGCGGGCCTCCGGGCCGGGCACCCGGTCGGCGATCTCGTCGAGCAGCGCGTCAGGGTAGGGCTCCAGCCAGCTCGGCTCGTCCCGGCGGTGCGACGGCTCGGGCAACGTGACCTCCACACGGTAGGCCTGCCGGTCCTGCGGGCGCCGCGATCCGGCCCGCAGGGCGTTGAGGCAGCGGTTGGTCGCGATGCGGTAGAGCCAGGTGCGCACCGAGGCGCGCTGCTCGTAGCCGTCCATCCCGCGCCAGGCCGCCAGCAGCGTCTCCTGGACCAGGTCCTCGGCGTCCTGCACCGAGCCCAGGATGCGGTAGCAGTGCACCTGGAGCTCGCGCCGGTACGGCTCGACGAGCTCGCGGAACGCCTCGCCGTCGCCGCCGCGCGCCAGCGCCAGCAGCTCGGCGGCCGACGGACTCCCTCGCATGGTGGCTCCTTCTCTCCGGTGGCGCCCGCCGAACTGCCCGGTGACGCCTGACGAAGGGATGGACACCGCCGGAGCCGGAAAGTGGTCGGCCGCCGGGCGGACGTCAGCGCGGGGTGAGCATGGGCACGAGGAAACGCCCGGCCACGGCCGCGAGCCGGTCGCCGTCGAGGGGCCGGCCGGCCGCCGCCCGCGCGGGCGCGTTCACCTGCCGGGCCAGTCGCCGTAGCGGACGGCGCCGAGGGTGGCGCCGTCCTCCGGCACCAGCGACCGCTCCCCCAGCTCGGCGCCGAAGTAGTGCGCGTGCGGGTCGGTGACGACCTCGCGCGGGTCGTCCCAGGAGGCCAGCGCGTCGCGGAAGAACGCGTCCATCCGGTACCGCTCGGGCCCGGCGATCTCGACCCGGCCGTTCAGCGGCGCGCCGGCCGCGACGCGGGCGAGGATCCGCGCGACGTCGTCGCCGGCGATCGGCTGGAAGAGCACGGGCGCCATCCGCACCTTGCCGCCGTCGGCGGCGTCGTCGGCGATCCTGCGGACGAACTCGTAGAACTGGGTGGCGTGCACGAGCGAGTACGGGACCGTCCCCTCCTCGATGAGCCGCTCCTGGACGATCTTCGCCCGGAAGTACGGGTTGCCGGGCGGCCGGCCGGTGCCCACGACCGACAGCGCGACATGGTGACCGACTCCGGCCTCGGCCTCGGCGGCGAGCAGGGTGCGGGTGGACGTCTCGAAGAACTCCCGTACGGCGTCCTCCTCGAACGACGGGGAGTTGGACACGTCGACGACCACCGAGGCGCCCGCCAGCGCCTCGGCGACCCCTTCGCCGGTGAGGGTGTTCACGCCGGTGCCCGGCGACGCCGCCACCGCCTCGTGGCCCTGCTCGGCCAGCATCGTGACCAGCTTCGACCCGATGAGGCCGGTTCCGCCCACTACGACGATCTTCATGGTGTTCCCTTCCCTGCCGCCCTGCCGACTCTTCGGCCCCGGCCTGCATCTACCCATCGAACGGCGGGAGCGGAACCCGGGCGGCTACTCGACGAGCTTGCCGTCGGTGGAGACCTCGCGCATGAGCGCCACGATCCCGGCGGGGATCGGCGGGATCGGCTCCCGCTCGATCGAGCCGGGCCCGGACCACACGAGGTTGACCTGGAGGGCGGGGTCCAGCTCGGGGTGGTCGGAGCGGTTGTGGCAGCCCCGGGTCTCGCGCCGCTCCAGCGCGGCCTCCATCGTGGCGCGGGCGGCGAGCGCCGCGGACTTCAGGTCGAAGGCGTGCGCCAGGTCCTGGAACCCGGCGATGTCCGGGTGCACGCCGACGTCCTCGATGCGCGCCTCGACGGCGGCGAGCGCGTCGAGCCCCTTGAGCAGCCCGGCCTCGTCACGCACGACGCCGGCGTGCTCGGTCATGATGTCGCGCAGCTCGCGTTGCAGCGCACGGACGTTCTCCGGTCCGTCGGCGGCGAGCAGCCCGTCGGCCTCGGCCCGCGCCTCGCCGACCGCGTCGGCCGAGCGGCGCTGGACGTCGAGGGCGGCAGAATACTCGGCCGCCGCCTGCCCGACGATGCGGCCGAAGACGAGCAGCTCGATGAGGGAGTTGCCGCCGAGGCGGTTGGCCCCGTGCAGGCCGCTGGCCGCCTCGCCGATCGCGTACAGGCCGTCCACGCCGGTGCCGTGGTCCTCGGGCCGCACCCAGACGCCGCCCATGGAGTAGTGCGCGGTCGGCGCGACCTCGATCGGCTGCTTGGTGATGTCGAGCATCTGCAGCTCCATCAGCGTCTGGTAGACGCGCGGCAGCTTCGTCATGATCGTCTGCCGGGGCAGGTGCGACACGTCGAGCCAGACGCCGCCGTCCGGGGTGCCGCGCCCCTGCTTGATCTCGGTATAGGCGGCGAGGGCGACGCGGTCGCGGGTCGACAGCTCCATCCGCTCGGCGTCGTAGCGGGCCATGAACCGCTCGCCGAGCCCGTTGCGCAGCATCCCGCCCTCGCCGCGCGCCGCCTCCGACACCAGCGTGCCGGCCGCGTTCTCCGGGTGGAGGAGCCCGGAGGGGTGGAACTGCACCAGCTCGGGATCGCGGATGCGGCCCCCGGCGAGCACGGCGAGGCGGAAGGAGTCGCCGGTGTTCTCGTCGCGCCTGGAGGAGGTGCGCCGCCAGATCCGGGTGTGGCCGCCGGCCGCCAGGATCACCGCGTCGGCGTGGATGACGTAGCGGCTGCCGTCGGTCAGGTCGAACCCGTACGCGCCGAAGACCGCGTTGTCGCGGACCAGGATGCGGGTCACGTACACGGTGTCGAGGACGGGCACGTCGAGGCGGGCCGCGCGGTCGATCAGCGTGCGCTGGATCTCCAGGCCGGTGTAGTCGCCGGCGTAGGCGGTGCGGCGGTAGGTGTGGGCGCCGAAGAAGCGCTGGGAGATGCGGCCGTCGGCCTCGCGGGCGAACGGCATGCCGTAACGCTGCAGGTCCTCGATGCCGCGGGCGGCGCCTTCTGTGACGATGCGCACGGTCTCGGGGTTGGCGAGCAGGTAGCTCTCCTTGAGGGTGTCGGCGGCGTGCTGCTCCCAGGTGTCGTCGGGGTCCATCGTGGCCAGTGCCGCGTTGATGCCGCCGGCCGCGAGCGAGGTGTGCGCGTCCGCCTTGGGCCGCTTGCCGACGGCCAGGACGCCGACCCCGCGTTCGGCGAGCTCGATGGCGGCCCGCAGGCCGGCCCCGCCCGTGCCGATGACCAGGACCGAGGTGGCGATCCGCTTCTCTGGCGCGTACATGGCTGTTCCCTTCCGCCCGACACCGTTCCAGACATACGACTGAATAGCGGGGCGTTTTGTGACAGGGTCAGTCCACGCAGCCCTCGAACTCCGGCACGTACGGCGTCAGCCGCAGCCCGCTGCCGCCGAACCACTTCTCCAGCAGCCGGGCCGCCGTGCCGTCCTGGTACATGTCCGTGATCGCGCGGTTGACCTGCTCGCACGCCGCCACGTCCCCGAGCGGCAGCGCGATGCCGTACCTCTCGTCGGTGAAGGGCGCGTTCACGATGGCGAACGCGCCGCGCTCGCGGGCGGCGAACCCGGCGAGGATCAGGTCGCCGGTGGAGACCGCCTCCACGGCGCCCGCCCTGAGCAGGTCGACGCACTCGCCGTAGGTCCTGGCCGGGACCAGCTCGGCGGCGATCCGGCGGCCGTCCACGATGCGCGAGGTGGAGATCGAGCCCTGCGCCTCGCACAGCCTGCGCCCTTCGAGGTCGCGCACGCCGCGGATCCGCCGGTATCCGGCCCGGACCAGGATGTCCTGGTGGGAGACGTAGTACGGCCCGGCGAACGTCACCTGGGCCTTGCGTTCGGGGCTGATGGAGTAGGTGGCCACCACCATGTCGGCCACGCCGTCGCGCAGCTTGGCCTCGCGGCCCTCCGAGGTGGTCTCGACGAAGGAGACCTGCTTGCCCAGGCGGGCGGCCACGTAGGCGGCCACGTCGACGTCGAAGCCCTCGAACGCGCCGCCCGGGGTGCGCACGGCCAGGCCGGGCTGGTCCGACTTCACGGCGACGACCAGCTCGTCCTTGTCCAGGATCGACGGGGCGCCGTCGAGGCCGGTGGCGCAACCGCACAGCAGCGCTGCCGCGGCCAGGGCCGGGGCCATCTTCCGCATGAGGGCTCAGCGTAGGCAGCGCCCGTGACGTGCCGGTGAACGCCGGATGGCCGTCACGTCGCGGCGTAGCGGCCCGGGGTGCAGCCGTACTCCTTGGTGAAGGCGCTGATGAACGCCGACGGGCTGGAGTAGCCGACCCGCCGCGCCACCTCGGCCACCGGCTGCGTCTCCAGCAGCACCCGCGACGTGCTGAGCCGCAGCTTGGTGCGCACCCGCGAGTACGGCATGCCGAACTCGCGCTCGAAGTCGCGCTGCAGCGTCTTGACGCTGACGTGCAGCCGTTCGGCCCACTCCTCCAGGCGGGCGGCGTCGCCCGGGTCGTGCGAGAGCGCCCGCGCGACCGTCATCGCGAAGCCGGTGCCGGTGGCGTGGTGGCCGACGAACTCGGCGGTGCTCGTGCCCAGCCCGGCCATGATGACGTCGCGGGCGGCCAGCCCCTCGGCCTCGTCGAGGCCGGGCCTGGCGATGGCCTCGATGAGCCGGGCGGCCTCCCGCCCGACGGAGACGGCCCCGGCGCGCAGCCCGGCGAGCGCCGGGGGCACCTCGCGCAGGCAGATCCGGTAGACGGTCTGCCGGTCGGCCGCGCGCACCTCGTGGGTGACGGCCCGGTGCGCCCAGAACGCCTCCCGGTGGCCGACGAACTGGGTGCGCGCGCCGTGCCTGGTGGCCAGCATGCCGTCGGGCGACCAGTAGAGCTGGTGCAGGAAGTCCTGGCGGCTCTCGGCGAACTCCAGCACGGCCGCCGAGCGGTACTTGAGCACGAGGACGCCGTCGAGGCGGCCGAGCCCGTAGCCGAACTCTTCGCAGCGCAGCGGGTCGGTCCCGACGGGGTCGGTGACCGTCACGGAGTGGCGTCCCAGCGACATCGGATGGCCTCCCAGCGACATCAGAAGCAACTTTGGTAAGGGTAACCTAACTACGTCTCATCCCTGGTGAAGGACCCCTTCTGATGCACTCTGCCCAGCTCCGGCGTGCCGCCGGAGTCCCGCTTCTCGCGCTCGCCCTGGTCGCCGGGTGCGGCTCGGCCCCGTCCGGAGAGCAGCCGGCCGCCGCCGCCGCGACCCGCGTGTTCGCCGCCGACAACGGCCAGGTCACCATCCCCGCCGACCCCCAGCGGGTCGTCGCCACCGGGTACGCCGTGCCCGCGCTCATCGAGGCCGACGCCGCGCTCGTCGGCATCTCCCTGTGGAATCGCGGCCTGCCGCTGATGTCGCAGGAGGACCGGGCCACCTACGACCGGCTGGAGAAGATCGCCGGCGAGACCGCGGCCGAGACCAACTACGAGGCCATCGCCAAGGTCAAGCCGGACCTCATCGTCATCGGCGTCCCCGCCCCGGTGCTGGCCGACGTGGACATGGACCGGCTCGAGTCCATCGCCCCCGTCGTCGCCATCGGCCCGACCGTCCCGTCCGCGTGGCGCGAGCTGTCGCAGCGGCAGTCCGACGCCGCCGGCCGCGCCGCGAACTTCGGCCAGGCCAAGGCCGCCTACGAGAAGAAGGCCGCCGAACTGGCCGCCAAGTACCGGGAGGCGCTGGCGGGCGTGAAGTTCGGCCACGTCGGCTCGTACGGGGAGGCCGCGAAGGGGACGTTCCAGCGCGAGTTCGCCGGCTCCTGGGGCACCAACATCGCCCAGGACGTCGGCGTCACCTACTACGGACAGGTCAAGAAGAAGGGCGGAGGGAGCAGCGACGTGTCGGAGTACCCGTCGATCGAGGAGCTGCCGGCCAGTCTCGGCGAGGCCGACGCGATCACGTACTCGGTGCGGCCCGACGGCACGCCGAACGAGTCGGTGAAGTACGTGCTCGACTCCCCGCTGTGGAAGAACCTCCCGGCGGTCAAGGCCGGGAAGGCGTTCCCGATCCGCTACACCGAGGCGGCCACGTACGACTCGGCGCTGATGACGCTGGACGCCGTCGACCAGGCGCTCGCGCCGCTGGCGGCGTCATGAGCGCCGACCGCCGCGACCCCGGGCCCAAGGTCGCCGCCCACCACGCCGCCGGAACCGGCCTCATCCGCGTCCCGTACCCGATCGGCGTGCGCACCGTCCAGGTGGCCGCCCGCGAGCTGGTGACGCCGCGCATGCTCCGGCTCACCCTCAAGGGGCCGGAGCTGGACGGCTTCCACACCTACCAGGCCGACGACCACGTCAGGATCGTCTTCCCTGACCCCGACGGCGCCCACCGCGTCCCGGTGCCCAACGACAGGCTGATGCTCGACTGGCCCCGGCCGATGCCGCCGACGCGCAAGTACACCGTGCGGCGCCACGACGCGGCGGCCCGCGAGCTGGACCTGGACATCGTGCTGCACGACGGCGGCCTGGCGAGCGGATGGGCGGCCTCCGTCGCGGTCGGCGACCCGGTGACGGTCGCCGGGCCGCCGGGGGCCAAGACGTTCCCGCACACCTACGGCCACTACGTGTTCGCCGTCGACGCGACCGCGCTGCCGGCGGCGGCCCGCTGGCTGGAGGAGTCGCCGCCGGACGTCTCCGCCCACCTGGTGATCGAGACCGACGACGCCGCCGAGCACGGCTACCCGCTCGCCGAGCGGGCCGGCGTGGAGGTCGTCCGGCTCGTCCGCGAGCACGGGCGCTCGGCGCTGGCCGAGACCGTCCAGGGGCTGAAGCTGCCGGACGTCCCCGCGTTCCTGTTCGCCGCCGGGGAGACGGGCGACCTCAAGCCGCTGCGCCCGTGGAGCGAGGGCCGGCTGGACGCGCTGTTCACCGGCTACTGGAAGCGCGGAGTCGCCGGGCTTGAAGACTGAGTACCGCCCGGTCGTCCTCGCCGCGTCGGTGCTGCTGCTGCTCGCCGTGGCGGTCGCCAGCCTCTGCGTCGGCGCGCAGGCGCTCACCCCGGCCGACGTGTGGCGGGCGCTCACCGGCTCCGGCGGCGGCGACGCGTACCTGATCGTGAACGAGGTGCGGGTGCCGCGCACCGTCCTGGGCGTCTGCGTCGGCGCGGCCCTCGGCACCGCCGGCACGCTGGTCCAGACGCTGACGCGCAACCCGCTCGCCGAGCCGGGCATCCTGGGCGTGACGGCGGGAGCCGGGTTCGCGATCAACGTCGGCGGCGTGCTGGGCCTGGCGTCCGGGCAGGCGGCGCAGCTCGCGCTCGCCTCGCTCGGCGCCGCGCTCGCCGCCCTGCTCGTGTACGCGCTCGGCTCGGCCGCGCCGCTGCGCCTGGTGCTCACCGGGGTGGCGCTCAGCGCCGTGCTCTCCGGCGTCTCGCTCGGGCTGCGGCTCATGTTCCCCGACGTGTTCGACCGGTTCAGGTTCTGGTCCGTGGGGTCGCTGGCCGGGCAGGAGCAGCTCCCGCTCGCCCTGCCCGCCGGGGCCATCGCCGTCGCGCTGGTGTGCGCCGTCCTGGTCACCAGGCCGCTGAACGCGCTCATGATGGGCGAGGAGGTCGCCCGGGCGCTCGGCGGGCACGTGCTGCGCACCCGCGTGACGGTGCTGGTGCTCGTGACCTTGCTGGCCGGGGCCGCCACCGCCGCCGCCGGGCCGATCGCGTTCCTCGGGCTGATGGTGCCGCACCTGGCCAGGCGGCCGGCGGGCGCGTCGATCCCGTGGCTGATGGCGTACACGATGGTGCTCGGGCCGGTGCTGCTGCTCGCCTCGGACATCGGGGCGCGCGTGCTGCTGCCGACCGGCGAGGTGCCCGTGGCCGTGGTGACGGCGTTCGCGGGCGCGCCGGTGCTCATCTGGGCGGTACGGCGGCGCGGGGCGGTGCCGGCATGACCGGCTCCCCGGCGGCCCCGGCGCGGCGTGCGGGCGCCCACCTGGTGCTGCGCGCGGGCCCGTACTCGGTCAGGGCCGGGCGCAGGACGCTCGCGGTGTCGCTGGCGCTGGTGCTCGCGGCGTTCGGGCTCGGGCTGCTGGGGCTGTCCGCCGGCGGGTCGTGGACGCCGCCGGCGGAGGTGCTGGCGGCGCTGGCCGGGCACGGCGACGAGGTCGTGGTGGTGCGCGAGTGGCGGCTGCCCCGGGTGGCCGCCGCGCTGGTGTTCGGCGCGGCGCTCGGCCTGGCGGGCGCGGTCTTCCAGAACCTCACCCGCAACGCGCTGGGCAGCCCCGACGTCGTCGGCCTCGACGCGGGCTCCTACACCGGGGCGCTGTTCGCCATCACCGTGCTGGGCGGCACGTCCGCGCAGCTCGCGGCCGGTTCGATCGCCGGTGGCCTGGCCGCCGCCGCTGCCGTGTACGCGCTGTCGCTCAGGTCCGGCCTGAGCGGCATGCGCCTGGTCGTCGTCGGCATCGCCGTGAACGCGATGCTGACCGCGCTCAACGCGTGGATCGTGCTGCGCGCCGAGCTGGAGATCGCCATGGCCGCGACCGGCTGGAGCGCGGGATCGCTCAACGGTGTCGACTGGGACGAGCTGGCCCTGCCGTTCGCCGTCGTCGCCGCGCTGGCCGGGCTGCTGGCCGTGCTCTCCCCCGGCCTGCGGCAGGCGGCGCTCGGCGACGACCTCGCGGTCGCCTCCGGCGTGCGGCTGAACCGGCTGCGGCTGCTGCTCGTCCTGGCGGGTGTCGGCTGCACGGCCACGGTGACGGCGGTGGCGGGGCCGATCGTGTTCATCGCGCTGGCCGCGCCGCAGATCGGGCGGCTGCTGACGGGCGTCGCCGGGGTGGCGCTCGCCCCGGCGGCGCTGGCCGGGGCGGTGCTCCTGCTGGCCGCCGACCTGGCCGCGCAACTCCTGCTGGCGCCGGTCGCGCTGCCCGTGGGCGTGGTGACGACGGTGATCGGCGGCTGCTACCTGATCGGCCTGCTCGTCCGGCGGGCCCGCTGACGAGCCGCGCGGCTCACGGCAGCCAGGCGGGGAGCGCGGCCAGATGCCCGAGCTCCGCCTCGACGCGCCGCCGGTCGTCCTCGGTGAGCGTCAGGCCGCGCAGCTCGGCGATCCACGGCTCGGCGGGCTCCCCGAGCGCCGTGGCCAGGTCGGCGAGGTTCCCGAGGGCGACGGCCCGCTCGGCCGCGGCGGCGCCCGCGCCGTGCCTGCGCATCCCGGACTTGAGCGCCCGGTACGCCTGAAGGTCGTCGTTCTTGAACTCGCGCAGGATCCGCGCGTTGTCGATCACCTTGGCCAGGCCGGTCAGCTTCTTCGAGCCGCCGTACTCCAGCTCGTCCGGCTCGTCACGCCGGACGAAGGTGATCACGTTGCCGGACGGGTCGACCAGCGTGAACCGGGACGCGCCCGGCCGGTAGCGGGTGATCCTCGGCAGTCCGCTGTCCAGCACCTTCCCGTACGCCCGGCGCATCGCCGCCGCGAACGCCGCGTGGTAGGGCGCCACCTCGTCGACCAGGACCAGGCAGTGGGCGGACTCCTCCCGGGCCGGGTCCAGCCCCCGGGGCGCCGGTCCGAAGCGCAGCTGGAACCCGCTCCACTCCAGCGCCAGGTACACGTACGGCTTGCTCTGCTTGTAGACCGCCCTGAACCCCAGCGTCTCGTAGAACGCCAGGGTGTCCTCCATCGACGCGCACGGCATCAGCGGCACGGTCGTCTCGTTCGGCCTGACCTCGGGCTCGCTCATCCTCCGATGCTCACACCGTTCGGCGCGGCTCGCACATGGACCGTTCCGGCTCAGGGGTGCAGCGATCTCCGCACGGCGGCGTCGATCAGGTCGTGGACCTGCTCGTCGGTGAAGATGTCCGGCAGGGTCAGCTTCTCCACGATGAGCCAGTTGAGCGCCAGGTAGAGCAGCAGCACCGAGGTCGGGTCGCCGGGCAGTCCGGAGGCGGCGTGGTAGGCGACGTTGGCGTCGATGTCCTGGCGGATGCGCTCGGTCAGCACGGCGCGCAGCTCGGGACGCCGGGTCGACTCCAGCCGCAGCTCCAGCAGGGCCAGGTAGCCGGTGTTGAAGGCGGAGATCCGGTCCACCAGCTCGTGCATGAGCGCGGCGTAGCGGGCCTGGTCCTGCACGCCCTCCTGGGCCCGGGCGACGGTCGCCGCGTCGGGCAGCAGGCGCTCGTAGATCCGGCCGCCGACCTGGGTGAACAGGTCGTCGCGGGTGGGGAAGTAGTTGGAGGCGGTGCCGACGGGCACCCCGGCCTCGGCGTCGACGGCCCGGAACGTCAGCCCTCTTGCGCCCTCCCTGGCCAGCACCTCGATGGCCGCGTCGATCAGAGCCAGCCGGCGTTCGGGATTCGTGCGCACTTGACACCACTCCAGTTGTAGTACTACGTTGAAACCACTTCAAGCATAGTACTACATCCGGAGTTGAGCGGTATGCGAAAGCTTGTCTACTACATCGGCGTCTCCCTTGACGGCTACATCGCCGGCCCCGGCGCCGAGTTCGACTTCTATCCCGTCTCCGACCAGATGATCGCCTGGATCAACGAGCGCTACCCGGAGACGCTGCCCACCCACGTCCGCAAGCTCGTCGGGCTGGAGAACGCGCCCAACCAGGTGTTCGACACGCTCGTGATGGGCCGCGGCACGTACGAGCCCGCGCTGGAGGTCCCCACCACCAGCCCCTACTCCCACCTGCGCCAGTACGTGGCCTCCAGCACACTGAAGATCGACGACCCGACGGTCACGGTGGAGACCGGCGACCCCGTCGAGCTCGTCAAGCGACTCAAGGCCGAGGACACCGGCATGGACATCTACCTGTGCGGCGGCGGCAAGCTCGCCGCCGCCCTGCTCCCGGAGATCGACGAGATCATCCTCAAGAGCTATCCCGTGGTGGCGGGCGCGGGCATCCCGATGTTCTCCGGCGCGTTCCGGCCCACCCTGTTCACGCCCGCACAGCGCAAGTCCTTCGACAACGGCGCCCAGGTCACCTGGCTCACCCGAGCCTAGAGAGGAGCACGCATGCACATCCGCCTCCCCGACTCCATCACCGGCGACCGGACCGGCGACCGGGCCCGCACGCCGCACCGGCACGGGCACCCGGCCCGCGACCTCAAGCCCGCCCCTCGCCCCCCGCTCCCCCGCCGCCAGTCCGCCGCCCCACGCCGCACCGGCTACTGACCGCGCCCACGCCCGCCGGGCCGGCCTCCGGAGACTCCCGGAGGCCGGCCCGGCGAGGATCTAGCAGAGGCTGTTCCAGTCGATCGCCTTGCCCGCAGCGGCCTTGATCATCCGGCACGCGATGGCGGCCAGCCCGCCCGTGTAGCCTCCGACGATCGTGCACACCGCCATGCCGAACAGCTGATAGACGGCATAGACGGCGCCGGCCCGCCAGCACCTGAAGCCGTCCACCGCCGAGGCGTCCGGCGGCATCGCCGGCGACTGCGGGATCGCCTGGATCTGCTCGGCGTTCAGCCCCGCCGCCAGCTCGTCCAGCACGGCGTCCGCGCCGTCCCCGAACTGCGCCAGCACCTCGGCCACCGCCGGATGCTCCCGCAGCGCCGTCTTCCTGTCCTCATCGCTCATGAGCGTCATGCGACGTCCCTCCTTCGTGCCGATGCGCGCACCGCCTGCCGGTTCGCGCCCCGCCACCCAGACAAGCCGGGCCGCCCGCGTGTCCAACAGGGCGTCGGACGAAGCCGTCCGGACCCGGACGGCCGGCGACCATTCGTCGGACACTCTCGGTCACGGTTCATACACTGGACGTCACACGGACCGTCAAGAGGAGGAGGGGATGCGATGAGCGAAGACCTCACGCAGGCTCCCGGGCCCGCGCTGGAGCGGGTGAACTGCCACGAGAGCCTGGTGAAGGCGCTGGCCGAGCAGTTCGCCCGGGCCGACGTGTCGCTGCGGGAGCTGCAGGCGCGGGCCGACCGGGCGGGCGGGGCGCGGCTGCCGCGCGCCACCTGCGCCGACATGCTCGCGGGCCGGCGCTTCCCCAAGAAGGCGGTGATGGTGGCGTTCCTGCGAGCCTGCCGGGTGCCCGAACCGCACATCCCCGCCTGGGAACGCGCCTGGGAACGCGTCCGCCTCAACCGCCTCCCCCTCACCCACCCCCCGACCCCCCAGCCCACCGGCCCCCCAGCCCCTGGCGCCGACCCACCCGCCACCCCGTCCGGAACTGCCCCCTCCGGGACCTGGCCCTCAGGGGCACGGACGCCTGAGGCCGGAAATTCCGGACCCGAGCCCCCTAGGACCGCCGCATCGGGCGCGGGCCCATCCACTGCCTGGCCCACCGGCACCGCGCCCTCCGGCACCGGAGCCTGGCCCTCCGGCACCGCGCCGTCCGGGGCCGGGCCGTCCGGGGCCGCACCCACCGGCGCCGCGCACCCCGGGGCCGCATCCTCCCGACCGGTCTCTCTGGAAGTAGGGCGGAGGGCAGGGAGGCGGCGGGGGGTGGTGTTGGTGGCCGCCGGGTTGACGGTGGTGGCGGGGGTGGGGGTGAGCGTCGCGTTGACGGCGGGGCCGTGGGGTGGCACGCCGGACACGCTGTCCCGGCGCACCCTGGTGCCCGGTCACATCGTGAGCGACGACGGCCGCGCGTTCCCCCGGGGCGGCCGGAGCCGGTTCACGGTGACGGTGGAGCCGCGCAACACCGGCGTCCGCCTGATCCGCCGCCTGGACGTGGGCGTGGCCCTGCAGCACGCCTCCATCACGGTGAACGGCCTGCCCGCCGGCGAGTGGCGCCCGCTCATGGGCGACGACGTCTACAAGTGGCGCAACCAGATCGTCGAGCTGCCACCGGAGCTGACGGCCGGGCGGCGCAAGCTGACGGTGGTCAACACGTCGCTCTCCTCCTCCGGCTTCAACGAGTTCCTGTACGTCGTGGAGCAGCGGCTGGACGGCGCGTGGGAGACGGCCGACACGGTGGACGTCGGCGAGTCGCACGCCTCCAGCGAGGCCGCGCACGACTACGGCACGGTCGGCGAGGACTGGGCCGACACGCAGACGTTCGCCTACCCGCCCCGACCCGAGGACTGGACTGTCGAATGAGCCTCCTGCGTGCCCTGCTGGCAGCGGCGCTGCCCCTGACGGTCGCCGCCCCGGCGGCCACCGTGCCTCCGGTGGCCGTGATCTCCACGGACTTCCCGGACCCGGACGTGATCGAGGCGGGCGGGACGTTCCACGCCTACTCCACGAGCAGCGGCGCGGGGAACATCCCCTTCGCCACGGCGCCGGCGGCGGACGGCCCGTGGACGGTGCGCGGCGACGCGCTGCCCGTCCGCCCGTCCTGGGCGGTGGCCTGCGGGGGCGGCGCCGACTGCGGCCTGTGGGCGCCCGACGTGTCGCGCCGCCCGGACGGCCGCTATCTCATGTACTTCACCGCGCCCGGCGCCGCCGCGGGCCGTCGCTGCATCGGCGCGGCGCTCGGGGACGGCCCGCTCGGCCCGTTCCGTCCGCTGGGTGACGGCCCGCTGGTGTGCGACCCGAGCGAGGGCGGCGCGATCGATCCGGCGAGTTTCACCGACGCCGACGGCAGGCGCTACCTGCTCTACAAGAACGACGGCAACGCGGTCCGCAAGCCGGCGATCGTATGGCTCCAGCGGGTGCTCGACGACGGCGTCACGTTCACCGGCCCGCGCCGCGAGCTCATCCGCAACGACGCGCCGGAGGAGCACGGCGTGATCGAGGCGCCGGTCCTGGTCAGGCGTCCCGAACGGTACGTGCTGTTCTACTCGGGCGGCCCGTACGGCGACGACCGCTACTTCACGGGTTACGCCGTGGCGCCGACGCTGGCGGGGCCGTTCACCAAGGCGTACCGGCCGTTGATGACGACCCGCACGCTCGGCGGGGCGGTGCGCGGGCCGGGCGGCGCGGACGTGCTCGGCGACCGCCTCTTCTTCCACGGCTGGGCGGGCACGGCCCGCTGGATGTACGCGGCGAGCCTGGGCTGGGCCGACGGATACCCGGTGGTGCGGGGCAGCAGGGTCCGGTACGAGGCCGAGCGGGGCACGATCCACCACGCGAGGGTCCGCTCGGGCGCGGCCGGGGCTTCGCAGGGCGCCGTCGTGGCCGGGCTGGACCATGACGACAGCTGGGTGGACCTGCGCGTGTTCGCGCCGGCGGCCGGGACCTACACCGCGTATGTCACGTACGCGGCGGGGTACGGTCATGCGCAGCACACCGTGACCGTGAATGGTTCGTCCGCGTTCGTACTGGACTATCCCGACCACGGCTGGGACCGGTGGAAGGAGGTCCCGGCCACGGTCACGCTGGTCCAGGGCTGGAACACGCTGCGCTTCCGGCACCACAGCCGGTGGGCCGAGCTCGACCACGTCGAGCTGGCCTAGCGGCGGACCTTGTAGAGCAGGTGCAGCACCCGATCCCCCCGGACGACCACGTGCGGGTCCTCCAGCAGGTGCTGGGCGTCGACGGAGCCGAAGTAGCGCTTGCCGGAGCCGAAGACGACGGGCACGACGTCCATCGCCACCTCGTCCACCAGGCCGAGCGCGAACGCCTGCCCGCCGACGTCGCCCGCCGCGACGGCGACGGTGCGCTCCCCGGCGAGCTCCTTGGCCTTGGCGACCGCTTCGGCCACGTCGCCGACGAAGTGGTAGGACGCCTCGGGGTGCCAGCCTTCGGGCTTGGGCCGGTGCGACACCACGACGACGTGCTCGGCCGCCGGCGGCGAGCCGTCCCAGCCGTTGGTCATGTCGAACAGGTGCCGCCCGATCACCATCGCCCCCATGCCCGCCCAGATCGGGCGGACGTAGTCGGCCGACGCCTGCGACACCCTGATCGGGCTGCCTTCGGCGAGCTCGGCGTCGCCGTTGCCGTACCACTCGAACAGCGGGCCGACCTGGTCGTCCAGGTCGGCGATGAAGCCGTCGACCGACACCACGTTGTGCATCACCACGGTGCTCATAAGGTCTCCTTCGTGCGTCGCGTTCTGTCCTCTCGCCTGTGCGTCGACCGGGCGGCGCCGGGATCGACACGGCTTCCGGAGATTTCTCCTACGTGGCGGACCGGCGGCCGGGCAGCAGCCGGGCGGCCTTGGAGCCGAGGCTGACGCCCTGGTAGTAGAGCCGGGGCGGCACGTGCGGGAGCAGCCGCGAGTGCCGCCGGCTGCGCAGCGCGTGCAGTTGCTCCGGCGGCAGGCCGATGTAGCGGGTCAGGTTCTCGTACCACTGGGCGCTGTAGCGGGCGTCGCGCTGGGTGAGCCGGAGCGCGCCCCGGCGGTCGCGCCCGTAGCGAGCCAGGGCGGGCTCCAGGCTCTTCTCCTCGACCAGCGCCTCGACCAGGTAGGTGGCGTCCTCCAGGGCGAGCGCGGTGCCGGCGCCGACGGAGTAGTGCGTGGTGTGGGCGGCGTCGCCGAGCAGGACGAGGTTGCCGCGGTGCCAGGTCCGGTTGGTCACGGTGCGGAAGCGCTGCCAGCGCGCGCCCGCGCCGCCGATCAGCGGGTTCCCGTCGAGGATGTCGGCGAACAGCTTCTCCAGCAGCACCAGCATCTCGGGCTCGTTCGCCCGGTCCAGGCCGAGCGCCTGCCAGGTCTGCGGGTAGCACTCGATGACGCAGGTGCTGCGGTTCTCGCCGTAACCGTAGCCGTAGCACCAAATCCAGCCGTGCTCGGTCTCGGTGAAGGCGATGGTGAAGCCGTCGAACAGCTTCGTCGTGCCCAGCCACACGTACGGGTTGCGGCCGGTCGTCACCTTGGTACCGAAGTGTTCGGCATGGCGTTCGCGCAGCGCGCTGCCCGCGCCGTCGCCGGCGACGATCAGGTCCGCCCCGGCCACGTCGTCCTCCCCGGTGATCTCGCGCTCGTACTCGACGCGGACGCCGAGCGAGCGGGCCCGGTCGGCGAGGATGCCGAGCAGTTCGCGGCGGCCGATGCCGAAGCCCTCGTCCCAGTTCTCGCCGCCCACGCTGGCGCGGTCGTGGACGTTCATGATCCAGCTGTCCCAGCGGTACGAGCTCTTCCTGATCGCCTCCGCCGACTCGGGGTCGGCGCTGAGCAGGTCGTCGAGGAGCTCGCCCCAGAAGGTCACTCCCCAGCCGTACGTGGATCCGGCGGGATTCCGTTCATAGACGGTGATGTCGTACGCCGGGGCGACCTGCTTCATCAGGATCGAGAAGTACAGGCCGGCCGGTCCCCCGCCGACGCACGCGATTTGCACATCTGCCATAAGCGTGGCCTTCCCTCGGCCGCCCCCGGACCGCGCACGCCAGTACGGAGCTTCACCGGCTCATGACCATCTCCATCCGGTCACCGGCGGAAAGGTCACTACGCGGCCAGGAGGAGGGTGAGCCCGCCGAGCGTGTAGCAGACCATGAGAATGAACAGCGGGATCTGCCCGGCGACGGCCTTGGCGGGGGCGAACAGCCGTACCGAGCGGTCGTGGGCGGCGATCACGCCGAGCACGTGCCCGGCGACGATGGACACGACCTGCACGGTGGCGATCGTGCCCGGCGCGACCACCGCCTCGTCCACGGTGCGCGAGGCGGTGCCGAGCAGGTCGAGGCCGGTGTCCAGCGGGTCCGACGCGAGGATGAACGCCCGCTGCCCCTCGATGACCAGCAGCGAGAAGTAGTGGGCGACGAGGTAGCCGACGGCGATGGGCACCAGCGAGTGGGCGAAGGCCCGCAGGTGGCCGCCGCCGGGCCGCCGGGAGCCGCCGATCAGGCCGGCGACGCCGATGCACGCGCCGTACAGCAGGGCGACCCCGGCGACGGCGGCGAGCAGGCCGAGCGTGCCGGTGGCGGTCGGGCCGGCGGCGGCGCTCTGCAGGGTGTCCACCCACACGGGGGCGTCGGAGAAGCCGTCGTAGGCGGTGGAGGCGAGCATGACGCACACCAGCGCCACCAGCCCGGGGACGGGCGTCACCGCGTCCAGGCCGTGGAACGGGTTGCGCAGCACGATCCTGCCGTCGGCGCGGCGGCCGAGCGGGGCCAGCCGTCCGATCAGCGCCGAGTACGCCTCGAACGCGTCGGCCCGGTCGAACCAGCGCGGCCCGTACACGAGGGACCCGGTCAGGTGCACGGCGGCGTAGCAGCCGAAGAACGCCAGCATGGAGGCGTTGGCGGCGGGCTCGGGGGCGACGAGTTCCAACCAGGTGAAGGCGAGCAGCCCGGCCGCCGCCGGCCAGTGGCCGAGCCACGCGGGCGGCTCCCGGTCGCGGCGCCGCCCCGGCAGCCGGGCGAGTGCGGCGTGGACGGCGCGCAGCGGGTTGACCAGCCGCCACACCGGCCCGAACAGCAGCGACGCAGGCACCAGGCCGACCCAGAAGACGACGTAGACGAGGGTGGCCGCCGCGTTGCGCTCCGGGTCGTCGGGCCCGAACGCGGCCAGGAACACCGTGAACGCGGCTCCGGCCAGGCCGAGCGCGCGCAGCGCCGTCCGGGTGGCGGGGGCGTCGGCGAGCCGTTGCAGCGCGTGCGGCAGCGCCAGGCCGGCCTCCCGGCCGCGGAACTTCGACTCGGCCCAGAGCACGGCCAGCCCGAGGAACGACACGACGAGCGCGGCCAGCGCCCCCGCGAACGCGTAGAACGCGGGGATCGGCAGGTCGTGGCGTGACCCGATGCCGTGCGCGAGGATGCCGCTCATCGGACGACGAGCTGGGTCAGGACGAGGTGGGAGTCGTGGGTCTCCACCTCGAACAGGCCGCTGCGGTCGGCGGTGAACTCCAGGACGAGCGGGGCGCCCGGGGTGAGGGGGCGTTCGAGGTCGAAGCCGTGCACGTGGACGGTGTCGGCCCGGTCGCCGGTGACCTCCAGCCGCACCCGGCCGCCCTTCGCGACCTCGACGCGGCCGGGTGGCGGCGTCACCTTGCCGCCGCTGACGCGGACGGCGACGGTGACCGGCGCGGGACCGGTGGCTGTCGCGGGACCGGTGGCTGTCGCGGGGCCGGTCGTGTTCGCCTCCGGGGCGGGTCCCTCGACGGTGGCGGTGCCCTCCACCGGCTTGCCGGCCACCGACCAGAGCGTGTGGTCGTCGGCGCTCAGGCGGGCGGCGAGCGTGTGGCTGCCCGGCGGCACGGCCTCGCGCGGCAGGTGGTGCCAGGGGCCGTACAGCCGGGCGATCTTCTTGCCGTCGAGGTAGAGGTGGGCGTGCCCGGTGCCGGGCAGCGCGGCCCCGCCGACGCTGTCGGGGGTGAACGTGAACCGCTCGGTGACCAGGCGCAGGTTCCAGCCCGAGTCGCTGTCGGGCCGCACCTCCAGCCGCACCGAGGGGGCCTCGGCGGCGGGGACGTCGCGGGTGCGGTGGTCGCCGTGGGCGTGCGGCGGCCCGGGGGTGCCGGCCGAGGCGGTGGCGGGCGCGTGGTCGGTGCCGGGCCGGTGGTGGGTGGTCACCGGCTCGCCGCACCCGCCGAGCAGCAGCGCCGCCGCCACGGCCAGGACTCCAAGGGGGACCCGCGTCATGCGGCCGCCTCGGCGGCGACGGGCTCGGGCGCCCTGCTGCCCGGCGGGCGCGGCGCGAGGCGCACCACCGCCCACAGCACCCACACGATCGCGAACAGCACCCGCAGCCAGGCCGGGCTGAGCGGCAGCCACGGGATCAGCATCAGCGACTTGTCCACCGCGTCGAGCAGCGTCAGCACGCCGAACACGACGGTGCCGCCGCCGAAGAAGCGGTACGGGCGCCGCAGGGCGAGCCCCATGCCGGTCAGCCCCGCGCCCAGGAGCAGCAGGGCCGCGGCGGGCAGCAGCGTGTGGTCGTGGGCGGCGCCGGGGACGTCGAGCGCCAGCCCGGCCAGCGCGAGCGCCGCCGACACCGTCCCCAGCCTGCCGGCGCCGCGCAGCCGCCGCCACCACAGCAGCGCCACCAGCAGCCCGAGCAGCACGGACGTGCCGAGCGTCACCTGCACCTCGACCCTGGCCAGGCCGGACGCGCCGAACCAGTCGCACCCGGCGGGCAGCCGCCGCTCGGTCACGCTGTACTCGGCGCACACCAGCGAGTGGGCGAGCTTGGCGGGCTCGCCGACCACCCGGTGCGAGCCGGGCCCGGCGAGCTCGCCGGCCTTGCCGCCGCAGCCCGGCACCACGTACGGGCTGGTCGCGGCCCGGGTGTCCCAGCAGTTGCGGCTGCCCTGACCGTCCCAGAAGACGTCGGTGGCGTTGGGCCGGACCGAGCCGTCGGGGGCGACGCCGAGCCGGTTGCCGCCGTAGAAGTTGTCGTGCGAGGTGTCGGCCTGCTTGCCCAGCGCCTCCTCGCCGCGCAGGAACGCCGGCGCCCACAGCAGCATGAACGCGGTCCTGTCGTGCCCGTAGACCCAGTTGCCGCGGTAGACGTTGTGGTTGCCGCCCGCCGTCAGGATGCCGGTGCCGGGCGCGACGCCGATCTGCGGGCAGACCACGCCGCTCTCGTAGCCGCGCTGCCCGGCGGGCTTGGCGCAGGTGCCGTCGCGGACGTGCCGGTAGTAGTTCTCGTTGTTGTCGTAGATCCTGTTGTTCTCGAACAGCGCGTGGTTCTGCGGGAGCCCGGGGTGGTCGGGGAACAGGCTGTCCATCGAGGCGCCGGCCATGTTGTCGTAGAAGTCGTTGTCGTGCGCCCAGACGGAGTTCCCAGCGGTGCCGGAGTAGCCGACCATGTTGTGGTGGCTCTTGCAGCGGCGGATCTCGATCGCGTAGCGGGGCACGTCGTGGCCCCGGCCGGCGTTGATGTCGGAGGCGCTGCCGGGGTAGATGCCGCTGTCGCCGTTGCCGTAGGACTCGCAGTCGGTGTAGAGGCCGTGGTCGGAGGCGAAGGTGAGGAAGCCGTACTCGTCGTTCCACCGGGTGAGCATGCGGTCGATGACGAAGCCGTCGGTGGCCAGGATGTAGAGCGAGTTGAACGTGGTCCGCTGGGCGGTGAAGTTGCGGAAGTAGACGCCGTCGGTCATGTCGGCGCGGATCGCGTTCAGCTTCCTGTACTGGGCGTCCACGACCACGTCGAGCGGGGACGCGCCGGTGCCCTCGATCTGGAGGTCCTTGATGCCGAGGATGGCGACCAGGTTCTGGTTGTGCGGGCACTGCTTCTGCTGCTCGAAGGAGAGGATCTGGTAGCCGAAGGAGGACCAGCGGGCCTGGAGGTTCGCGCAGGCGCCGGTGGGCTCGGGCAGGCTGGGCTCCTCCTGGTAGAGGCCGGGGAGGATCTTGATGGTGTAGCCGGGGCCCTTGACCTGGTCGACGGCCTCCTGGAGGTGGCGGAAGCCGTCCTTCTGGCAGCGTTCGAACAGGGTGAGGTTCTGCTCCTTGAGCGCGGCGGGGAAGGAGGCGACGCGCCGCTCGAAGTCGGCCCGGTCGCTCTTGCAGACGAGCAGTTCGGGGCCGGTGGTCCGGTAGACCGGCACGGTGCCCGAGCCGTCGGGGAACGTGACCGGGCGCTCCTCATGGGCGAGCGCCGGGGCCGCCTGGGCCAGGCATAACAGGGCGAGGAGGGCGGCCACCGCCAGCTTCCGCAGCATCGACATACGGCAAAAGTAGAGCCAAGCTCATGTTCAGTCCACGCCCGGCGATGAATCGATACGGATGTCCGGTTCGTACTGGCGGACCAGCTCCCGCCCGATCCTCGCCAGCTCGGCGCGCACCTCCTCCGGCTCGACCACCTCGATCATGGCGCCCCACCCGGCGAGCTGCTCGGCGATCGCGCGCGGCATGTGCGCCGCGACCCGCACCCGGACCCGCCCGCCGTCCTCCTCGGCGACAAGCTCGCAGTGCCGGCCGAAGTGCGTCCGCAGCACCGGGAAGAACCGGGCGCCGACCAGCACCTCGGCGTGGACGAGCGAGCGCCGCCGCTCCATCTCCGCCGCGACGCGCTCCCACTCCTGCTGAAGGTCGAAACCGTCGGGCCGCTCGGCGGGCAGCTCGGTGACCTCCGCCCCGGCGACGCGGTCGACGCGGTACGTCCGCCGCCCGGCCGGGGTGCCCGCGACGAGGTACCAGATCCCGTCCTTGTCGACCAGGCCGAGCGGGTCCACGAGCCGTTCGGCCGCCTGCCCGTCCTTCCCCGGGTACGCGAGCCGTACCTTGAGCCTGCGCACCACGGCGGTCTGCAGCGACTCGACCAGGGCGGGCGGCTCCTTGCCTCGCTCTCCCCAGCCTGCCGGGTCCGACACGACGGCCCGCGCGGCGGCCTCGGCGTCGGCGCGGAAGGTGGCGGGCAGGGCGCGCACGAGCTTGCGCAGGGCGGAGGTCAGCTCGGGGGTCGCCGAGCCGGCCGGGCCGAGGACCAGGAAGAGCGCGCGCGACTCGGCGGCGTTGAGCCCGCTCAGGTCGGTCCTGGCGCCGCCGACGAGCTGCCAGCCGCCGCCGCGTCCGGGCTGCGGGTAGACGGGGATGCCCGCCGCGGACAGCGCCTCCAGGTCGCGGCGGGCGGTCGCGACGGAGGTCTCCAGCTCCTCGGCCAGCTCGGCGGCGGTCACCCGGCCACGGGACTGGAGCAGCAGCAGGGCGGCAACGAGACGGTCAGCGCGCATGTCCGCCATTCTCTCCAGGAAAGTGCTCAGTTGATGAGCACTTTGAAGGGAAGAATGGAGACATCACCACGAGAAAGGCACCGGACATGCTGCGAGGACTCACCACCGCCACCTTCTACTCCCCCGACTTCGAGGCCACCAGGAGCTGGTACACCGAGGTGTTCGGCATCCCGCCCTACATGGACACGCCCGGCTACCTGGAGTGGCGCATCGGCGACTACCAGCACGAGTTCGGCGTCGTCAACAGCGCCTACGCCGGGAGCGAGCTGGCCAGGACCCCCTCCCCGCAGACCGTCGGACAGCCGGCCGGGGCCGTCGTCTACTGGCACGTGGACGACGTGCCCGCGGCCCTGGAGAGGCTGGTGGCGCTGGGCGCCAAGGAGCACGACTCCCCGCACGACCGCGGCACCGGCTTCATCACCGCGAGCATCATCGACCCGTGGGGCAACATCCTGGGCCTGATGTACAACCCGCACTACCTGGAGATCCTGGCCTCGCTGAAGGGCGGCGCGTGAGCGTCACCCCTTCGAGCCCGTGAACGCGATCCCCGCGATGAGCTGCCGCTGCATGACCACGAACAGCGCGATCACGGGCAGCGAGGCCACCACCGAACCGGCGAACAGGATGGGGAAGTTCGTCTGGAACTGCCCGCGCAGCGAGGCCAGCCCGGCCGACAGCGTCATCATCTCCGGATCGGTGTTGACCACCAGCGGCCAGAGCAGGCTGCTCCACGACCACATGACGGTCAGCAGCCCCAGCGCCAGCAGCCCCGGCCGCACCAGCGGCAGCATGATGTGCCAGTAGATCTGCAACGGGTTGGCGCCGTCGAGCCGCGCGGCCTCGTCCAGCTCCTTGGGCAGCGTGAGGAAGAACTGCCGCAGCAGGAACGTGCCGAACGCCCCGAAGACGCCCGGCGCGATCAGCGCCTGCAACGTGTTCAGCCAGCCGAGCCCCTGCATGATCTCGTAGCGCGGGATGATGAACAGCTCGCCCGGCACCATGAGCATGGCCAGGAACACCATGAAGATGGCGCCCCGGCCGGGGAAGCGCAGCCGGGCGAAGGCGAAGGCCGCCATCGAGCACAGCAGGAGCTGCCCCGCCGTGACGCCGACGGTGACCACCACCGTGTTGACGAACTGCCTGGCCAGCGGCACCGAGCGGAAGACCTCGGGGAAGTTGGACCACTCCCACGAGGGCGTGAACTTCGGCGGCACCCGCAGCGAGTCGGGCAGCGTCTGGAGCGAGACCACGACCTGCCAGACGAACGGCGCGATCATCACCAGCGCGCCCGCCGTCAGGATCACGTGAGCCGGCCACGTCCTGGCCCTACTCATAGTGCACCCACTTCTTCTGCAGCCTGAACTGGATGGCGGTCAGCACGAGGATCAGCCCGAGCAGCACCACGGCGATGGCCGCGGCCAGCCCCCGCTGGTTCTGCACGAAGCCCTTCTCGAAGAAGAGGTAGACGATCGTGCGACTGCCGTTCAACGCCGGGCTGTTCAGGTCGATCATGAGATAGACCAGGTCGAAGACCTGCAACGCGTTGATCATGGTGATCACGAGGACGAAGAACGTGGTCGGCGTGAGCAGCGGCAGCGTGATGCGGAAGAACTGCCGCAGCCGCCCCGCGCCGTCCATCGAGGCCGCCTCGTAGTACTGGCGCGGGATGCCCTGGAGCCCGGCCAGGAACAGCACGGCGTTGTAGCCGACCGAGCTCCAGACCCCGACGATCGCGATCGCGTAGATGGCGAAGTCCGGATCGCCCACCCAGTACGGCCCGTCGATGCCCAGCCCGCCCAGGAAGTGGTTGATCGCGCCGAAGTCGCCGTTGAACAGGTAGCGCCAGGTCAAACCGACGGCGGCGGGCATGGTGACGACGGGCAGGAAGTACAGCGTCCGGTAGACGCTCATGCCGCGCAGCCCCGGCACGTTCAGCAGCGCCGCCACGACGATCGCCACCGGCACGCCCGCCAGCACCAGCACCGCGTAGAGCAGGGTGTTGCCGAGCGCGCCCCGCATCTGGTCGTCGCCGAGCAGTTCGGTGAAGTTGTCCGTCCCCACCCAGGTGTGCCCGCCGAAGACGCCCGACTCGGTGAAGCTGAGATAGAGCGTCTGGGCGATGGGCCACAGGTAGAAGACGCCCAGGCCCAGCGCCATCGGGGCGATGAGGAGGTATCCCCACACCCACTCGCGCTTGGAGAGCATCCGTTACTCCTTGGCCAGGATCTCGTTCATCTGCGCCGCGATCTCCTTGGCGACGTCGGCGACCGGCCGCTTGCCCGACCAGGCGTCGGCCAGCAGCCTCTGCTGCACGTCCTGCCACTGCGCGGTGTTCAGCGTCGCCGGGTACGGCACGCCGTGCGGCATCGAGGCGTCGTAGGTCTCCTTCAGGTGGAAGGACGGGAACGCCTTGAACCAGCCGTCCTGCGTGCCCGGCCGGAGCGAGAGGGCGCCGCCGCCGCTGTCACTGAGGATCTTCTGCGCCTGCTCGGAGGAGACGAACTCGGCGAACGCCGCCGCCTCCGCCGGGTGCTCGCTCTTGGCCGACACGGCGTTGGCCAGGCCGAGCAGGATGACGGCCTCCTTCGCCGGGCCCGCGGGCAGCGGCGCCACGTCGATGCGCTCGCGGATCTCCGGGTTGGACCAGAACGTGGAGGCGAACCAGACGCCGCCGTAGTACATGCCGTACTTGCCGGACTGGAAGAGCTGGATGGGGTCGGTGTCGGTGTAGACCTCGGCGACGGGCGCGACCTTGTCCTTGATCAGGCCGGTCCAGAACTCCAGGCCCTTGATGGAGGCCGGGTCGTCGAAGCCGCTCTTCTTGCCGTCGGGCGAGAGCACGTGGCCGCCCGCCTGGAGCATCGTCGGATAGAAGCCGCCCTGGTCCCACATCGGGGCCAGGATGCCGAACTGCTTCTTGGCCGGGTCGGTCAGCTTCTTGGCCGCGGACTTGACGTCGTCCCAGGTCCAGTCGGCCGTGGGGTAGTCCAGCCCGGCCGCGTCGAAGATCTTCTTGTCGTACCAGAGCGCCGGGATGCTCACGTTGTGCGGCAGCGCGTACAGCTTGCCGTCGTAGCGGTAGCCGTCGACGACCGCGTCCGGCAGTCCCTCGGCCTTGGCCGCGTCGATCGGGGAGATGACGCCGCCCTTGGCGTACATGCGGACGTTGAGGCTGTTCATCCAGAAGACGTCCGGCGCCGCGCCGCCGGACGCGGCCGTCTGGAGCTTGGTCCAGTACTGGTCCCACGGGGTGATCTCCAGCTTGACCGTGACCTTCGGGTTGGCCTGCTGGAAGGCGGCGATGATCTTCTCGGCGCTGGCCTGGTCGTTCTTGTCCCAGATCGCGTACGTGATCGCGGCCTTGCCGTCGGCGGCCGGCTCCGAGGAGGAGCCGCAGCCCGCGGCGAGGACGGCGAGGGCGAGCAGCCCGGCCAGGGGGAGGCGGTAGCGCATGGTTTCTCCAGGTGGGGGGGTGTCAGAACCGCAGGTTCGCGGTCCAGGCGGCGAGCTTGCCGTCGATCTCGGCCCTGGTCCGGGGGTGACCGGGGGCGTCGGGACGGCGCTGCCAGGGGTGCGGTCCGCCGGCCGGGCGATACTCCACGCCCAGCGCGTCGAGCCGCTTCTCGTGCACGGCGAGCCGGGCGAGGAACCCGCCGAAGTCGCGCTCCTCGCTCCACACCGCCTCGGCGAAGGCGGCCAGGCGCGGGAAGGCCATGTAGTCGAGCAGCCGCGGCGAGTCGATGTGCTCGGTCCACAGCGCCGCCTGCGCGCCGAGGATCCGGCCGCGCTCCTCCCCGGTCAGACCGGCGGGCACCGGGTCGAAGGCGTGCACCGCGTCCAGCGAGGTCACGCTGCCGATCGGCACCGGCTCCTGGTCGCCCTCGGCCTGGCGGAAGTCCAGGTACGTCTCCGCGAACGGCGAGACGACCACGTCGTGGCCGGCCCGCGCGGCCAGCGTCGCGCACGTGTCCCCGCGCCAGGCGGCGACCGTGACCCCCGGCGGCAGGCCGCCCTCCAGGAGCTCGTCCCAGCCGAGCGGCTTGCGGCCCCGGGCCAGCAGGTAGTCGGTGAAGTGCCGCATCAGCCAGGTCTGCAGTTCCTCGGCGTCACGCAGGTTCAGCTCGCGGATGCGCTCCTTGGCCGGGACGCTCTCGTTCCACTGGGTCTTGGGCACCTCGTCGCCGCCGACGCAGACGTAGTCGCCGGGGAAGAGCTCCAGCACCTCGTCCAGGACGTCGGTGAAGAAGGCGATCGTCTCGTCGGCGACGTTGAGCACGTTCTCGCCGACGCCCCACTCGGTGCGCACGTCCAGCGGGGTGTCCAGGTTGCCGAGCTCGGGGTAGGCGGCGATGGCGGCCTGGGTGTGGCCCGGCAGGTCGATCTCCGGGACGACCGTGACGAACCGGTCGGCCGCGTAGGAGACGATCTCCCTGATGTCCTCCTGGCTGTAGAAGCCGCCGTGCGGGCGGCCGTCGAACAGCCCGTGCCGCCTGGCGCCGCGCGGCGACTCGCGCCGCCAGGCGCCGACCTCGGTCAGCCTCGGGTACTTCCTGATCTCCAGCCGCCAGCCCTGGTCGTCGGTCAGGTGCAGGTGCAGGACGTTCAGTTTGTGGGTGGCCAGCAGGTCGATGTAGCGCAGCAGGTCGTTCTTCGGCAGGTAGTGGCGGGCCACGTCGATGAGGCAGCCGCGCCAGGCGTAGCGGGGGCCGTCGGCGATCGTGACGGCGGGGACCGTCCACGTGCGGTCGCCGGTGCGGCCCGCCCGGAACGCGGCGGGGTCGAGGAGCTGGCGCAGCGTCTGGGCCCCGTAGAAGGCGCCGGCCGGGGCCGTGGCCTCGATCAGCACCGACGCGGGGGTGACGGTGAGCCGGTACTCCTCGGGGCCGAGCCCGTCGGTGAGGCGGATCTCGACGCCGCCGGGTCCTTCGGGCAGCGGCAGGCCGGTGGCCGGGCCGAGCGTCTCGCGCAGCCACGCCGCCGCCCTGGCGAGCGCCGGGTCGGCGGCCAGCGGCGTGGCGGCGTCGAACGTGAACCGTCCCGCACCGGCGACGGCCCGCGCGGGCACGGGAACCACCCCACCGGTGGCGGGGGCGGCCGTTGCGGAGGCGGCGGGCGCCGTCACAGGGGCTGCACCGTCCTGGTCTCGCGGGCGCGCTCGGCGGCCCAGACGACGAGGTGCCCGGCCAGCGCGTCGGCCGCGTCTGCGCCGAGCGGCGCCTGGTCTCCGGTGGCGACGGCGTCGAGGAACGCCGCGACGAGCCCCGCGTCGCCGCCGCCGTGGCCGTCGGCCAGCGAGGCGCCCGCGCGGGTCCCGGTGTCGACGATCTCCTCGTCACCGGTCACGAAGTCGACGACCCGGATCGTCCGCCCGTCGCCCTCGGCGTAGCCGCGCGTGCCGAACACGCGGGTCTTGCGGTGCTCCAGCGGTGTGAAGGCCGTCATGGTGAACGACACGGTCGCCCCTCGGGCGAACTCCATCGTCACCACCTGCTGGTCGACCACGTCGTTGTCGCAGTCGTACACGCAGCGCCCGTACGGGCCGGTCTCCAGCGCGCTCATGACGCCGGCCGTCGTGGCGTCGGTCGTGACCGGGCCGAGCGGCCAGAACTCCCGGTCCGGGTCGCCGAGGCAGCCCAGGTAGAGGCGCTTGGCCGAGTAGGCGCAGGCGGGCTCGACCGGGCAGCTCACGCACCGCGCGCCCGCGCCCTCCGGCCGGTTCTCGGGCCGGAAGTGGGTCAGCGAGCCGAACGACGACACGCCGACGGGCCGGTCCCCGACGAGGTGGAGCAGCCAGTCGATGTCGTGGCAGGACTTGGTCAGCAGCATCGGCCCGGACTCGGCGGCGTTGCGCCAGGAGCCACGGACGAAGGAGTGGGCCATGTGCCACCAGCCGACCGGCTCCAGGTGCTGGACGCTGGAGATCGTGCCGAGCCTGCCGCCGTCGACGAGCTCCTTGAAGACCTGGGTGTAGGCGGTGTAGCGCAGCACGTGGCAGACGGCGAAGACGACGCCGGCGCGCTCGACGGCCTCGACGATGCGGCGCGCCTCCGGCTCGGTGGGCGCCATCGGCTTCTCCAGCAGGATGGCGTAGCCCAGCCCGGCGAAGGCGATCGCGGGGTCGACGTGCAGGCGGTCCTGGGTGGCGATGACCACGGCGTCGGCCAGCTTCGGCGCGGCGGCCAGCTCGGCCCAGCCGGTGAAGCGGGCCTCCTCGGGCACGCCGTGCTCGTCGGCGAGCCTGTCGCGCCGGGCCGGGTCCGGGTCGGCCACGGCCACGATCCGCGCCCGTCCGCCGGCCGTCGCAGCGCGGGCGTAGATCTGGCCTCGGGCTCCTGCCCCGACGACGGCTAAGGTCACTGTCATATCTGCCCGAACTCCCCGATTTATTGTGGAGTCCATAGATATTCATGGATCCGGTCTTGCAGTCAAGACCCGCTTGGCCGATGATCCCCCTAGCAGCGGACCGACATCGTCTGGAGACCATCAATAGTGAGGAGAGAGCCCGTGCAGGTCAACGGCGGCGACCTACAGCGGCTGCGCCAGCTGAACCTGCTGAGCAGCATCCGCGCGCTGCGTGAGGCCACCGGCCCGCTGACGCTGACCGAACTGGCCGCGAGAACCGGGCTGTCCCGGGGCTCGATGGTCGACGTCGTCACCGACCTCCAGGACCGCGGCTGGATCGCCGAGGTCGAGCCCGCCCCCGGCGGCATGGGCCGCCCCGCCAAGCGCTACCGCTTCCGCGCCGACGCGGGACACGTGCTCGGCATCGACATAGGGGTGCACAAGGTCCTGGCCATCATCACCGACCTCGCCGGGCGGGCCGTCGCCAGCGGCCGGGTGGCCGTGACCCCCGCCACCACGCGCGACGAGCGGCTGGAGGCCGTCGACAGGGCGATCGACGCCGCGCTCGTCGCCGGCGGCCTCACCACGCTCGACCTGTGGGGCGTCGCCGCCGGGAGCATCGGCGTCGTCAACCGGGAAGGCATGGTCACCCGCGTCACCGCGCTGCCCGACTGGGCCGGTGTCGACCTCATCGGCCATCTCGGCCGCCGCCTGTCGTGCCCGATCACCATCGAGAACGACAGCAAGCTCGCCGCCCTGGCCGAGCAGCGGCTGGGCGTCGCGGCCGGCGTCCGCGACCTGGTCTACCTGCACGCCGGCCGGCGGCCCGGGGCCGCGCTCATCCTCAACGGCCTGCTGCACCACGGCTTCAGCGGCGCCACCGGCGAGGTCGGCCTCATGGACATCACCGGCTGGCGCACGATGGCCGGCCACCTGGAGAACTCCCCCGCCGCCGCGGGCGCCGCCCCCGAGGACGCCGCCGGGCTCGTCTTCGCCTCCGCCCGCACCGGCGACCCCGCCGCCCTGGCCGCCGTCGACGCCTACGCCGATCAGCTCGCGCTCGGCACCGCCGCCATGGTGCTGACCCTGGACCCCGAGCTGGTCGTCCTCGGCGGCGGCTTCTCCCGCTCGGCGGACGTCCTGCTGCCCGCGCTCCGCCGCGCCCTCGAACCCCACTGCCTGCGCGTCCCCGAGATCCGGCCCTCGACGCTCGGCGAGGAGTGCGTCTCGCTGGGCGCGGCCTGCCTGGCCCTGGACCACGTGGACGACCGGTTCTTCTCGCCGCAGGGCTCGATCTCCCGGCCCGCGGCGCCGCAACGCCTCACCTGATCCCCCCTGCCGGCCCCGCCCGGCGCACCGCAGAAGGAAGTGCCTTGCGCAAGTTGATCCCCCCGATGGTGGCCGCTCTCGCCCTCGCCGCCCTGACCGTGCCCAGCCCGGCCTCGGCCGACCCCGGCCCCAGGCCCGCCGCGTACCGCCTCGACTGCGACGGCCAGGCCCCCGGCAGCACCTGCACGGTCGTGGCGAGCGGCAAGAGCCGTCCGAACCACGTGCAGGAGTTCGTCGCCACCGTCAGGACCGGCGAGCAGGTGTGGGCCCGCGACACCATCTACACGCGCGAGGGCCAGGCCCGCACCCGCCCCTTCCCCCTGCCCGCCGGGAACGTGACCGTCGACGTCTCGGTCACCTCCATGCCGGAGAAGAAGGCCGGCACGCCACTGCGGCTCATGGCCTGGAACCTGTACGTGGGCGGCACCATCAACGGCCAGGAGAAGACGGGCCAGAACCTCGCCCAGCTCATCGAGTACCTCAACGAGGTCAACCCGGACATCCTCTTCGTGGTCGAGGCGTACGGGTCCGGCGAGAAGATCCTCGACGGGCTCAACGCCGGACGCGCCGAGGACGACCGCTACACCGCCGCCCGGCTCACCCAGCCCGAGGACTACAGCGTCAACGGCGACAACCTGTGGATCTACACGAAGCTGGACATTCAGAAGGTCTACCCGCGTTACGCCGACGAGGACATCTCCTCCTTCAACCTCGGCGGCGCCCGCCTCGGCCTGCCCAACGGCAAGCACGTGCACGCGTTCAGCATGTGGACCTGGCACGAGCTGTCGTCCAACTGGGACGGTCACGAGGCCGCCGTGCAGAACCTCTACGGCATGCCCAGGACCAAGACCGACCAGCAGCTCGCCGAGAACGACAACTTCCGCCGCGTCGCCATGGGCAGGGCCATCCTGGAGAAGGCGCTGCCGTCCTTCATCGGCGACGACGACGCCCCCGTGCTCATGGGCGGCGACCTCAACGCCTGGCCGCACCTCGACTGGACCGAGCAGTTCAAGAACGCGCGCGGCCACGCGGGCATGGTGCTGCCGTGGCCGCTCACCAAGATGTTCACCGACGCGGGCTTCACCGACACCTTCCGCCACGCCAACCCCGACGCCGGCCGCCACCCCGGCCGCACCTGGAGCTCGCTGAGCGGGTGGCGGTCCGCGCCCGCCCGCATCGACTACGTCTTCACGCGCGGCGAGGACGTACGCGTGCTCGGGTCGCGCATCGACGACCGGCGGCTCCCCCGCCACCAGGACAGCCCGCTCGACGACCCCTACCCGTTCTACTCCGACCACAGCTCGGTCATCACCGACGTGGTGATCCGGGGCAAGGGCACCGGCCCCGACCAGCCGGTCGTCCACGACGAGCCCGAGCACGCGCCCGGCGTCTGGCCCGAGGTCCCGGCCGGCACCCGGGTGCCCCCGGCCGAGCTCAGCGCCACGGCGAGCACGTTCAAGCCCGGCGCCGGCGACCCCGCCCGGGCCGTCGACGGCAACCTGACCACGGACTTCCACTCCTACTACCCCGGCCCGCCCCCGCAGCCCCACCACATCACCGTGGACATGGGCAAGGTGCGCGAACTTTCCGCCGTACGCTTCCAGCCGAAGCTCCGCTACGACATGAACGGAACCGTCCGCCGGGGCGTCGTCCAGGTGAGCGACGACGGTGAGACGTTCCGCGACGTCAAGCGGGTCGAATGGCCGATGATGACCGCGCCCAACGACGTCGACCTGACCGGCGTCTCCGCCCGCTACATCCGGCTGCGCGCCGACTACGGCATGGGCGGCGCCACCGCCATCGCCGAGATCATCCCGTATGAGGTAACTCGCTGACAATTACACCATTACAATGCCGACCATGATCGTTGACCTCGGCCGAGGACGGTTACGGCATTGATCCTCAGATCGCGCGTGCGCGCCGCGAAGGTCGTCCCCATCGAGCTCTTCTTCGACCTCGTGTACGTGTTCGCCATCACCCAGCTCTCCCACCTGCTCCTGGAGCACCTCGACGCGGCCGGCGCGGCGCAGACCCTGCTGCTGACGCTGGCCGTGTGGTGGGCCTGGATGTACGCCACCTGGACCACGAACTACCTCGACCCCGACCACCCGGCCATGCGGCTCACCATGGCCGGGATGATGCTCGCCGGACTCGCCATGGCCGCGGCGCTGCCCCAGGCGTTCGGCGCGCGCGCCCTGTGGTTCGCGCTCGCGTACGTGACCATCCAGGTCGGGAGAGCCGCCGTGGCGGCCGTCGCCGCGCGGCGCGAGCCCATCGGCCACACGTTCCGGCTCATCCTCGCCTGGCACGTGGTCAGCGCCGCCCTGTGGATCGGCGGCGCTCTCGCCGGAGGCGGCGCCCAGGTCGCGCTCTGGATCGCGGCGCTGCTGGTCGAGTACGCGGCGCCCTGGCACGGCTACCGGATGCCGCTGCTCGGCCGGGCGACCACCACCGAATGGTCCATCGACGGCGGCCACATGGCCGAACGCTGCCAGCTCTTCGTCATCCTCGCGCTCGGCGAATCGGTGCTGATCACCGGCCTCACCCTGGCCGAGAACGACCACCTCTCCGCCGCCACCGTCGCCGCCTTCGCGATCGCCTTCCTGACCAGCGTGGCGATGTGGTGGGTGTACTTCGACCGGACCGCCGACGCCGCCGCCGAGAAGGTCGCCGAATCCGACGACACCGGACGGCTCGGGCGATCCGCCTACACCTACAGCCATATCCCCATCGTCGCCGGCGTCATCGTCGCCGCCGTGGGTGACGAACTCGCGATCGCGCACCCGCTCGGCCACACCACGGCCGGGGCCGCGCTCACCGTACTCGGCGGCCCCGCGCTGTTCCTCGCCGGGCACGCCGTGTTCCAGCGCGTCGTCTTCGGCACCCTCCCGACCGGCCGCCTCATCGCCGCCGCCCTGCTCGTCGCCACCGCCGTGGCCGTCCCCCTCACCTCCGTCCCCGTCCCGCCCCTCGCCCTCGCCGCCCTCGCCGCCCTCACCCTCTCCGCCGTCGCCCTCACCACCCCCCGCCACCCCTGACCGCCCTTGGGGAAACGGGCGGTGGGCAGAGGCCCAACCGGACCGACCCAACGCTTCACACGGGCCCAACGCCTTGCATGGGCCCGGCGCCCCGCCCGGGCCCGGCGGCGCGTGGTGTCGCCCAACCCCGCCGCCCCGATCACCCCGCACCGGCCGCCCAACCGGCCCGTACGCGCACCCCGCCGTGGCGGGCAGCTCGGGTCACTTCGTGGCGGCCCGCGCGGTCGCGGCGCGGCGGCCCGTCCGGTTCCAACCCCCCAGCGCCCGGGCGCCCGGCGGCCCGTGGCCCCGTGGTCCCGGCCGCTTGGGGGCACCGCCGCGCGGGATCCCCCGGCCCCTAAAGCCCTGGAAGGTCCGGGGCGGCTCGGAGGCCCCCGAAGGCCCAGGGGTTAGTCGGTGGGGGTTGGGAGGTGGTGGAGTTCGGCGGTGGTGTCGCGGTGGGCGGATCGGACGAACTCGAGGATGGCCTCCAGGGCGCGGTCGTCGAAGGGCGCCAGGGACTGCTCGGTGCGGGTGATGAGCCCGGCGTAGGCGGCACTGACGCGGGCGATGCCGTCCGGGGTGGGTTCGATGAGCACGCGCCGACGGTCGCCGGGGTCGGCGACGCGGCGTACGCAGCCGGCGGCGACGAGGCGGTCGATCATGCGGGAGGCCGAGCCGGTGGTGAGGCCGACCTGTTTGGCGAGGGCGCCGGGGGTGGCGGGGCCGAGCCGGTCGAGCACGTGCAGGCATTGGACGTCGCTCTCAGCCACGCCGAGCCGGTCGGCGACGGCCTTGTTGAGCCGTACGACGGCGATGGCCCAGCCCGGGATCGCGTTCTTGACCAGCTCGGCGACCAGGGCCTGCCGTTCCTCGTCCATCACCCGACCGCCCTCCGGTTTGCTGCACGGCGCAGAGGTTCTGCTATAAATTAGCTGCGTCGCGCAGCTACTGCGTTATGCAGCCATTCTAGCGGATCGAGGAGCACCCACGCGCTATGACCACTCCCCCACCCACCACCCTCCTGACGGGACGGCCCGCGGTTCTCGTCCTGGCCGCGGTCCTCACCGCGTCGTTCATGGAGCTCCTTGACGCCACCATCGTCAGCGTCGCCCTCCCGGCGATCGCCGCAGACCTGGGCGCGGGGGACGCCGCGCTCCAGTGGACGGTCGCCGGCTACACGCTCGCCGTGGGCGCCGGCCTGATCACCGGGGGCCGCGCCGGTGACGCGTACGGGCGCCGCCGGGTGTTCCTCGCCGGGCTGTCGGCGTTCACGCTGGCCTCAGCGGGCTGCGGGCTGGCGCCGGACGCCGCCGTCCTGGTCGGCGCCCGCGTCGCGCAGGGCCTGGCGAGCGGCCTGATGATCCCGCAGGTGTTCGGCGTCATCCGGGCCTCGTTCGAGCCCGCCGCCCGGGCCAGGGCGCTCGGCGCGTACGGCGCGGTGCTGGGCCTGGCCTCGGTCGCCGGGCCGCTGCTCGGCGGGGTGCTGGTCGAGGCGGACCTGTTCGGGCTCGGCTGGCGGGCGATCTTCTGGGTGAACGTGCCGATCGCCGCCGTCGGGCTCGCCCTCGGGGCCCGGCACCTGCCCGACTCGCGCGAGCCCGGCCGCGTCCGGCTCGACCTGCCCGGCGCGGCGCTCGCCGCCTGCGCCGCCGTGCTCCTGCTCCTGCCTCTCGTGCAGGGGCGCGAGTGGGGCCGGCCCTGGTGGAGCTACGCGATCCTGGCGCTGGCGGTCCCGGTGACGGCGGTGTTCCTCGCCAGGCAGCGGCGGCTGGCCGAGCGCGGCGGGCAGCCCGTACTCGATCCGGCGCTGCTGCGCGTGCGGGCGTTCGCGGGCGGGCTGGCGGTTTCGCTGCTGTTCTTCGGCGCGCTGGGGTCGTTCTTCCTCGTGCTCTCGCTCTACCTGCAGCCGGGTGCCGGCTACTCGGCGCTGGAGACCGGGCTGGTGATCCTGCCGTACGCGGTCGGCTCGATCATCACCTCGGGCGTCGGGGTACGGGCCGGCCGCGGCACCCTGGTGGCGGGGTCGCTCACGCTGGCCGCCTCCCAGGTCGTCCTCCACCTGGTCGTCAGCGGCGGCGCGGAGCCGGCCGCCTGGCTGCTGGCCGCGCCGATGCTGGTGGGCGGCCTGGGGCTGGGCCTCACCGCGCCCGGCCTGATCAACGTGGTGCTCGCCGGGGTGCCCGCCCGTCATGCCGGGGCCGCGGGCGGCGTGCTCACGACCGTGACGCAGATCGGCAACGCGGTGGGCGTCGCCGTCCTCGGCCTGATCTTCTTCGACGCCCTGGAGGGCGCGGGCGGGACGCCCGGTCTCGCGGCGTACTCCGGGGCCATGAGCGCGGTCCTGCCCTGGCAGGCCCTCTGTTACGTGGGCGCTGCCGCGCTGATGTTCCTCCTGCCCAAGCAGACCCGATGACCCCCGAGGAGATCCCGATGACCGAAGCCCCGTACGCCGGCGTGGACCCGTTCGCCGTCACCGTCCGCGCGATCGGCGAGCCGCATCCGGCCCGTGCCGCCCTGCGCGCCGCCGGCCCGATCGTCCGGGCCGACGCCCCCGCGGGCGGCCCGGCGTGGATCGTCACCGAGGAGGCGCTGGCCCGCCAGGTCCTCGTCCACCCCGACATCGTCAAGGACCCGGCCTGGGCCCCGGAGAGCTGGGACCCGCGCACCGCGGGCCTGGAGCCCACCGCCGCCGCGCAGCCGTCGCTCACCACGCTCGACGGGCCCGCGCACGAACGGCTGCGCCGGGCGCACGCGCCGCTCTTCACCGCGCGCCGCATGGCCGCCTACGCGGACCGGATCGCCGGACACGCCCGCGACCTGCTGGCCCGGCTGGCCGCGACGGGCGAGACCGTGGACGTGATGGCGGACTTCGCCACCCGTTACCCGCTCACCGTGGTCTGCGACGTGCTCGGCGTGCCGCTGGAGCGCGTCGACCAGGCGATGGCGGCCTGCCGGAGCATGTACAGCCCTGACCCGGAGGAGGTGGGCGCGGCGATGGCCGCCTTCGCGGAGCTGGCCGGCGCGGCGCTGGCCGAGGGCCGGGACGGGCTGGCCGCCGAGCTGCGCGAGCGGGTGCCCGAGTTCAGCGAGCCGGAGGTGCACTACCTGATCTTCACGCTCGTGTTCGCCGGTCAGCTCACCACCGATCCGTCGCTCGGCTTCCTGCTGGCCCGCGCGCTCGACGTCGCCCCGGAGCCGTCGCAGGCCGAGGACTTCGTCAACGAGACGCTGCGCAGGCACGCGCCCGCGCCGTTCACGCTGTGGCGGTTCGCCTCGGCTCCGGTCGAGCTGGCCGGGGTGCGGCTGCCCGCCCGCTCCCCCGTGCTCGTCGACATCCAGGGCATCAACCTCGATCCGCGCCGGGCGATCGGGCCGGACCTGACCTTCGGCGCCGGCCCGCACTACTGCACCGGCGCCCAGCTCGCCCGCCTCGAACTGCGCGCGCTCGTCGAGGTCCTGCGCACCGACTTCCCCCGGGCGCGGCTCGCGGTGCCGTACGCGGAGCTGCGGCAGACGGACTTCGGCGGCATCCAGGGCAGCAGGCTCACCGCGCTGCCGATGCGGCCGCACGGCTGACCCGCGCTACTCCGACAGGACCTTGCGCAGCGCGGCGGCGAAGCCGTCGGGGTCGCCCTTCATGCCGAACTCGCCGTCCATGAAGCCGCCGTGGTTGCTCGGGAAGATCACCGCTTCGGTGCCGAGCCGGGCGGCGACGCCCTCGCCCGAGCGCCGGGCCATCTGGCCCTCCGACTCGGCGCCCACGGCGATGACCACGCGGGTGGAGGCCGCGCGCAACGCCTCGTAGTCGTGCTCGTAATGCGTACAGGAGATGAGGTTCTGGGCGAACAGCACGTCGTCGCGCGAGCCGTCGTCCTCCGTCGGCATGCCGAACGCGGCGGGGTCGGGCATGGGCCGGTCGGCGAAGTCGGCGGGGATCTCGCCGGTCAGGCTGGTGATGCCGATGAACTTGGCCATCGCGGGCCCGAAGCCGTCGCGCTCGTAGGTCTGCCGGATGTCGGCGATGGCCGCGAGCGCCTGCTCGCGGTCGGGCAGGGCCTGGGCGGCGGGCGGCTCGTGCGCCACCAGCGTGCGGACCTGCTCGGGGTGCTTGGCCACCAGCGCCAGCGCGTTGACGGCGCCGCCGCTGCTGGCCAGGATGTCGACCGGCCCGCCGCCGATCGCGTCGATGAGCCGGTGCAGGTCGTCGGCGTGCAGGTCGGGCGTCGACTCGCCGCCCTCGGTGCGCACGCTCCGCCCGGCGCCGCGCGGGTCGTACGTGACGACCGTGCGGTCGGGGAAGCGCGCGGCCAGCGACGCGAAGCCGGCTGCGTCCATCGGCGACCCGATCAGCAGCAGGATCGGGTCGGCGCTGTCGGCCGGGCGAATGTCGTAGTGAAGGACGGCTCCGGGAACTTCCAGGGTGTGTGTCGTGAGCTCGGTCATGCGGTCTCCTCCTGGTCGATGCTGATGATGCAGACCGCCGCGAGCGGCGAAACTCATCGGCGCAGGCGAAAACGTACCCCGAACCGGGAGCCGTGCGCAGGAGCCGTCCGGTCAGCCCGCCGTGCGGAACCGCCGCACCAGCAGGAGGCCCCAGGCCAGCGCGAGCAGCGCGCAGACCGCCGAGGCGATCTTGAAGCCGGTCGCCGCGCCGCTCGCCCGCTCGGCGTCACCGGCGGCGGAGTAGACCGGCCGGCCGTCGACCGAGGCCCCCAGCGCTTTGATCAGGTAGTCGGAGTCGGGGAAGCGGGCGGCGCGGGCGAGCGTCTCGGCGGTGTCGGCGGGGACCTCCAGGCGCACGGCGGCGCCGTCGGGCACCCCGCCCGGCGGCGGCTGCAGCAGGCGGAAGGTCACGTTGGCCGGATAACCGGAGAGGGTCAGCGCGAACACCACGACCGTCGAGGTCCGGTTGCCGCGCCCGGCGCTGTCGGTGTAGGAGCGGTAGCCCGCCGCCGTGCCCTCCAGCACGCTGACCTCCCGCACCACCGGCTCCCGCCGCGCGCCCTGGTCGAACAGGAACAGCGCCGTCCCGGCCAGCACCAGCAGCGGGACGAGCCGCGAACGCCACTTCACCGGGGGACCTCCTCAGGCGGCGGGGGCGCCGATCCTACCGATGCCGCCGGGGACGGCACCACAGGATCAGGCGCTCGCGGCGGCCGTCCTGGCGATGGCCCGCAGCATGATCCGGCGGATCAGCCCGCTGAAGGGGCGGATCAGCCGCCAGTAGGCCAGCATCCTGCGCCGGGTCCGCGGCGAGTCGGCGGTGACCCGGGTCTCGGTGCGCAGCAGCGTGCCGTGCTCGGTCGGGATCACCTCGAAGATCGACGCCGACTTGGCGAAGCCGGGCGCGTGGTAGTCGCGGAAGCTGCCGGGCGGGCAGGTGTGGCGCTGCTCCCCGGGCCGCAGCCGCCAGAACTGGCTGATCGAGCCGAGCACGATGTAGCGCTGCGGCTCTCCGGCCAGCTCGAACCAGCCGCGGCCGCGCATCGTGCCGAGCATCGTCGGCGCCTGGTTCAGCCCGTTCGCCGGGAGCGAGCGCAGGCCCATGAGCAGCCGCACCCCCGGCAGCTCGGCGGGCGTCAGCGTGTTCAGCGCGGTCCACACGGTCTCCGGCCGCTGCCGGATGTGCAGCTCGTGGCACTCGGTGCCCAGGGGCCACGGGATGAAGTCCTCCAGGACCTTCGGCATGCGCGCATCCTCTCGTTCGTCAGTTGTGCTGCGACAGGTGGGCGAGCTTGTCCGGGTTCGCCATGCCGTAGATGGCGCGTACCCGGCCGTCCACGGGGTCGGTCTCGACGGTGACGACCGCGACGGGGCGGTCGCCGTCGACGATCAGGGCGGTCGGGGTGCCGCCGGGCGTCGCCCAGCGCACCTCGTACCCGGCGTAGTAGGGGCCGACGGCGGCGAGCAGGCGGGCCACCTTGGCCGCGCCGTGCACCGGCCGCAGCGCGGCGCGGGCCCGGCCGCCGCCGTCGTTCCAGAGCGTGACCTCGGGGGCCAGCACGTCGAGCAGGCCGGTCATGCTGCCCCCGACCGCCGCGGCCACGAACCGCTCGGCCGCGACCTGGGCCTCCCGCTGGTCGGCGGAGAAGCGGGGCCGCCGCGCGTGCACGTGCCCGCGCGCCCGGTGCACGAGCTGCCGCACCGCCGCGGGCGACCGGCCGAGGATGCCGGCGATCTCGTCGTACTCGTAGGCGAACGCCTCCCTGAGGACGAACGCGGCCCGTTCCAGCGGGGACAGCGTCTCCAGCACGACCAGCAGGCCGAGCGCCACGCCGCCGCTGCGCTCCACCGGCTCGGCGGCGCTCTCGTCGGTCCACAGCGGCTCGGGCAGCCACGGGCCGATGTAGTCCTCGCGCATCCTGCGCGCCTTGCGGAGCTGGTCGACCGCCCGGTGCACGACGATGCGCATCAGGTACGCGCGCGGATGCTCGATGGCCTCGTGATCGGCTCCCTGCCAGCGCAGCCACGCGTCCTGCACGACGTCCTCGGCGTCGGTGACGCTGCCGAGGATGTCGTACGCGGCCGCGAACAGCAGGTTGCGGTTCGCGGCGAAGACGGCTTCCCTCTCGTCCGTGATGTCGTCCGTCACTGTTCCCCCTGGTCGCTTGCCTTCCCTCGTTGGGACGAACCCGCCGCCCGGCTTGTGACATCCCGGGCGGAAATCCGTGTCACAGGCGCCGGCGCGCCGGCGTCAGATCGTAGAGCGGCCGGGCAGGAACATCGTGGCCGCGGGAAGGAACGTGTTCGATGACACACCAGCAAGAAGGAGACGGGGAATGAAGGTCGTGCTCGCGGGTGCGACGGGCGCCCTCGGCGGCGAACTCGTGCCGAGGCTGCTCGCCGCCGGTCACTCGGTGCTCGGCCTGACCCGCTCGTCCCGCCGGGCGCGCCTGCTGGAGGAGGCGGGCGTGGAGACGCGGGTGGTCGACGTGATGGACGAGCGCAAGCTGCTGGACGCGCTGCGCGGGCACCGCGCCGACGCGGTGATCCACCAGGCGACCGCGATCACCGGCACGCCGCTGCGCCACCGGGACCTGCACGCCACCGACGACCTGCGCGAGCAGGGCACGGCGAACCTGCTGCGGGCGGCCGAGCTGGTCGGCGCGCACCGGTTCGTCACGCAGTCGTTCTTCCTCGGCTACGGCTACCTGGACCACGGTGAGGCGAAGCTGACCGAGGAGCACCCGTTCGCGCCGACCGGCCGGGGCGCCTTCGAGCGGCACATGCGCTCGATGCGGACGAACGAGCGGCTGACGTTCGGCACGGCGGGCATCGAGGGGGTCGCGCTGCGCTACGGCCTCTTCTACGGCCCGGAGGCGGGCACGCGCAAGCTGATGGAGCTGGCGTCGCGGCGGATGCTGCCGGTGCCGAGGCCGTCGGGGGTGACCTCGCCGATCCACATCGCGGACGCGGCGGCGGCCACGGTCGCCGCTCTCGAACGGGGGCGGGCCGGGCAGGCGTACAACGTGGTGGACGACACGCCGCTGCCGTTCGCCGAGTTCGTCGCCGCCCTGGCGGAGGCGGCGGGCGCGCCCGCGCCGATCGCCGTGCCGAGCCTGCTGCTGCGGCCGGCGCCCTACATGTACGCGCTGATGGCGGGCACCCGGATCCGGCTGTCGAACGACAAGGCCAAGCGGGAGCTGGACTGGCGGCCGGAGTACCCGAGCTGCCGGGCCGGGCTGCGCGCGATGCGCGAGGTCCGCGCGTGAGGCGGGCGATCCGCGCCGCGGCCGTCGCCGTCGCCCTGCTGGCGACGGCGACGGCGTGCGGCCAGGGCGGGGGGCAGGCCGGGGGGCAGGCTGAGGGGCAGGGCGCCGAGGGCGCCGCCGCGCGGCGGCACCTGTTCGTCGTGGCCGGCGGCGAGCTGGTGACCGGGCCGGACCGGGTGGAGGCCCGCACCGGCGACACGGTCGAGCTGGTCGTGACCTCCGACGCCGCCGACGAGCTGCACGTGCACGGCTACGACCGCGAGGCGGAGCTCGTCCCCGGCCGGGCCTCGACGCTGAGCCTCGTCGCGGACATCCCGGGCGTCTTCGAGGTCGAGCTCCACCGCGGCGGGCTGGTGCTGACCCGGCTACGCGTCAGCCCGTGACCGGCGGCTGAGCTGCCTGCGGTGCACCACGAGGCCGGCCAGGGCCAGCAGCGAGACGAGCCCGAGCTGCCACCAGTTGTCCGGGCTGCCGCCGAGGTCCAGGTCGGCCGCGTGGTTCACCGCGTGCAGCGAGTTGGTGACGAAGAACCCGACCAGCACGATCGAGAGCACGTCGTGCCACACCAGCGCGCAGAGCATCATCAGCCCGATGCCGATCTGGAAGACCCCGGCGTCGTGCAGGAAGTGCACGTGATTGGGGAACTGGGCGAAGACCGCGAAGCCCGCGGGGTCGATGCGCATCCACACGCCGAACACCAGCATCGTCAGCGCGCCGACCACGACGGCCACCTGGACGAAGATCCTGGCCGGCCTGCTGTAGCCGTTCATCATGATTTGTCCCTTTCCTGTGCTTGATCTGGTGATAGGACGAGCGCCCCCGGCGGCGTGTGACACGGCTCAGCCCGCGGACATCAGCGTGATGCCGAGGCCGGTGTAGACGACCATGAGCGTGAGCATCGGGTACTGGCCGGTCCGCAGCTCCCCGGCGCGCACCACCTCCAGCGCCCGGTCGTGCGCGGACACCACGCCGCCGATGTGGCCGAGCACGATCGCGCCCACCTGGACGGCGGCGATCAGCGACGGCGCCAGCACCGTGTAGTCGACGGCCGCGTCCCCGGCGCCGAACAGGTCCCAGCCGAGGCCGAACGGGTCACCGGCCAGCAGCCAGCCCCGCTGCCCCTCGAAGACGGCGAAGGAGAAGTAGTGCGCGACGCTGTAGCCGACCATGACCGGCACCAGCGAGTGCGTGAACGCGTCGGCCACGCCCGCCGACGGCCGGGCGTACGGCCTGGTCATCCGGAGCGCGTCGCGGTAGGCCCGGTGGTTGAGCGCGATCACGACGCCGAGCGCGGCCGTGGTCAGCAGCGTCGCGGCCGGGCCGCCGAGCACGCCGGTGATCCCGGTCCACACCGGCAGCCTGCTGAAGCCGTCGTACATGGTGCCGCCCAGCACCACGAGCGCCAGCGCGGTCTGCCCGGCGTCGGCGCGACCGGCGCGCAGCCCGGCCGGGGGCGTCCGCAGCACCAGCCGCCCGGCCTCGTCCCTGCCGATCGGCGACAGGGCGGCGAGCAGCCCGGCGTACACCTCGAAGGAGTCGGCCCGGTCGAACCAGCGCGGCCCGAACACGGCTCCGGCCACCGTGTGCGCCAGCGCGTACCCGGTCACGAAGAGCGCCACCGCGCGCGGCGAGCCGGGGTCGGGGGAGGCCAGTTCGAGCCAGAGGAAGGCGACCATGCCGGCGACCGCCGGAAGGGAGCCGGCGCGGCCGGTCGGCGGCTCGCGGCGCGCCGCCTCCGGCAGGAGCCGGCGGACGGCGGCGGCGAGCGCGCGCACCGGGTTCACCAGCCGCCAGAGCGGCCCGAACAGCAGCGACACCGGGATCAGGCCGACCCAGAACCACACGTAGAACCAGGCGGGCGCCGGGTTGCGCGCCGGGTCGGCGGCGCCGAACCAGGCGGTGGCCAGCAGCAGCGCGAGCGCCGCCAGGCCCGCCGCCCTGAGCAGCGCGCGGACGGCGGGCGCGGCGGCGATCCGCTGCGCGGCCCGGGGCAGCGGCACCCCGCCCGATCGCTGCCGCTGCCGTGGCCGCAGCACCGACACCGCGAAGAACGCGATCAGCACCGCCCCCGCCCCGGCGTACAGCGCCAGCCAGAGCGGGATCGGCAGATCCGACCGCCCGCCGATCCCGTGCGCGAGAATCACCGCAGCCCCTCCCCCAGTCGTCCGTCAGTGAGCAGACGGCGGCGGGCGGCCCGATGTGACATCAGTGCGGTATCCGGCCTGCCGCAGGATGGCCACGAAGTACGCCTTGACCGCCTCGGCGCTCTCGGTGTCGGGGTAGGCGCCGAGGTGGTGCAGCACCGCGCCGTTGAGAAGCTGCTGGACGGTGTCGGGGTCACTCTCGCGCGGGAGCTGGCCGCGCTCGCGCGAGCGGCGCAGCGCCGCGTGCTCGGCCGCCGCCCGCCGCCCGCCGTGGGAGTTCCGGTACGCGCGCGGCAGCTCGGGGTAGTCGTCCACGGCCCCGTACAGCCGTCGCAGCATGCGCCGGTTGCGGGGGGTGCTCAGGTAGGCCGCCCAGTTGTCGAGCATGCGGTCGATGTCCGGCCAGTCGAGCGCCCCGGGGCCGTGGTCGTGGTGCACCGACTCGATGGCCTGGATGAGCAGGGCCGTCTTGCCGGGGAAGCGCCGGTAGACGGTGGCGCGGGTGACTCCGGCGCGCTGGGCGATCTGCTCGATGCTGGTCTGGCTGGCGCCGCGCTCGATGAGCAGGTCGAGCGCGGCGGCCAGGACCGCCGCGTCCACCTCCCTGCTGCGCGGCCGGCCGGGTCGTCTCATGGCCGTGCTAGCCCGCCTTCGTGACCAGGGCGTCGAACGCCCGGTCGGGCAGGATCCGGTGCATCGCCAGGAGCGTCCTGGCCAGGTAGCCGACCGGGTAGCGGGACTTGGGCCGGGGCGATTCGGCCGCGGTCCTGATGGCCCGGGCGACCACGGCGGGCGGGGAACCCTTGGTGTTGCCCTCGGCGCGCCTGGCCATCGACTCGGCGAGCGCGCCGTAGGCCCCGCCGCCGGAGGTCTCGCGCAGCTCGCGCGGCGTGTCCTCCTCGAACTCGGTGCGGATGATGCCCGGCTGCACGACCACCACGCGGACGCCGAACGGCAGGCATTCCTGGCGCAGCGAGTCGGACCAGGTCTCCAGGGCGTGCTTGGAGGCGTGGTACCAGGCGACGAGGGGCAGCGAGATCTCGCCGGCGATCGAGGAGACGTTGACGATCGTGCCGGAGCGGCGCTCGCGCATGTGCGGCAGGACGAGCTGGGTGAGCCGGGCCGGGCCGAAGAGGTTGACCTCGAACAGGCGGCGGGCGCGCTCGACGGGCACGTCCTCGACGGCGCCGTGCAGGCCGGTCCCGGCGTTGTTGACGAGCACGTCGATCCGGCCGTGCTCGTCCAGGACGGCGGCCACGACGCGGGCCAGGTCGTCGTCGCTGGTGACGTCCATGGCCAGCGGGTGGGCCCCGGCCTGTCGCAGCCCGGCCATGCGGTCTACGCGGCGCGCGGCCCCGTACACGATGTGGCCGGCCCGGCGCAGCTCCAGCGCGGTGGCGTGGCCGATGCCCGAGGAGGCTCCGGTCACCAGGCAGATCTTGGCAGTCATGGGGACGTCCTTCCCTGTTGGCGGGTCCCGATTTCAATACAGTACAGTGCTGTATTGAAATCGGATGAGAGACGGGATCAGCCATGAGTGCCTACGTACTCGGGTTCCAAGACATCGACAAGACGCACCTCCCCCTGGTCGGCGGGAAGGGGGCCAACCTGGGCGAGCTGTCCGCGATCCGCGGGGTCCGCGTGCCGCCGGGCTTCTGCGTCACCACCGGCGCGTACGAGCAGGTCGTCGAGCGTGACCCGGCGGTCGCCGCGCTGATCGACGGGCTGTCCGGGCTGCGGGCCGACGACCGGGCCGGCATCGCGGCCGCCGCCGCCCGGCTGCGCGCCGCCATCGAGGGCCTGACCGTGCCCGAGGAGATCCGGCACGACATCGTCCGCCACCTCGGCGGGATGGGCGGCGACGAGGCGCCCTGCGCGGTGCGCTCCAGCGCCACCGCCGAGGACCTGCCCTCCAGCTCCTTCGCCGGCCAGCAGGACACCTACCTGAACGTGCGCGGCGCCGAGGCGATCGTCGACGCGGTGCGGCGCTGCTGGGCGTCGCTGTTCACCGACCGGGCCGTGGCCTACCGCATCCAGAACGGCTTCGACCACCGCCTGGTCCGGCTGTCGGTGGTCGTGCAGCGGATGGTCTTCCCCGAGGCGGCGGGCATCATGTTCACCGCCGACCCGGTCTCGGCCAACCGCCGGGTGGTGTCGATCGACGCCGGGTACGGGCTCGGCGAGGCGTTCGTGTCGGGGCTGGTCAACGCCGACAACTACCGCGTCAGGGCGGGGCGGATCATCGACAGGAAGATCGCCACGCAGACGATGGAGCTGCGCGGGCTGCCGTCCGGCGGCACCGAGGAGCTGCCGGTCGAGCCCGCCCGGCAGTCCGCGCAGAAGCTCGGCGACGAGCAGATCCTGCTGCTGGAGCGCCTCGGCCGGGAGATCGAGGCGCACTTCGGCCGCCCCCAGGACATCGAGTGGGCGCTGTACGACGGCGCGTTCCACGTCCTGCAGAGCCGCCCCGTCACCACGCTCTACCCCGTGCCGCCCGCCGTCGACGACAAGAACCACGTGTACGTCTCCTACGGGCACCGGCAGATGATGACCGACGCCTTCGCCCCCCTCGGCCTGTCGTTCTTCGCGCTGCTGCACGACAAGCTGGGCCGCACGGCGGGCGTCGTGGCCGGCAACCGCTTCTACAAGGACGTCTCGGCGGAGCTCACCTCGGCCTGGGCCAGGCCCGCCACGCTCAAGAGCCTCGACCAGGTCGACGTGCTGATGGCCAACGCCCTGCGGGCCGTGCTCACGCGCAAGGACTTCGTCGCCGGGCTGGCCCGCGGCAAGACCTCGATGCTGGACTTCGGCGAGGGCGGCGTGCTGCCGATCGCCAAGCAGTATCTCAAGCTCGCCCGCGAGGACGACCCGCGCGTCGTGCCCGACCTGATCGCGCACACCGAGGCGACCGTGGCGCGGCTGCGGCGCGAGATCGCCGGGAAGTCGGGCGACGAGCTGTTCGCCTGCATCGTCGACGACCACGACGTGCTCGCCGAGCTCACCTTCGACCCGCGCAGCGTGGCGGCGGCCTTCCTCGGCATCCAGTCGGTGAACTGGGTCAACAAGCACATGGAGTCGTGGCTGGGCGTCAAGAACGCCGCCGACGCCGTCGCCCAGTCCGCCGACCACAACGTGGTGGCCGCGATGGGGCTCGACCTGCTCGACGTCGCCGACGCCGTCCGCGACCGCCCCGAGGTGCTGCGCTACCTGGAGACGGCCCGGCGCGACACCTTCTACGACGGCCTGACCGGGCTGGAGGGCGGGGCCGAGGCCGCCGGCGCCATCCGCCGCTACCTCGACACGTACGGGATGCACTGCGCCGGCGACATCGACCTGACCAGGACCCGGTGGAGCGAGGACCCGACGCTGCTCGTGCCGCTCATCCTCAGCAACATCCGCAACTTCCCGCCCGGGGAGCGCCTCCGCAAGGCGGAGCAGGGCCGCGCCGACGCCGAGCGCACGATGGCCGACCTGCTCGCCCGCCTGCGGGCGCTGCCCGGCGGCGCCGGCAAGGCGAAGAAGGCGGCCAAGAAGATGAGCCTGATCCGGCACTTCATCGGCTACCGCGAGTACTCCAAGCACGCGCTGCTCCTGCGCTACGAGGTCTACAAGCGGGCGCTCATGGAGGAGGCGGCCAAGCTGGCCGCGCGCGGGGTCGTCCAGGCGCCCGAGGACGTGTACTTCCTGTCCATCGAGGAGTTCAGGAAGGCGGTCAACACCGGCGAGCTGGACTACTCGCTCATCACGCGGCGGCGGGAGGAGCACGAGACGTTCCAGAAGCTGACCCCGCCGCGCGTGATCACCTCGGAGGGCGAGGTGATCTCCGGCGTGTACGAGCCGGGCTCGCTGCCGAAGGGGGCGCTGGCGGGCATCCCCGTGTCGTCGGGCGTCGTGGAGGGCCGGGCGCGGGTCATCCGCAGCATGGCCGAGGCCGACCTGGAGGACGGCGACATCCTCGTCACCGTGTTCACCGATCCGAGCTGGTCGCCGCTGTTCGTCTCGGTCAAGGGCGTCGTCATGGAGGTCGGCGGGGTCATGACGCACGGCGCCGTGGTGGCCCGCGAGTACGGGCTGCCCGCGGTCGTCGGCGTGGAGGGCGCCACCCGGCGGATCGAGGACGGGCAGCGCATCCGGGTCAACGGCGGCGAAGGGTACGTGGAGATCCTCTGAGACCGCCGGGGCGGCGCCGCCCCGGCGGGTCGTCAGCGGGCCTTCAGCCCCTCGGGCACGCTCCGGTGCACCGGAGCCCAGCCCAGCTCGCGGGTGGCCTTGGCGTGCGAGACCCGCGTCGTGGTGTCGATCAGCAGGCAGCCCAGGTACGGCACCGCCAGCCGGATCAGCCACCTCGGCGTCACGACCGGGCGCGGGGAGCCGTGCGTGCGCGCCACCGTCATCAGGAAGTCGCGCCAGCTCATCGGCTCGTCGTCGACGATGTTGTACGCCTCCCCCGGCCTGCCGCGTTCCATCGCCGCGACCGCGGCCGCCGCGGCGTCGGCCACGTGGACGAAGGACGTGGTGCCCGTCCTGCCGCGCGGCAGCACCGGCGCCCGCTTGCGCATCATGTCGGCGAACATATCGCTGAAGGCGTTCTTGCCGTAGAACATGCCGTAGCGCAAGGCGATGCCCTCGATGCCCTCGGCGGCGAACACCTGCCGCTCGGTCGCCACGCTGGAGTCCGTCACGAGGTCGGCGACGGTGCCGACGTGCACGCCGAACTCGTCCTCCTCGGTCAGCAGCCGCTCGCCGTTGTCGCGGTAGCCGTAGCCGGTGATCAGCGACTGGGTGACGAACCGGTGCGCGCCGACCACCCGCGCGGCGTCGAGCAGGTTGGCGGTCCCCCGGCCGCGCAGGGCGATCGTCGGGTCGTCGGGAGTCAGCCTGCGCGAGGCGTTGCGCAGCGCCGTGGCCTGGTGCATCACCACGTCGGCCGACACCCCGTCGACGGCGCGCAGCAGCGCGTCGCGGTCGAGCACGTCGGCGATCACGGCGACCGCGCCACCGTCGGTGACGAGCCGCCGCTTGGCGGGATCGCGGATGACGGCGACCACCTCGTGCCCGGCCCCGGCCAGCGCCGACAGCAGCGGCACCCCGATCGCGCCGGTCGCCCCGGCCAGCAACACCCTCATGAAGACCTCCTCGTCTGTTGGACAGCACGGGGAGGACGGGACAGCGGCCCGCGATGTGACAGCACCGGCCTTGATATCTGTTTAGATATCAAAGGGCGATTGATATCGGTCTTGGACAGTCTGTGGATGCCTGTGCTGTCATGGCCGCCATGTCCAGGTCGCATTCCCGTACCCGCATGTCCGGCGTCGCCCGGCTGGCCGCCGCCGCCACCGCCGCCGGGCTGGTCGCCGCCGCGCTCGCCCTGCCCGCCGTGGGCGGCTCGGGCGCGGTGCTCGTCGCGGGCACCGAAGCGCTCAACCTGCGCCCGGAGGAGCTGGTGGAGCCGCCGCTGGCGGAGAAGACCACGGTGTACGACGCCGAAGGCCGCAGGATCGCCCAGTTCTACGCCCAGGACCGCAAGGTCGTCCCGCTGGAGCGCATCGCCGAGGTGATGCGCACCGCCATCGTCGCCATCGAGGACGACCGCTTCTACGAGCACGGCGCCATCGACGTCGAGGGCACCGCCCGCGCGCTGGTCAAGAACCTCACCTCCGGCGGCATCAGCCAGGGCGGCTCGTCCATCACCCAGCAGTACGTCAAGCAGGTGCTGTTCAACGCGGCCGGCACCGAGGCGGAGAAGAACGCGGCCCTGGAGGCCAGCTACGCGCGCAAGCTGCAGGAACTGCGCCACGCCATGGCCGTCGAGCAGAAGTACACCAAGGACCAGATCCTGGAGAAATATCTGAACATCGCCTACTTCGGCGCGGGCGCCAATGGCGTCGAAGCCGCGGCCCGGCGCTTCTTCGGCGTCTCCGCCGCCCGGCTCGACCTCGCCCAGGCCGCCACCCTGGCCGGCGCCGTCCAGGACCCCAACGCGACCTCGCCCGACCGCGGCGCCAAGGCCCGCGAGCTGCTGCGGCAGCGGCGTGACGTGGTGCTCGACCGGATGGCCGAGCTGGGCCGGATCACCCCCGCGCAGGCCGCTGCCGCCAAGGCCCGCAAGCTCGGCTACAAGGGTGTCAAACAGCCCAACGGCTGCCAGGAGAGCCGCTACCCGTACTTCTGCGAATACGTCCGGCACGAGCTGCTGTCCGACCCCGCCTTCGGCAAGACCCGGCGGCAGCGCGAGGCCGCCTTCAGCCAGGGCGGGCTCAAGGTCCACACCACGCTCGACCCCGCCGCCCAGAAGGCCGCCGAGGCCGCCATCAAGAAGCACGTCCACGCCTCCGACCGGGCGCTGGCCGCCGAAGCGCTGGTCCAGCCGGGCACCGGCGCGATCCGGGCGATGGCCGCCAGCCGGCCCTTCGGCGGCTCGGCGCGCAGGAACGAGATCTCCTACAACGCGGTGGCCGACATGGACCACGGCGGGCTGATCGGCTTCCAGGCGGGCTCGACGTTCAAGACGTTCACGCTGATCGAGGCGCTCAAGCAGGGCATGAAGATCGACGACGGCATCACCGCCGGCGCCGGCTACACCGCGCCCTCCGCCGCCTCGTTCACCGACTGCGCGGGCCGCAAGGTCGGCGACCCGTCGTGGACCGTCACCAACGACGAGGGGTCGCCCGGCTTCAAGACGCTCGCCACCGGCACCTGGGGCTCGGTCAACACGTTCTTCATGGAGCTGCAGGAGCGGGTCGGCCTGTGCCCGACGGTCCAGACCGCCAGGTCGCTCGGCATCAAGCGGGCGGACGGCGAGGAACTGCGGGAGTTCGAGACGTTCACGCTCGGCATCAACGAGAGCGACCCCGTCACCGTGGCCACCGCCTACGCCGCCATCGCCGCGCGCGGCACGTACTGCCCGCCGATGGCCATCACCAAGGTCGTCGGCCGGGACGGCAAGGCCACCACGTTCCGGCCACGCTGCGAGCGGGTGCTCGACGCCGGGGTCGCCGACGCCACCGCGCACATCCTGTCCGGGGTGTTCACGCACGGCACGATGAGCGGCGTCGGCGGCATCGGCCGGCCGGCCGCCGGCAAGACCGGCACCACCGACGGGTACGCCAGCGCCTGGTTCGCCGGGTTCACCCCGGACCTGGCCGGGGCGGTCAGCATCGGCGACCCGCGCGGCTCCCAGCGCCACAAGCTGACCGGCGTCACCATCGGCGGACGCTACTACGGGTCGGTCCAGGGCGCCTCGCTGCCCGGCCCCATCTGGAAGGACACGATGATCGCCGCGCTGCGCGGCGTGCCGGCGACGCCGTTCACGCCGGTCGACGCGGACCGGTTCGGCGGCTGCGACCTCGGCTGCGCGCCGGCCGCCGACCACCCGGACGACGCCACCGCCGAGCCGGCCGACGACGACGCGTTCTAGTTTCTAGTCGACGTCCACGTCGTCGAGGTGGCGCAGGAGGCGTGACAGCACGCGCAGGCAGGCGGCGATCTCGGCCTCGGTCAGGTCGCCGCCGATCTGCCGCAGCATGGCGCGCTCGCGGTCGAACACGGCGGTGATCGCGGCCCGGCCCGCCTCCGTCAGCCGGATCAGCGACGACCTCCGGTGCGCCGGGTTCGGCACGAACTCGACCAGCCCGCGCGCCGCCGCGTCGTTGGTCATGCGCTGCACGAACTGGCGGCTCAACGCCTGGTCGCGGCCCATCTGGGGGACGGTCATGGGGCCGTGCTCGCGCAGCATGTTGAGCACCGCCCGCACGCCCACCGACAGCCCCTCGATCGGGGCGTCCAGCTCCACCTTGCGCTGGGCGCGCCGGTAGAGCGGGCCCACCAGGTCGAACACCTCGGTGAGCCGGTCGGTCACCGCGTCGCCACTCTCGCTCATGATGACACCTTAGTTGCCATGTTGAGCGGAAGATGACACCTTGGTTGTCATGAGTGAGTTGTTCTGGACCGAATCCGGCACCGGCCGCCCCCTCGTCCTCCTGCACGGCGGGTTCCTCCACCACCGCATGTGGGACGACCAGATCCCCGCCTTCGCCGAGCACTTCCGCGTCATCGCCCCCGACGCCCGCGGCCACGGCCGCTCCCCCAACGCCACCGAGCCCTACCGGCTCACCGACGACCTCGCCGCCCTGCTGCGCCACCTCGGCACCGGGCCCGCGATCCTCGTCGGCGTCTCCATGGGCGCCGCCACCGCCGTCGACACCGCGCTCGAACACCCCGACCTCGTCAGCGCCGTCGTCGTCACCGGAGCCGGGACCAGCGAGCCGTACTTCACCGACCCCTGGACCACCCGTGCCTGGGCCGCCTGGCAGGCCGCCATGGCCGCCGGCGACCTGGACGCCTCCGTCGAAGGACACCTGCTCTTCGCCGCCGGACCGCACCGCGCGCTCGACACCCTCGACCCCGACGTGGTCACCCGCCTGCGCCGCATGGCCCGCGAGACCATGTCCAAACACGCCCCCGGCGAGCCGAACCACCTCGTCCCGGTCCACGACACCTGGGAGCGGCTCCCCTCCGTCCGCGTCCCCGTTCTGGCGATCAACGGCTCCCTCGACTCGCCCGACCACCTGGGCATGGCCGACCGCCTCACCACCACCGTCCCCCACGGCCGCACCCACACCATCTCCGGCACCGCCCACTACCCCAACATGGAACAACCGGACGCCTACAACAAAACCCTCGAGTCCTTCCTCCACACCCTCTGACCCCCGAGAGCGGTACGCCCCCGCCCCAGAACCGGAGCCGTCCAGGGTGGGCCCCCGGCGCCCCACCCAGCGCGCCCCGGGAGCGGACGCACCCCCCGGAGGACGCCGGTCCCAGCCGGGGACGCCGGTCCCGACGCGGGCGGGCGCCCGTACAGGCGGGAGCGGCCTCCCCGGAGGGCGGCCACCCCAGGGGGACCCCGGTCCCGACGCGGGCGCGCGCCCGTACAAGCGGGAGCGGCCTCCCCGGAAGGCGGCCACCCCAGGGGGACCCCGGTCCCGACGCGGGCGCGCGCCCATACAAGCGGGAGCGGCCTCCCCGGAGGGCGGCCACACCAGGGGGACCCCGGTCCCGACGCGGGCGGGCGCCCGTACAAGCGGGAGCGGTCCCAGCCCGGCAGGGGACACCCCGGGGGACGCAGGCCCGGCGCGGGCGCGCACCCGTACAAGCGGGAGCGGCCTCCCCGGGCGGAGCCACCCCGGAAGGGGCCACCCCGGAAGGGGCCACCCCCGAAGCAAGCCCGTAGGGACGCCGGGGCGGGTGCGGGCTGCACTTGGGAGGAGCGAGCACCCCGGCTTCGGTTATGGGGTGGGGTCGGGGATGGAGTGGGCGATGGTGCGGGCTGCGTACTCGAGCCAGGCGGGTTGGGCGGCCACCGGAAGGGGCCGGGCGAGGGCGTCGAAGAGGACGCCGTCGAGCTGGGCGACGAGCATGCGGGCCGCGTCGTCGGCGCCGGGCACCCCGGCGGCGCGCAGGCCGGTGGCGGCGAGGTGGAGGAAGCGGGCGCTGGCGGCGTCGAGCTGGGCGCGGAGGGTGGCGTGGCGGGCGGCGTCGAGGTAGAGCTCCATGCGGGCCCGGGTCCGGGTCCGCGCCGGTCCGAGCCAGTGGGCGAGCAGCCCGGCCAGCGTCGCGGCGACCCGTTCGCGGCTGCTCCACGCGTCGGGCGGCAGGCGTACGATCGACGCCTCGTCCAGCTCCAGCATGCGGGCCAGCAGCGCGTCGAGCAGGGCGAGGCGGGTGCGGAAGCAGCTGCTGGTGCTGCCGGGCGGCAGCCCGGCGCGGGCGTCGACGGCGCGGTGGGTGAGGCCGCGCATGCCTTCGTCGGCGAGGACCTCGATGGCGGCGTCGGCGGCCCGCCGGCTGCGGGGGGTCATGGGCAGGGCTCCACGGTGACGGGGACGCCGTTGAGCACGGCGGTGCCGCTGAGCTGGTCGAGCGCGGCCGGGTCGGTGAGGGCGTTGACGCGGGCGCCGGGCAGGTGGCGGGCGCGGGTCAGCCGTACGCCGGGCAGGTCGTGGCCGTAGCCGTGGGGGAGGCTGACGGTGCCGGGCATGAGGTCGTCGCTGGCGGCGACCTCGACGGTCACCTCGCCGGTCGCCGAGCGGACGCGTACCGGAGCGCCGTCGGCGAGGCCGCGGGCGGCGAGGTCGGCGGGGTGCATCAGCAGGTGGTGGCGCGGGCGTCCCTTGGTGAGCCGGGCCGAGTTGTGCATCCACGAGTTGTTGTCGCGCAGGTGGCGGCGGCCGATGAGGAGCAGCGTCCCGGGCTCGGCGGGAGTGAGCAGGTCGGCGGCGGCCTGCCGGGCGGCTGCGAGGAGCGGCGGCGGGGCGGCGCGCACCCGCTTGCGCGGGGTGCGCAGGCGCCGGGGCAGGCCGGGACGCAGCGGGCCGAGGTCGATCCCGTGCGGGTGGTGGCGCAGCCGGGCCAGCGAGAGCCGGTACGGGCCGGTCCGCAGGGCGAGGTCGACGATCCGGTCGGGGCGCAGCCGCAGCATGAGGGCGTCGCGCCACCGGCCGGTGCGGACGAGGCGGCGGTAGCGGCGGGCGAGGTCGCGGAAGATCTCCCAGTCGTGCCGGGCGCCGGGCGGTTTGGGGAAGGCGGCGGCCGAGTAGCGGGCGGTGTCGCGGACGGCGAGCATGCGGAAGACCAGGTCGTAGTGGTCGCGTTCGAGGGGTTCCGTGGGCGGCAGGATGACGTGGGCGTGGCGGGTGGTCTCGTTGACGTAGAAGTCGACGGCGGCCATGAACTCCAGCCCGGCCAGCGCCTGGTCGAGCGCGGGCCCGCCGGGGGCGGACTGCACGGGGTTGCCGGCGACGGTGAGCAGGGCGCGGATCTGGCCGGGGCCGGGGGTGCGGATCTCCTCGGCGAGGGCGGCGAGCGGCAGTTCGCCGCCGAACTCGGGCAGCCCGCGCACCCGGCTGTGCCAGCGGCCCCGGCGGCCGGGGTCGAGCTGTCCGATCGCGTCCACGGCGGGCCTGGTGAGGAGGGTGCCGCCGGGCCGGTCAAGGTTGCCGGTGACGATGTTGAGGAGCTGGATGCCCCACTGGCACAGCGTGCCGTACCGCTGCGTGGACACGCCCATCCGGCCGTAGCAGGCGGCGGCCGGCGCGGCGGCGAACTCCAGGGCGACGCGCCGGACGGTGCCGGGTTCGACGCCGGTCGCGGCCTCGACCCGTTCGGGGGTGAAGGGTTCGACGGCGTGGCGGACCTCGTCCAGCCCGTCCACGTACGCGGCGGGCGTGGCGGCGCCTTCGGTGAGGATGACGCGGAGCAGGCCGAGGATGAGGGCGGCGTCGGTGCCGGGGCGGATGAAGTGGTGGTCGACGCCGAGTCTGGCGGTCTCGGTCCGGCGCGGGTCGAACAGCACGGCCGTGCCGCCCCGCTCGCGCAGCGCGCGGATGCGCCGGGTCATGCCGGGGGCGGTCATCAGGCTGCCGTTCGAGACGGCGGGGTTGGCGCCGAAGATCAGGAAGTACGCGGTGCGGTCGATGTCGGGGACCGGGAGCAGCCACTGGTGGCCATACAGGAGCCGGGCGACGACCTGGTGGGGGAGCTGGTCGACCGATCCGGCGGTGAAGCGGTTGCGGCTGCCGAGCAGGTTGACGAACGGCGGCGCGTGCGTCATGCCGCCGAGGCTGTGGGTGACGGGGTTGCCCAGGTAGGTGGCGACGGCGTCGGCGCCGTGCCGCCGGCGGATGCGGGCCAGCGCGCCGGCGACGAGGTCGTACGCCTCGTCCCAGGTGATCTCCTGCCAGCCGTCGGCGGTGCGGCGGACGGGGGTGCGCAGGCGGTCGGGGTCGTCGCGCAGGTCGGCGAGGGCGAGCGCCTTGGGGCAGAGGTGCCCGGCCGACAGGGGGTCGTGGGCGTCGCCGCGGATGCCGGTCACGCGGTCGCCGGAGGTGGTGATCAGCAGGCCGCACATCGCCTCGCACAGCGTGCACGTGATGGCCTTCGTCATGACTACAGTTGTAGCAGCCGATTGCTACACCTGTAGCGGCGACCCCTCACTTCACCATGAGGCGCGAGCGGGTGCGGGCCGGGGCGGTCGGGGGCAGCTCGCCGAGGATGTCGGCCAGCGTGACCCCGCGCAGGCTGTCGCGCCACGCCCGGTGCGCGTCGGCCATCTTCGCGGCCAGCACGCAGGCGTCCCGGCAGTCCTCCGGCGGCAGCGCGCCTCTCCCCTGCTGGCGGATCTCCCGGCATTCGTACGGCGAGGCCGCGCCGTCGACGGCCTCGACGATCCGCAGCAGCGTGATGTCGGCGGCCGGGCGGGCCAGCCGGAACCCGCCGCGCGGGCCGGTCGTCGCCGCCAGCACCCCGGCCCGGACCAGCGCCTGCAACTGCTTGGCCAGGTAGGGGGCGGGCAGATCGTAGTAGTCGGCGAGCTGAGCCGCCGACGCGGTGGCGCCTGGCTCCAGCTGGGCCAGCGTGGTGGCGCAGTGCAACAGCCATTCGGTGCTCACGGGCAGCTTCACGCCCCCAGCATATCGCGGATATTGCAGATCCATTTAGTCCGAGATATGGTCGTGACCTCACGGGAAGAAGGAGAGATCATCATGCGGATCGCCGTCGCCGGCGCCACCGGCAACATCGGATCCCTGACCGTCGCCGCCCTCGAACGCGACGGGCACGACGTCGTGCGCATCAGCCGCGCGCTCGGCGTCGACCTCATGACCGGCGACGGGCTCGACGCGGCGCTCACCGGCGTCGAGGCCGTCGTCGACGCCACCAACGGCCCGGCCGGCCGCCGCGAGGAGGCGGTGGAGTTCTTCACCACCACCACGGGCAACCTGCTCGCCGCCGAGGCCCGGGCCGGCGTCCGGCACCACGTGCTGCTCTCGATCGCCGGCATCCACCGCGTCGAGGGCAACGCCCACTACGCCGGCAAGCGGGAGCAGGAGCGCCTGGTGGCCGCCGGGCCGGTGCCGTGGACGATCGTCCCGGCCACCCAGTTCCACGACTTCGCCGAGATGGTCGCGGGCTGGACCGAGCAGGACGGCGTGGCCACGATCGCGCCGCTGCTCGTGCAGCCGGTCGCGCCCGCCGACGTGGCCGCCGTCCTGGCCGAGGTCGCCACCGGCGCGCCGCTGGGCCGCCACGCCGACCTCGCCGGGCCCGAGACGCAGGACCTCGTCGACATGGCCCGGCGCACCCACCAGGCCCGCGGCCGCGAGGTCAAGCTGGTGCCGACGTGGTCGGGCATCTTCGGCACGTCGATGGCCGGTGACGTGCTGCTGCCCGGCGAGGGCGCCCGCATCGCGCCGACCACGTTCGAGGAGTGGCTGGCCACCGTCCGGTGACCTCCGGGGCGCGGATTTGGCCAGGTTTTTCCCACGCCGGATGGGAGCGGGGCACGCTGCGACGGTATGACCGGAGCCGTGGGGAGAACCTGGTCAGCGGCCCTGACGGCGCTCGCGCTCGCCGCCGGCGTGGCGCTGGCGGGCGGCTGCGGCGGCTCCCAGGACTCCGCGCCGTCACCGCGCGTGTCGGCGAAACCGGCCATCAAGCCGAACGGCGAGCTCGTGCCGTCCACCGGCGGCGGCGACGTGCCCGACACGACCGTGGCCGTGTGCCGCGAGTGCCAGAAGCTGCTGGCGTCCGGCCAGTACGAGCTCGCGGCGCAACGCATGGACCGGCACGCGAACCAGCGGCCCGCGAACCTGGGCGACGACTCCAGCACGGTGGCCGTCGCCCTGGTGTGCGCGGGGGCGGCCAAGGCCAGCCTGGGCCGGTACGAGGAGGCGATCAAGAGCCTCGACGCGGCGGACCGGCTGGACGCCGAGCTGCCCGCCGACACGCGGCCCCAGTTCCTGGAGCTCATGTACCACGCCCAGCTCGTCAGCTACACGGCCGTCGGCGAGCCGGCCAAGGCCCAGGAGAGCCTGGCCCGGCTCGCCGGACTCGGCCGGGACACGGGACCGTACCTGAAGGAGGCCTGCGCGGAGAAGCCCGGCGCGCTGCCCGCGTGCACCGGCGCCCCCATCGGCTCCCCCACCCGCTCCCCCGCCGGCTCCCCCACCGGCGAGGAGGAGCGCCCCTCTGAGCCCACCCACGACCCCGTGCCGACGGACACCGGCGGGACCACCCCGCCCACGGCCCCCGAGACGGAACCGGAGCCGGAACCGGAACCCGAGCCGGAACCCGAACCCCTCCCCGAAGAAACGTGAAGAAACCCGGCGAGAACCCCGAAGAGGACGACGCCGGCCCCGGCGTGAGTCAGGACCTGGCGCGGCTCGGCAGCGTCCTGGCCCACATCGTCACGCCGACCACGATCGTCGCCGCGCTCATGGTCTACTTCGGCTCGGTGCGCACGAACACCTTCTTCAGCAGCCTCGGCGTCGACCAGAGCGTGCTCGGCCTGTCGATCCAGGACTACGCGCTGCGCAGCGTCGCCTCCACGATCGAACCGCTGGCCGTGCTCCTGCTGGCCGTCCTGGTCGCGCTGCCGGCGCACGCGGTGCTCGTCCGCCGCCTGGCCGCCCGGCCGGCCGCCATGCGCAGGTTCGTGATCGCGCTGGACGTGCTCGGCTTCGTCGCCGTCGTCGCCGGCGTGCTCGGGCTGGCCGGCTGGGTCGAGTACAAGGTCAGAGCCCCGGTCGCCCCCGCCTGCCTGGGGCTCGGCGTGCTCGCGCTCGGCTACGCCGCCTCCCTGCGCGCCCGAGGCCTCCCCCGCCCGCCCGGCTACACCGTCGAACCCCACGGGGTCCGCGTCGTCCGGCGGGCCATCTTCGTCGCCCTGCTCGCCGTCCTGCTGCTGTGGTCCGTCGCCGTGTACGCCCAGCTACGCGGCCTCCGGGCGGTGGAGCAGCTCCGCCACAGCCCGGCGCTGCTGCCCGGCGTGGTCATCTACACGCCCCACCGCCTCTACCTGGAGGGCCCCGGCGTCACCGAGACCCGCCTGCCGGACGAGACGGCCAAGTTCCGCTACCGCTACGCCGGGCTGCGGCTGCTGATCCGGGCCGACCAGCGCTACTTCCTGCTGCCGTCATGCTGGGCGACGACCCCCCAGGCCCGCGCCATCGCCCTGCACGACGACCCGTCGATCCGCCTGGAGTTCTTCCACGTCACCACGCCCCCATCCTGCCCCTGACCGCCCGATCGCAGATCACGCGGGGCCGAGCCGTCCTAAGCTGGTCACATGACGCGCCGCGGGCTCCGATCGATCACGGTCGAGGGATACACCTCGATCCGCTCGGCCCGCGTCGAGCTGCGCGATCTCAATGTGCTGATCGGCGCCAACGGCGCCGGCAAGAGCAACTTCATCTCCGCGCTGGCCCTGCTGGGGCGCATCGTCGACGCCGAGCTCAACCTGTTCGTGGGCCGCGCCGGCGGGGCCTCCGCGCTGCTCCACGGCGGCTCCAAGGGCGATGCGCGGATCTCTCTCCGCCTGGACTTCTCGCCCAGCGCGTACGAGGCGACGCTCATCCCCGCCGCCCGCGACGAACTGATCTTCAGTGACGAACGCATCCGATTTCATGGCGAGGGCCGGACGGAACCGGTCGACTCCTCTCTCGGGCGAGGGCATCGCGAAACCCTGCTGCTGGAGGAGATCGGCCGGTACGGCTGGGACTCCGTCGCCGGGCACGTGGTCGACACGCTGCTCGGCTGCCGGGTGTTCCACTTTCACGACACCGGCCCTAACGCCCCGGTGAAGCAGACCGGCTACGCATCCGACAACATCGCGCTCCACCCTGACGCCGGCAACCTGGCCGCCGTCCTTCTCCGTCTGCAGCAGACCGACGGCGCGACCTACCGGCGCATCGTGCTCAGTGTCAGGCAGGTCGCCCCCTTCTTCCGTGACTTCGTCCTCGCCGAGGAGAACGGGCGGCTGCGACTGCGCTGGCGGCAGGAGGGGTCCGACGTGGTGTTCCCCGCCGACGCCCTGTCCGACGGAACGCTCCGCTTCATCTGCCTGACGACCTTGCTCAGCCTGCCTGACCTGCCCAACCTCGTCGTCCTCGACGAGCCGGAGCTCGGCCTGCACCCCTACGCCATCGTGCAGCTGGCCGACATGCTGCGCGCGGCCAGCCACGACAGCCAGGTCCTCATCGCCACCCAGTCGGTCACGCTGATGAACCAGTTCGGCCTCGACGATCTCATCGTCGTCGAACGTGCCGGCGGAGCCTCCGTCTTCGACCGCCCCGACCCCGAACGGTTGCGGGCCTGGCTCACGGACTACTCGCTGGGCGAACTCTGGGAGAAGAACCTGCTCGGAGCCAGGCCCCAGGCCGAGCCCCGGTGACCGGGATGCGCCGCCTGCACGTCCTGTGTGAGGGACAGACCGAAGAGACCGTCGTACGTGAGGTCATCGACCCCTATCTGCGCAGCGCCGACGTCTACGTGACCCGGTCCATCTTCACCACCAAACGCCCTGCCGGCGGCATGAGCCACAAAGGGGGCCTGTCCACCTGGGGCAAGCTCGCCACCGAGATCCGCCTGCTCCTGCGCGACTCCTCCATCACCGTGCTCACGACCCTGCTCGACTACTACGGGCTGCCCGGCGACGTGCCTGGCATGGCGACCCGCCCGCCAGGTTCGCCACACGACCGGGTCACCCATGTCGAACGCGCCATGACCGAAGCCGTCGGCGATGCGAGATTCCTGCCGCACCTGGTCCTGCACGAGATCGAAGCCTGGGTGCTCGTCGGCCATGACGCCCTGGGCGAGCTCACCGGAGACGCCGCGCTCGCCCGCGCCGCGGAGGCGATCGTGCTGGGCGCCCACGGCGCCGAACTCGTCAACGACGGGGCCGACACGGCGCCGTCCAAACGCCTGCTGAACCTCTACCCGCGCTATCGCAAAACCTCCGACGGCCCGCTCGTCATCGCCGAGATCGGGATCGACGCCGTCAGGAAGGGGTGCCCGCATGCTGACGCCTGGTTCGCCGCCGTGAAAGCCTCGCTCGGTCAGGAAGGCCGGTCGGCCGGGGTGCCGTAGGTGGAGGCGCGGAACAGGAAGGACGCCCAGGATCGGTACGGGCGCCAGGCGTCGGCGACCTTGCGGTAGGCGGCGGCCGGGGCGTCCTCGGGCAGCCCGTACGCCTCCCGGAGGATGGCGAACAGGCGCGGCTCGTCGCCCGGGAAGGCGTCGGGGGCGCCCGCGCCGCGGATGAGGATGAGGCCGGCCGAGAACGGGCCCACGCCGGGGAGGGCGCGCAGCTCGGCCAGGGCGTCGCGCGGGTCGAGAGCGCGCAGGTGCTCGGTGGTGAGCACGCCGTCGAGCGCGGCGCGGGCCAGGCCGCGCAGCCACTCCTCCTTCTGCGCGGGCAGGCCCAGCCCGCCCGCGTCGAGCAGCGAGACCGGCGGCGGGAAGGCCGCGTAGGCGGTGCCGTCGACGGTGACGCGGGCGCCGTGGCGCTCGGCGATGCGCTGCTTGATGCGCGAGGTGATGAGCATGGACGAACGCTGGACGATCACCGCCCAGCAGGCCGCCTCCCAGGGGCTCCAGAAGCACACCGGGCGCAGGCCGGGGCTGCGCCGTTGCAGGTCGCCGAGGATCGGGTCGCTCGCGCCGAGCTCGGCGAAGCCGGTGCCGTCGACGTCGACGTCGAGCGACAGGATCCGCGCCACCTCGCCCCGGATCGCCGGCCCCGCCGGTCGTGTGGTGGCGACGGCGACCCCGCCGGGCGCGGCGGTCACGGTCACGCCGATCGGCCGCCAGTCCGACTCCGCGCAGTAGGCGAAGCGCAGCGCCCGCCCGTCGGAGGGCAGCGCGGCGGTGGCCGGCCAGTCCTCGACGAACCGCAGCGACGCGCCGAAGTCGAACGGGCCCTCGGCGGTCAGCGTGAATCCGTGCGTGGTCATGGCCGTATGGTAGGCGGCCCGGCGGACACTTCTACCTGGCCAGGAGCGCGCGCAGCTCCTTGACGACCACGGCGGGGGCCTCCTCGGCTATGAAGTGGCCGCAGGTGACGGTGCGGTGGACCAGGTCGGGCGCCCAGGCCCGCCACAGCGCCTCCGCGTCGTAGCCGAGGGCGGCGCCCCAGTCCTGCTGGAGCACGGTGACGGGCATGCGCAGCTGGTTGCCGGCCGCGCGGTCGGCCCGGTCGTGGTCCAGGTCGATGCCGGCCGTCGCGCGGTAGTCGGCGACGATCGACGGCACGGCCTCGCGCGACGCCTTCAGGTACGCGGCCCGTACGTCCGCAGGGATCGCCTCCGGGTCGGTGGTCCAGACGTCGAGGAAGTGGCCGAAGAAGGCGTCCGCGCCGGCGGAGATGAGCTGTTCGGGCAGGCCGGGCGGCTGGGCCATCAGGTAGAGGTGCCAGCCGACGGCCGCGCCGGCGCCGCGCATGACGTCCCACATGTCGAGCGTGGGCAGGACGTCGAGGGACGCCAGGTGGGTGACGGCGTCCGGGTGGTCGAGCCCGGCGCGTACGGCGACGAGGGCGCCCCGGTCGTGCCCCGCCAGCGCGAACCGGTCGTGGCCCAGCTCGCGGGCGAGCGTGACGATGTCGGCGGCCATGGTGCGCTTGGCGTACGCGGTGCCGTCCGGGTCGCCGGGCTTGTCGCTGGCGCCGTAGCCGCGCAGGTCGGGGCAGATGACGGTGTGGTCGGCGGCCAGGTCGGCGGCGACGTGCCGCCACATGAGGTGCGTCTGCGGGAAGCCGTGCAGCAGCACGATCGGGCTGCCGGAGCCGCCGACGGCGGCGTTCAGCGTCACGCCGTCGGCGACGGTGACGCGGTGGTGGTCGAATCCGCTGATCCGGGGGTTCATGAGGGCCTTTCGGTGGTGCTTCCAGTGGTACGCGGTCCAGCGTGCCCGGCGGGGGTCAGCAGCCGGTCAGTGTTGGATCAGCGGTCCGGTCAGCGGGTCGGGTCAGGGGGCCGGAGCTGCGTAGATTGGGGGCGTGACCACGGTGGCGTTCGGCGTGCTCGGGCCGTTGGAGGCGGTGGGCGAGCACGGGCCGATCTCGCTCAGGGGACCCCGGCACCGGGCGGTGCTGGCGCGGCTCCTGGTCGCCCGTGGGCGGGTGGTGCCGGTCGACCGGCTCGTCGAGGACCTGTGGGAGGAGCCGGGCGAGGGGGCGGTTTCGGCGCTGCGGACGTTCGTGTCCGATCTGCGGCGGGCGCTGGAGCCCGACCGGCCGCCGCGTGAGCCCGCGCGGCTGCTGGTGACGGCGGCGCCGGGCTACGCGCTGCGGGTGGCGGCCGACGCGGTGGACGCCTGGCGCTTCGAGGCGGCCGTCGGCGAGGCGGGGCGACTGCTGGCCGACGGGCGGCCGGCCACGCCGCCCGGGGGCCCGGCGCCTGGGGGTCCGGTGCCTGGGGGTCCGGTGCCCACGGGTCCGGTGCACGGCCGGGAGCGGGCCGAGCGGGCGCTGGGCTGCCTGGACGGGGCGCTGGCGCTGTGGCGCGGGCCCGCGTACGCCGAGAACGCCGGGGAGGAGTGGGCCCGTTCGGAGATCCACCGGCTGGACGAGCTGCTGGCACTGGCCGTGGAGCGGCGGGCGCAGGCGCTGCTGGCGCTGGGGCGTTCCGCCGAGGCGGTCTCCGACCTGGAGGCGCACGCCGGTGACCGGCCGTTGCGCGAGGACGCCTGGCACCTGCTCGCCACGGCGCTCTACCGGTCGGGGCGGCAGGCCGACGCGCTGGCCGCGCTGCGCCGGGTCCGCGAGACGCTGGTGACCGAGCTGGGCGTGGACCCGGGGCCCCGGCTGCGCCGCCTGGAGTCCGACATCCTCACCCAGGCGCCCCACCTCACCCAGGACGACCCGGCCCCCGTACGGGCTCCCGAGCCGGCGGCAGGCGGCCGGGTGTTCGTGGGGCGGGAGGGGGACCTGGCGCGGCTGGAGGAGGCGGCCGGGCAGGTGGCCGGGCGGGGCGGGCCGAGGGTCGTCCTGGTGTCCGGGGAGGCCGGGGCGGGCAAGACGGCGCTGGCCGAGGCCGTCGCGGCGCGGCTGGCGGCGCGCGGCTGGGTGACGGCGTGGGGCCGCAGCCCCGAGTACGAGGGCGCGCCCGTCGCCGCGCCGTGGACCCAGGTCACCGGCGCGCTGCCCCCGCCCCCCGAGCCGGCCGGGCCCGGACCGCACGGGTCGGACGGGCCCGGGTCGGACGGGCCCGGGTCGGACGGGCCCGGATCGGACGGGCCCGGGTCGGACGGGCCCGGGCCGGACGGCGGGGGGCGGGGCGCGGATCCGGCGGTGGTGAGGTTCCGGCGGCATCGGGCGGTCGTGGCGCGGGTCGCGGGGGCGGCGGCCGGGCGGCCGGTGCTGGTGGTGCTGGACGACCTGCACCGGGCCGACGCCGACACGCTCGACCTGCTGACCGCCGTCGCCACCGCGCCGGAGGTGGGCCCGGTGCTGGTCGTGGGCACGTTCCGGACCACGGAGGTCGGCCCGGAGCTGACCTCGGCGCTGGCCAGGCTGGCGCGCACCGAACCGGTACGGGTCTAGCTGGGCGGGCTGACCGAGGCGGCGACGGGCGAGCTGGCCGGGGCGGTCACCGGGCGGGAGCCGGCCGGGCCGGTGGTGCGGCTGATCCATCGGCGCAGCGGCGGCAACCCGTTCTTCGTACGGGAGCTGGCCCGGCTGTTCGCGGCCGAGGGCGAGGCGGGGCTGGAGGCGGTTCCGGCGGGGGTGCGGGACGTGATCCGGCACCGCCTGGCGCAACTGCCCGAGGAGACGCGGACCGTGCTGATGCAGGCGGCGGTCGCGGGGCGGGACGTGGACCCGGAGGTGCTGGCCGAGCTGGCGGGCGAGGGGCCGATGCTGGACGCGGTGGAGCGGGCGCTGCGGGCGGGGTTCCTGACCGAGCGGGGCGGGCTGCGGTTCACGCACATCCTGGTGCGCGACACGCTGTACGGGGATCTGTCGGCGGTGCGCCGGGCCCGGTGGCACGCGGCGGTCGGGGAGGCGGTGGAGCGGCTGCATCCGGACGACGTGGCGGCGCTCGCCCACCATTTCACCCTGGCCGCGGGCGGCGCTGTCTCGCCCAGGGCCGCCCGTTATGCCCGCGCGGCTGCCGAGCTGGCCGAACGCCGTTCCGATCCGCACGAGGCCGCCCGGCTGTGGCGCCAGGTGATCACACACACGGGCGGCGACGCCGTACGGGATCGGCTGGAGGCGGATCTCGGGCTGGGGCGGGCGCTGGCCGTGACGGGGCGGATGGAGGAGGCGCGGCGGCTGCGGGCGGAGGCGGTGGACACGGCGGAGAGCCTCGGCGACGCCGACCTGACGGCGGCCGTGATCACGGCCTTCGGCGTGCCGGCCGTCTGGACGCGCAACGACGACGAGCGCCTGTCCGCCCGGATCGCCGCCGCCGCCGAGCGCACGCTGGCCGCGCTCTCCGGCGACCCGTCCGCTCCCCGGGACGTGGTGGGCCGGCTGTGGAGCGCGCTGGCGCTGGAGCTGCGCGGCACGACGTCGGATCGCGGCCGGCGGGCGGCCCGCGAGGCGGAGGCGATCGCCCGCGCGTCCGGGGACCGGGCGTCGCTGGCGCTCGCGCTCAACGCCCGGTTCATGCACGCGTTCGGACGTGCCGGGCTGGCGGGCGAGCGGGCGCGGATCGGGGCCGAGCTGGTCGAGCTGGCAGCCGGGGGCGAGCTGGTGACGTTCGAGGTGCTGGGGCGGCTCGTCCAGCTCCAGGCGCGCGCCGCGCTGGGCGACCTGGCCGCCGCAGACGCGCACGCCGAGGCCGCCGACGCGCTCGCGAGCCGGTACGAGCTGCCGCTGGTGGGGGTGTTCACCGCCTGGTACGCGGGGCTGCGGCACGCGGTGGCGGGACGGCCGGAGGAGGCCGCGGCCGCCTACCGGGACGCGCAGGCCCGGCTGGCCGGGAGCGGCATGCCCGGCATGGAGGAGGGGCTGCTGCCGCTCGCCCTGCTGTCGCTGCGCCTGACGACCGGCCGGGACGCGGACGCGGGGAGCTGGCGTGGCCGCGACTACGGCCCGTACGAGCCGTGGGTCCGCCCGCTGGTCCTGCTGGACGCCGGGCGGCGCGAGGAGGCCGCGGCGGCGCTGCGCGGCCTGCCCGAATCGCCCCACGACCTGATGCGCGAGGCCCGCCTGTGCCTGGCGGCCCGCGCCGCCGTCGCGCTCGGCGACCGCGCCGTCATGGCCCGCCTGCGCCACGAGCTCGCGCCCGCCGCCGGAGAGCTGGCCGGGGCGGGCAGCGGCGTGCTCACCCTCGGCCCGGTGGCGGGCTACCTGGACGAGCTCGTCACCGGTCGCTGACCGACGGGCCCGCGCCCTGGGCCCGGTCAGTCGATGTACACGCTCGCGCCGAACTCCGAGACGGTCGAGGCGCCCGGCTCGACCAGTTCGAGCAGCTCGCCGGTGCAGTCGGGCGAGCTGAAGACGTACGCGAGCCCGTCGGTGTGGTTGGCGACGGACAGCGGCCACCGGTCGCTCGAGTAGCAGCCGCTGGGGTTGAAGTACGGCTGGTCGTTGATGATGAGCACGCCATCGGCGGCGTGGGCGGGCGTGAGCGGGGCCAGGACCGCTCCGGCGGCGGCCAGGGCGGCGAGGGCTGTGGTGATGCGTCGCATGGTCTGGATTCCTGTTCTCGAACGGGGTGGGACCACGCCATTGTTCACGCACAGCGATGACTCAACTACTGACTGTGAGGTGACGAGGCCGTCCCGGGCGGCGATTGGCGCCATCAGTCCCGGGAAGCCGGGATCATGGTGGTTCACGAACATGTACGGGGGCGGCGCACGGTGGATCTGATCACGGATGTCGTCCAGGCGATCAGCGATCTGCCGTTCCCGGTGGTGGGGGTCGTGGCCGGGGCCATGGCGTTCGCCGAGTCCGGCCTGGGCCTCGGGTCGATCGTGCCAGGGGAGACGGGCGTGCTCCTGCTGGGGGCCGCAGCCGGCACGCCCGTGCGGTACGTCGTGATGCTCCTCGTCGTCGCCCTCGGCGTGACCGCGGGTGACCACGTCGGCTACCTGCTCGGCCGCCGCTACGGCGTGCGGATGCGGGAGCTGCGGGTGGTGCGGCGGCTCGGCGTACGGCACTGGGACCGCGCCACGACGGCGCTGCTCAGGTACGGCGCGGCGGCGGTGTTCGTCACCCGGCTGATCCCCGTGGTGCGCACGCTCACCCCGGCCGCCGCGGGCGCCGCCCAGGTGCGTTACGGGCGCTTCCTGCCCGCCTCGCTCGCCGGATCGCTGCTGTGGTCGGCGGTGTACGTCAGCCTGGGCGCGTTCGCGGGCGCCTCCGCCGCCCACCTGGAACGGCTGCTCGGGCGGGCGTCATGGATCCTGCTCGGCGTGCTGGTCGCCCTCGTCGTCGCGGTGAGCCTGGTCCGGCGCATCCGCCGCCGCCGTTAGCTGCAGGGGCGCGGCGGTCCCGCCCGCGAGCTCCCGCCCGTGGTTCAGCGCGTGGTCGAGCTGCCTGGCCAGGTTCGGCACGGAGGCGGGAGGCAGGTACGCGTCGGCCCCGGCGTCGAGCAACCGGCGGACCGGGCCGTCGTACCGCACCCCGAGCTCGTCGTCCTCGATCTCGGTGACGACGACGCGCGCCTTCGGGAACGCCGACCGCAACGCCCCGATCAGCTGCGGACTGCCCGCCGGCACCAGCAGCACGTCGGCCGTCACGGGAGCCGCGTGCATGTCGAGCACCACGTAGTCGGCCCCGAGCTGCGCGGCCAGCGCCACCCTGGCCGCGGTGGACAACTCCATCGCGGTCGCCACCACGGTCACGCCCTCGTAGCTCACCGGCCCCTGCCCCTCGTTCGGAGTCCCGCGCCCGACGACGGCCCCCTGGACCACGTCCACAGTGCTGGAGATCGTCGCGATCGACCCACCGTCCCGCGTCACGACCAGCTCCTCACCGGGTTCGAGCCCGTCGATGAGCGCCACGACCTCCTCGGGCAACCCCGCCACGTCCACCCTCCGGGCAGCCCCCATGCCACGTCCCTCCTGCTCCCTGCCCACGCTATTGCACGATCACCCGCGCACGACCGCCCCCAGCACGGGCCGGCCGAGGTGCGCCTGCGTGATCACGACGCCGGTGACGTGCCTTGGCTAGGTGTGGTTCTCGGGTGCGGGGAGGGGGTGCCAGTCGGGGTGGGGGCGGCGGGGTGGGGGGCCGGCCGGGTGGTGTTCGAAGTGCCACCACTCGTTGTCGTACATGCGGTAGAGGGCGTAGCGGGGGCCGTGGTCCTCCAGCCAGCGGGCGCCCTCGTAGGGGCGTACGTCCAGGGCGGTGCCCTTGACGTGGCGTGATTCGGCCGGCGGCAGGACGAGCATCCGGGCGGAGGCCGGGGAGCCGGAGCGGCGTACCTCGTCGTCGAACAGCCGTTGCTGGGCGGCGGGGTCGCGGTAGCCGGAGGTGAGGCCGATGAGCTGGCCGTGGCGCCAGAGGGCGTCGGTGCGCGCCGCGGTGAAGGCGGCCTTGGCGCCGTCGGTGAGGCCGGTGAGGTCCTCGGCGGGGAAGCGCAGCCGCAGCGCCCAGCCGCAGGCGAGCTCGCGGGCGCGGCCGGGGTGGCGGGCGAGGGCCACGGGCAGCAGGAGCGCGGCGAGCACCAGCGTGACCACGGCGTACAGCCGGTCGCGGGGCCGGGGCGGGAGGATGTGTGGTTCGCTCATGACGAACTACGATTGGCGGGGGATGTGCGCGCGTCGTCAGCCGTATGTCATGGTTCGTCGACGGCGGCGCGCCCGCGGCGGCCGGGGGCGGGCCTAGGCGGGATCGTGACACAACGATGACACGGCGCGCACGGGGCGCGGACACGGCCGGTCGACAGTGGACGGGGTCGGCCGGCGGGTGAGTTACGGAGCGTGCTGAGATGCTCGGCAGCGTGTCGCGAGTGTTGTTGATCGAGGATGACCCGGCTGTGCGGGAGGGGCTGGAGCTGGCCCTGACCCGGCACGGCCACCGGGTGCGCGCGGTGGAGTCCGGGGAGCAGGGGCTGGAGCGGCTGCGTACGGACGTCCCGGACGTGGTCGTGCTCGACCTGATGCTGCCCGGCATGGATGGCTTCGAGGTGTGCCGCCGTATCCGGGTGGCCGGTGAGACGCCGATCATCATGCTGACGGCGCGCGGTGACGACATGGACGTGGTGGCGGGGCTGGAGGCGGGCGCCGACGACTACGTGGTCAAGCCGGTGCAGCCGAGGGTGCTGGAGGCCCGCATGCGCGCGGTGCTGCGGCGGATCGGCCGGGACCAGGCGGAGCTGGAGCGGCACGGGGACCTGGTCATCGACCGGGCCGGGCTGGTGGTCACCAGGCGCGGCGAGCCGGTCAGCCTCGCGCCGACCGAGCTGCGCCTGCTGCTGGAGCTCTCGGGCACGCCTGGCCGGGTGCACAGCCGCCAGCAGTTGCTGGAGTCGGTGTGGGAGCACGGCTACTTCGGCGATTCGCGGCTGGTGGACGCGTGCGTGCAGCGGTTGCGCGCGAAGATCGAGGACGACTCGGCGGCGCCGGTCTACGTGCAGACGGTGCGTGGCTTCGGGTACCGGTTCGGGCCGGTGTGAGCCGGTTGGTGGAGTCCCGGCCGAGTCTGGGGCTGCGGACCCGGCTGCTGTACGCGTTCGCCCTGTTGTGCGTGGTCACGGCGGCGGCGGTAGCCGGTGCGATGTACGTCGAGGCCCGCACCGCGATCCTCCAGCGGGCCCAGGATGCCGCGGTGGAGGCGACGCGGGGACGCCTGGCGGCCCTCTTCCCGTTGCGGACCGCGACGCCGGGCCAGGCCGACCTCGACGAGATCGCCCGCGTCATGGCCGACGGGGGCGGCTTCGCGGTCGCCGTCTACCGCGACGCGCACTCGACGCTGCTCGCGGCGCCGGGCCCCCGGCCGCGGCGCGAGGACACGCCGGTCCTGGACCTGATCCCGGCGGGCCTGCGGGGGACGGTGGCGCGCGGCGAGATGGCGTGGCAGCGCGTGGTGTGGGAGGGCCACCCTCTCCTGCTCATCGGCGCGCCGCTGCTGATCGCCGAGCCGGGCCGGACGGCGCGGGTGTCGGGCATCGAGGTCTACACCGCGCGCAGCCTGGCTCCCGAACAGCTCAGCATCGACAGCCTCGCCGCGCGGGCGTGGCTCGCCGGCGGGGCGGCGCTGGTGCTCTCGGTCGTCCTGGCCTCGCTGGCCACCCGTGGCGTGCTGCGCCCGGTGCGCGAGCTGGGCCGGGCGGCCCGCCTGCTCGGCGAGGGCGACCTGCGGACCAGGATCGCGGTCCGCGGCTCCGACGAGCTGGCGGACGTGGCGCGTACGTTCAACGAGACGGCCGCGGAGCTGGAGCGGCACGTCGAGCAGCTGCGCGAGATGGAGGCCGACGCCCGCCGGTTCGTGGCGGACGTGTCCCACGAGCTGCGCACCCCGCTGGCCGCGCTCGCCGCGGTCGCCGACGTCCTCGACGAGGAGGCGGCCGAGCTGCCCGAGACCGCCGGGCGCGCCGCGCGGCTGGTCAGCCAGGAGACGCTCAGCCTGACCGGGCTGGTGAACGACCTCATCGAGATCAGCAGGTTCGACTCCGGCGTCGCGGCGCTCGCGCTGAACGAGGTCGACGTGGCCGAGCTGGTGCGCGCGACCCTGCACGCCCGCGGCTGGCCGGAGTCCGTACGCACCGAGCTGCCCGCCGGGGTGACCGCGCGGCTGGACCCGCGCCGGGTGGACGTCGTCCTGGCCAACCTGGTCGGCAACGCCCTGCGGCACGGTGAGCCGCCCGTGTCGGTACGGCTGTCCGCCGGCGCGGAGGAGATCGTCCTGGAGGTACGCGACCACGGGCCGGGGCTGGACGAGGCGGTGCTGCCGCACGTGTTCGACCGGTTCTACAAGGCCAGCGCGGCTCGGGCCAGGTCCGAGGGCAGCGGTCTCGGCCTGGCCATCGCGCGGGAGAACGCGCGGCTGCACCGGGGCGATCTCACCGTCGCCAACGCCCCGGACGGCGGCGCCGTGTTCACGCTCCGCCTGCCGCGCCGGCTGGACGATCCGGACGGGCACCCCGAATCGGGAGGTCCCGCGTGAGGGCCGGACCCGGCCGTCTCGGGCTCGCCCTGGGCGTGGCGGCGCTCGTCACCGTCGCCGGCTGCGGCGTGCGGCCCAGCGACCCCATCTCCGTCGGCGCCCCGCCGAGCGGTGGCGTCGCCACGCACACGACGCTCACCCTCTACCTGGTCAAGGACGGCCGGCCCCGCCCGGTGAAGCGGTCCGACGACAGCCGCCCGTGGTTCCGGGCGGACATCCTGGCGCTGCTGGCCGTCGGCCCCACCGCCGGGGAACGGGCGAACGGCTTCACCACCGACATCCCGGCCGGGGCCGGCCCGTTCTCGGTCACCCCGGTGAAGGCCGGCCACCTGGTGGTGACCCTGTCGGCTCCGGCCGGCGAGCTGTCGCCGCTGGCGGTCGACCAGATCGTGTGCACGGTCACCGCCCCGGAACGGAACAATCCCGCCCAGGTCACCATCATCGGCGCCGGGCAGAGCGTCGGCCCCCGCGACTGCCCGGAGTGACCCGCGGTCAGGCGCCGCCCAGGATCAGCCGTCCGCACCGGTCGCCGATCATCATCGACGGGGCGTTGGTGTTGCCGGAGGTGATGCTGGGCATGATCGCGGCGCTGGCCAGCCGCAGCCCCCTGACACCGCGTACGCGCAGGTGGGGGTCCACGACGGCGTGCGCGTCCGTGCCCATCCGGCAGGTGCCGACCGCGTGGAAGTCGGCCTGCGAATAGGTGCGCATCGCTCGGATCAGCTCCTTGCGGGTGTTGACGTGAGAGCCGGGGATGGCGTCGTCGTCGATGACCCAGTCGCGCAGTCCCTTCGCGTTGACCAGCTCGATGGCCAGCCGGTAGCCGTCGAGCTGCGCCTCGAGATCCTCTCCGGTCCGCAGGAAGTTCGGCTGGATGATCGGCGGCACGGCAGGATCGGCCGACCGCAGCTTGACGTACCCCCGGCTGGTGGGGTGCAGGTTGATCATGCCGACCGCCTGCGAGAACGCGGAGAAGGGCGGATACCCGCCCTCCCCGATGTAGTAGACCTGCCCCTGGTACGCCGGCGTCCCGGGCACCCGGCCGCTGCCGGTGAAGAGGCTGACGTCCATCGAGGTGAGGTGCGTCGGCGGCTCGGGGGTGCGGAGCCTCTTCAACGCCACCGAGATCAGGTGGTCGTGCAGGTTGGCGCCGACGCCGGGCAGGTCGGCGACGACCGGGATGCCGAGCCGTCGCAGGTCCCGCGCCGCGCCGATGCCGGACAACTGGAGCAGGCGAGGCGTGTTGACCGTGCCCGTGCTGAGGATCACCTCCCGCTCGGCCCTGACGGTGAACCGGCGGCGACCGGCGTGGATGACGACCCCGTCGATCGCGTCGCGGCGGTCGAACGTCAGCCGCGCGACCTCCGCGTCCGTCATGATCGTCAGGCGCGGGTCGGTGAGGTACGGGACCAGGAACGAGGTGAACGCGTCCTGGCGGATCTTGTCCACCACGTTGAGCCGCGTGTAGGAGACGCCGAACTGGGTGGCGCCGTTGTAGTCGGGGTTGAACGTGTAGCCGAGGTCGACGGCCGCTGCCACCGTGGCCTGGGAGAGCAGGTTGCGCCGCGTCAGCTCGTCCGACGGCTCGATGGGCCCGGACAGCGCCTCCAGCGAGGGCCGCACGCTCGCGTAGTCCCAGCCGGTGGCGCCCTGGGCGGCCCAGCCGTCGTAGTCGGCCGGGTTGCCGAGGACCCACACCATCCCGTTCACCGAGCTGCTGCCGCCTTCGAGCTTCCCGCACACGAACGACTGCCGCGTGTGCAGCAGCTCCCGCTGCGGAACCGACTGGTACGGCCAGACGAGCCCCGAGTTCGGGGCCGCCGCCAGGGCGGACTTGGTGAAGTCCCGCACCACCGGCAGGTCGTTCGTGCCGCCGGCCTCGATCAGCAGCACGCTCGCCCGCGAGTCCGACAACAGCCGCGCGGCCAGCGTGCACCCGGCCGAGCCGGCTCCCACGATCACGTAGTCGTAGCGGCGCGTGGCCGCGGCTGCCGTCCCCTCGGACGCTGCGAAGGCCGCGGACGCCGCGGACACACCGAACATCGCGAGCAGATGGCGTCTGGTGAGGCTTCCGTCCCGTACCCGGCGAGCGATCTCGTCGGGGTCCCGCCAGGCTTTCCCATCCTTACCGGGCATCAGCGTCCCTTCGCGTCGGAATGGCGGCCCGCGCCACCGATGACGTGAACGGGGGCTGGTGCGCGAACGAGGGCCGGTGACGTCGCGGTGGCAGGGTTCAGAAGTATACGAAGCGAAACGGCGCCGGATCGGGCCCTGAGTGCATACCAACTGCAGGATGGGGTCGAAGGGATGGGCCAGTTGCCCGGCCCGCAACTCTTGACGAATCAAATGAATGTTCTTTCAATTCTCCTATGGGGCGTATCGCAGGCGTCACCGCCGCGGAGACGCGGAAACGGCTGCTGCGCGCGGCGGCCGACGCGTTCGCCGAGCGCGGCTACGACGGCACGCGCGTGGCCGACATCGCCGCCGCCGCGGGCGTGAGCAACGGCGCGCTGTACGCGCACTTCGGGTCGAAGGCGGAACTGCTGGTGGCCGCGCTGCGGGCGCACGGGCCGACGCTGATGGCGGACCTGTTCGCCGCCCACCCGGACGAGCCGATCACGGACCTGCTGGTGGCGAGCGGGCGGCGGCTGCCCCGGCGGCGGGACGCGCTCGGCTACCTGATCGTCGAGGCGCTGGTGGCCGCCCGGCGCGACGAGGACGTGGCCGGGCCGATGCGCGACTACGTGCGCGAACGCGCCGACTGGATCACCCGGCTGGTGCGCGCCGGGCAGGACGCGGGCGAGCTCGACCCCGCGGTCTCCCCCGACGCGCTCGCGCACTTCTGCTTCCTGCTCGCGATGGGCAGCGCGCTGGTCACCCCCGACCAGCACGCGGTGGACGACGGGGAGTGGGTCGCGCTGCTCACCCGTCTCGTCGCCGCGATCACCCGTACCGGATCCACCTCAGCCACGGAGGCGACACCGTGAAAGTCCAGATCAACCCCGAACGGTGCCAGGGCCACGGCCGGTGCTACGACCTGGCGCCCGCCCTGTTCGGCGAGGACGGCGAAGGCTACGGGACGGTGCTCGGCGACGGCCTGGTGCCACCGGGGCGGGAGCAGGAGGCGCGGCTGGCGATGGCCAACTGTCCCGAGAAGGCCGTCGAGGAGGCATGAGATGACCGTTGACGACCGCTTCACCCGTGATTTCCGGGAGACCGACGGGGAGGAGCCCCTGGGCACCCGGAACGAGATCATCACCGGCCCGGTCTCCGACTGGGCGACCGATTTCTCCCACTTGGAACCGGAGTGGGCGGCCGACCCGTACCCGATCCAGGACGACCTGCGGCAGCGCTGCCCGATCGCGCACACCGAGCGGTTCGGCGGCGGCTGGCTGCCGACGCGGTACGAGGACGTGGCGGCGGTGGCGTACGACACCGAGCGGTTCTCGTCGCGGTCGATCATCATGAGCAACTTCCGGCCGCCGCGCGAGCTGGCGCCGATGGGCGGCTCGCCGCCCATCTCCTCCGACCCTCCCTTCCACCACGACGCGCGCAAGCTGCTGCTGCCGGCGTTCACCAAGACGGCGGTCGCCAAGCAGGTGGACTCGACGCGGGCGCTGTGCCACGCGCTCATCGACGAGTTCGAGGGCCGTGACGTGGTCGACGCCGCCCGCGACTACGCCCAGCACATCCCGATGCGGGTGATCGCCGCCATGCTCGGCTTCCCGGCCGAGGACGGGCCGAGGTTCCGCGAGTTCATCGAGAACGTGCTCGAAGGCGTCAACCATCCGCCGGAGGAGCGGATCGAGCGGATGCAGCAGCTCTTCGACTACCTGCTGGAGCAGATCCGCGACCACGTCGACCGGCCGCGTGACGACCTGACGACCTACCTGATCAACGCTGAGCTCTACGGCCAGAAGCTGGACCCCTCGCACGTGGCGGGCACGATGGCGCTGCTGCTCATCGCGGGGATCGACACGACGTGGAGCGCGATCGGCGCCTCGCTGTGGCATCTGGCCAAGACGCCGGCCGACCGGGAGCGCCTGGTGGCCGAGCCTGGGCTGCTGCCGACGGCGATGGAGGAGCTGCTGCGCGTCTACGCGCCGGTGACGATGGCGCGGCTGGTCAAGGAGGACATGCACTGGCACGGCGTCGACATGAAGGCCGACGACTGGGTCCTGCTGTCGTTCCCGGCGGCGAACCGGGACCCGGCGCAGTTCGAGCGGGCGGGCGAGGTCGTCATCGACCGTCAGGTGAACCGGCACGCCGCGTTCGGGCTGGGCATCCACCGCTGCGTGGGCTCGCATCTGGCCCGGATGGAGCTGCGGGTGGCGCTGGAGGTGTGGCTGGAGCGCATCCCGGTGTTCGGCCTGGCCGATCCGGAGGCGGTGACGTGGGCGGCCGGCCAGGTGCGGGGGCCGCGCACGCTGCCGCTGACCCTGGGACGGTGATGCCGGGAGAAGCCGGTCTCCGGTAGGTTGGCGCGAGGAAGCGCTTTCCCGCCGGAGGACCCCCGTGAGCATTTCCGACCTGGCCGACGTCCACGCCGCGTGGCTGCCGCCGGAGGCGTTCCGGGCGATCGGCTCGCGCCGCACCCTCGTGCTGGGCGGCGACGGCGTCGCCACCGTGCACGACGAGGTGGCGGCGGCCTGCGCCCGGTTCGGCGGCAGCATGAACGACGGCGTGAACAACGGCATGAACGACAGCGTGAACGACGGCGGCGCCGCCGAGCTCGTGCTCGCGCTGACGTCCGCGGCGGGGGCTCCCGCCTCGGACGGCATCGGCCCGGAGGGGTACGCGCTCGGCCGCCGCGACGGCGTCACCACCGTGCTCGCCGACGACCCGGCCGGGCTGCTGTACGGGCTGTTCCACGTGGTGCGGCTGGGCGAGGCGGCGTTCGGCGCGGACCGGCCGGTCGAGCACCACCGACCCGCGCTGCGCCGCAGGATGCTCGACCACTGGGACAACGTCGCCGTGCACCCGGTGATGGGCCAGGTCGAGCGCGGCTACGCGGGCGGTTCGATCTTCTGGCGGGACGGCGGCCCGCGCGGCGACCTGGCCCGGGTGCGCGCCTACGGGCGGCTGCTGGCCGCGATCGGCGTCAACGCCATCGCCGTCAACAACGTGAACGTGCACGCCGCCGAGGCCAGGCTGCTGACCGACCGGCTCGGCGACGTCGCCGCGATCGCCGGCGAGCTGCGCCCGTACGGCATCCGCGTGCACCTGTCGGTGAACTTCGCCGCGCCCGTCGCGCTGGGCGGGCTGCCGGTCGCCGACCCGCTGGACGAGGACGTGCGCGCCTGGTGGGCGGGCGCGACCGCACGCGTGTACGAGGCGATCCCGGACTTCGGCGGTTACGTGGTCAAGGCCGACTCCGAAGGGCAGCCGGGCCCGTTCGCCTACGGGCGCACCCACGCGGACGGCGCGAACATGCTGGCCGACGCGCTGGCGCCGTTCGGCGGCGTGGTGCACTGGCGCGCGTTCGTCTACAACCACCGCCAGGACTGGCGCGACCGCTCCACCGACCGGGCCCGCGCCGCCCACGACCACTTCGCGCCGCTCGACGGGCAGTTCAGGGACAACGCGATCGTGCAGGTCAAGCACGGGCCGATGGACTTCCAGCCGCGCGAGCCGGTCTCCCCCGTGATCACCGCCATGCCGCGCACCCGCCTGGCGGTGGAGCTCCAGGTCACGCAGGAGTACACCGGCCAGCAGCGGCACGTGTGCTATCTCGCGCCGATGTGGAGCGAGGTGCTGGCCTTCGCCGACGTCGCGGACGTGGCCGCCGGGGGCGGGCTGGTCGCGGTCTCCAACGTGGGCGACGACCCGTACTGGACCGGCCACCCGCTCGCCCAGGCGAACCTGTACGCGTTCGGCAGGCTGGCGTGGGCGCCCCGGGCGGACCCGGCCGCGATCCTGGACGAGTGGATCGGGCTCACGTTCCCGCAGGCCCCGGCCGCGCTGCGGGAGACGCTGCACGCGATCATGGACGGCTCGTGGCGGACGTACGAGCGATACACCGCCCCGCTCGGCGTCGGGTTCATGGTCAACCCGGGCGACCACTACGGCCCGTCGGTCGACGGCTACGAGTACTCGCCGTGGGGCACGTACCACTTCGCCGACCGTGACGGCGTGGGCGTGGACCGGACCCGCGCCACCGGCACCGGCTTCGCCGGGCAGTACCCGGAGCCGTGGGCGGGGACGTACGAGTCGCTCGACCGGTGCCCCGACGAGCTGCTGCTGTTCTTCCACCACGTCCCGTACGGGCACGTGCTGCGCAGCGGGTCGACGGTGATCCAGCACATCTACGACACGCACTTCGCCGGGGCGCGGGAGGCTGCCGGTTACCGGGAGCGGTGGGCGGAGGCGGCCGGGCTGGTGGACCCGGCGCTGCACGCCCGGGTGCGCGAGCTCCTCGACGAGCAGGTCCGCTGCGCCGAGGAGTGGCGCGACCAGGTCAACGCCTACTTCTTCCGCAAGTCGGGGGTGCCGGACGCGCACGGCCGGCGCATCCCCTGAGGCTCGGTCCTCGCGCGGGACCGGGACGCCGCTGGGCGTCCTGCGGCTTCAGCGGGTGAACCTCTCCTCGATCTCGGCGATCATCGGCCGGCTGTTGCGCAGCAGCGCCGCCGCCACCGCGAAGGCGAGCAGCGCCAGCGCCGCCTCTGAGGCGACCAGCGTGACGCCGCCCGCCAGCACCAGCAGGCACAGGTTGCCGAGCGTGGCGCCGGGCGCGCGCACCAGGAAGTACGCCGCCAGCCGCGCCACGTCGGCGGTGCGGAACGCGTACAGGGAGGTGATCACCAGGGCGTTGGCGGCCCACAGGGTGGCGGCGACCGCGACCACGACCAGGAGCGCCGCCCACCAGCCGGGCAGGCCGGAGGCGCCGAAGTTGGCCAGGGTGAGGCCCGCGACGGCCAGCCAGGCCAGCCACGGCGTCCAGATCCTCAGCACGCCGCCCGCGTTGGCCCGGTAGCCGCGCCAGAACGCGGCGGCGGGCCGCAGGTCGGCGAGGTCGCGGGAGCGGCGGCGCAGCGCGTAGACGGCGGCGGACAGCGCCGGGCCCACGGGCAGCAGGCAGGCGACGGCCAGCGGGACGTTGCCGGGGTCGCGCTCCAGCAGGGTCAGCCCCGCCAGGCCGGGCACGACCCCGGCCAGGAACAGCAGCTCGACCGTCAGCAGGGTGTAGACGAGCGCGGCGGCCCGGGAGAGCACTCCCTCGCCGAACCGCCCGCCCGTCGCCTGGATCCTCGTCACGCTCAGCCGTGTTCCTTCTTGAACCGCTCGTAGGCGGTGTTGACCAGGTTGATGTACTGGGTGGAGCTCTTCGCCTCCAACTCCTTGACGTAGGCGTCCCACTCCGACAGCGGGCGGTCGCCCAGGATGAACTTGAGCGTGTTCTGGTCGACGTGGTCGCGCAGCGCGGTCTCCCACAGCGCCGCCTGCTCGCGCTCCTCGTCGGTGAACGGGCGCGGCGGCGGCACCGGGAGCGCCTGACGGGCGTTGATCACGGCCTGGAACTCCTTCTCCTCGTCGGAGAAGGTGGACTGGAGCAGCGACGTCCGGCCGCCGTAGGCGAACACGCCGTTGCTGAAGCCGAAGTCCTTCTGCAGGTGCTTGGAGCCGTCGGGGTTGAGCCCGATGAAGTCGACGTCCTCGTTCAGCTCGTACTCGCCCTCGCCGGCCTTGGTGTAGGTGACGCCCTCGACGCCCCACTTGGCGAACTCCTGGCCGGCGTCGGAGTACCAGAGCCAGTCGATGAACTGCATCATGGCGACGAAGTTCTCGCTGTCCAGCGCCTTCTTGGAGATCATGATGCCGTTCTCCAGGCGGTTGCCTGCCTTGACGTCGCCGAGCGGGCCCGTGGGCGTCGGGATCTTGACGAGCTTGGCGTCCGGGTCGAACTTCTTCAGCGGCGGCCGGTAGTCGTTGACCAGCGTCTGCGCGTTCGTGCTGATGACGAACGACTTGCCGCCGACGATCTTCTGGATGGCGGCGTCGTCCGACTGGGTGAACGACTCGGGGTCGAGCAGCTTCTCGGCCACCAGCTTGTTCAGGTACTCCAGCACGGCCTTGTACTGCGGCATGCTGCCGGTGAAGGCGAACTTCCCCGCGGCGGCGTCCCAGGTGGCGTGCTGGTAGCCCCAGCCGCCGGGCGCGCCGTACGCGGTGCCGACGATGTTGAGCAGGTTGCCGCCCGGCGTCGGGACGCCCCACCGGTCGGTCATCGGGTAGAGGTCCGGATACTCCTGCTTGATGGCCTTGAGCAGCGTGTGGAGCTCGTCCCAGGTCTTCGGGACCTGGAGGCCGTGCTTGTCGAGGATGTCGGCCCTGACGGCCAGCGAGTAGTCGAGCCAGATGTTCTCGTGCAGGCCGGGCAGCAGGTAGAAGCGGCCGTCGGCCTGGCGGAGGGTGTCCAGGTCGGCCTTCATGTTCCACTTGGCGACCTTGTCCTGGAAGTGCGGCATCAGGTCGACGTAGTCGCTGACCGGCAGGATCGCGCCGGAGGCGACGAACGGCTCCTCCTGGTGCGGGTAGGTCTTGGGGATGATGAGGGGGGCGTCTCCCGCGCCGATGAGCAGGCTGCGCTTCTTCTCGTAGTCGCTGAGCGGCACCGTGACCGGGTCGAACGTCACGCTGGTGCGCTTCTCCAGCTCCGACCAGAACAGCCAGTCCTTCTTGAGCGCGTAGTTCGGGTGGTTGTTGTACAGGACGGAGAAGGTCAGCGGCACGGTGGCCTTGAACTGGTCGCCGACGGCGTACTTGGGCATCGCGCCCGCCTTGTTGCCCAGGCCCGGCTTCCCGGCGGCGGGCGCGGCCGGGTCCTCGCCGCTGCACGCGGTGGCGGCCAGGGCGAGCGCGCCGAACGTCAGGAGCGCCTGGCGGCGGGTGACGCGGCGGGTGACTCTGTGCATGGGGGGTTGCCTTTCCCGTGGGGAGACGGCGGCCCCTATCCCTTGACGGCTCCGAGCATGACGCCCGAGACGAAGTAGCGCTGCACGAAGGGATAGACGGCCAGGATGGGGAGGACGGTGAGCACGATGGTCACCGACTGGATGTTGGCGGCGGCCTGCGTCAGCTCCCCGGCCACGGCGCCGGCGTTCTCCACGCCCGTGGCTCCGGCGATGAGGTTGCGCAGGTAGACCGTCACGGGGAACAGCTCCGACTCGTTCATGTAGAGGAACGCCGCGAACCACGAGTTCCAGAACGAGACCGCGTAGAAGAGCACCATCGTGGCCACCACCGCCTTCGACAGCGGCAGCGTGATCCGCCACAGGATGCCGTAGGTGTTGAGCCCGTCGATGGCGGCCGCCTCCTCCAGGTCGTTCGGCAGGCTCTCGAAGAACGCCTTCATCACCAGCAGGTTGAAGACGCTGATCGCGTTGGGCAGCGCGATGGCCCACACGGAGTTGCGCAGGCCGAGGCTGGTGACCAGGACGTAGTTCGGGATCAGGCCGCCGGAGAAGATCATGGTGAAGACGGCGATCCAGATGAGCGCCGTGCGGCCCTTGAGGTGCTTCTTCGACAGCACGTAGGCGTAACAGGTGGTCAGCACGATCGCGACCAGCGTGGCGACGACCGTGTAGTACACGGTGTTGCCGTAGTTGCGCCAGAACATCGGGTCGGAGGCGACGATCTCGTACGTGGTCAGGTTGAAGCCGCGCGGGATCAGGTTCACCTCGCCCGCGCGGATGTACGTCTCCTCGCTGAACGAGCGGGCCAGGATGTTGAAGAACGGGTAGAGCGTGACGGCCACGACGCCGGTGAGGACGACGGCGTTGACCGCCTGGAAGACCCGGTAGCCCCGGCTCGTGCCGACTGTCACCACAGGCTCGTCCCTACTGTGCGGCGGGAGATCACGTTCGCCGACACGACCAGCACCAGGCCGATGAGCGCCTCGAACAGGCCGATGGCGGCGGCGTAGCTGAAGTTGCTGGACAGCACGCCCATCCGGAACAGGTACGTGGAGATCACGTCGGCGGTGGGGTACGTCAGCGGGTTGTAGAGCAGCAGGATCTTCTCGAAGCCCACGGCCAGGAACGTGCCGAGGTTGAGGATCATCAGGGTGACCGCGGTGGGCCGGATGCCCGGCAGCGTCACGTGCCAGATCTGCCGCCACCGGCCGGCGCCGTCCATCCGGGCGGCCTCGTACAGCTGCTCGTCGATGGTGGTCAGGGCGGCGAGGTAGAGGATGGTCCCCCAGCCGACGGTCTGCCACACCTCGGACGAGACGTAGATCGTCCGGAACCACTCGGGCTGCTGCAGGAACGTGACGGGCTCCTCGCCGAGCGACTTGAGCACCTGGTTGATCGGGCCGTCGACGGCCGTCATCTGCATGACGAGCGCGGCCACGATGACGACCGACAGGAAGTGCGGCAGGTAGGACACCGACTGCAGGAACCGCTTGAGCCTGCGGGTGCGGATCTCGTTCAGCAGCAGCGCCAGCACGATCGGCAGCGGGAAGCAGAACAGCAGCGTCAGCCCGCCGAGCACGAGCGTGTTGGTGAACACCGTCCAGAACGTCGGGTCGGACAGGAACATGTTGACGTAGCGGAGGCCGACCCACTCCTCGCCGAAGAGGTTGCCGCCGGGCTGGAACTTGCGGAAGGCGATGACGTTGCCGAGCATCGGCGCGTAGCGGAAGATCAGGAAGAACAGCAGCGGCAGGATCGCCAGCGTGTAGAGCTGCCAGTCGCGGCGCAGCGCCCGGCGCCAGGTGCGGTCCTGGGGTTTCACGACCGCTCCTCGGGCGCGATCCGCGTCACCGGCCGCAGCTTCCGGTCGTGTCCCACCTCGCGTTCCCGGCCGTCGAGGCGCAGCGGCAGCGCCGCCACCAGGTCGCCGGCCGAGCGCCCGAACCGCAGCTCGACGTCGCCGGGCTCGACGACGCGGCGGCCGCGCACGCCGGTGAACGCGGTGAGGTCCGCCGGGACGGTGAACGTCACCACCGCGCCGTCGCCCGGTTCCAGCGGCACCCGGGCGAAGCCGAGCAGGCGGACCACCGGCCTGGTCGTCTGGGCGACGGGGTCGTGCAGGTAGAGCTGGACGACCTCGGCGCCCGGCCGCTCCCCCGTGTTGCGCACGGTGATCTCGACCGTCGCCTCGCCGTCCACGGGCCAGACGTCCGGCCCGATCACCCGCGCCCCGCTCCACTCGAACGCGCTGTAGCCGAGCCCGTGCCCGAACGGGAACGCCGGCGTCGGGTCGACCGACGACACCTCGCTGCGGCGGCCGAGCGGTGGCGACAGGTACGTGGCGGGCAGCCCGCCGTCGTCGCGCGGGACGCTGACCGGCAGCCGGCCGGACGGGTTCACCGCGCCGGTGAGCACCTCGGCCAGCGCCTGGCCGCCGAGCTGGCCGGGGAAGAAGCCGCAGACGACGGCCGCGGCGGCGTCCGTCCCGGGGCCGAGCGCGTACGGGCGGCCGGCGAGCAGCACCAGGACCACGGGGGTGCCGGTGGCGAGCACCGCGCGCACCAGCTCGGGCTGCACGCCGGGCAGGCGGAGGTCGGCGGCGTCGCAGCCCTCGCCTGAGGTGCCGCGCCCGAACAGCCCGGCCCGGTCGCCGACGGCGAGCACGCACACGTCGGCGGCCTCGGCGGCGGCGACCGCCGCCGCGATGCCGGAGGTGTCGTCGCCGCTGACGTCACAGCCCCGCGCGTACGCGACGCCGGGGACGAGGGCGTCGAGCGCCTGGCGCAGCGACGGGACCTCCAGCCCGAGCCCGTGCTCCGGGTGGCCGCCGACGTGCAGGGGGAAGGAGTAGCAGCCGAGCATCGCCATCGGGTCGTCGGCCACCGGCCCGACCAGCGCGACCCGCGCGCCGGGGGCCAGCGGGAGGACGCCGCCGCTGTTGCGGAGCAGCACGACCGCCTGGCGGGCCAGGCGCAGCGCGATGTCGCGGCCCCGGTCGTCGTCCAGGCGCAGGTTCTCGACGTCGTCCGGCAGGGGCCGCCAGTCCGGGTCGAGCAGGCCGAGCTCGGCCTTCTGCGCCAGCACTCGGCGCAGCGCCCGGTCGATCAGCGCCTCGCTCACCGTGCCCGCCTTGACCGCGTCGATCAGTGGGGCGCCGAACGTGTCGACGGTGGGCAGCTCGACGTCGATCCCGGCGCGCAGGGCCAGCCCGGCGGCCTGTCCCCCGTCGGCGGCCACACCGTGCAGCTTCTGCAGGAACCGGACCGCGAAGTAGTCGGCGACGACCGTGCCGGTGAAGCCCCAGGCGTCGCGGAGCAGGCCGGTGAGCAGGCTCTCGTCGGCGGCCACGGGGAGGCCGTCGATCTCGGAGTAGGAGTTCATCACCGAGCGGGGGCCGCCCAGGCGCAGCGCCATCTCGAACGGCGGCAGCACCACGTCGGCCAGCTCGCGCGGCCCCATCGGCACGGGGGCCAGGTTGCGCCCGCCCCGGGAGGAGGCGTACCCGGCGAAGTGCTTGAGCGTGGCGACGATCCCGGCGCCCTCCAGGCCGCGCACGTAGGCGGCGCCGAGCGTGCCGACGAGGTAGGGGTCCTCGCCGATCGTCTCCTCGGTGCGGCCCCAGCGGTAGTCCCTGGTCACGTCCACCACCGGGGCCAGGCCCTGGTGGACGCCGGCGGCGCGCAGGGAGCGGCCGATGTGCCCGGCCATCTCCTCGATCAGCGCCGGGTCGAAGCTCGCGCCCCAGCTCAGCGGGGCGGGGTAGACGGTCGCGCGCCAGGCGGCGAAGCCGGTCAGGCACTCCTCGTGCACCTGGGCGGGGATGCCGAACCGGCCGGCGGCCACGATCTCGGCCTGGGAGGCGGCCAGCGAGCGGGCGCCGGCGACCGGGTCGACCGGGGCGGTGCCGAACGGGCGGGTGAGCTGGCCCAGGCCGTGGGCGATGACCTCGCTCCACTCGACGCCCGCCATGTCCTCCTGATGCGGGGCGACGCCGCCGCCCGACGCGTCGGCGCCCACCCACACCCCGGCGAGCTGGGCGACCTTCTCCTCCAGCGTCATGAGCGGGATCAGCGCCTCGGCGCGTTCCGCGGGGGACAGCCGGGGATCACGCCAGGGCAGGGGGTCGGTGTCGGTGGGCATGCCATCCCTTCGGCCGACGGAATGCGAAACTTTCGAGAGGATTCCGTTAATTGCGGCAACCTAAGGGCCTCGTCGTGACGTGTCAAGAGTTGCGTCATCTGCCGTTATGCGTAGAGTTCGGGGCTGTCAGGCCGAAAGTTGCGAGCCCTGGCGGCCGGGGTTGCCCGAAAGTTTCCGAAAAAATAAGATGCCGGGCGATGACCACTCCCCGCTCCGCGACGATCGCCACCGTGGCCGGTGAGGTCGGCGTCTCCGTGACGACGGTCTCCAAGGTCCTCAACGGCCATCCCGACGTCGCGCCCGAGACCCGGGCCCGCGTCGAGGCGAGCCTCGCCCGCCACCAGTACCGGCGCCGGACCCGGCGCCGGCCGTTCGGCTCGGGCCAGCTCGACCTGGTCTTCCACGAGCTCGACTCGGCCTGGGCCGTCGAGATCATCCGCGGGGTCGAGGCCGTGGCCGCCACGGCGAAGGTCGAGGTGGTGCTGTCCCAGCTCGGCGGCAAGCACCGGCCGCCCGCCGAATGGCTCAACGCCGTGCTCGCCCGCCGGCCGCTCGGCGTGGTGTTCGTGCTGTCCGGGCCCACCCCGGCCCAGCAGGAACGGCTCCAGCGGCAGGGCATCCCGGTGGTCGTCGTCGACACCGACAGCGCGACCGCCGCCTCCGTGCCGACGGTGGGCTCCAACAACTGGGACGGCGGCCTGCTCGCCACCCGCCACCTGCTGGAGCTCGGCCACGAGCGCATCGCGATCGTCTCCGGCCCCGAGGACGTGCTGTGCAGCCGGGCGCGCGTGGCCGGGTTCCGCTCGGCGCACGAGGAGGCCGGACTGGAGGCCGACCCCGAGCTGGTCCGCTACGGCAACTTCTACATCGACGCCGGCTACGAGCACGGTATGGAGCTGCTGTCCCGCCAGGACCGCCCGACCGCGATCTTCGCCGGGGCCGACATGCAGGCGCTCGGCGTCCTGCGCGCGGCCCGGCGGCTCGGGCTCGACGTCCCCCGGGAGCTGTCGGTGATCGGGTACGACAACCTGCCGATGTCCGAATGGATCGATCCGCCGCTGACCACCGTCAACCAGCCGTTGCGCGACATGTCGGGGATGGCCGCCCAGATGCTGCTCGACCTGGCGCGCGGCGCGGAGCTCGCCAGCAGCCGCATCGACCTGGTCAACGAGCTCGTCGTCCGCGCCAGCACCGCCCCGCCGCCGGCGCGATCTACTCCAGGCGGGCCCGCTTCGGGAGCAGGAAGCCCAGGCAGAACGTGACGGCCGTGGCCCCGGCGGCCACCAGCGTCACCCGGGCCGCCGCCTCGGCGAAGCCCGCCGCCCCGGCCGCGGAGAAGAACACGGTGCCGAGCACCGCCACCCCCAGCGACGCGCCGACCTGCTGGAAGGCCGAAAGCATGCCGGACCCCGAGCCGACCTCGTGGTCGCGCAGCCCGCCGACGATGATGTCGAACAGCGGCACGAAGATCATTCCCATGCCGATCCCGTACACGACCAGGGGCCCGGTCAGGTCCCAGCCGTCGAGCGCGACGCCGATGCCGGTGAAGACCGCGTACAGCCAGCCGAGGCCGGTGGTCATCAGGGCGAGGCCGAGGTGCAGGATGCGGCGGCCGAGCCGGTTCATCAGCGCGCCGCCGAAGGCGGAGCCGAGGAAGGCGCCCACCGCCCAGCCGGACATGGCCAGGCTGGCGTCCAGCGGCGAGTAGCGGAGCCCCACCTGCAGGAACAGCGCCACCACGAGCGAGAACCCGGTGATCGAGCCGAAGAAGGCGACCACGAACGCGACCCCGGAGGCGTAGGAGCGCCGGGCGAAGACGCCGAGGTCGACCAGCGGCGCGCGGCCCCGGCGGCGGAGCTGGTGCAGGACGAACAGGGCGAGCGTGGGCGCCGAGGCGGCCAGCAGGACGAGCGTCCAGGCCGGCCAGCCGAGCTCGTGGCCCTGGACGAGCGGCACGACGAGCATGGTCAGCCCCGCCCCCGCCAGCAGCGCGCCGGTGGTGTCGAGCCGGGCGCCCCGGGCGGTGGGCGGCACGGCGGGCAGCACCTTCCAGCCCACGGCCAGCGCGAACGCGCCCAGCGGCACGTTGATCAGGAACACCGACCGCCAGCCGCCCGCCTCGACGAGCAGCCCGGACACGATGGGCCCGAGGATGGTGGCCAGCCCGATCACCGGCCCGAGCAGGGCGAACGCCTTGCCGGTCCGCTCGCCGAACAGGTCGCGGATGAGGCCGAACGACTGCGGCACCATGAGCGCGCCGAACAGCCCCTGCAGCACCCGGGCGGCGATCATCGTCGCGGGCGAGAACGCCAGCCCGCAGGCCAGGGAGGCGACGACGAACCCGGTCACCCCGACCATCATCATCCGCTTGCGTCCGTACATGTCGCCGAGCCGCCCGCCGGTGAGCAGCCCGACGGCCATGGCGAGCGTGTAGCCGGCGACGATCCACTGCATGGTGGCGGCCGAGCCGCCCAGCTCGGCGCGGATGGCGGGGGCGGCCACGTTGCCGACGGTGCCGTCGAGCAGGTTGAGCAGGTCGGCCGCGAGGATCGCGAACAGCCCGGTCCAGCGCCGGGGCGGTGCGACGGCGACGGGCGCGGGGGGAGCGAGGACGGTCATGTGCTCAGCCCTTCGATTGGAACGGAACGCTACATTCCCATAATAGCAGAACGGAACGATCGGTTCCACAACAACAAGGCCCCCGGTACGCGACCGGGGGCCTTGGCGGTGAAGCGGGACGCCTATCGGCGGCTGGACCAGAGCGGCTTGTTGTCCTGCGAGTAGACGATGACCCGGCCGTCGTTGCTCACCGACAGCCACGCGCCCGGGTTGCCCGCCGTCGGGCTCGTCCACAGGGCCTTGTCGTCACGGCCGACGACCACCCAGTTGCCCTCCCGCTGCATGATCGAGCGGGCGCCCGGGTGACCGGCCGTCGGCGTCGTCCACAGGCTCCGCGTGCCGTCGTACAGCACCGCGTTGCCCTCGTCCTGCTGGATCAGCTTGTAGCGGCCGTTGGCCGACTGCACCCACTGCCCCGGCCGCAGCACGTGGCCCGACGGCAGCTTGCCGAAGTACGTGTGCGACGACCACAGCGGCGTGTTCTCCCGCGAGTAGATCACCAGGTTGCCGCTCTGCGCGGGCAGCTTCAGGTACGCGCCCGGGTTCCCGGCCGTGGGCGTGGACCACAGCGGCTTGTTCCCGGCGTCGTAGATGACGAGGTTCCCCTCCTTCTGCATGGTGGTGCGCGCACCCCGGTTGCCGGACGTGGGCGAGCTCCACAGCGCCCTGGTGCCGTCGTAGAACACCAGGTTGCCCTCACGCTGCTGGACCAGCTTGAACCGGCCGCCGCCCGACGTGAGCGACTGCCCGGGCAGCAGCCACTCCCCCGCGCCCAGCCGGTCCTTCGCGGCCACCGCGGTCTCGGCGGTCACGGCCGCCGCCGGCTGCGCGGCCGCCGCCGTGGTGAACTGCGCCGCGACCAGCAACGAACCCGCCGCGACGACCGCCGCCCCCGCGACCGCCTTCTTGAAAGCCTTCACTGCTTCCTTCCCCGATCATGTAGGCGAAACAACGGGTGGAAACCCTGGCAGGCTGGCTTGGCGTTTCGTTGGCGTCGCAGCTCCTAGCCGTTCCTTAGCCCGCCCTTAGCGGCCCCCGCCATGCTGTGGTGGATGGATCTCCTGGAGTTTCGCCTGCTCGGGTCCATCGACGCCTGGAACGGGGGACAGAGGCTGGAGCTGGGGCCGCGCAAACGGCGGTACGTGCTCGCCGCGCTGCTGCTGACGCCCGGCACGCCCGTGGCCGTGGACCGGCTGATCGGCGCCGTATGGGACGGCAGCCCGCCCGACAGCGCCCGCGTCACCGTGCAGGGCCACGTCTACCGGCTGCGCAAACTGCTCGGCGACGAGCTGCTGGAGACGACGCCGACCGGCTACGTGCTGCGCGTCGAACCCGAACGGGTCGACGCGCTGCGGTTCCGCCGGCTCGTGGCCGAGGCCGCCCAGGCCGGCGACCGGCGCGGCGCCGACCTGCTCGACGAGGCGCTGTCGCTGTGGCGCGGCCCCGCCCTCGGCGAACCGGGGCTGGCCGCCGCCATCGACCTGGAGGAAGCCAGGCTGGCCGCCGTCGAGGACCTGGCCCGGCGCCGCCTGCGGCTCGGCGAGCCCGAACGGGTGGTGGCCGCGCTCCGCACCGCCGTCGCCGCCGGTCCCCACCGGGAACGGCTGGTGGCCCTCCTCATGACCGCCTTCTACCGCCTGGGCCGCCAGGCCGAAGCCCTCGACCTCTACGAACGCACCCGCACCGGCCTCGCCGCCGACCTCGGCGTCGACCGGGCCCCGAACTCCGCTCCACCTTCGAAGCCGTCCTCCAACGCACCCTCTGACACCCGACCCCAAGACAGGGAGACACCCGCCCTCCCAGCGGGAACGCCCCACGGCGGGGGCACTCCGCCTGCCGAGCGGGAGCCCGGAGGCGGGAGCCGCGCCCCCCACCCCAGTGGAGCTCCCCGAGAGGAAGGCGCGCCGCCCTCCTCGGGGAAGCGGGGTGCCCTCCCCTCCGGCGGGGTGCCGGCCTGTCGGGGCAGGCGCGGCGTCTTCCCAGGGTGGGGGCCGTCCGTCAGGGCGGGGTGGTGGCCGTCAGGGCGGGGTGGCAGGGCGGGGTGGTGGGACCTGGGTCAGGGGGTCATCCCCAGGTCGAGGCCGCCGCTCTCCAGGGCGGGGGCGTCGTCCCTCGGGTCGGTGGTGGGGTGGAGCCAGGGAGGGCGGGCGCCGAGGGCGCGGAGGCGGGTGCGGGCGCGGCGGCCAGGGGGGCCGCCTCGTCGGGGCGGCCGTCGCGGACGAGGCAGGCGGCCGCCGCCAGCATGGCGTCGGCCTCGTCGAGCCGGTGGCCGAGCTCCCGGTGCAGCTCGGCGGCCCGCAGCGCGTCTCCGGCCGCCCCCTCCGGGAGGCGGGCCGACAACGTGAGCGCCTGCCCTTCCAGCCGCCGCAGCCCGTGCGCGCGGGCGAGCGCGAGCGCCTCCGAGACGCGCCGACCGGCCTCCCCGGAGGTCCCCGCGCGCTGCCGCAGCGTCGCCAGCAGAAGGTGGGCGCGGGCCTTGGGGTACGGGTGCGCCCCCCGCTCGGCGTAGGAGGCGACCACCCGCTCCAGGAGCGCGCACCTGGCGTCGAGGTCCGCGGTCTCGTCCACCCAGGCCAGCGTGGACAGCGCCTCGTCGTGCTCGCCCGCGACCCCCCTGCCGCGCGTGGCCTCGACGGCCCGGCGCGCCTGCTCCACGGCGGCGCCGACCTCGCCGCGCAGATAGTGGGTCATGGCGAGGCTGCCGTAAGCCGCCGCCTCGCGGAAGCGCGAGCCGAACTCCGGCTCGCCGCCGAGCGCCACCCCGAACGCCTCCTCGGCCGCGCCCAGGTCGCCGAGCGCCAGGTGCACGTCCCCCAGGATCGCGTACGCGCGCCCGCGCCACGACCGGCTGCCGCCGAGCGCCAGGAACAGGTCGATGGCGCGCCGCTGCTGCTCCAGCGCCTCCCCGGCCCGTCCCTGCCACAGCAACGCGAGGGCGTGGTTCTCCAGGGTGGCGGCCAGTTTGGCCGACGGTTCGAGCTTCTCCCAGACGCGGATGACGCGCTCGTAGTGGCGGGTGCTGCCGGCGAGGTCGCCGCGGCTGGTGCCCGCCGTGGCCAGGTTGGTCAGTGTCATGAGCACGCCGGGCGTCCAGCCGATGTCCTCGTAGTGGGCCGAGGCGCGCTCGTAGTGGGCGATGGCGGCGTGCGGGTCGTTGAGCACGAGCCGGGCGTTGCCCAGCGTGTGGTGCATGCTGCCCTGCCCGGCGGTGTCGCCGGCCTGTTCGGCGGCGCGCAGCCCGGCGCGGGCCAGGGAGACGATCACCTCCAGGTGGACGCGCCCGTTCATGAACGCACGCAGCACCTCGATCAGCCGCCACAGCATCCGGTGCGCGCCGAGCTGGATCGCCTGGTCGAGGACGGCCAGCAGGTTGTGCTGTTCGGCGTCCAGCCAGGCGCGGGCCCGGGAGGGGTCGTCGAGCGGCTCGGCGTCGAGCGGCGGGTCGGCGGCGGTGAGCGGCAGCAGCTCGTTGGCGGGCGCCAGGAGGGCGGCGGCGGCCCGCGCCGTGTGCAGGTAGTAGGCGTGCAGGCGGGTGCGGCCGGGCTCGTCGTCCGGCTGCCGCCGCTCGCGCGCGTACAGGTGGATCAGGTCGTGCAGGCGGAAGCGGCCGGGCGCGTGCTCCTCGATGAGGTGGGCTGAGGCGAGCGCGCCCAGCAGGCGCGCGGCCGTGGCGGCGTCGGCGCCGGCGAGCCGGGACGCGGTGGCCACGGTGAAGTCGCAGCCCGGCGCCAGCCCGAACCGGCGGAACAGCAGCGCGGCGCCGGGGGCGAGCGAGGCGTACGAGCGGCCGAAGGCGGTGGCGACGGCCGCCTGCGGGTCGCCTTCGACGCTGAGCGTGCGCCACCGGTCGGCGCGCAGCTCCGCGGTGTAGCTCTCGACGCCGAGGCCGGGCCGGGCGGCGAGGTTGGCGCCCGCGATGCGCAGGGCGAGCGGCAGGTGGCCGCAGAGCCCGGCCATCTCGGCGACCGCCCCGGGCTCGGCGCCGATCCGGTCGGGCCCGGCCACGTCGGCGAGCAGGTCGCGGGCCTCGACGGGGGTGAGCGTGCCGAGCGTCAGGCTGCGGGCGCCCTCCAGGGCGACCAGGCCGCGCAGGCTGTCGCGGCTGGTGACGATCACGGCGCAGCCGGTGCCGCCCGGCAGCAGGGGGCGCACCTGGCCGGCGTTCGCGGCGTTGTCGAGGACGACGAGCAGCCGCCGGCCTGCCGTGAGCGAGCGGTAGAGGTCGGCCTGTTCGGTCGCGCCCGCTGGGACCGAGCCGACGCCGAGCGCCCGCAGGCAGCGGGTGAGCGCGCGTTCGGGCGGCACCGGGTCGCCCTGGCCGTAGCCGTTGAGGTCGACGTGGAGCTGCCCGTCGGGGAACTCGGCCGCCAGCCGGTGCCCGGCCCGCACGGCCAGCGCCGACTTCCCGGCCCCGGCGGCCCCGGTGACGAGCACGATCTGGCGCTCGCGGAGCAGCGCGCAGAGCCGGTCGAGCTCGGCCCGGCGGCCGGCGAACCCGGCGGTCTCCATGGGGAGCTGCCTCGGCACCACCCGCCCGCCCGCCGGAGCGGGCGAACCGGACGCGGGCGAAGTGGACGCGGACAGGCTGGACGCGGACGAGCCGGACGCGGGCGAGCCAAGCACGGGCGGCCCTGGCGCGCGCGAACCGGGCGCCGTCGTCTGCGGGTGGCCGGTCGTCAGCACCACGCGCCCGGCCGACGGCGGCGGGGCGCCGGACAGGATGCTCGCGTGCAGGTCGCGCAGGCGGGGCCCGGGGTCCACGCCGAGCTCGTCCGCGAACAGCCGCCGGACCTCCCGGAACAGCTCCAGCGCCTCCGGCGCGCGCCCGCCGTGCCACAGCGCGACCATGGCCAGCTCGTGCGGCCGTTCGCGGAACGGCTGCTCGTGCCGCAGCTCTCGCAGCACGACCGGCACCTCGTGGTGGCGGCCCAGCTCGGCCAGCGCGGCGGCGTACTCCTCCAGCAGCGCCCACCGCTCCTCCAGCAGCGGCCCGCGCACCCGCTGGTCGACCCAGACGCCGCCGATGCCCTGGAGCGGCTGGCCGCGCCACTCGTCCAGGGCCCGTGACCAGGCGCGGGCGGCGTCGGCGGGCCGGGCGGCGGCGCGCCCTTCGGCGGCCAGGCGGCGGAACCGGCCGAGGTCGACCCGGTCGGCGGGCACGGCCAGCGCGTAGCCGGCCGCGCCGCTGTCGATCAGGTCACCGGCGGCCTTGCGGAGCTGGGACACGTGCCCCTGCACGATGGTCTTGGCGGTCTTGGGCGGTTCGTCGTCCCACAGGGCCTCGCTCAGCCGCTCCACGGACACGTAGCCGCCGAGGTGCGCGGCGAGCAGCCCGGCGACGCACCTCTGCTGGGCTCCCCCCAGCGGCACCCCCGAACCGCCGCCGTCCCGCACCTCCACCGGGCCGAGCACGCGGATGTCCACAACGTCCGAGCATAATCACGCGGGCGAACCGGGCGAGTTGATCAGGCGGGCGCCTTCATCAGCTCGCGTGAGACCTCGCCGAGGACGCCGCCGACGCCCCGGTCCAGGGCGGCCTTGGCGTGGCGGACGGCGTCCAGCGTGTTGCCCGCGGCGCTGGGCGAGTCCTCGACGCTCATGCGCACCTCGACCTCCAGCGGCGACCCGCCGAACCCCTCGCCTTCGAGGCGGATGTAGGCGACCTTGCGGTCCTCCAGGAACGGGATGTAATTGGCGCCGACGTGGGTGGCGGTGCCCGCGCCCGCGACCTTGGTGGCCCGCTTGGCCTGCATGCTCGCGGGGTCGAGCAGGTTGAGGAAGTCCATGTTGCCGCCGCCGAGCAGCTGGTAGCCGTCGCCGAGCCGTACTCCTCCCGAGGTGAGGGCGTCGACGAGCGCGCGGTGCACCAGCGTGGCGCCGAAGGAGCTCTTCAGGTCGTCGCCGACCAGCGGCAGCCCGGCGGCGGCGAACCGGGCGGCCCACTCGGGCGAGCGGGCGAGCACGGCGGGCATGCAGTTGACGTAGGCGCAGCCGGCCGCGAGGGCCGCCTCCGCGTACATCTCGCTCTCGCGCTGGGCGCCGGCCGGCAGGAAGCTGACCGCGACGTGGGCGCCGCGCAGCCGTTCCGCGGCCTCGTGCGGGGCGGCCACCTCGACGCCGAGGTGCGGCACGTCGGCGAACTTGCGCGCGTTGTTGGGCGCCGCCCAGATCGCCTCGGACAGGTCGAGGCCGATCTTGCCGGGGTCGGCGTCGAAGGCGGCCGTGAAGCGCACCTGGGAGACGGCGTAGCCGGCGCAGAGCGGGTTCTGCAGGCCGGGGGCGTCGCCGTCGCGGTAGTACTCCACCCCCTGGACGAGGGAGGACGCGCAGTTGCCCACGCCGATCAAGGCCACGTTCACAGTCGTCATGCGTGGATTTTCCCGTATCCGCAGGTTCGCGTGGCCCAGTCCACGGAAGGGCCTTTCACGTGACACGTATCGCGATCGTGGGCAGCGGATTCGGCGGCTTCGCCTGTGCCAGGCTCCTCGAACGGCGGCTGCGGCCGGGCGAGGCGGAGATCGTCCTCATCACGCCCAAGGACTACAGCCTCTACCTGCCCCTGCTGCCCCAGGTCGCGGCCGGGGTGCTGCAGCCGCGCTCGATCGTGGCGCCGCTGCACACCAAGCTGCGTCACGCCAAGCTGCTGCCGGGCGTCGCGATGGACGTGGATCTCGACTCCCGCACGTGCGAGGTGTTCAAGATCAGCGGCGAGACCGTGCGGGTGCCGTTCGACGTGATCGTGCTGGCTCCGGGCAGCAAGACGCGCACGTTCGACATCCCGGGCCTGTCCGAGCACGCGCGCGGCATGAAGACGCTGGCCGAGGCCGTCTACCTGCGCGACCAGGTGATCGCCCAGCTGGAGCTGGCGGCGATCGCCCACGACGCCGAGGAGCGGGCCTCGCGGTGCGGGTTCCTGGTGGTGGGCGGCGGCTACTCGGGCGTCGAGACGGCGGCGACGCTCCAGCTCGTCACCCGCAAGGCGCTGCACCGCTTCCCCGGCCTGGACCCGGGGCTGGTCCGCTGGACGCTGATCGACATCGCGCCCAAGCTGATGCCGGAGCTCGGCGAGCAGCTCGGCGCCGCCGCGATGCGGCTGCTGCGGCATCGCGGCATCGACGTGCGGCTGGGCGTCACGGTGGAGCGGCTGACGGGCGAGTCGGCCGCGCTCACCGACGGCACCACGCTGCCCACGCGGACGGTCGTCTGGACCGCCGGGGTGACGCCGAGGCCGGTGGTGGCGAGCCTGGGCACCGAGACGGTCAAGGGACGGCTGGTGGTCGGCACCGACCTGGTGGTGCCGGGGCACGGCGGCGTGTTCGGGCTGGGCGACGCGGCGGCGGTGCCGGACCTGACCAGCGCCTCCGGCCTGCCCTGCGCCCCGACGGCGCAGCACGCACACCGGCAGGCGGCGACGGCCGCGTACAACGTGGTGGCGGCGCTGCGCGGGCGGCCACTGCGCGAGTACCGGCACCACGACATCGGCTTCGTCGTGGACCTCGGCGGCGCGGACGCGGTGGCCAGGCCGTTCGGGATCGACCTGGCGGGCCCGCCCGCGCAGCTCGTGACGCGCGGCTATCACCTGCTGACGGCGCCCACCGGCCGTTCCAAGCTGCGCATCGGCGGCGACTGGCTGCTGAACGCGATCACCGGCGACGACCTGATCAGGCTCGACTTCCTCCAGGACACGCCGGGCACGCTCGACGACCTGGAGCACATGCCGATCAGGCGGGGCCAGAGCCGGGAGCGGGCAGGGGCACCCCCACGGTGATCTCGTTGCCGAGCTTGTGCTCGCCGAGCAGCCCGAGGTCGTCGCCGCTCCAGAACCGGCCCGGGTCGTACCAGTTGGGGCGCCGGCCCGCGGGCAGCAACCCCATCTCCTCGTACGTGACGGCCACGACCTCGGCGCAGTAGGCGCGCTCCAGCGTGTGCTCGCGCTCGCGGCGGCGCAGCTTGGGCACCCGGCCGCGCAGCCAGCGCCCGGCCAGCCGGGCCGTCGAGGGGAACGGCGTGCCGTCGAGCCTGGCGACCGCGCGCAGCGCCGCGTCCTCCATCTCGCGGGTGGCCTGCGGTTCGAGCTGGCGCAGCCAGGCCCGCTGGCCGTAGCGGGCGGCCCAGACGGTGACGGCGTCGCGCAGGTCGTGCAGTTGCACGCCCCGGTGGTGGCCGCCGGCCCACAGGTCGGGCAGGGACCTGCCGAGCTCGGCGTGCCACATCATGGGCGGCAGGTCCTCGATGACGATCGCCATGCCCACGTGGTTGACCGGGCTGTTGGTCATCGTCTGGATGGCCCGGTCGGGCACCGAGCGCCCGCGGAAGACCCACAGGTCACCGGTCCTGGTCAGCTCAACGGCCTCGTCGAGAGTCAGCACACGGCTAGCCTAGGCACATGCGCTGGTGGAAGATACTCGGGCTGGCCGGGATGGCGGGAGTGGCCGCGACCGGGGTGGCGATCGCGCGGGCCGAGCGGCGGCGCCGCGCCTACACCCCGGAGGAGATCAGGCAGCGGCTGCGCGAGCGGGCCGGGGATCAGCCGGAGGGCCGCAGGTCGTAGACGAAGACGACGTCCGGGTAGGCCGGGTTGTCGTCGTAGCCCTGCACGCCGCCCAGGTAGGCGCGGCGGTAGTTGACCACCCACGGCATCGCCGCGGCGGCCTGGTCGTCGAGGACCTGCTTGGTGGCGCGGGCGAACATCCGCTGGGCGGTCGCCCTGTCGGTCACGGTGAGCTCGGGCAGCGAGTCGAGCAGCGCGTCGGTCGCCGGGTGGTTGAGGTAGGCCAGGTTGAAGACGGGCGGGTTCGCGCTGCGGAAGACGTTGCCGAACCAGGAGTAGCCGTCGGCGTAGTCGGGCCACCAGTACATGACGAGGATGTCCTGGCCGCGTTTCTTGCCCAGCTCCCACTGCTGGGTCCAGGGCAGGGCGCGCACCCGCAGCGTGATGCCGAGCCGGGCGAGCGTGGTGCGCAGGCTGCGGGCCAGCAGCCGCTGGTCGGTGTCGCCCTCGGTGTAGGTGAGCAGGAGCCGCAGCGGCCTGCCGCCCGGCCCGTAGCCGGCCTGGCGCAGCAGCCGGGCGGCGCCCGCGAGGTCCTGCCGCGGCGTCCGGCCGGGCACGTGGCCGACGAGTCCTTCGGGCACGACGCCGCTGGCGGGGGTGACCGCGCCGCGCAACGCCCTGACGACGCCCTCGTAGTCGACGGCCTTCTGGACGGCCCGCCGTACCCGCACGTCCTTCATGGGGCCGGTCGCGGTGTTGAAGAGCATCATCGCCGTCTGGAACGAGGGCCGCTCGACCGTGCGCAGGCCCGGCGTGCGCTCGGCCCGCGCGTACAGGCGCGGGGCGAGCCGGTGCACGAACGTCGCCTCACCGCGCGTCAGCAGCTGGAAGGCCCGTTCGGGCTCGGGCACCACGCGGAACTTGACCGAGCGGTAGTGCGGCCGGTCCCAGCCTCCCCAGTAGCGGTCGTACGACCTCAGCGTGAGCTCGTCCTCCTGGCCCCGCCGCCAGGAGGCCACCGTGTACGGCCCGGTCCCGGCGTCGCGGCCGGCGCCGAACCAGGCGGTCAGGTCGCCGGCCGCCTGGGTGTCGTAGACGTAGGCCGCGTAGGCGGAGGAGGCCACGACGTCCAGCGGGACCGGGTAGCGCAGCGAGAACGTGACCGTGGCCGGGTCGTCGGCCCGGATGGAGGCGACGGAGTCCCAGATGTAGTAGGCCCCGGCCTTGAGCTGCCGGGTGCGCTCGATCGACGCCTTGACCGCGGCGGCGTCCAGCGGCCTGCCGGTGTGGAACGTGACGCCCTGGCGCAGCGTGAACGTCCAGGTGCGGCCGTCGGCGGAGGAGCGCCACGAGGTGGCCAGGCGGGGGCCGGTCTTCTTGGTGACCGGGTTCCACAGGGTGAGGGTCTCGTAGATGTTCTGCATGGCGATGATCTCGTTGGAGTAGGACCGGGACGGGTCCCACTCCGTGATCACGCCGGTGTTCTCGACGTAGACGAACGCCGACTCTCCCGGTGACGCCTTCGGGACGGGCGCCTGAGCCGAGCAGGCCGCCAGTGTGATCACCAGCGCGGCGACCGCGGCGAGACGACGGCGCAACGCTTCTCCCTCTGTGACCGATCTACTGGCGAAACCTACTGCATGATCAACGCCAAGTGTCCAAAAGTGCCGAAAAATTGGGCATTCCGGAGATCGAATTGCTATTCTCATGGCTTGTCCCGTCCGGGGTTGCCAGCAGGGGACCGACCGGAGTGAGGTGTCATGGGTCGTAGCCGCACGATCCGCATGAAGATCATCGGCCTGCTGCTGGTTCCGCTCGCTTCGATGGTGGTGCTGTGGGGCGTCATCACCGTCGTCACCGCGGGCGAAAGCCTGGAGCTGCGCCAGTACACCACGCTCTGGACCAACCTGCGTCACCCCGCCTACAAGCTCGGCACCGAGTTGCAGCGCGAGCGCCTCGCCTCGGTGAAGCTGCTGCGCGCCGGGAGGGCGGCCGACCGTTCGGCCCTCACCCAGCAGCGCGTCCGCAGCGACAAGGCAAGGCAGCAATTCAGGATGCTCTCGGGCCGGTCCCGGGACACGTCGGAGGCGATCCGCAAGCAGGTGGACGCGGTGTACACCGAACTGGACGGGCTCGACGCCATCAGGGGCGAGATCGACACGGGCCTGGCCGACCGCCTGCGCGCGGTCGAGGCGTACAACGCGATCATGGACTCGCTCTTCGGGCTGCACCGCCGGGTGGGGTTCATCAAGGAGATCCCGATCTACGAGCAGGCGCGCGTGGTCATCGACCTCGGCTACGCCAAGGAGCTGCTCACCCGCGAGCAGGCCCTCGCCCTGGGCCCGACCACGCTCGCCGAGCGCCGGGTCTTCACCCAGATCGTCGGCAACCGGCGCTTCCTGCTCGACCACGCGCTCGGCGAGCTCGACCCGGCGCTGCGCGAGGCGCAGGTGTCCATCATCACCTCGCCCGACTACCAGCGGATGCGGCTGATGGAGGACCAGATCATCGCGGGCGGCTCGCCGCTCGGCTGGCTCGACACCACTGAAGGGCTGGCCAAGTCGTTCCAGGACGCCCAGCTCAAAGCCAGCATGGCGCTGTCGGCCCGGTCCGAGCCGGTGGCCGACTCGGTCCTCACCCGGGCGCTGCTGCTGGCCGGCACCGCGCTGCTGCTGATCGTCGTGTCGATCGCGTTCTCGCTGCGGATGGGCAACCGGCTCTCGCGCGAGCTGGGCACGCTGCGCGAGGCGGCGCTGGAGGTCGCCAGGGAGCGGCTGCCCGAGGTCGTGGCCAAACTGCGCAGAGGGGAGGCGGTGGAGGTGCCTGAGCTGTCGGTGACCAGCACCACCGTCGAGATCGACGACGTGGGCCAGGCGTTCTCCACCGTCCAGCAGACCGCCGTCGAGGCCGCTGTCGGCCAGGCGCAGCTCCGCGACGGCGTCGGCCACGTCTTCCGCAACCTGGCCAGGCGCAGCCAGGCGCTGCTGCACCGCCAGCGCATCCAGCTGGAGGGCATGCAGCACCGGGCGACCGACCCGGAGGCGCTGGACGACCTGTTCCGCCTGGACCACCTGACGACCCGCATGCGCCGCCACGCCGAGGGCCTGATCATCCTGTCGGGCGCCACCCCGGGCCGGGGCTGGAGCAAGCCCGTCCCGCTGCTCGACGTGGTCCGCGGCGCCACCGCCGAGGTGGAGGAGTACCCGAGGGTCGTCGTCGAGCCGATGCCCGGCCAGCGGCTGGCCGGGCCCGTGGTCGGTGACGTCATCCACCTGATCGCCGAGCTCATCGAGAACGCCACCGTCTACTCGCCGCCGCACACCTCGGTCGTGGTGCGCGGCGAGGTGGCCGCCCGAGGCTTCGCCGTGCACGTCGAGGACCGCGGGGTCGGCCTGACCCCCGAGGAGCTGGCCGACCTCAACGAACGGCTGGCCAGCCCGCCCGAGTTCGACCTGGCCGACAGCGAGCGGCTCGGTCTTTTCGTCGTTTCCCGCCTGGCCGCCAGGCATGACATCCGCGTGACGTTGCGCGGTTCACCATATGGAGGGACCACCGCCATCGTGCTGATCCCGGCAGAGCATGTGACCGATCCTCCCGACGAGCCGGAGGAGCCCACCCGGCAGCCGGCCCGTCCGATGCGGGTGGTGCAGGGTGACTGACGAGCGCTGGCTGGACGAGGACGCCGGTCCGATCGTCCCGGCCTACCTGCTGACCCGAGGCCGCACCGTGCCCGCGAGCGAGGCCATCGACCTCATCGCGGTCATCATCACCTCCGGCGGTCTCGCTCCGCCGTCCGGCCTGGGGCCCGAGCACCTGATCATCCTGCAGAAGTGCACCCGGCCGACCCGGCTGGTGGACGTCGCGGCCGAGCTGAACCTGCCCATCGGGGTGGTCCGGGTGCTGGTCGGCGACCTGCACGAGCAGCAGCTCGTCCAGGTCGAGTCGCCGCCTCCGGCGCCGGACGCCACGGTCCTCCTGGAGGTGATCACGGGCCTCAAGGCCCTGTGATCGCCTCCTCGCAGGCCCGGTGATCACCTCCTCGCAGGCCCGGTGACCGGGCTCCTCAGGGGCCCGCGAGCACGTCCTCCGCGCGGTGGCAGGCGACCCTCCGGCCGGCCACCTCGCGCGGCTCCGGCGCCCGCTCGCACTGCGGCGCCGCGAGCGGGCAGCGCAGCCGGAACGGGCAGCCCGACGGCGCCGGCCTGGCCTCCGCCCGCCCCCGCGCCACCGGCGGCGGCCCGCCCAGCTTCGGCACGGCGTCGCGCAGGGCCAGCGTGTACGGGTGCGCGGGCCGGCCGAGCAGGTCCGCCGTCGGGCCCGACTCCACCACCCGGCCCGCGAACAGCACGTGCGAGGTCCGGCAGAGCCGCTCCACGACGGCCAGGTTGTGCGTGATGAGCAGCCGTTCGGTGTCGAGCCCGGCGAGCAGGTCGAGAATCCTGGCCTGGACGGTCACGTCCAGCGCGCTGGTGGGCTCGTCGAGGATGAGCAGCCGGGGCCGGACGGCGAGCGCCCTGGCGATCACCACCCGCTGCCGCTGGCCGCCGGAGAGCTCGTGCGGCCTGCGCGTGGCCAGGTCCGGCGCGAGGCCGACCTGTTCCAGCAGCTCGGGGACGCGGTGGCGGCCGGACCTGGGCAGCGCCTCGGCGATCGAACGGCCGACGCGCATCCGGGGGTCGAGCGACTCGGCCTGGAAGACGGGCTGGACGTCGGCCCGGAACGCCTTCCGGTCGGCTTTCCTGAGGTTCTGCGTGCCATACCAGATGTTTCCGGACATGGGGGTGAGGAGGCCGAGGAAGGCGCGCGCCAGCGTGGTCTTGCCGGACCCGCTCTCGCCGATCAGGCCGGTGCCGCCCTCGGCGAGGTCCAGCGTCACGCCGTGGACGACCGGGGTGCGGCCGTAGCCGAGCGTCACGTCCTCCGCCCGCAGCAGGGTCACGGCAGGGCCTCCAGCAGCTCGCGGGTGTAGGGGTGGGCCGGGCGCGACAGCACCTCGGCGGCGGGGCCGCTCTCCACGACCGTGCCGTCCCGCATCACGAGCACCCGGTCGGCGATCGTGGAGACCAGGGCCAGGTCGTGCGAGACGAGGAGCAGGGCCAGCCCGCGTTCCTCGCGCAGCCGGCGCAGCACGCCGACCACCTCGGCCTGCACGGTCACGTCCAGGGCGCTGGTCGGCTCGTCGGCCAGGATCGCCTCCGCGCCGAGCGCGATGGCCAGCGCGATCGCGAACCGCTGCGCCTGGCCGCCGGAGATCTCGTGCGGATAGCGGCGCAGGATGCCGGGGTCGAGCATGACCGCCTCGGCGGCCTCGGCCAGGACGCGCTCGCCCGACGGCAGCCCGTGCAGGCGGAGCGCGCGCCGCATGAGGACGCCCAGCCGGGTGGTGGGGCTGAGCGCGGCCTGCGGCGACTGCATGACCAGGGCCACGCGGGCGCCCCTGATCGCGCGCAGCTCGCGCGGCGTGGCCGCCAGCACGTCCACGCCGCACACCCTGACGTGGCCGGAGACGTCGGCCCCCTCGGTGAGGCCGAGCAGCGACAGCAGCGTGGTCGACTTGCCCGACCCGCTCTCCCCCACGACCGCCACGCACTCGCCCGCGCGCAGGTCCAGCTCGGGCACCCGGGCGACGACCCGCCCGCCGTAGGCGACCTGAAGGTCGCGCACCTCGATCACTTCACGATCCTCCGCGGGTCGAGCGCGCCGCGCAGCCCCTCGCCCAGCACGTTGAACGCGAACGCCGTCACCAGGATCGCCAGCCCGGGGAAGGTGACGACCCACCAGTTCGTGGTGAACAGCGTCTGGCCCTGCTGCACCATCAGCCCCCACTCGGCGACCGGCTCCTGCGCGCCCAGCCCCAGGTACGACAGCGCGGCCGCGGTGAGGATCACCCCGCCCGCGTCGAGCGAGAGCTGGACCAGGACGGGCGTGAGCGAGTTGGGCAGCACGTGCCTGACGACGACCAGCGGCGCGGGGACGCCCAGGCAGCGCGCGGCGTCCACGTACGGGCGGCTGGCGATGGAGGCGGCCGTGGCGGCCGACAGCCGCGCGTACCAGGGCCACCAGGTGACGGCGATGGCCACGACGACCGTGGTCACGCTCGGCTGGAGCACCACGGCCAGGGTCAGCGACAGCAGCAGCGCCGGGAAGGCCAGGAACACGTCGGTGACCCGCATGATCACGTCGCGCACCCAGCCGCCCGCGTACCCGGCGACCACGCCCAGCGTGACGCCCACGGCCGCCGACACCGCCAGCACGGCCACGGCGATCGACAAGGACGTGCGGCCCCCGTACAGCACCCGGGTGAGCACGTCGCGGCCGACCTGGTCGGTGCCGAACCAGTGCGCGCCCGACGGCGGCAGCAGGGCGTTGACCGGATCGACCTCGTCGGCCGGGTACGGCGCGATCCACGGCGCCAGCAGGGCGGCGAGCACGACCAGCACGATGAGCGCCGCGCCCGCGAGGGCGAGCCTGTCGACGGAGCCGGGCAGCGCGCGGCGCGTCACGAGCGCGGTCACCGGGCCCTCGCCCTCGGGTCGACGACGCCCTGGAGGAGGTCGACGACCAGGTTGGCCAGCACGTACACGAGCGCCACGAGCAGCGTGACGCCCGCGATGGCCGGCGTGTCGCCGGAGAAGATCGAGTCGACCGCGTAGCGGCCCAGGCCCGGCCAGTTGAAGACGGCCTCGACCAGGAACCCGTTCACGATCGCGTAGGCGAACACGAGCGCGATCAGCGACAGCACCGGGTTGAGCGCGGGCCGCAGCGCGAACCGGGTCAGGATGGACGTCTCGCGGAAGCCGAGCGCGCGTTCCAGCCGGGCATGGTCCTGGCTCGCCTCCTCGATCAGCGTGGCGCGGACCATCTGGACGATCACCCCGGCCGGGTAGGCGGCCACGACGAGCGCGGGCAGCACCAGGTGGCGCAGGGTGCTGGTGAAGATCGGCCAGTTGCCGGTGATGAGCGCGTCCACGATCGTGATGTTGGTCCAGAGGGTGAGCGGGCTGGTCGTGTTGAGGCTGTCGTCGTACTCGCCGGCGACGGGGAACCAGCCGAGGTTGCTGGCGAAGACGGTCTGGAGGGCGAGGGCCAGCCAGAAGACGGGGACGGAGACGGCGAGCATGCTCGCCACCCGCACCCCCAGGTCCGGAAATTTCGTCTTGTAGCGGGCGGCGAGCACCCCGACCGGGACGCCCACCGCGATGGCCAGTACCAGCGCGGCCCCCACCAGCTCCAGGCTCGCCGGGAACGCCAGCGCCAGGTCGTCCAGCACCGGCTGCCTGGTCCGCAGGCTGGTGCCCCAGTCGCCCGTCACCAGGTCCCGGACATAGGCCCCGAGCTGCACCCAGACCGGCTCGTCCAGCCCGAACCGCTCGCGCGCCTGCGCGAGCTGCTCCGGCGTCGCCTTCGGCCCCGCGTACGCCACCGCCGGATCGCCCGGCACCAGCCGCATGATGACGAACGTGAGCACGATCACGCCGGCCACGACCAGGAGCGCCTGGCCGAGCCGGCGGATCAGATAGCGGGCCACGGCTCAGGCCGCGGGCTTCAGGTCGTAGAAGAAGACCACGTTCGGATAGGCCGGGTTGTCCTTGTACCCCTGCACGCCCGCCGTCAGCGCCCGCTGGTAGGTCTGCACGTACGGCACGGCCACCGCCGCCTTGTCGTTGATGATCTGCTTCTGCAGCTTGTCGTAGGCCATCTCGGCGGCGAACGGGTCGGTGGCGGTGAGCCGCGGCAGCCCGTCGATCGCCGCGTCGATCCCGGCGTCCTTCAGGTACGACAGGTTGAACTCCGGCTTGTCCGAGCTCCTGAACACGTTGAGGAACCACGAGTACGGGTCGGCGTAGTCCGGGTACCAGTACATGACGAACACGTCCTGGCCCTTCTTCTTGCCCAGGTCCCACTGCGCGTTCCAGGCCATCGGCCGCGCCTGGAGGGTCACGTTCAGCTTCTTCAGCGCCGAGCTGAGCAGCGTCACGAACAGCTTCTGGTCGTCGTCGCCCTGCGCGTAGGTCATGGTCAGCTTGAGCTCGGGGTTGTCGGGCCCGTACCCGGCGGACGTCATCAGCTTCTGCGCCATGGACAGGTCGTGCACCGGCTCCATGCCGAACACGTGGCCGAGCAGCCCCGGCGGCACCAGCCCGCTGGCCTTCTGCCCGGAGCCCTTCAGCGCCGACACCAGGCCGTCGTAGTCGATGGCGTACTGCAGCGCCTGCCGCACCCGCACGTCCTTGGTCGGCCCGCTCTCGGTGTTGAACAGCACCAGCAGGTTCTGGAACGACGGCGTCTGCGACGCCTGCACGCCCTCGGTGGACCCGGCCTGCTGGAAGAGCTGCGGGTTGAGCCGCTGGACGAAGTTCACCTCGCCCCGCTTGAGCAGTTGCCAGGCCGTGGTGATCTCCGGCGTCACCCGGAAGGCCACCTTCTTGTACTGCTCGGGCTTCCAGCCGCCCCAGTAGTCCTCGAACGCCTTCAGCGTCAGCTCGGTCTCCTGGCCCTTCCTCCAGCTGTCGATCGTGTACGGGCCGGTCCCGGCGTCGCTCTTGCCGTCGGCGACCGCGTCCACGGCCTCGGTGTCGTAGATGTAGGCCGCGTAGCCGGAGGAGGCCACCAGGTCGAGCGGCGCCGCGTACTTGAGCGAGAACTTCAGCGTCGAGGCGTCCGGCGCCTCGATCGTGTCGACGGCCCCCCAGATGTAGGCCGCGCCCGCGTTCTTCTTGATCGTGCGCTCGATGGCCTTCTTGGCCGCCTCGGCGTCCATGGGCGCGCCGGTGTGGAACTTCACGCCCTGGCGCAGCTTGAACGTCCACTGCTTGCCGTCGTCCGCCGACGACCACTCGGTGGCCAGGCGCGGCTCCGGCTTCTTCGTCTCGGCGTTGTAGCGGGTCAGGCCCTCGTAGATGTTGGACATGGCGATGATCTCGTTGGAGTACGAGGACGCCGGGTCCCAGTCGGTCACCACGTCCAGGTTCGGCGCGTAGACGAACGTGGCGTCGTTCTCCTTGCCGCCCGGCTCGGCCTGGGCCGCCGTCGGGGCGCCCGTGCCGTCACCCGCCGTCGGCTGCGGGGTGCCCCCGGCGCCGCGCACCTGGCCGCCCGCGCACGCGGACGCGGCCAGGGACAGGATTCCGACGACTCCGGCGACCAGCAGGCGCTTGTGCCAGCGCATGGGGGGATCCTTTCTCTGTCACCGCGCGAGGGGTCCGGCGGCTTTGACGTGTACGCGCACGGCGGGTTCGGCGAGGTAGCTCAGCGGCACCTCCAGCAGGTCGACGATCTCGACCCCGGCCGGATCCGCGCCCGCGGCGACGGCTCGGGCAGCCGCCTCCTCTTTAACCCTTTCGATAGCCTCTGTCCGGCTTTCGTGCGCAGGCATGATCGTATCGACTCTGCCGCTCGCCAGGGCGATGGCGGCGCCGACGGCGTTGGCGACCTCGGCGTGCTCGGGCCTGATCACCCGGCTCACGCCCGGGAGGCCGGCGGGCAGCAGGAACGCGCCGCCCCCGACGACGACCAGCGGCCGGCCGGCCCGGCCGAGCGCCATCCGGTCCACCGCGTCCGCGGCCGCCGCGTCGGCGAGCTCGAGCGCGGCGCGCAGCTCCGCGAGATCGGCGCCGGACGCCGCCAGCCGGTCCGCCCAGCCCGCCGGCCCCTCGGGCAGGCGGCCCGCGGCCACGGCGGCGTCCGTGAGCGTCGGGGTCCGGCCGCCGAACACCAGCGCCTCCTCGGCGATCCGGTAGCCGACCGAGTCCGGCCCCACGGCCCGGCCGCGCACCACCGTCCCGCCGCCGAGCGCGATCGCCAGGATGTCCGGCATGCGGAAGTTGGTGAGCACGCCGCCGATCTCCACGGCCGCCGCCGACTCGCGCGGGAACCCGCCGGCCAGCACCCCGAGATCCGTCGACGTGCCGCCCACGTCCGCCACGATCGCGTCCGGCACCCCCGACAGGAACGCGGCCCCGCGCAGCGAGTTGGCCGGCCCGGAGCCGATGGTCGACACCGGCAGCCGCGCCGCCTGCTCGACCGTCATCAGCGTGCCGTCGTTCTGCGCCAGGTACGGCAGCGCGTCCAGGCCGCGCTCGGCCAGCGTCGCGGTGAGCGCCCCGGTCACCTGCGCGGCCACCCGGTACAGCGCCGCGTTCAGCACGGTCGCGTTCTCGCGCTCCAGCAGCCCCAGCGAGCCGATCTCGTGGCTCGCCGACACCGGCAGCCCGTACTCGGCCTCGACCAGCTCCCGCACGGCCAGCTCGTGCCCGGCGCTCGACGGGCTGAACACCCCGGTGACCGCCACCGCGTCGGCGTCCGTCCCGTCCAGGAACCGCCGGATCGCGTCCAGGTCCAGCCGCCCGATCTCCCGGCCGTCCACGTAGTGCCCGCCCGGCACCACCGCCTCGCCCGCCGACACGACCTCGCGCAGCTCGCCCGGCCAGTCCGACAGCGGCGGCACCGACGTGGTCGCGGGCGCCCCCAGCCGCAGCACGGCCACCCGGCCCAGGTCACGACGCTCCAGGATCGCGTTCGTGGCGTGCGTGGTGCCCAGCATGACCCGGCCGATCCGCTTCCTCGCGTACGGGTCCAGCCCGGCGAGCACGGCGTCCAGGGCGGCGCGCAGGCCCTCGGTCACGTCCCGGCTCGTGGGCCGCTTGGCCTTGGCGATCACCCGGTCGGAGCCGTCCAGCACGACGGCGTCGGTGTTCGTGCCGCCGACGTCGACCCCGACACGCAGGTCAGCCATGCCGCGTCTCCAGCTCTTCGACGGGCACGTACTCCAGGTCGTGGCCGAACGCCCGGGGCCCGGCCGTCTCCAGCCCCTTGCGGGTGCGCCACAGCGGGTCGCACGGCCAGGCGAGCACCGCCACGCGCTGGCCGTAACGCAGGCCCTCGGTCTGCACGGCGGCGGCCGTCTCGGTGTCGGCCACCGTGATCAGGTCCGGCACCATGGCCCTGACCCGGCCGTCCTCGACCGCCACCAGGTTCTCGTTCTGCAGCTCCAGCGTGAGCGTGCGGCCCCGGTCGCCGCCTGTGCCCTCGATCGTGGCCGTGCCCCTGACGAACCCGCCGCTGGTGCGCCGCTCGACGTCGGTGAGCTTGCCGGTGATCAGCCGGACCGCGCCCAGCTCGCTCCGCAGCGCCTCCAGCGGGTCCGCGGCGCCCTCGGTGGCCCGGCCGATCTCCAGCGCCCGCGTCACCGTGCCCTCGATCACCGCCCCGCGCGCCCGCCCGGCGGTGATCACGTAGTCGGCCATCAGCGCGTGCGACCCGGCGGCCACGCACACCGCCCGCGCCAGCCGTTCCGACCACAGCCCGTCCACCGGGCGGATCGTCACCACGTTGCCCGCGACGTCCGACATGACCACCAGGTCGGCCGGCAGCCCCGCCACGTACATGGACACCATCTGGACCTCGGGGAACGCCCGGCCCATCCCGTCGGCGTCGAGCAGCGGCAGGCCGAGCTGCGCCGCCCACGCCACGGGGGCGACCCCGTTCGCGCCGCCGATCTCGGACGACATCACCGCCGCCGGCGGCCGGCCGAAGATCCGCTCGACCTCCTCGGCGATGCGCCTGGGCTCGTCCTCGCCGTGGATCATCTCGTGGCTGACGGTCGGCGCGCCGATGCCCGACAGCGGGACGATCAGCGCGTCCTCCGGCAGCTCGGCGAGCCGTACCAGCGGGACGGGGCCGTACGTCCTGATGGCCCGCCGCGCGGCCAGCGCCCCGGTCCGCACGTCACCGCCGCCGCCGGTGCCCAGGACCGCACATCCCCGCGCAAGAGCGGAAATATCATCTTCAACGATGTCCATATGGCGACACAACCAAGCACATACGGGGTGATCGCGCCAGCCGGTTACTCCCCTCGTCGCTGATTCCGTTGTCTGATAGAGCTGAACACGTTGCCTGAAGCCCGAGCCCCGGAAGGAGCGCCATGCGGATCGCGGTGGCCGCCGACAGCCTCGACGGGATCGCCGAGCGGGTGGTGACGGCGCTGCGCGAGCGCGGTCACGAGGTCGTCCCGCACGGCGCGCTCAACGACGGCGAGCGCGCCGACTGGGCGTGGGCGTGCGAGGCGGCGGCCCGCGACGTCGCCGAGGGCCGCGCCGACCAGGCGGTGGTGTGCTGCTGGACCGGCACCGGCGCGTCGATCGCGGCCAACAAGGTGCCCGGCGTCCGCGCCGCCCTCTGCGCCGACGCCTACACCGCGGGCGGCGCACGCACCTGGAACGACGCCAACGTGCTCGCCCTCAGCCTCCGCCTCACCTCCGCCGTGGTGCTCGACGAGATCCTCGACGCCTGGTTCGCGAGCGAGCCGAGCGCCGATGCCGTCGATCAGGCGAACATCTCCCATCTCTCCGAGATCCCGATATCGTCGGGCAATGGCTGACTTCCGGTGCACCCACTGCGGCACGACAGGGCTGCAGGCAGGCTTCATCATGGACAGCGGGCAGTACTCCCAGGGCTTCGCCAACTGGGTGGAAGGCGCTCTGGAGCGCGGCGTCTTCGGCGGGGCCAAGCTGGCCGGCCGCCCGAGGTGGGAGATCGACGCCTACCGTTGCCCCCGCTGCTTCCACCTCGAACTCTTCGCCGGCCGCCCCGCCTGACCGCGCCGAATCGTCGGTGCGGCGCTTTAGGGTGCAGGCATGACGGACGTCCTCCTGCGCGACGGCCGCCCGCGGGTGCTCGGCGGGCCGGCCGCCGACCCGCCCCGCGACCTGCGGCCCGGCGGGGAGGCGGCCGTTCACCCTCGGCGCACCCTGGTCATGGAAGACGGCGTCGTCCTGCACAATTGACCGGCGGGACCATCGAAAGGCAGGCAAGTGCTCTCTATTCACCAGCGGATCGCGGAAGAGCTCGGCGCGCGCGAGGGGCAGGTGCGGGCGGCGATCGAGCTGCTCGACGGCGGCGCGACCGTGCCGTTCATCGCGCGATACCGCAAGGAGGCCACGGGCGCCCTCGACGACGCCCAGCTGCGCACGCTCGAAGAGCGGCTGCGCTACCTGCGCGAGCTCGAAGAGCGCAGGACGGCGATCCTGGAGTCGATCGAGTCTCAGGGCAAGCTCGACGACGACCTGCGCGCCCAGGTCATGGCGGCCGAGACCAAGGCCCGCCTGGAGGACATCTACCTCCCCTACAAGCCCAAGCGGCGCACCAAGGCCCAGATCGCCCGTGAGCTCGGGCTGGAGCCGCTGGCCGACAAGCTGCTGGGTGACCCGACGCTCGACCCGGCCCAGCTCGCGGAGTCGTTCGTCACCGAGGGCGTCGCCGACGCCGCGGCGGCGCTCGAAGGCGCCAGGGCGATCCTGATCGAGCGCTTCGCCGAGGACGCCGACCTCATCGGCGGCCTGCGCGAGCAGCTGTGGAGCCGCGGCCGGCTGGTCTCCAAGGTGCGCGAGGGGCAGGAGGAGGCGGGGGCCAAGTTCTCCGACTACTTCGAGTTCGGCGAGCCGTTCACCAAGCTGCCCTCGCACCGGATCCTGGCGATGTTCCGGGGCGAGAAGGAAGAAGTGCTCACGGTCACGCTGGAGCCCGAGGAGACCGCCGCTTACGAGCTGCGCATCGCCGGCCACTTCGGCATCGCCGACCGGGGCCGCCCGGCCGACAAGTGGCTGACCGAGACCGTCCGCTGGGCCTGGCGCACCCGCATCCTCGTCCACCTGGGCATCGACCTGCGCATGCGGCTCTGGCAGGCGGCCGAGGACGAGGCCGTGCGCGTGTTCGCCGCCAACTTGCGCGACCTGCTGCTGGCCGCCCCGGCCGGCACCCGCGCCACCATGGGCCTCGACCCGGGCCTGCGCACCGGCGTCAAGGTGGCCGTGGTCGACGCCACCGGCAAGGTCGTCGAGACCACCACCATCTACCCGCACGAGCCGAAGAAGCAGTGGGACCAGTCGCTGGCCGTGCTCGGCGCCCTCGTGCAGAAGCACGGCGTCGAGCTGATCGCCATCGGCAACGGCACCGCCTCCCGCGAGACCGACAAGCTGGCGGGCGAGCTGGTCAAGCTCATGCCGTCGGTCACCAAGATCGTGGTGTCGGAGGCGGGCGCGTCCGTCTACTCCGCCTCCGCCTACGCCTCGCAGGAGCTGCCCGACCTCGACGTGTCGCTGCGCGGCGCGGTCTCCATCGCCCGCCGGCTGCAGGACCCGCTCGCCGAGCTGGTCAAGATCGACCCCAAGTCGATCGGCGTCGGCCAGTATCAGCACGACCTGGCCGAGACCAAGCTGTCCCGGTCGCTCGACGCCGTCGTCGAAGACTGTGTCAACGCGGTCGGCGTCGACGTCAACACCGCCTCGGCCCCGCTGCTCACCCGCGTGTCGGGCATCGGCGCCACGCTGGCCGAGAGCATCGTGCGCCACCGCGACGCCAACGGGCCGTTCAAGACCCGCACCGCGCTCAAGGACGTCGCCCGGCTCGGCCCCAAGGCGTTCGAGCAGTGCGCGGGCTTCCTGCGCATCCCCGACGGCGACGACCCGCTCGACGCCTCCAGCGTGCACCCCGAGGCCTACCCGGTGGTCCGGCGCATCCTCAGCTCGGCGGGCGCCGACCTCAAGTCGCTGATCGGCAACACGTCGGCGCTGCAGGCGCTGAAGCCCGAGGAGTTCACCGACGACACCTTCGGCCTCCCGACCGTCACCGACATCCTGCGCGAGCTGGAGAAGCCCGGCCGCGACCCGCGTCCGGCCTTCAAGACGGCGACGTTCAAGGAGGGCGTGGAGAAGCTGTCCGACCTGGAGCCGGGCATGATCCTGGAGGGCGTGGTCACGAACGTCGCGGCGTTCGGCGCGTTCGTGGACGTCGGCGTCCACCAGGACGGGCTGGTCCACGTCTCGGCCATGTCCCACAATTTCGTGAAGGATCCCCGCGAGGTGGCCAAGCCGGGCGACATCGTCCGCGTCAAGGTCCTCGACGTCGACATCCCGCGCAAGCGCATCAGCCTGACCCTCCGCCTCGACGACGAACTCCCCACGGCCACCGGCGCCGACGGCCGCCGCAACGGCCGCCGCTCCGACGCGGACGCCTCCGCCACCGCCTCCGCCACCGACAACGGCAACGGCAACGGCAACGGCGCGGCCGGTGGCGGCAACGGCAACGGCGGTCGCGGGGAAGGCCGCTCCCGCGGCCGGGGCGACGGCGCCCAGCGTGGCCGCGGCGGCGACGGCAACCGCGGCGGCCGAGGCAACAACGGCGGCCGTGGCGACGGTGCTCGTGGCGACGGTGCCCGTGGTGACGGTGCCCGTGGTGACGGCGCCCGGGGCAACGGCGGCCGTGGTGACGGTGCCCGTGGTGACAACGGTCGCGGCGACGGCGGGCAGCGCGGACGTGACGGCCAGCGCGGACGCGGCGACGGCAACCGTGGCGGCCAGCGCCGCCAGGACCGCCCGCAGCCGATGGGCGCCATGGCCGAAGCCCTCCGCAAGGCCGGCCTCGGCGGCGACACCACCCGCTGACCCCAGGGCCCGCCGTTCCCTCCACCGGCTCGGAACGGCGGGCTCCCGGGATGATCGCCCTCAGCGGAAGGCCGTACGCCCTGTCGTGGAGGTGCGGGGCGATACGGTCGAGGGGTGAGCACCACAGCGTTCGACACCACGATCAACCAGGCTCGCGACCTGCTCAGGTGGCGTTCGCCGCTGCGCACCGAGCTGTGGGCGGCCCGGCTCACCGCCGACCTGGAGGCGGCCGGGGACGACGGGCTCCTCGCCCAGCTCGTACGCGACGACCGCCCCGAAGCCCGCCTCGCCCTCGCCGCCCTGGCGGCCCTCCACCCCACGGAGGACCAGGCCGCCGCACCGCCACCGGACACCGCCGAAGGCGAGACCACGCACGGCGCCGACTCCCCCACGGACTTCCCCGCCGACACCTCCCTCGTCGCGCCGTACCGGCAGGCCGGGGCCGAGGCGACGGGGTCGCTGCCCGGGTGGGTGGCGCGGATGGGGCAGGTCACCTGCGACGGCGCATGGTACGGCCCGGCAGATCGCTACGGCGAGCAGACCCTGGCCGCGCTCGCCTTCCGCTACACCGACGGCAAGGAGCCGCACCTGCTCGTGGTGGCCATCGACCAGGTGCACGGCGGGCTGGCCGTCGACGCGGTCGTGGAGGAGCCGAAGTTCCTCGACGACCTCGACCTCGCTCCCACCGACCCGGGCGTCGTGGCCGGGCGGATCCTGGACGCGTTCGAGGTGACGGACCTGGTGCTGGGGGCGGAGGTCGCGGAGACGCTGCCCGCCGTCCGCCCGCTCGCGCTGTCACGCGCCCGCGCCGTCCCCGACCCGGTACGCCACCCGGCCGACGACCTGATCACCCGATTCCACGATCTTCCGGACCTGCCCGGGGCTCGGGAGGCGTTCGAGAAGCTCGTCGAGTTCCTGGGGGCTCGGCCGTTGTGGTGGAGTCCGGCCAGGGTGACGCGGTTCCTCACCTCGTGGCTTCCGCGTGAGGCGATCCTGTCCGACGCGGCCGTCGCGGCGATGCCCGACGTCGTACGCGCCTGGACGCGCCACCACGGCGACCACCCGGAGATCCTGCGCCGCATCGACGAGGACGCCCCGCACCTGCCGGCGCTCATGGCCGACGACTCCCTCGCGAGCCTCGGCAAGCGCATCGCCCAGCAACACCACCCCTGAGCCCCGCCCTTCCCCCGGACACCTGCCCGGGAACCGGCCGCTCCCTCCGGAAGGGAAGGACCGGCCCACCCCACCCCACCGGACGAAGGCGAACGACCGACCCCACTCCCCGGAGGGGCGGAGGGCCGGGCCCTCCCGGACGCCCCCTCCGGAGCGGCGGACGCCCTACCCGGCGGGGCGCCCCCTCCCCGGGGGGACGGAGGGCCGGGCCCTCCCGGACGCCCCCTCCGGAGCGGCGGACGTCCTGCCCGGCGGGGCGCCCCCTCTTCCGGAAGCGGGGAGCCGGTCGGGCCGGATGCCCCCTTTTCCCTGAGGGGCGGACGGCCTGCCCGTCCGGACGCCCTCTCCCCGGAGAAGCGGCGAGCCGATCCGACCGAGCGCCCCTCCTCCGGAGAAGCGGGGAGCCGGTCGGGCCGGACGCCCCCTGCCCTTGAGGGGTGGACGGCCGGTTCGAGCGGACGGACCTCTCCCGAGAGAGGGCGGCGGTGGGCCGGACCGCCCGTCGCCCGGCCGCACGAAGGGGTGGTCGGCTCGTCGTGCGCGGCCCCCTAAGGGGTGGGCGTCGCGCCCTTTCCCCTCCCGGAAGGCCGGGACCGGGCGTGGGGCTCGGGTGGTGGCCGGGATGGTGGGCTCTGCGCATGGCGCGGGGACGGCTATGCTGCGCAGTGACGTTTACGCTGCCCCCGCTCGGGCGTTGCACAGGGAGATTGATTCTGCATGTACAAGGAGTTCGCCGCCGAGGCTGTCGTCTGGGTCGTGCCGATCGTGGTGCTCATCGGTCTCGCCCTGATGATCACCGCCTGACGACGCAGCAGGGTCAGCGGTAATACTCGTAGTGCACGACGGTGTTGACCTGCTTGTCGAAGCGGATCTCACCGTCGAGCCAGCGGTTCCACATCTTCGACAGCGACCTGGTCCGGACGGTGCATCCGCCCCACCGGACGCCCTTGGGTCGGATCTGGCCGACGTAGTCGTGGCAGGATCCGACCTTACGGTTGTTGACCTTGAGGCGGGCGTTCACGCTCACCGAGTAGAGGCGCTTGCTGGATGTGTTGGTGATGCGGACCTTGATGCGGCATGTGTCCTTGCACCGGCCGAAGTAGATCTTGTAGCGGATGAGGTGCGGTTTCGCCGCGACGGCGGCCACGGTCTCGGTGACGGACGCGGCGGCGCCGACCCGCGTGGCGGCGGCCTCGGCGGGTGGGACGAGCACTCCCGCGGCGGCCGTGGCGATTAAGAGCGCGCCGGCAAGACTTCTGATCATGTTGCCCCCTTGGCGAACCGGTTCGGCCGCCTCCCCCAGTTGAAGGCGGCATCTCCATTGACCACCGGCCGCCGGGCGACATCAAGGAGCGGGACGGTTACGAAGCCCAGGCGAGCAGCGGCCCGTCCTTGCTGAGCCGTTTGAGCGCCTGCTTCTCCAGTTGGCGGATCCGCTCCCGGGTCAGCCCCATTTGTCGCGCAATATCGCTATAAGTCCAGACCTCTTCCCCGGCGAGCCCGTACCGGAGTCTGAGGATCACCGCCTCCCTCGGCGGCAGCGACGTGATCACCTCGTTCACCGAGACGCTCAGCGCCCGCCGCTCGGCCAGCTCCTGCACCTGCGGCCCGTCCTCGTCGGCGAGCAGGTCGCCGATGCTGCTCTCGCCGTTCTCGCCGACGGGCGTGTCCAGGCTGACCGTGTCCCTGGCGAGCCCGCGCAGCCCCGCCACCTGCTCCGGCGTGCGCCCGGCGGCCTCGGCCAGCTCGTCGTCGCCGGGCGTGCGGCCGAGCGAGGCGGCGAGCGCGCGTTCGGCCCGCAGCAGCCGCGCCAGCTCCTCCGCCACGTGGACGGGCAGCCGTACGGTGCGGCTCTTGTCGTGGATGCCCCGTTCGATCGCCTGGCGGATCCACCACATCGCGTACGTGGAGAACTTGTAGCCGCGCCGGTAGTCGAACTTCTCCACCGCCCTGATCAGCCCGAGGTTGCCCTCCTGGATGACGTCGACGAGCGGCAGCCCGCGGTGGGCGTAGCGTCGGGCGGCGGCGACCACCAGCCGGAGGTTGGACCCGATGAGCAGGTCCTTGGCACGCTGCCCGTCTCGGCGGACGAGGTCGAGCTCGGCGGTGCCCGCGCCGGAGGCGATGAGGTGCCCGGCGTACAGCCCGGCTTCGATCCGCTGGGCCAGCTCCACTTCGTCCGCGGCGGTGAGCAAGGGGGTCGTGCCGATCTGCTTCAGGTAAAGGCCGAGCAGATCGGGCTCTTGGACCGGCATGCCGAGGCAACTACCCGGTAAACGGCGGTGAATTCCCGTCTTCGCTGAGTTCGGCGATGGCGAGCTCGGCGGTGGTGCGGATGTCGAAGAACTTGTCGAGCGCGGTGATCGCGAACAGGTGCTTGCACCTGCCGTTGAGCCCGGACAGCAGCAGCCGCCCGCCGGAGGCGGTGACGGCCTTGTGCAGGTAGACGAGGACGGACAGGCCCGAGGAGTCGCAGACCGCGACGGCCTGCATGTCGATGACGAGCATCGGCGGCTGGGTCAGGTCGAGCGCCTTGGTGACGCGATCACGGACCTCGGCCGCGGAGCCGAAATCGAAGTCGCCGGTCAGCCTTGCGATGACACACGGCCCCTGAAGCCCGAGGCTGATCGACAAGGCCTGGTCCGAAGTCACCCAGTTCCACCTACCTGCGTTGCTCTTACCTTCCCCCCACTTTACGAGAACAGTTGACGGGGGTTGAACACCAGCATCCGTTCGATCTGCTCGCCGGTCACACCAGACTCCGTCAGCGCGGCCAGCACGTCGTCGTGGATGTGATCGTATCTCCAGTTGGGCGCCAGGGCGGCGCGGGTCTCGTCCCAGGCCTCGGGAAAGTAGTCGTTGAAGCAGGCGGCGTCGTGGCTGAGCACCATCCGGTCGGCGTAGCCGCGGCGGCACAGCGCGGCGATCGTGGCCACGCGCTGCGCCGTCGGGTTGTAGAGGTCGAGCCCGAAGCGGTCCATGCCGAGCGTGGCGCCGGTGTCGGCCAGCTTCATCAAGTAATCCAAATCGTTACTGTCACCGGCGTGGCCGACCACGACCTTGGCCAGGTTCACGCCCTCCTTGGCGAACAGGTCGAGGGCCGGGAGCCCGCTCTGGGTGAACGAGTTCGTGTGGACGGTGATCGGCGCGCCGGTGCGCAGGTGGGCCTGCGCGACGGCGCGGCAGACCCGCTCGACGCCGGGCGTCAGGCCCTTGTGCTCGACGACGCATTTGAGGAACGCCGCCTTGACGCCCGTGTCGGCGATGCCTTCGGTCAGGTCGCGGACGAAGTCCTCGATCATCGGGTCCGGCATGTCGATGAGCAGCCCCGGCCCCCGGTGTTCGTACTGGTGGGGCAGTTCGTCGAAGGTGTAGAGGCCGGTGGCGACGATGATGTGCAGATCGGGCACTTCAGCCGCTATGCGCTGGATGCGGGGGATGTAGCGCCCGAGCCCCCACACCGTGGGGTCGACGATCGTCCTGACCCCCTTGGCCGCCACCGCGTTCAGCTTCGTGATCGCGTCGGCGACCCGGTACTCCTCGTCCCACCAGGCGCCTTTGCCGTAGTTGTCCAGGTGCTCGGTGGAGGTGACGAACACGTGCTCGTGCATGAGCGTCTGGCCGAGCCGGTCGACCTCGACGGGCCCGCGGACGGTGCTGACTGTGGTCATGGGGCCTCCGTGCCTGCTGGGCCGACCGCGCCAATGTAAAGCCGCCTCACATGCACGTCAACGTACGCGCCCGGCAACCCCGCGGCGAGCGCCCGGCGGGAATCATCTGGCCAGCGCGAGCTCCAGCAGGCGGCGCAGGTCGGCGACGGGCTGGACGCCGGGGACCGGCGGGCCGCCGTCGATCACCAGGGTCGGGACGCCCGTGATGCCCCGCTCGGCCGCGCTGCGCCGGTCGGCGCGTACGTCGTCGGCGTGCGCGTCGCCGGTCAGCACCGCGTCGACCTCGCCGGCGTCCAGGCCCGCCTCCGCGCCGAGGCGGCGCAGCACGTCCGGGTCGGCCACGTTCAGGCCCTCGGTGTGGTAGGCGCGCAGCAGCCGTTCCATCATCTCGGCGGCCAGCCCGTGCCGGGCGGCGAGGAGGTTGAGCCGGTGCGCGTCGAACGTGCTCACCGGCCTGGCCAGCCCCAGGTTGAGCTCCAGGCCCTCGGCGGCGCCCAGGGCCTGGATGTGCGCGACCCGGGCCGGCGCCTGGTCGCCCCACCATTCGCCCATCGCCTCGGCGGCGGTCGGGCCGGGGACGCGGCCCTGCTCCGGCGCCAGCTCGTAGGCGCGCCAGACGAGCTCGACGGACTCCCGGCCGGCGACCGTCTCCAGGGCGGCCGTCAGCCGCCTCTTGCCGATGTAGCACCACGGGCAGAGCACATCGGCGTAGATTTCCACCTTCATGCGCCCGATCCTGCAACCTCAACCACGGTTGGGGTCAACTTCGGCTCAGCTGAACCCGGCCAGCTTGTAGAGGACGAGTGACCCCGCGACGGCCACGTTCAGGCTCGCGCCGGTGCCGATCATGGGGATCTCGACGACCAGGTCGAGCAGGTCGAGCGCCTCGGGCGGGATGCCGTCGGCCTCGTGGCCGAGCACGACGACGGTCGGCTGCCTGGCCATGGGCAGGTCGGCCAGCCGGACGGCCTCCTCGGCCAGCTCGACGCCGACCACCTGCTCGCCCCGCTCGCGCCGTTCGGCGAGCCAGCGCAGCGGCCGCACCCAGTGGACGCAGGCCCCGGTGCGCAGCGTGTTGCCCTTGGCCAGCGCCTCCGGCACCCACGGCAGCCGGGGCACGGCCAGGCACGCGCCGACGGCGTCGCAGGTGCGCAGCAGCGTGCCCAGATTGGCGGTGTGCATCGGCCACAGCGGCGCGACGGTCAGGTGCCCCAGGCACCGGGGCGGCCGCCGTCGCCGGGCGGACTTGAGGTCCTTGCTCGTACGGACCCTGACCCCGCTCATGCGCGCGGGCGGATCTCCTCCGCGGAGGTCTTCATGTGATGGGCGCTTTCAGCGGCACGCCCGAGCCATCGACGGGAGCCTCCAGCATAACCCCGCCGGACCCGCCCGGCCCAGGTGCGTCAGGGTGACGGCCGGCCCTGCCGGAGGCGGTGGCGTACGGCCCAGAGGACGGCGCCGGCCGCGAAGACGGCCAGGCCCGCGAGCACGGAGGCGAGCGGGAGGGTGGCGGCGAGCAGCAGGCACAGGGCCAGCCCGAGCACCGGCACGGCCTTCGGCGGCGCGCCCTCGTCGCGGCGCAGGGTGAACGCGGCGGCGTTGGCGACGGCGTAGTAGACGAGCACGCCGAAGGAGGAGAACCCGATGGCCCCGCGCAGGTCGGCGACCAGCAGCAGGACGATCACCGCCGCCGCGACGGCGAGCTCGGCCCGGCGCGGCACCTGCGCTCCGGGGTGGACGGCGGCGAACACGCCGGGCAGGTCGTGCTCCCTGGCCATCGCCAGGACCGTGCGCGACACCCCGAGCATGAGCGCGAGCAGCGCGCCGAGGGCCGCCACCGCCGCGCCGGCGGCGACCACCGGCCGCATCCACTCCGCCCCGGCCGCGCTCACCACGTCGGCCAGCGGCGCGCCGGAGCCCGCCAGCCCCCACGCGGTCAGCGTGCCGAGCGCGGCCACCGCCACCAGGGCGTAGACGACGAACGTGACGGCCAGCGCGACGCCGATGGCACGCGGGATGGTCCGGGCGGGATCGCGCACCTCCTCCCCCAGCGTGGCGATCCGTGCATATCCGGCGAACGCGAAGAACAGCAGCCCCGCGCCCTGGAGCACTCCCCACAGCCCGGGGGCGGCCAGGCCGGCGGGCGCCCCGGCGGCCAGGGCCGTGACCTGGGAAACGCCGGGCGGACCGCCCGCGAAGGCCGCCACGACGACCCCGGCCAGCACCAGCAGGACGAACGCCACCATCACCCGGGCCGCGGCGGCGGAGCGCTGCACCCCGAACAGGTTGAGCGCGGTGAGCACCACCACGGCGGCGACGGCCAGCGGGCGGGCGAGCGCGGGGGCCGCGTAGGCGCCGAAGGTGAGCGCCATCGCGGCGCAGGAGGCGGTCTTGCCGATCGTGAAGCCCCAGCCCGCGAGGTAGCCCCAGAACGGGCCGAGGCGACGCCTGCCGTAGACGTACGTGCCGCCGGACTCGGGGTAGAGCGCGGCCAGGCGCGCCGAGGAGGTCGCGTTGCAGTAGGCCACCAGGCCGGCCAGGGCGAGCGCGGCGAGCAGCCACGTGCCGGCCGCCCGCGCGGCGGGGGCGAAGGCCGCGAACACGCCGGCGCCCACCATGGCGCTGAGCCCGACGACCACCGCGTCGCCGGTGCCCAACCTTCTCGCCAGCCCTGCGGCCACGCGCCCTCCTCGTTCCAGGAGGCAACTCTGCACCATCGGGCCGACACTTTCCCATCGGCCCGGGATACGCGGGGGAAATGGCGGGCGGCGTTTCGACGAGCGCCCCGGAGCCCAGCGGGTGTGGGTGGACGGTGGGCTCCGGGGACGACCAACCCCCGGCCGCGGCCGGGGACGACCAAAGGACGATCAGGCCCCGGACTCCGGTCCGGGGACGACGAGGACGGGGCGGCGGGAGTGGTGCAGGACGCGGTCGGAGGTGCTGCCCAGCAGGAGCGAGCGCACACCGCCGAGCCCCCGGGTGCCGGTGACGATCAGCTCGGCGTCCAGCTCGTCGGCCGTGTCGACGATCGTGGCCCAGACGGCCACGGCGTCGGAGGAGCAGCGCGGGGTGGCGTCCAGGCCGGCCTCGGTGGCGAGGGAGGCGCCGTGCTCGGCGAGCTCGCGCATGGCCTTGCCGATGGCCTCGTCCTCGGCGGCGGAGTTGTCGATCGTCATGATGAGCCCGGCGGACGCCCGGGCGGAGGTCATCGCCAGCCGCTCCCACACGGTCAGCACCACCGCGTGCCGGCCGGGGAACATCTTGCCGGCGAAGGCGATGGCGGCCTTGGCGTCGTCGGAGCCGTCGTAGGCGATCAGGATGGTCATGCCGATACCTCCGTGAGCAAAGTGTCAGGCTCCCCCTCTAACCGAGGGAGAGCCGTTCACTCCTGCTCGGGCAAGGGCTCAGGCAAGGGGGCGGGCCAGGGCGGGCACTCGGCGGGCGGCGGGGTTGAGCGCCGACATCCCGGCCAGGGCGAGGACGGCGAGCTCGGTGACGACCACGGTGCGCTGGATCAGCCCCGCCGGGAAGTCCTCGTTGGCCAGCGGGATGCCGAACATCCGGACCACGTACGGGATCACGACGGCGACCAGGGCGACCAGGGCGATGGTGCTGAGCACGCGGACGGCGCGGGCGTGGCGGACGCGGGCCCTGGCCAGCAGCAGTCCCGCGACGGGCATGACCAGGAAGGCGACGAAGGCGGCGTAGCGGTGGACGGCGCCCGACAGCGACAGCTCGACGCCGGGCGGGTCGGTCGGGAACGCGCCGATGAGGAACATGCTCGCGCCCCACACCAGCAGCAGGGCGACGACGCGGCGGTCCGCCCCGGCCCGGCGCACGGCCTCGGCGATCAGCGTCGAGCCCACCGCGAACAGGGTCAGCGACAGCGGCAGCAGCCAGCCGGCCGCCTGGAAGGCGTACTCGCTGATCACCGTGTGCATCGGGTCCAGCCCCGTCTCGGCGTGCAGGGTGAACATGGCGCCCGCGCCGGTGCCGATGGCCGTGAATCCGCTGACAAGCAAACCCTTCATGCCTACAAACGTGGCGGAATCCGGCTTCGCGGAGTATCGGAGATCACCCCCGGCGGGCCCTGAGGAATCCCCTACTACTTCGGTCTTAATACCCCTGTCAGGGGCATGATGACCTGCGGGGATACAGACCCTGGTAGGGATTGCCCCCTCAGGGGGAGTAGGGATTTGACTTAGAGCGCGCTCAAAGGGCGACCCTGGATGCATGAGCTGCTCAGGAAGGCCCGGAGGCGGTCGGGGAGCGGCCCTGGACCACACGATCGACATGTACAGGGGACACGGATGAACAGGCGCACACTCGGCACGGACGGCCCGGAGGTCTCGGCTCTGGGGCTGGGCTGCATGGGCATGTCGGAGTTCTACGGCAAGGGCGACGAGGCGGAGTCGATCTCGGTCATTCACCGCGCCCTCGACCTGGGCATGAATTTTCTGGACACCGCCGACATGTACGGCAGCGGGCACAACGAGGAGCTGGTGGGCCGGGCGATCAAGGGCCGCCGGGACGAGGTCGTGCTCGCCACCAAGTTCGGCGTGAACCGCGCCGGCGGCGCCCGCACGATCGAGAACAGCCCCGACTACATCCGGACGGCCTGCGACGCCTCGCTGCGCCGGCTCGGCGTCGACCACATCGACCTCTACTACATGCACCGCCGCAACCCGGACGTGCCCGTCGAGGACTCGGTCGGCGCGATGGCCGAGCTGGTCCAGCAGGGCAAGGTACGCCATCTCGGGCTGTCGGAGGTGAGCGCGGCGACGCTGCGCAAGGCGGCGGCCGTGCACCCGATCGCCGCGCTGCAGAGCGAGTACTCGCTGTTCACCCGGGGCCTGGAGGCGGAGATCCTGCCCACGGCCCGCGAGCTGGGCGTGGCGCTGGTCGCCTACTCGCCGATCAGCCGGGGCTTCCTCACCGGCGCCCTGCCGCCGGCCGACGAGCTGCCCGACGACGACTTCCGCAAGTGGATGCCGCGCAACACGGGACAGAACGCCGAGCACAACGCCGCCATGGTCGCCGAGGTCACCAGGATCGCCGAGGCGGCCGGGGTGACGACGGCGCAGCTCGCCCTGGCCTGGGTGCTCGCCCAGGGGCGCGACGTGGTGCCGATCCCGGGCACCAAGCGGCTGCGCTATCTGGAGGAGAACGCGGCGGCGGCGGACATCGAGCTGACCGCCGAGCAGCTCGCCGCGCTGGAGCGGGCGGTGCCCGCCGGCGCGGTGCGCGGCGACCGCTACGCCGACATGGCCTACCTGGAGTCCTGAGCGGGTACGGAGCGCCGTCCGGGCAGGTCGAAGTAGGCCCGGATGGCGGTGGCTCCGGCCCGGGTGTGCACGCGGACGAGGTCGCTCAGCAGGTTGACGATGAGCAGCCCGCGCGAGCCGGGCACGCGCGGGTCGACGGGGGCGCGCCCGGCCAGCGGGTCGGTGATGTGCCCGGCGTCGCTCACCTCGCAGACCAGCCGGCCGTCGGCGTGCCACACGCGGATCACGCCGGCGCCGCCGCCGTGGTCGAGGCTGTTGGCGCTGAGCTCGGCGACGACCAGCCGGATGTCGTCGAGCCGCTCGCCGGTGAACCCCAGCTTGTCGCCCACCTCACCGGCGAGCAGGCGGGCCGCCGCCAGGTTGTGGCGGTCGAAGCGGAGCGCGACGTGCTCGCCCGGCTCGTCGAGCGGGCGGTTGTGCCCGTCGACGACCGCCTGCGGCGCGTAGAGGTCGCTGACGCGCTCCCCCTCCTCGTCGCGCAGCACGGGGTGGGTGAGCGCGGCCTCGCGGATGACCTCGGGGTCGAGCCCGTCCAGGTCGTACGGGCACAGGATCGTGACCTGCCTGCCCCGGAACGCGTAGTTGATCAGCGCCTCGTGCTGGGCGCACGCCGGGTATTCGGTCGCGCTGCGCCCGGGCCAGATCGGCTCGCCGATGATGCGCACGTGCTCGCCGGGATGGCGGTCGGCGAAGTCGCGCAGCACGCCCGGGATGATCCGCCCGGGATTGCGCCCCGCCTTGAGCATGTCGAGCATGGTCACACGGGCGGCATCGGCGCCCAGCACGGCCTCGATCAGCTCGAGGTTACGCGCCGGAACGGCGACGGCCACGGGCTCGCCGGCGTCCAGGCCCTCGCGGATGAACCGGGTCGTGGCAGCAACGTATTCCCGATCGCCTCTGTAGAAGAGTGCCGGGTGCACGAACGGGTCTGCCAACATCGCCTTTCACGCTACCCGGCGTTGGGGTCATCAAGGCCGAGTGTTGGGTAGCTATTCAGTGTGAAGAGACTTCAGATCGTACAGCGGCCCCGGCCCCCTCGCCGCCCGCTCCCCCTCGATCTGCGTACCCCCGCAGGCCGTCCACTCCCGTTCTGACCGATGCGACCCTATGCTCAAGACATGTCGGAAATGCAGATCCGCGCATCCGACGCGGATCGGGAACTCGTCACCCAGCAGTTGCAGCGCGCCTTCACCGAGGGGCGTCTGGACCAGTTCGAGCTGGAGGACCGGCTCGAACGGGCGCTGAGTGCCAAGGTCCAGAGCGACCTGGTCAAGGTCGTCGAGGACCTGCCCGCCGACACGCCGCAGGTGAACGACGTGGTCGTGCTGGAGACCAAGCATGACGAGCTCAAGCGCGCCGGCGACTGGGCGGTGCCGCGCCGGCTGCGTGCCGTCTCCAAGCACGGCGGCGTCCACCTCGACTTCAGCCAGGCGGTCATCGCCCATCCCGTGGTGGAGGTCGAGCTCGACCTCAAGTACGGGTCCGCCAAGATCGTGCTGCCGCCGGGCGCCTCGGCCAACGTCGACGGGTTCCGCACCACGTACGGCACCACGTCCACCGCCGACGTGCCCGGGCGTCAGCGGCCCGGGGTGCTGCACGTGGTGGTGACGGGCGAGACCAAGTACGGCGCGCTCGCGGTCCGCTATCCGCGCAAGCGCTGGTTCACCCAGTCGTGAAACGCGAAGATGTGGTGCTCGCTGGGCACCAGCACGCCGCCGTCGGCGTAGGCGCGTGACGACATGCCGAGCTGGGTCCGCTCGCAGGCGTCGAAGTCCTGCTCGTTGACCCGGTGGAACAGCTCGACGGAGCGTGACAGGTCGGCCCCCGAGGCGACCACGTCGGGGTGGTAGAGCCAGTCGCACTCCACGATCGTGCGGTCGGCGGCCAGCGGGAACATCCGGTGCACGATCACGTGGTCGGGCACCAGGTTGACGAAGACCTGCGGCTTGACGGTGACCGCGTAGTAGCGCCGGTCCTGCTCGGGCGCGACGTCGGGCAGCTTGCCGAACCCGGCGGCGCCGTCGACGGTGAACCCCTCGGCCCGTTCGGCGAACGCGGCGCCGTGCCCCACGTAGTACTGCGCCGCGTATCCTCCGGCGAACTCCGGCAGCACCGCCGTGAGCTCGGGGTGGATGGTCGCGCAGTGGTAGCACTCCATGAAGTTCTCGACGATGAGCTTCCAGTTGGCGCGCACGTCGTAGCGGACGCGGCGGCCGACGGCGAGCTCGTCGGCGTGGTAGCGCTCGATGGCGGCCGGGTCGCCGAGCCGTTCGGTGGCGGCGTGCGTCACGCTCTCCTCGAACGGGGGCGGCTCGCCGGACAGGCAGATCCACGCGTAGCCGAGCCATTCGCGCAGCGCCACGGGCACCAGGCCGTAGGCGACCCGGTCGACGTCCGGCATCCTCGCCAGGTTGGGCGCAGCCGCCAGCGTGCCGTCGAGGTCGTAGGACCAGGCGTGGTAAGCGCACCGGATCGTCCGCCTGACCTCGCCGCCCTCCTCCAGGCAGAGCCGCGCGCCGCGGTGCCGGCAGACGTTGAGGAAGGCCCGCAGCAGCCCGTCGCGGCCCCGCACCACGATGACGCTCTCGCGCCCGGCCTGGACGGTGCGGAACGCGCCCGGGGCGGCGAGCTCGGCGGATCGGACCGCGCAGAACCAGAGCGATTCGAAGATCAGGGCCTGCTCGCGGGCGAACACCTCGGGGTCGGTGTAGGAGCGTCCGGGCAGCGTGGAGATCAGGCTCGATGTGCTGGTCAACAGACACTCCTTGTTGCGTAATACGCACCGAGTTGCCCTATATGCGAATAGTCAGCTCGGCCTAGGAGGCTGTCAAGAGGTAGCCGCTGGCCCACCTGAGCCACCGGGTGCACAGGCCGGTCGCGACCCGTTTCGGCACCAGCCGGGCCAGCGGCTCGTGCCGGTTGGTGATCTCGATCCCGGCGAGCACGGCCGAGCGGCGCACCATCCTGGCGCGGGCCCGCTCGTAGGCGCGCAGGTCGCCGGTGACCGAGCGCGCCAGCAGCCAGGCGTCCTCCAGCGCCTGGTTGGCGCCCTGCGCCAGGGTCGGCGGCATGGTGTGCGCGGAGTCGCCGGCCAGCGTGGTCGGCCCGCGCCCCCACACGTCCGGGATCTTCCACGTGTGGTGCGGGAAGAACTCGGGCGCGGTCATCGTGGCGAGGATGCGCGGCACCGGGTCCGGCAGGTCGCCGAACAGCCGCCGCAGCTTCCCCACCGGGTCGGGGTCGTCGCCCCACAGCGGCCTGCCGGGAGCCGTGCGCACGTCGAACCACCACAGCAGCCGCCCGCCGCCCGCCGGGATCAGCCCGCACAGCCCGCCCCCGCCGGAGATCAGCACGGCCCGGCCCGCGCCCATGAGCGCGGTCGGCTCGGTGGTGAACCCCTGCCAGGTCGCCCAGCCGCTGAGCCGCGCGGGATCGCCGCCCAGCATGGCGTGCCGCACCGCCGACCGGCGCCCGTCCGCGCCCACCAGCACGTCGCCGCGGACCGTCCGGCCGCCGGCCAGCCGTGCCCGCGCGCCGCCGGGGTCGACGGCCTCGGCGGCGGCGCCGTACGTGACCGGGACGCCCTCGGCGAGCAGCGCGACCAGCTCGCCGCGCGCCACGTGCACGGTGGGATGGCCGTAGGCGCGCTCGGCGTCGGTGAGGTCGGCGGAGCTGAGCATCCGCCCCCGCGCCGACCAGGACTCCAGCGTCTCCAGCCGCCGCCCGGCGGCGGCGGCGTCGATGCCGAGCTCGCGCAGGATCGCGGTGCTGCCAGGCCAGAGCGTGACGGACCCGCCGGCCGTACGCGGCTCCGGGGCCTCCTCGAACACCTCGACCTCGTGCCCGCCGCCCATCAGAGCGCGCGCGAGAGCGAGACCCGCCACGCCCGCCCCGATCACGACCACTCTCACGAAGAGGACAGATACCCGCTTTACGTCGGCTTGATATCGATGATGCTAGTGGGGTGCAAGCGTCGGTCAAGGTTTGCGCCATACTGTCCCCTCGTTCCTACACCAACGAAGGGCAAGACCATGACTCCCCCTCGCCGCATCGCGATCGCGATCGCGACGCTCACCCTTGCCGGCCTCACCACCGCGTGCGGCGCGATCGGCACCGCGGTCGACTGCAACAAGGTCGCCAGCGAGGTCACCACGATCATGAACGGCTTCAGCACCTCGGTCGCGGGCGCCGCCACCGACCCCTCCGCCATGGAGAAGGCCGGCCAGGAGGCCGCCGGCAAGATCAAGACCCTGGCCGCCGACTATGACGGCGAGCTCCGCTCGGCCCTTGACGAGATGGCCAGCGGCATGGAGAGCATCAAGATCGACGCTGCGAACCCGACCGCCGCCATGGACGCCGTCACCAAGCTCCAGAGCTCCGCGACGAAGATCCAGGGCGCCTGCAGCTGATGACGTTCCGCATGAAACCGGTCTAGTCTTGCTGCCCGTGACGGGCGACACGCTGGTGGGGCGGCCCAAGGTCGGCGCCACTCTCTCCGGTTTCATGACCCGGTTCAACCCCTGGCTGAGGGGCGACCGCCTGCGGGTCGGGCTCCTCAGCCTGGTGTCGGCCGTCGCGTACGCCGTGATCGGCCTGGTGGAGCTGGCCACCTACCGCACCAGCACCTTCGACCTGGTCATCCTCGACCAGACCGTGCGCAACTACGCGTCCTTCCGGCTCCCGTACGCGCCGGTCCTCGGCGCCTTCCACGACCGGGGGCTGGACTACCTCCAGCTCGCCGACCACTTCTCTCCCATCTACGCGCTGCTGGCGCCTTTCTACTGGGTGCACGACGGGCCCGGGTCGCTGATCGTGGCGCAGGCGCTGCTGTTCGCGGCGGCGATCCCGTTCATCTGGCTGTTCACCCGCCGCGTGCTGGGTCTCGGCCCCGCCTACCTGGTCGCTCTGGCCTACGCGCTGTCGTGGCCGGTGGCGCAGGCGGTGGCGTTCGACGCGCACGAGGTCATGTTCGTGCCGCTGCTGACCGCCGTCGCGATCGAGCGCTACCAGGCCGGCCGGCATCTGCCCGCTTTCGTGGCCCTGTTCACGCTCCTCCTGGTCAAGGAGGACATGGGGCTGATGGTGATCGGGTTCGGCGCCTACCTGTTCGCCGTGGGCGACCGCTTCCGCGGCGTGTGCTGCGCGGCCGTGGGGCTGGGCGGGGTGATGCTGACCCGGGGCGCGCTCGTCCCGATGCTGGGCGGGCAGGCGTCCGACTTCTGGGCCTACGGCCATCTCGGGCCTGACGTGCCGGGCGCGGTGCTGACGATGCTGCGCGATCCGCTCGCCGCGCTGCTGCTGCCCTTCAGCGAGGAGGCCAAGGTCGACACGCTGTTCCTGCTGGCGTGGCCGACGCTGCTGCTGTGCCTGCTCTCACCGCTGTCGCTGGTGGCGCTGCCGCACGTGCTCGAACGCATGCTGGCCGACCGTCATCTGTGGTGGCAGGCGGACTTCCAGTACAATGCGTTCACGGTGGCGATCCTGTTCTGCGCGGGCGTGGACGGGCTGGCCCGGCTGCTGCGCTGGGTCAAGCGGCCCGGCGACCGGTCGCTGACGCTGGCGTGGGCGGTGGCGGTGTGCGCGGTGGCGGTCACGCTGGTGCCGAGGTTCGCCCTGGACCAGCTTTACCATCCCGCCTTCTACAAGGGCGACCCGGTCAAGACGGCCGCGGCCGAGGCGGCGGTCGCGCACGTGCCGTCGGGGGTGACGGTCGAGGCGGCCAACTCCGTCGGGCCCGCCCTGAGCAGCCGCGCCACGGTCCTGCTGTGGACGGGACGGCCGCAGGGCGCGCCCTGGGTGGTGGCCGACACGGCCCGCTGGGAGTTCCCGTTCGGCACCGCCGAGGAGCAGTTCGCCCAGGTGGGCAGGCTCCTGGCGGAGGGCTACACGAAGGTGTTCGAGCGCGACGGCTACGTGGTGCTCAACCGGGCTCCATGATCTCAGCCGGGGGTCACGGCCTCGGGTGCGCTGAGGTGCTCGGCGATGGCGGTCTGCCAGCCGCGCAGGTAGTCGGCGTAGCCGTCGGCGAACCCGCGCAGCTCGCGGGCGCCCTGCGGGGACAGGGCGGTGAGGTCGTAGACGACCTCGGCCGTGCTGCCGCCCCGGGTGTCGCCGGTGACGGTCACGGTGACCGTGCCGGCCCGGGAGCCGGGGGTGACGCGGGCGTAGCAGACGCGGCGGCCCTCCTGGCGGTCGACCACGATCCAGGTGGTGCGCTCGCCGTGGGTGTCGGTCTCGAAGACCGTGCCGGGCGCGCAGTCGTCGTCGGCGGGCATCGGGAAGCGCGGCCGCCAGCCCTTGACCCAGCGCTCCTCGCCGCGCGGCGTGAACAGCAGCAGCGCCTCGGCGGGCGGCAGCGGCACCGCGACCAGGCCGCTGAGCGAATACTGCACCCCCGTCACCGGGCGACCAGCCGGTGCGCGTCGTCGGCGGTCAGGGTGAGGCCGTAGACGGACTTGAGCTGGTCGATCTTGCCGAGCGTCTCGGGCGAGAACGGCGCCCGACCCTCGAAGGCGTGGAGCGTGATGCCCTCGACGAGGTCGCCCAGGGACATGTCCAGGTATTCCGCCAGACCCTTGAGGACCTTGAGCAGGTTCTTCTCCACCCGGAGACCGGTCTGGGTCCGCTCCGCTGTTACCATGGTAACAATATACCTCAATTCGGGCGGGTGGTCGGGCGGGCGGCCGCCTCCGCGTAGGCCCGGTCGAACCCGGCCAGGACCGCGGGCCACGAGCCCGCCGCCGGCGGCGTGGCGCGGTTGTGCCGGGTGATCCGCTCGCGCAGCTCACGGTCCACGCTGAGCCTGGCCACGGCGTCGGCCAGCGCGTTCACGTCAGGACCGAGCAGGCCCTCGGTGCCGTCGCTGACGAAGTCGGCCACCCCGCTCTGCGACCGCGCCACCACCGGCAGCCCGGCCGCGCGCGCCTCCAGGGCGGCGATGCCGAACGACTCGCGCGGCGCCGGGGCCACGAACACGTCGGCCGACTCCAGCACCTTGGCGATCTGCTCGCGGGTGTGGCGGCCCGGCAGCGACACCCAGCCGGTCATGCCGTGCCGGGCCAGGTAGCGCTCCATCGAGGCGCGGGCCGGGCCGTCGCCGACCACGGTCGCGCGCAGCGGGATCTGCGCCGGGACCCGCGACCTGGCCAGCTCCAGCAGCTTGAGCAGGCGTACCGGATGCTTGCGCGGGGCCAGCCTGCCGACGGCCACGACATGCACCTCGCCCCGGTCGTCGGGGACGCTCTCGGCGGGGAAGCGGCGCCAGCCCGACAGGTCCAGCCCGTTGGACACCACGTGCACCGGCACCCGGGGCCCGGCGACCGCGCGGATCGGGGCCGCAGCCGCGTTGCTGACCGTGGTGGCCACCAGCCCCCACCGCTGCCATCCGTACGCCGTGCCGAGCAGCCGATAGAGGGCGCGCGTGACCGGATCCCACATGCTGTGGACCGTCACCACGCACGGCAGCCCGAGCCGGACCGCGGCGCGCACGCCCTGCCAGGCGAACGGAGAGACCGCCCCCGTGTGCACGTGCACCACGTCGGGCCGGGACCCGGCCAGGCGGCGGGTGAGATGCCTCACGCCCGCCGGGTGCACCGGCAGGTCGAACGGGACACGCGCCACGATCCGGTGCACACCGGGCAGCGCCTCGCCCCGGGTGGCGGTGGCCAGCTCCACCTCGTGTCCGGACTCGCGCTGCATTCGCACGAGATCGGCGACCTGCACCTCGATTCCCCCGAGTCTCGGCAGGTAACAGTCACTCACGTGAAAGATCCGCACCCCTCCCAGACTAATCTGGGCCTGTGCCTCCACGTACCGCTGTGTTCTTCCACGCCCACCCCGACGACGAGGCCCTGCTGACGGCGGGCACGATGGCGATGCTCGCGGCCGAAGGGCACCGCGTGGTGCTCGTGGTGGCCACCGCGGGCGAGCGCGGCCTGGCGGAGATCCGGCCGGGCGAGGCGCTGGGCGAGACCCGCATGAAGGAGCTCTACGCCTCGGCCGCCGCGCTCGGCTGCGCCCGCGTCGAGTGCCTGGGCTACGGCGACTCGGGGCTGAGCCCGAAGGGCGGCATCGCCGAGGAGCGGCCCGACAACGCCTTCATCGACGCCGACACGGAGAAGGCCGCCACCGCGCTGGCCGCCATCCTCCAGGAGGAGAACGCCGACCTGCTGTCGATCTACGACCCGGCGGGCGGCTACGGCCATCCCGACCACGTGCAGGTGCACCGGGTGGGCAGGCGCGCGGCGGAGATCGCCGGCACGCAGGTCGTGCTGGAGGCGACGGTCAACCGCGACCCGCTGGTCAAGCTGCTCAAGGCGGCGGGCAAGGTCTACCGGTTCCCGCCGGAGTTCGACGTGCGCACGTTCGAGAGCGCCTACTCCTCCGGCGAGACCATCACCCACCGCGTCAACGTGCGTCGCTACGCCCGGCAGAAACGGGCGGCGATGGAGGCCCACGCCTCGCAGGCGACCGGCGGCGACACCGACCGCACGCTGGCCGTGATGCTCAAGGTGCCGGGGCCGCTCTACCGGCTGGTGTTCGGCACCGAGTGGTTCGTCCGCCGCGACCTGCCCCCGGGTACGAGGCTGCGTCATCCCTTCGACCGATGGCCCAAGTAGCCGGCTACCGGCAGACTGGGCTCCGATGAAGAACAAGTGGCTCCAGATCACGCTGTCCGTCCTGTCGCTCGGGCTCGCGGTGCTGCTGGTGGTCTATCTGCCGCAGATCGTGCAGACGCTGACCGGCAAGCCCGTCTCCTGGCAGGAGATCGGCGCGGTGTTCGGCACGCTCGACGCCGGCATGATCGCGCTGATGACGGCCGTGTGGCTGCTGAGCCTGCTCGCCTACACGTTCGTGCTGACCGGGTCGCTGCCGGGGCTGGGCCACACGCAGGCGCTCACGCTCAACGCCGCCGGGAGCGCGGTCAGCAACCTGCTGCCGTTCGGCGGCGCGGCCGGGGTGGCGCTGACGTTCGCGATGACCAGGGGCTGGGGGTTCGCCAACCGGCCGATCGTGGTCATGACGCTCGTCAGCGGGATCTGGAACACGCTGTTCAGGTTCATCCTGCCGGCCGTCGGGATCATCGCGCTGCTGCTGGCCGGGCAGGCGCCCAACGCGACCGTGGCCAACGCCGGCTGGGTCGGCGCGATCTCGATCCTGGCCCTGTGCGCGGTGGTCGCCGCCGCCCTCTACTGGGACCGGGCCGCCGCCGTGCTGGGCCGGGGGCTCGACTTCCTGGCCAGGCTGGTGCGGCTCAAGGTCCGCCCGTCGCAGGCGTTCGAGAGGCTGCGCCACGACACCGCCACCGTCGTGCGGACCCGGTGGCCGATCATGTCGTTCGGCATGGTGTTCTTCCTCGGCTTCCAGTGGGCGATCATGGCCGCCTGCATGCTGGCCACCGGCGCCTGGCCGGGGCTCGCCGAGTCGATCGCCGTCTTCGCGCTGTCGCGGGTGCTCACGGCGGTGCTCGTCACGCCGAGCGGCGCCGGGATCATGGAGTCTGGCGTGGTCGTGCTGCTGACCACGTTCGGCGTGGCGGCCCCGCCGGCGACGGCCGCCGCACTGCTCTTCGGTTTCTGGACTTACACTATCGAGATCCCGTTCGGCGGCCTCGCGCTGGGGGCGTGGGCGCTCCTGCGCAGGCGCAACAGCCGAGGCGCCGCAGCGGATCCCCCGTCCACGATCTCGAAGGCCCCCCAGTGACTATCCCGAACCCTCCACGTAATCAACCCCGGGCCTTGTGCGTGATTCGGAAGCGCGCATAGCGTGGCGGCTGACATGGTGGCGTTCCGAGTTCTGGGGCCAGTCGAGGCGTACGAAAACGACGAACTCGACCTCGGCGGGTTGCGGCAACGGGCCGTGCTCGCCCGGCTTCTCGTGGCCAGGGGCCAGGTGGTGCCCGTCGACACGCTGCTGTACGACCTGTGGGACGACGACACCGCCAAGGGCGCCCAGTCGGGGCTGCAGGTCTACATCTCGCGGCTGCGCCGGGTGCTGGAGCCGGGCCGCCCGCGCGGCGGGCCCAACCGGCTGCTGGTGACCGTCGCCTCCGGCTACGCGCTGCGGGTGGCGCCCGAGCAGGTCGACGCGCTCCGCTTCGAGCAGCTCGTCCGGACGGCGGGCGAGCACCTCGACGACGGCGACCCGCAGGCCGCGCGCGGCCGCCTGGAGAAGGCGCTGGGCCTGTGGCGCGGCACCCCCTACTCCGACTTCGCCGACCAGCAGTGGGCCGAGGCCGAGGTCAACCGGCTGACCGAGCTGCGGCTGGTGGCCCGCGAGCGGCATGCCGACACCGGCCTGCGCCTGGGCATGCCCGCCGAGACCGTGCCCGACCTGGAGGCGCTCACCACCGAGCACCCGCTGCGCGAGGAGGGCTGGCGGCTGCTCGGCCTGGGCCTCTACCGGTGCGGCCGGCAGGGCGACGCGCTGGCGGCGCTGCGCCGGGCGCGCAACATCCTGGCCGACGAGCTCGGCATCGACCCCGGGCCGGCGCTGCGCAAGCTGGAGTCCGACATCCTCGCCCAGGCGCCCGAGCTGGAGCTGGCCCCGCCGCCCCGCCCGTCGCGGCCGGTGCCGCCCGCCGACACGTGGCCGCCCAGGCCCGCCACCCCGATCGAGCCGCCGCCGCTGGAGCCCGAGCCGTTCGTCGGCCGGGACGCCGAGCTGTCGAGGCTGACCACGGCCGCCGCCCGCACCGGCCGCTTCCAGGTGGCGATCGTCACCGGCGTCGCCGGGGCGGGCAAGACGACGCTGCTGCGCCAGTTGCAGAGCAGGCTGACCGCCGACGGCTGGATGACCTCCTCCGGCGCCTGCCCCGACTCCAGCGCCACCCCGCCCGGCTGGGCCTGGGTGGAGATCCTGCGCGCGCTCGTCGGCACGACCGGCGCGGGCGAGTACGCCCAGCTCCTGGCCCCGCTGCTGGACGACGCCGCGCCCGCGCCCGACGACGACGAGGTGTCCGGCGGGTTCCGGCTGCACCGGGCCGTCGGCGGCTACCTGGCGGGCGTCGCGCGCCGGGCCCCGGTGCTGCTCACGCTGGAGGACCTGCACTGGGCCGACGACCAGACGCTGGCGCTGCTGCGCGCGCTGCCGAGCCTGCTGGCCACCAGCCGGGTGCTGCTCGTGGTCACCTGCCGCGAGAGCGAGCTCGACGACCGGCAGGCCGACGTGCTGGCCGCGCTGGCCAGGCTGGGCCCGGTCCGGGTGGGTCTGTCCGGGCTCGCCCCGAAGGCCGTGGCCGAGCTGGTCCGGGCCACCTGCGTGCGCGAGATCGACGAGGACGCCGTCGAGTCGATCGTCGAGCGCACCGGCGGCAACCCGTTCTTCGTCCGCGAGACCGTCCGGCTGCTCGACGCCGAGGGCGCGGCCGACCGGGCGAGCGCGGCCGAGGTGCTGTCGCGGGTGCCCTCCGGGGTGCGTGACGTGCTGCGGCGGCGCGTCTCCCGGCTGCCCGCGGGCGCGCAGCAGATCCTGCTGCAGGCGGCGGTGATCGGCCGCGACGTGGACGTGGACGTGCTGGTCGACGTGGCCGGCGACGAGGACGCCGTGGTGGAGGCGGTCGAGGCGGCGCTGCTGGCCGGGCTGGTGACCGAGCCGGGCCCCGGGCTGCTGCGGTTCGACCACGACCTGGTGCGCGACACCCTCTACTCCGACGCCTCGCGGCTGCGCCGCACCCGGCTGCACGCGGCCGTGGCGGCGGTGATCGAGCGGCGGGCGCCGTCCGACGTGGCCGCGCTGGCCCACCACTACTTCCTGGCTGATGCCGCCGACAAGGCGGTGCACTACTCCGGGCTGGCCGCCGAGCAGGCCGAGCGGCGCTTCGCGCACCGCGAGGCGGCGACGCTGTGGGAGCAGGCCATCGCCGCCTTCGACCGCACCGGCGGCGACACCAAGCAGCGGCTGCGGCTCATGCTGCGCCGGATCAAGGCGCTGGCGCTGTGCGGCGACATGCACACGGCCCGGCTGCTGCGCCGCGAGGCGATGGACGCCGCGCTGCCGCTGGGCGACCTGGAGCTGACCGCGCGGGTCGCGGCGGCGCTCGCGGTGCCGCACAAGGGCATGGCGCGTGACTTCACCCGCACCGCGTGGGAGATCGTCGACGTCACCGAGCGGGCGCTGAGCGAGCTGCCCGAGGGCGAGCAGCAGCTGCGGGCCAGCCTGCTCACCACGCTGGCGCTGGAGCTGGAGGGCTCCTCCTCGCCCGAACGGGGCCGGCAGGCGTCGCTGGAGGCGCTGGAGGTGGCCCGGCAGAGCGGCGACCCGGCGCTGATCGCGGTCGCGCTGAGCGGGCGGCTGCGCCAGTCCTACGACATCCCGGCCGTCGACACCCGCGAGAGCATCGGCCGCGAGCTGCTCGACGTGGCCCAGCGCTCCGGCCAGGTCGCCACCCAGGCGCTGGCCCATCTGGTGCTGCTGGAGTGCGCGGCGGCGCGCGGCGAGTTCGGGGTCGCCGACGAGCACGCCGCCGCCGCCGACCGGCTGGCCCGGCAGTACGACCTGCCGGCCCCGGCCGCCGTCCACGCCTGGTATTCGGGGCAGCGGCAGATGATCGCCGGCGACTACACGGGCGCCGAGCGGGCCTACCGCGACGCGGCCCGGATGACGGCGCGGGCGGGCATGCTGGAGGGCCGCCAGGACCTGCCGCTGATCACCACGTTCTGCCTGCACCTGGTCGACGGCCGCGCGGCCGAGACGGTCGAGCTGCTGGCCGAGGCCCACCAGCGCGGCGCGAAGTGGACCCTCGACGCCTACGCGCTGGCGCTCGCCTCGGCCGGTCACGTGGCCGACGCCAAGGCGGTCGCCGCCGTCCGCCCGCCGGTGCGGCCCGACTTCCTGTACGAGCTCGCGATGACGTGGCGGGCGCTGGCCGGGATGCTGCTCGACGACCGGGAGCGGATGGTCGACTGCTACGACAAGCTCAAGCCGTTCGCCGACCGGGTGGCGGGCGCCGGCACCGGGGTCGTGGCGCTGTGGCCGGTGGCGCTGACGCTGGGCGACCTGGCGATCCGGCTGGGCCAGCCGGCCGCCGCCCGCGAGCACTACGGCAAGGCGCTGGAGGTGGCGCACCGGATCGGGGTGCCGCGCTGGGTGGAGGCGGCGCAGCGCTCGGTCAGCAGCTCACCTGGAAGCGGTCGCTCCTGATCGCCTCGCGCCCCTCGGCCTTGAGCTCGACGCGATACCAGCCGGGGTTGGCGGAGACGGCCGGCTCCCAGGCGGCGCTCTCCTCGGCTCCCGCGAACCCGGAGTAGTGCACCAGGTAGGTGCCCCAGGTGTTGGTGCCGGGGTTCCAGCGGGCCAGCCGCCAGCGGTAGGAGACGGCCTCGTCGGGGTCGGGGTTGACGATCACCGTACGGGCCAGGAACGTCTTCAGGCAGTCCGGCGCGCTGTCGAGGGCGGTGACCGTGACCTCGCCGGGCAGCGCGGTGGGCAGCGCGGCGGGCACCGCTGCGGGCACTGTGCGCGCCGGCAGGGTGACAGCCCGGGCGGGCGCGGGCAGCGGCGCGGAGCTCGCGGCGCCGTACGCGGTCAGGCCGGCGTAGGCGGCGGCGAAGGCGAGGGCCGCCACGAGGAACTTCACCGCGCTCGCCGCGCCGGTGGCCAGTGCCGTACGGCTGCTTCTCGTCGCCTTGCTCAACCCGGTCAACACGGTCAGTACCTCTCTTCGCTCACCGCCAAGCGTGGGGCACGGGTATTGAGCGTCGCTTGTCACACGCTTGCAACCTGCCTGTGGCGGTAACGTAAGGGGTGAACTAAGGTAAGCCTGACCTAATGGTTTGGCGTGGGGGGAGTCGGCTCATGGCATCACGCGTTCTGGCCGTCCCCGCGCCCACCGACCCCTTCCTGTTCGGGATTCCCTACTGGCTGGTGGGGGCGATCCTGATCCTCGCCCTGTTCGGAGCGTTCCAGGTCTACTACTGGGTGGGCCGCAGGCTCGGCGAGAAGCTGTACGACTCCCGCATCGGCGTCAAGGTGGGCCGCGAGCGGATCGAGAAGGTCGAGCGCGTCGTCGAGCGGTGGGGGGCGTTCGCCGTCTACGGCTGCTTCTGGGTGCCGATGCTGCGCCACACGCTGCCGTGGGTGGCCGGGGCGCTGCGGGTGTCCTATCCGTGGTACGTGGTGGCCAGCGCGCTGGGCTGCCTCACGTGGGCGCCGATGTGGTGGTTCGGGCTGACGGCGCTGGTGTGGGGCTGGTTCCGGATCGCCGCGTCCTCGCCTGTCACGGCCGGGCTGCTGGCGGTGGCGGCGGTGGCCGGGGTCGTGGTGATCGTGGTGCGGCGCAGGAGGAAGCGGACCTTCGTCGGCTGACGCTTTCCGGTTGTTTTCCCCTTTCGGGGTGGGTTTGGCGCGCCTCCTGGTGGTTCGGATGCCACGATGTCCGTCATGTTCGTCATGCGAATCGCGGCCTGTATAGGTTCCGCGCTGCTCGTCCTGATAGCCGGGACTCCGGCGTACGCGGCGGATACGCCCACCGTCAAGGCGAAGGCCGGCTACGTGGTCGACTCGGCGGGAACGATCCACTTCGGCAAGCGGGAGACCGCTCGGGTGCCGGTCGCCAGCCTGGTCAAGGTGATGACCGCCTACGTGGTGCTGCGCGAGGCCCGGCTGGGCGACACGGTCACCGTGACCGCCGCGGACGTGCGTCACGCGGTGCGCAACGGCGCCACCTCGGCCGCGCTCAAGAAGGGCGAGCGGCTGACCGTGCGCGACCTGCTCTACGGGCTCATGCTGCCCTCGGGCGCCGACGCGGCCCACGCGCTGGCCCGCCGCTACGGGCCGGGCACGAACGCCTTCGTGCGCAAGATGAACGCCACCGCCCGCGCGCTCGGCCTGGACGACACCCGCTACACGAACGCCGACGGCCTGCCGAAACCGTCGCTCGGCGGCCATTCGACGGCCGTGGACCAGGCCGAGCTGGCGCGCCGGGCGCTGGAGAACCCGGTCTTCCGCACGATCGTCGGCCGCGAGGTGCACCGGGTGCCGAAGACGTCCGCGCACCGGGCGCACATCTGGCGCAACACCAACAAGCTGCTCACCCGGGCCGACGGCGTGACGGGGGTGAAGACCGGCTACACGCGGGCGGCGGGGTTCTGCCTGCTGTTCGCGGGCGAGCGGGGCGGCAGGCAGGTGATCGGCGTGCTGCTGAACGACCAGGACGAGCGCCGTTTCAGCACCGCCGAACGGCTGCTCGACCATGCCGGCAGCCAGATCGAGGTCAGCTGACCGGCATGCCCGGACAGGCGGGGTCGAGCCGGTCGGCCGTCACCCGGAGCGTGTAGGCGAGCCGCACCCGCACCCGTCCCCTGTCGCGGGAGTGTTTCACCGGCGCGCCCGGCAGCGCCTCGGTCAGCGTGTCCGCGTGTCCCATCGCGCTCTGATGAGCCAGTACCTGCATGGCGTCCATGACACCTCCTTAATCAATTAAGAGCTTAATTGATTAAGGAGGGCTCCGGCAAGGGATTCCGATACCGTTGGACGATGGCCAAGGTCACGCTGCAGACGATCGCCGACAGGGTGGGCGTGTCGCGGGCCACCGTGTCCTACGCCTTCTCCCGGCCCGACCAGCTCAGCGAGGGGCTGCGCCGGCGCATTCTGGAGGTGGCCGACGAGCTGGGCTACGCCGGGCCCAACGCGACCGCGCGCTCCCTGCGGCTCGGCCGGGCCGGCGCGCTCGGCCTGCTGTTCAGCGAGACCCTGCCCTACGCGTTCGCCGACCCGTACGCGGTCGGGTTCTTCCAGGGGCTGGCCGCCGCCGCCGAGGACGCGGGCGTCGGGCTGCTCATCCTGCCGCTGCCGCGCGGCGAGCAGCGCCCGGTGCCGGTGCGTGACGCGGTGGTCGACGCCTTCTGCGTGGTCTCGCTGCCCGACGGGCACCCCGCGCTGGCGGAGGTGCTGGCCAGGAAGCTGCCGATGGTGGTGGTCGACGAGCCGTACGTGCCGGGCCACCCGTTCGTCGGCATCGACGAGCCGGCGGCGGGGGCGCTGGCCGCCCGCCACGTGCTGGAGCTGGGCCACCGGCGCGTCGGGGTGGCGATGGTGGGCCTGCACGACGACGGCCGCACCGGCTGGGCCGACCCGGCGCGGCAGCGGGCGGCGACGTTCGAGGCGATGCGCGGCCGGCGGGGCGGCTACGAGAGCGCCTGCGTGGCCGCCGGGGTCGACTGGGCCGGCGTGCCGTTCTACGAGCTGTCCCGCAACTCGCGGGAGGCGGGCCGGGAGGCCGGGCACGCGCTGCTCCGGACCGACCCTCGGCCCACCGCCGTCCTGACCAACACCGACGTGCTGGCGCTCGGCGTCCTCGACGCCGCCGCCGACCTGGGGCTGCGGGTGCCGGAGGACCTGTCGGTGGTCGGGTTCTCCGACAGCGCGGCGCAGGAGGCCGGGCTGACGACGATCCGGCAGGCCAAACAGGAGATCGGCGAGAAGGCCGGGCGGCTGCTGCTGTCCGACCCGCCGGCCGCGCCGGAGCGGCTGATCTTCCCGCACGAGCTGATCGTCCGCTCGTCCACGGCGGCTCCTCACTGAAATTTCAGTGAAATACCAGCCCCCACCCGCCACCAAAAGGTGCGAATTCCCCGCGAACACCCCATTGACGCCCCTCTGACGGGCACGTAAGTTCACTGAAAAGCCTCCGAAAATCGCAATCGCGCGAGGAGACGTGTGAACACGATCGCGTTCATGGGAGCCAACTTCGTCACCAGGGAGACCGGCAGCCGCATGCCCGCCCCCGGCTGGGGAGAGGCCGACCGGGTCACCAACGAGCGGTTCGCCCCGCTCGACGGCTTCGCCGGGCGGTTCGGCGGCGTCGTCGCCGAGGTCGCCGGGCTGGGCTTCACCTCGATGGACGTCTGGACCGCCCACCTGAACCCCGCCTGGGCCACCGACGAGCACCTGGAGATCGCCGCCGGGCTGCTCGCCGGCCACAAGCTGTCCGTACCGAGCCTGGCCGGGTCCGCCGGAGCCGACGTGACGTACTTCCGCGGCCTGTGCCGGATCGCGCGCGCCGTCGGCGCGCCCGTCATCGGCGGGATGGCGCCCGTGCTGCGCACCGACCGCGAGGCGGTGGTGGCCGCGCTGGAGGAGCACGATCTCCGGCTCGGCGTGGAGAACCACCCCGAACGCACCCCCGAGGAGTATCTGGAGGCGATGGGCGACGAGGCCGGCGGCCGGATCGGCGCGGCGCTCGACACCGGCTGGTTCGGCACCCACGGCTACGACGCCGCCGAGGCGATCAAGGCGCTCGGTGACCGGATCTTCCACGTGCACCTGAAGGACGTGGCGGCGCCCGGCGGGCACGACACGGTGGCGCTCGGCGACGGCTGCGTGCCGGTGCGGCGGTGCGTGGAGGAGCTGCGGCGCATCGGCTACACGGGCACGATCAGCATCGAGCACGAGCCGGAGGACCGCGACCCGATCCCCGAGGTGCTGACGTCGCGCGAGCGGCTGCGGCAGTGGCTGGAGGCGTGAGCATGCAGAGCACCGGAGCGACCACCGGCGTGGCGATCGTCGGCTGCGGCAACATCGCCCAGCGCTACGCCGCCGACCTCGCCGGCTACCCCGAGATCGAGCTGCGCGGCGTCCAGGACGTCGACCCGGCGCGGGCCGCGACCCTGGCGGAGGCGCACGGCGTGCGCGCCTACCCGTCGCTGGACGAGCTGCTGGCCGACCCGGACGTCTCGATCGTGGTCAACCTGACCGCGCACCACGCCCACTACGAGGTGATCCGCCGCTGCCTGGAGGCGGGCCGGCACGTGCACAGCGAGAAGCCGCTCGCCCTGCGCTACGAGGAGGCGGCCGAGCTGGTCGAGCTGGCCGGCAGGAAGGGGCTGCGCCTGGGCGGGGCGCCCGCCACGTTCCTCGGCGAGGCCCAGCAGACCGCGCTCAAGCTGCTGCGCGAGAACGCCACCGGCCGGCTCAGGCTCGTCTACGGCGAGGTCAACTGGGGCCGTATCGAGACCTGGCACCCGGACCCGGTCGGCTTCTACGAGGTCGGGCCGCTGTTCGACGTGGGCGTCTACCCGCTGACGATCGTCACGGCGGCGCTCGGCCCGGCCCGGCGGGTGACCGCGTTCGCCTCGGTCGTGCACCCCGAGCGGGTGCGGCTCGACGGGCGGCCGTTCACGATCACCACGCCCGACTACGTGGTGGCCAACGTCGAGTTCGACGGCGGCGTCCTGCTCCGGCTGACCTGCGACTTCTACGTCCCCGGTCACGGCACGCGGCAGCACGGGCTGGAGTTCCACGGCGACACCGGCTCGCTGCTGCTGCGCTCCTGGCACGACTTCGACTCCGCGCTGGAGATCGCCGCCTTCGGGGAGGAGCCGCGCCCCGTCGAGCCGCTGCGACCCGCGTACCGGGGCGTGGAGTGGGGCCGGGCCGTGCGGGACCTGGCGGCGGCCGTCCGCGAGGGCCGCCCGCACCGGGCCACCGGGCGGCAGGCCGCGCACGTGGTGGAGATCCTCTGCGCCACCCGCGCCTCCTACGAGCAGGGCAGGCCGGTGGAGCTGACCTCGGTCTTCGAGCCTCCCGCGCCTCTGGATGGGTACGCCTGATCTGGACGAGGGGAGCACGATGCGGATCAGAGTGACCGTCTGGAGCGAGAACTACCACGAACAGCGCGAAGAGGACGTACGCCGCCGCTACCCGGACGGCATCCACGGCGCGATCGCGGCCGGGCTGAACGCGCACCTGGGCGGCGAGGCGCGGGTGCGCACCGCCGTGCTCGACGACCCCGAGCACGGCCTGTCCGACAAGGAGCTGGCCGAGACCGACGTGCTCACCTGGTGGGGGCACATGGCGCACGAGGAGGTCGCCGACGAGGTCGTCGCCCGGGTGCGGCAGCGGGTGCTCGGCGGCATGGGGCTGGTGGTGCTGCACTCCGGCCACTACTCCAAGATCTTCCGCAGCCTGATGGGCACCACCTGCACGCTCAACTGGCGTGACGCGGGCGAACGCGAGCTCGTGTGGACCGTCGCCCCCGGCCACCCCATCGCCCAGGGCGTGCCGCGCCCGCTGGTGATCGGGGAGCAGGAGACGTACGGCGAGCCGTTCGGCGTCCCGGAGCCGGACGAGCTGGTGTTCATCAGCAACTTCAGCGGCGGCGAGGTGTTCCGCAGCGGCTGCTGCTACACCCGCGGCCTGGGCCGGATCTTCTACTTCAGCCCCGGCGACCAGAACTATCCGGTCTACCACGACCCCGACGTGCACCGGGTGCTCGCGAACGCGGTGCGCTGGGCCGCGCCGTCCGCCCCCGTCGGCCCGCCCCTGGACAACGCCCACACCCCCATCCACTGGTAGCGCCCTTGCCCTGTTGACCTTGATAGCCCTAGTGTCACGCTTTGTGAAAATTCGCGTGATCGCCGCGCTGAGCGCCGCCGCTCTGCTGCCGTTGACCGGCACCGCCGCGGCGGCCTCCGGCCAGGACCCGGTCGAGGGCGCCGACCTCGTCGCCAACGCCCTCTACGAGGCCGGCCCGCTCCCCAGGAGCACGTGCGCCGAGAAGCCCGTCAAGCGCAACGACAAGCCGATGGCCAGGGCCTACATCAACGCCGTCGTCGCCTGCCTGGACAGGACCTGGGGCAAGCACCTCACCGCCGCGGGGATCGACTTCGAGAAGATCCACGTGAAGCACATGACCAAGATCCCCAAGAAGTACTGCGGCCTGGACATCGGCAAGGAGGACTCGCAGGCCTACTACTGCGACAAGAGCCGCACGGTGATCTTCCAGCTCGGCAAGTCCTGGCTCGACAGCCCGAAGGACCTGTGGCTCTTCGACACGACGGCGCAGATGTACGGCTATCACGTCCAGAACCTCACGGGCATCGCGGCCGCCTTCGACGAGGAGCCCTACGAGGGCGACGCCGAGCTCGACGAGCAGACCCGGCGCCTCAGCCTCCAGAGCGACTGTTTCGGCTCCGCGTTCATGAAGAGCGTCTGGCCGCTCAAGGGCCGCGACAGCCGCGACTGGAAGACCCTCCTGAAGATGGCCGGGGGTGACGAGCCCGGCGACGATCGCGTCTACGGCAAGGAGGCCACCGTGCGCGCCTGGAAGAAGCGCGGGTTCGCCACCGGGGACCCCGGGTCGTGCAACACCTGGACGGCCTCGGCGTCGAAGGTCGCCTGACCGCCGCCGTCAGGTCCTGCCCGTCACGGCGCGGTGCCGGAACGTCTGCGCACCGGCGCGGTGCACGGCGGCCTTGACCAGGCCGAACAGGGCTCCCTGGATCGCGGCGGCGACGAGCACCTCCGTCCAGCCGCGTTCCAGGTCGCCGGCGTCCGGGGCGTCGTCGTCGCCGGACACCAGCTTCCACGTCCGCTTGAACATCGCGGCGGCCAGGGCGCCGCTGAGCATTCCCGTCCCGAGCGAAAGAGCCTTCTCCACAGCATGCATGGCTGTGTCAGTGCCCCGTGTGGCGGCTCTAAACGGTTTCGCGCATCAGTCCGTGGCAGGCGATCGCGGCGGCGGCGACGACGTTCAGCGAGTCGACGCCGGCGGCCATCGCCGTCGGGCTCATCGCGATGCACACGGCCTCGTCGGCCTCGTGCAGCCAGCGGGACGACAGGCCGTCGCCCTCGGCGCCGAGCAGCAGCGCGACCCGGCCGCCGAGCTTGACCCGGTCGATCGGGGTGACGGACTGGTCGGGGGTGAGGGCGAGGGTCTGGAACCCGGCCGCGCGCAGCTCGTCCAGGCCGGTGAACCAGTTGTCCATCCGGGCGTACGGGATCGAGAAGACGGCGCCCATGGAGACCTTGACGGCGCGGCGGTAGAGGGGATCGGCGCAGCGGGGCGACAGGACGACGCCGTCGACGCCGAGGGCGGCGGCGCAGCGGAAGATCGCGCCGACGTTGGCGTGGTCGACGATGTCCTCCAGGACGACGACGCGGGCGGCCGGGGCGAGCACCGTGTCCAGGGCGGGCAGGGGCAGGCGGGCCAGGGAGGCGAGGGCGCCCCGGTGGACCTGGAAGCCGGCGATGCCCGACATGATCTCGTCGCTGACGACGTACACGGTGGCGTCGCCGAGGACGTCGGCGAGGGGCTGGAGCCAGCGGCCGGTCGTCAGGACGGAGCGGACGGGGTAGCCGGCGGCGATGGCGCGCCTGATCACCTTCTCGCCTTCCGCCAGGAACAGGCCGCGCTCGGCTTCGAGGCTCTTGCGGAGCTCCACGTCGCGCAGCCGGGTGTAGTCGGCCAGGCGGGGGTCGGCGGCGTCGGTTACGTACTCAAGCACCTTCCGATACTGCCACGAGCCGCCTGAGCTGCCAGCCGACGGCGTAGCAGACGAGCACCAGGCACAGGCCGACGACGGTGCCGGCGCCCACCTTGGTGATCACGGCGGGCAGCCCGTACGCCGGGTTGGGCTCGTCGATCAGCGGCCAGACGAACGCGCCGGTCAGGATGCCGGCGGCGCCGCCGGCGAGGACGCCGCCGCGCACGCGGGCGGAGACGCGCAGGCGGCCGGGCACCGGCGCGGGCGGCATCGCGGCGAGGCCGCGCCAGGCCCACCACACGACGACGGCCAGGCCGACGGCCGACGACACGTACTGCAGCACGCGGAACAGCGGCAGCACGCCGAGGACGGAGACGCCGAGCCAGTGGCCCCACTCCTGCGGCCCCGTGGAGTGCGTGAAGGAGTCCCACAGCACGTGCGTGCCCGCGCCGACCAGCGCGCCCGCGACCACGGCGGGCAGGCGGGACAGCAGTTCGCGGCGGGTCGGCAGGAGGGTCGCGGCGCGGCCGGCGAACGCGGGCGGCAGCAGCCCGATCAGCGGGTCGCGCAGCAGGCCGTGGAAGAGCACGAGCAGCACCAGCACCGCCGCCAGGTCCACGGTGACGACGCCCTGCCAGGAGTGCCAGTCGCTGTAGTCGGGCAGGAACGGCAGGAAGATCGGCAGGTCGGGCACCATCGCTCCGACCGCGAGCGCCCAGGGGTCGGTCCACCTGCGCATGCGCGGTGACGACACCAGCGGCAGCACGGCCGCGATGTGACTGGGCGTGAACGGCATCGGCCCCCCATATCCCGTCGACGATCACTGCACACTACCCGGGAAGCTTGAACATTCTTTGCCGCCGGCCTCTAAGGTCACGATAAGTAATGGGTACGGCACATCATGCTGTCGACGGCCGGAAGCCGAGAATGCGGAGGTTCAAGGTGCCTGACCAGCGGGTTCATGCGCATCCGGCCGCGTCAGCCGATTGGATCAGGGCGGCGAGGCTGGCGCGTTCACTCTCCGTGGTCACCATCGTGTGGCTGGCGGTGGAGAGCTCGCTCGGGCTGGCGGCGGGGCTGGCGGCGCATTCGGTGGCGTTGATCGGGTGGGGGCTGTCGGCTCTGGTGGAGGTGGCGGCGAGCCTGATCGTGGTGTGGCGGTTCACGGGGAAGCGGACGCTGTCGGCGAGCGCGGAGCATCGGGCGCGGCGGGCGATCGCGGTGAGCTTCTGGCTGCTCGCGCCTTATCTGATCGTGCACGTGGGTCATGACCTGGATGCCGGGCATCGGGCGGTGCCGACCGTGCTGGGGATCGTGGTGACGGCGGTGAGCCTGGTCAGCATGCCGATCCTGGGGCTGGTCAAGCGGCGGCTGGCCCGGCGGCTGGCCTCGGGGGCGACGGCCGGGGAGGCCGCGCAGAACCTGATCTGCGGCGCGATGGCGGCCGGGGTGCTGGCCGGTCTGTGGGCGGGCACGATCGGCTGGTGGTGGGTCGATCCGGCGATGGCGCTCGCTCTGGCGGTGGTCGCCGTGCGTGAGGGATGGCGGGCGTGGCACGGTCACGCATGCTGCCACTGACCGTCACTGAGCGTTATTAGCGCACCAAAACAGGTGTTTTGCCACAGCAAGCACACCGAGTATCGTCTCCCGAGTATTGCGGAGCATCACCGGCTAGGGTCTCCGAAAGGCTTCCAAACACACACCAAGAGGACATCGTGGGGCGACACCGCACAGACGAGTTCGATGGCGGCTACCGAGCCCAGGATCCACCCCCCAGCAGAAGGCGGGCCGGTCGCGGCGGACGCGGCCGGGTGCTCGTCCCGCTCGCGGGAGCAGTGGCGCTCGCCGTGCTCCTCGGTGTGGCCGCGTTCGTCATCTTCAACCGGGAGCACGACTGCTCCAGCGGCAAGCTGCCGCTGACCGTCGTCGCGACGCCGGACGTCCAGCCGGCCCTGAACAAGATCGCGGGCAACTACAACAAGGCGCTGCACTCGATCGACAGCAGGTGCGTCGAGGTCAAGGTGGCCAGGGAGAGCGCGGCCCGGACGGAGAACGCGCTGGTCGCCGGCAAGTTCAAGGGCGACGTGTGGGTGGCCGACTCCAGCCTCGTGGTGGAGCGGGTGCGCAGCCAGGAGTCCGTCACGCTGCCCGAGCCCGCGGGCTCGGTCGCCTCCTCGCCGGTGGTGCTGGCCACGGCCAAGAGCTCGGCGGCCAAGCTGGAGGGCACGCTCAAGCCGAGCTGGTCCGGCATGGTCGCGGCGGCCAACGTGGCGAACGTGGACGGGCCCGGCAAGAAGGTCCGCGTGCTGGCCCTTGATCCGCAGAAGAACTCCGCCGGGCTGGCCGCGCTGCTGGCGGCGGCGGGCACCGCGAAGGCCGCCAAGCAGGACAAGGCGCTGGTGGGCGCGCTCAAGGAGCTGTCAGGGCAGCTCGTCGCCGACCCGACCGCGCTGCTGGCGAGCCTCACCGTGAAGTCCGGTGACCGGGTGCCGATCGGCGTCACGTCCGAGCAGGCCATTCACGTACACAACACGAAAAAGCCAGACACGCCGGTGGTGGCGCTGTACCCGAGCGAGGGCACGCTGAGCCTGGACTACCCGCTCACCGTCGTCACCAAGGACGCCGCGAAGCTCAAGGCCGCGGCCGACTTCCGGCAGGAGCTCGGCAAGGAGTCGGCGCTCAAGGTGCTGCGCGCCCAGGGCTTCCGCGATCCCGGCGGCAAGGCGGGCGAGGCGCTGTCGGAGGACAAGGGGTTCACCCCGGCGGCGCCCAAGGCCATGCGCGCCCCCGACGTCAAGACCGTCGCCACCATGACGCAGACCTGGTCCCGGCTCAACCTCGGCACCCGGCTGCTCACGTTGCTGGACGTGTCGGGCACGATGGCGCTGCCCGACCCCGGCACGGGGCTGACCCGCATGAAGGCCATCAGCAAGATCGCCACGGAGGGGCTGTCGCTGTTCCCGCCCGACTCCGAGATCGGCGTGTGGAAGTTCTCCACCCATCTGGACGGCCGGGGCAAGGACTACCAGGAGGTCGTCCCCGTCGGGCCGCTGACCGAGAGCATCGGCGGCACGCTGCGCAAGGACGTGCTGGCCCAGCAGCTCGCCACCGTCGAGGCGAAGGCGACCGGCGACACCGGGCTGAACGACTCGCTCAAGGCCGCCTACGCGCACATGACCGAGACGTACAAGCGGGACAAGATCAACACGCTGCTGATCCTGACCGACGGGGCGGGCAACGACGACCCCGACGGCGGCGTCACCGACGCGCAGATCCTCGACTACCTGAAGTCGGCCTACGACCCGGAGCGGCCGGTGAGCATCCTGCTCATCGCGTTCGGGCCGGAGGCGCAGGCGGGCAAGCGGCAGATGGACGCGGTCGCCAGGGCGACGGGCGGCGAGGCGTACATCGCCAAGGACCCGCTGCAGGTCCGCGACTTCTTCCTCCAGGGCATGGAGCGCCGCATCTGCTCGCCCAATTGCGATGGTTGATGCCTGTTCGGCATGAATGAGGGGCCGATCGTCAACCCGCCGGGAGGAGGCGGGCGTCCTACCGCCGTGGGGACGTCCTGCAACCCGCGGGGAGGGTATTCGTGCCTGGATGGCCGGCAGTCGAGCGTGACGACGACGAGCAACTCGTGGCGGGGCTGCGCCACGACGACCCGAACGCCCCCGACCGGCTCTACGGCGCCTACGCCGAGCGGCTCTACGACTACGCCTGCTCGCTGCTGGGCGAGCGGGACGGCGCGGCGGACGCGGTGCACGACGCGCTGGTCACCGCGCACGGGCGGGTGCGGCGGCTGCGCGACGCCGACCGGCTGCGGGCCTGGCTGTACGCGCTGACCAGGTTCCAGGCGGTGGCGCGGCTGGGCCACCCGGGCGCGGAACGGCCCGCGCGGCGGACGGACGGCGAGCCGGACGACCCGGAGCTGACCGGCCTGGTGTACGAGACGCTCGGCGAGCTGCGCGGGGCCGAGCGCGAGGTGCTGGAGCTGTCGCTGCGGCACGGGCTGGCGCCCGCCGAGGTGAGCGCGGTGCTCGGCCTCACCGCGCGGCAGGCCGCCGGGCGGCTGGCCAGGGCCCGCGGCCAGCTGGAGAACGCCGCCACCGCGGTGGTGCTGGCCAGGACGGGCCGGGCGCACTGCCCCGGCCTGTCGGCGATGCTGGACTCCTGGGAGGGCCCGCTCACGACGCCGCTGCGCCGCCGCCTGTCGGCGCACATCGGCGGCTGCGAGGTGTGCGCCGAGCGGCGCGGCCGGGCGATCTCGGCCGAACGGCTGCTCGACCTGGTGCCGATGGCCTTCCCGCCGCTGTCGCTGCGCGAGCGGGTGATCGGCACCTGCCTCGACCCCGGGCGGAACGAGACCCGCACGCTGATCGTCGACCGGGGCGACAGCTTCGACCGGTCCGGGTTCCCGCTCTCCCCCCGGCACCGGTCGCGGCGGCGCAGGCCGCGCAGGCTGGCCCCCGCGCTGCTGGCGGGCGCGCTGCTCCTGGCGGGGACGAGCGTGACGATCGCGCTGACCTCCCAGGAGGAGGCGCACCCCACGCTGAGCGCGCCCCCGCCCGCGGCGCCGCCCGACGAGGACTACGCCGCCGACGACCCCGGACCCGTCGCCGGGGAGCCCACGGACAGCGAGCCCGAGAGCGAGACCGAGCCGGAGCCCGAACCCGAGCCCGGCGCCTCCGAGCCGGTCACGCCGCCGACCCGGCGGCCCGCCGACGGCGTGGCCACCACCCGGCCGCCGGCCGCCCCCACCCCCACCCGCCGGCGGGCCGCCCGCCCCGCCCGGATCGCCGCCGCCTGCCCGGCGGCGATCCAGGGCGCGGCGCGGGTCACGCTGCGCGCCCGCAACGCCGCCGTCACCTGGGCATCCACCACGACGGACGGCCTGACCCTGAAGCCAGCGAGCGGGACGATCAAGGCGGGCGCGTCGGCGGCCGTGTGGGTCACGGTGGACGACCCCGGTCTGCCCGGCAGCGGCACGGTGACGTTCACCTCCAACGGCGGCGCCGCGCGCTGCGCGCTCAGCTGGGAAGGTCAGCCCGAACCGCCGTCCGACCCGCCGGAGGAGGAGCCCACCCCGTCGCCGGAGCCGTCCAGCACACCGGAGGCGACCCTCGCCACCGTTATGTGAGAAAGCCCCGATTTCCCGGGTCAAGCCGATGTTGCTGTGACAAATAAGGCATCCTGGTGTGCTTGGGGAGCACGTCGGGGACCCGGAGCTCGTTGGCAGTGTGTTGAACTTCACATGGGCGCTGGTAAACCTGACTGTGCCGCCAAGCGTCGGCGTTGACGCGTACGCGCACGGATTGATCCCATGAAATTGGCGATCACGTCAGGAACCGGGAGAGAAACAGCAGATGCTCAAGCACCGCAGAGCGCTCACATGGCTGCTCGCGCCGGCCTGCATCGCGGGGGCGGTGATCGCGCTCTTCGACATCGACACTCCCCTGCGCCCGCTCCTGATCTCCATGTTCCTTCTGCTCGTGCCCGGCGCCGCGGTGGTCGGGCTGTTGCGTGATCGTGACCCTCTGGCGGCACTATCGGTAGGGGCCGCCGCGAGCCTCGTGCTCAACGTGCTGCTCGCCCAGGCCATGCTGCTCTTCGACGCGTGGTCGCCTCGGGCCGGGGTGGCGACGATCGCCGTGCTCGGCGGGTTCATGTACGTGCTTCGCGTGCTCTACCGGGGGAAGAACATGCAAACCGAACAGGGGGCCAGCCAAAGGTGAAGATCAACGTCGTTCGCCCCGGAGAGCTGGGACCACCGGAGCGGGCCCGCTGGCGCGAACTTCAGAAGGCCGACCCCAGCCTGGACAACCCCTTCCTCTCCGTCGAGTTCGCCGTCGCCATGGACCGCCTGCGCGACTACGTGCGCGTCGCCGTCCTCCAGGACGGTGACCGGATCGCCGGGTTCTTCCCCTACGAGAGGCACAGCTTCGGCATCGGCAAGCCGCTCGGCGGCTTCCTCACCACGTGCCACGGCCTGATCGCGGAGCCCGGCCTGAAGGCGGACGCGCGGGCGCTGCTGCGGGCCTGCAAGCTCACCGTCTTCGACTTCGACCACCTGGTGGCCGGGCAGCCGACGTTCGCCCCGTACGAGAACGACGTCCGGCCCGCCCCCGTCATGGACTTCACCGCCGGCTTCGACGCCTGGATCGAGCAGGTCAGGGCCAACTCGCCGAAGAACCTGAAGACCGTCCGCTACAAGGAGCGCAAGCTCGGCAGGGAGCAGGGCGAGCTCCGGTTCGAGTGGGCCTCGCCCGACCCCGAGGTGCTGCGCACGCTGCTGGCCTGGAAGTCCGACCAGTATCAGCGCACCGGCCGGGTCGACAGGTTCGCCCAGCCCTGGATCGTCGAGCTGACCGACCTCATGCACGCCGAGCGGTCCGACGACTTCTCCGGCGTGCTGACCATGCTCTACTCGGGCGACGTGCCCGTGGCCGGCCACTTCGGCCTGCGCACGGCCACCACGCTCGTGGGCTGGTTCCCCGCCTACGACACCGCCTACGCCCGCTACTCCCCCGGAATCGTGCACCACCTCCAGATGGCCGAGGCGGCCGCGGCCAGCGGTCTGCACATGGTCGACATGGGCAAAGGCGGCAAGGAGTACAAGGACTGGCTCAAGAGCGGGACCCTGTACGTCGCCGAAGGCCGGGTCTCCCGCCCCTCCCCGGCCGCCGCCGTGCACTGGATGGGACGGACCCCGTTCAACAAGGCCCGAACAATTGTCCTGGACCGACCGTCTCTCTATAAGGCAGCCGATCGCGTCCTCAAGGGGTTCGGCCGGATGCGTAGATCGATCCAGCACGACGTCAAGGAACCGACCGGAGCACGCTGACCCGAGCACTCAAGACCCCCCGGCACAAGGCAGCAGCAGCAGATCCCAGCACAACCCTCACTTGGACCCACTGATGCATCGTTCGCCCCAGCAGCCACTCCCGCAGCACCCGGGAGAAACTGTCACCGCGTTGCGCCAGGAGGGTCCCGGAAGGAATAACCTCGCCATGAGTCCCGAGTCCGTCAAGTCCAACGGCAAGGCGCAGATCACGCCTTTGCGATCGATGCCGCCTATCGAACGCTTCACTCCCGTCACACCACATCTGGCCATCTCACCGACGGTGAGTGTCGTGGTGCCGGCGATGAACGAGGCGGAGAACCTGCCCCACGTGTTCGCCACCCTGCCGCAGTGGATCGACGAGATCGTGCTCGTCGACGGCAACTCCGTCGACGACACCGTCGCGGTGGCCCGCCGCCTGCGGCCCAACGTGAAGATCGTAACGCAGACCGGCAAGGGCAAGGGCGACGCCCTGGCCGCCGGGTTCGCCGCGTGCACCGGCGACATCATCGTGATGATCGACGCCGACGGCTCCACCGACGGCCACGAGATCATCCAGTTCGTCGGCGCGCTGGTGACGGGCGCCGACTTCGTCAAGGGCTCGCGCTACGCCGCCGGCGGCGGCAGCGACGACCTCACCTTCAACCGCCGCCTCGGCAACAAGATCCTCACCGGGATCGTCAACCGGATGTACGGCACCTCCTACACCGACCTGTGCTACGGCTACAACGCCTTCTGGGCCAGGCACCTCGACGTGCTCGACCTCGACTGCGACGGCTTCGAGGTGGAGACGCTGATGAACATCCGCGCCGCCAAGGCCGGGCTCAAGGTGCACGAGGTGCCCAGCCACGAGCGCAACCGCATCCACGGCGAGAGCAACCTGCACGTCGTGCGCGACGGGTTCCGGGTGCTCAGGACCATCCTGAGCGAATGGCGCCGCCAGCCCGCCCCGCCCCGTCCCGAACCCGCCAGGAAGCCCGCCGCCGACCGGGGCGTCGCGTAAGCCTGAGCGCCTGAAGGATTCGTCGTGAACACGTCTGTCGTCATCTGCGTCTACACCGAGGACCGCTGGGAGGACATCAGGCAGGCCGTCGAGTCGGTGGAGCAGCAGAGCCGCCGCCCGCACGAGCTGATCCTGGTCGTCGACCACAATCCGGACCTGCACCTCAAGCTCAAGCGCGCCTATCCCGACACGATCGTCGTGGAGAACACGCACGAGCAGGGGCTGTCCGGCGGCAAGAACACCGGGGTGGCCACGGCCACCGGTGACATCGTCGCGTTCCTCGACGACGACGCGGTCGCCGATCCCGGGTGGCTGGAGGCTTTGGAGGAGGGCTTCCAGGATCCCGGAGTCGTCGGCGTGGGCGGTCGCACCGAACCCATCTGGGCGTCCCAGCGCAGGCCGCGCTGGTTCCCGCAGGAGTTCGACTGGACGGTCGGCTGCACGTACCGCGGCATGCCCGCGGTACGGGCGCCGATCCGCAACGTCATGGGAGGAAACGCGGCCTTCCTGCGCACGGTGGTCTCCGAGGTGGGCGGTTTCCACAGCGGCATCGGGCGCAGCGTGCAGGGCCGCAAGTCGCGCCCCCTGGGGTGCGAGGAGACCGAGTTCTGCATCCGCCTGAGCCAGCGCCGGCCCGGCTCGATCATGCTGTACGAGCCGAAGGCGCTCATCGGGCACAAGGTGTCCAGGCAGCGGGAGAGGTTCGCCTACTTCCGCTCCCGCTGCTACGCGGAAGGGCTGTCGAAGGCCCTGGTTACGCAGGAGGTCGGCACCCAGGACGGGCTGTCCAGCGAACGGGCGCACGCGCTCAAGACGCTGCCGCTCGGCGCGCTGCGCGGCCTCGGCGAGGCCGTCAAGGGCGACCCTGGCGGCCTCGGCAGGGCCGGCGCCATCGTCGTCGGCCTCGCCTGGACGGCCTGGGGATACCTGGTGGGCTCGGTACGGCTGAAGGCGGTGCGGTCATGATCCGGGTGCCGATCCTGATGTACCACTCGGTCAACGACCGGCCCAACGACGAGACCCGGCCGCACTCCGTACGCCCCGGCGACCTGGACGAGCAGCTCGCCTACCTGTCGGAGGCCGGGTTCACCCCGCTCACGCTGGGCGACCTCGTCGCCTCGCTGAACAAGAACAACGGGCGCTCGCTGCCCGCCAAGCCCGTCGTGCTCACCTTCGACGACGGCTACGCCGACTTCCACAGCCGCGCGCTGCCGCTGCTCGACAAGTACGGCCACCCCGCCACGGTCTTCCTGACCAGCGGCTGGGTGGCCGACGCCGGCGACGACGCGGCGGGCCGGCCGCTGGACGACATGCTCACCTGGGGCCAGGCCCGCGAGGCCGCGCAGAGCGGCATCGAGATCGGCGGCCACAGCCACAGCCACCCGCAGCTCGACCAGCTCCCCACCGAACAGCTCCGCCAGGAGCTGCGGCGCAACAAGGGCCTGCTGGAGGACACGCTCGGCACGCCCGTGGCCACCATGGCCTACCCCTACGGCTACTCCAGCGCCCGCGTGCGCCGGGAGGTGCGCAAGGCCGGCTACTTCGCCGCCTGCGCCGTCGGCAACACGATCGCCGCCGACCGGCACGACATGCTCGCCATCCCCCGGCTGACCGTCGCCAGGCACACCACGATCGGCATGTTCAAGCGGGCGGTCGAAGGCACCGGCGTGCCCCTGATCTACCTGCGCGAACGCATCCTGACCAAGGGCTACGCGGTGGTCAGGCGCACCCGCTACGGGCTGCGACGGGTCCGCGGCCATGTCTAGCCTCTGGCGGAGGCTGCTGCGCGACCTCCGCAACCCCCTGTTCAGGAACGGCTACGCGCTGATGGCCAACACGGGCATCACCGCGGTGCTCGGCGCGGGCTACTGGCTGCTGGCGGCGCACTACTTCTCCGAGGAGGAGTTCGGCCGCGGCCAGGCGGTGATCACGCTGATGCGGCTGTTCGCGTCGCTGACGGCGCTCGGCCTGGTGGGCGCGTTCGCGCGCTTCCTGCCGGTGGCGGGCCGCCGCACGCCCGAGCTCATCCTGCGCGGGTACGGGATCGCCGCCGCCACCGGTGGCGCGGCCGCCGTCGGCTTCCTGCTGACGCTGCCGCTGTGGGGCGAGACGTACTCGGTGCTCGCCGGGTTCGGCCCCGGGCTGTTCTTCCTCGCGGCCGTCGTGGTGTGGGCGGTCTTCACCCTCCAGGACGTGGTGCTGACCGGGCTGCGCAACGCCACCTGGGTGCCGTTCAACAACCTCGTCTTCGGCCTGGTCAAGATGGGGCTGCTGGTCACCCTGGCGGGGGCGCTGCCCGACGGCGGCATCTTCGTCTCGTGGATCGTGCCCACCGCGATCGCGCTGATCCCGATCAACTGGCTGATCTTCGGCGTGGTGGTGCCCCGGCACGTCAGGCAGACCGCCGGCGTGCACCGCGAGGCGCCGAGGCTGCGCGAGGTCGGGCGGTTCTTGGCGGGCGACTTCCCCGGCACGCTGTCGGTGCTGGCGATCGTCTACCTGGTGCCCGTGGTCGTCGCCACCCAGGTCGGCGAGGCCGTGTTCGGGCGTTTCTCGATGGCGCACACGCTCGGCTGCATGATCGAGCTGCTGGCCATGAACATGGCCGTGTCGCTGACCGTCGAGGGCTCGTTCGACCGGTCCCGGCTCGCGGCCAACTGCCGCAACGCGTTGCGGCGTGCGCTGACCATCATCGTGCCGATCATCGTGGTGGCCGTCGTGGCGGCGCCGCTCATCCTCCAGGTCTTCGGGGCCAAGTTCGCCGACGAGGGCACGCTGCTGCTGCGGCTGATGGCGCTGGCGGTGCTGCCCCGGGTGCTGATCGAGGTCTATCTGAGCGCGCTGCGCGCCCAGAGCGAGGCGCGCAAGCTCGCCGCCGTGCAGATCGGGCTGGCGGGGCTGGTGCTGGCGTCCATCCTGGCGCTGTTCCCGTTCGCGGGCGTCAACGCGGTGGGGTACGGGATGCTGCTCAGCCAGACGGTGGTCGCACTTTTGATCTTCGGAAAGCTACGTAAAATTCTCAAATACGACGAAATACGACACGCGAGCGTCGCTCACGGGTCGCCCGGGGCTCCATGATGGTCAACGTGAGGCAACGGGACGGCGATGGCATGACAGCGGGGACCACCGGCTCTTCCGGTGTGCGGGGGGACACGGGAGAGGAGCAGGAGGTGCCTTTCGATCCGGAGGCGACGGGGGTCATCCCGCGCCTGGACCCCGCCTCCCTGCAGGCGGCCCCGGACGCGAAGACCGGCACGCCCCCGGACCCCTCCCCGGACGCCGGCGCGGACGCCGACTCGGACGCCGACTCGGGCGCGGGGGGCGACGACGCGGTGAAGACCACCGCCGCCTTCCGCATCCCCACCACGCCGAGCACCCTGCGCATCGGCGGCCCCCCGGCCACGCCGCCGTCGGAGACCGACACGCTCCCCTCCCTCCCGGCGCCCCAGCCCACGGAGGAAGAGGCCGACGACACCAAGACCGAGGAGACCGCCACCTCCGGAGAGGCCGACGCCTCTGAAGAGGCCGGAGCCGCCGAGGGGCCCGACGCCACCGTGGAAGCCGACGCCACCGTGGGGCCCCACGCCACCGTGGAGGGCAACGCCGCCGAGCAGGCTGCTGCCTCTGAGCAGGTCGACGTCGCCACGGAGGTCGGGGTCCCGGGGGTGGCGGATGTCGGGGAGACGGCGCCGTTCGAGAGGGTGGTCGCCGAGCCCGTGGAGGCCGCCACCGCCGTGCAGGCGGTCGCGCCCGGGCCGGTCCGCCAGGCCGCGCCCCCGCCGAGGGCGTCGCGGCTGGCGGCTCTGGTGGCCGGCGCGCCGAAGTGGCTGCCGGTTGTGCTGGTGCTCGAAGGTCTCCTCATGTACGTGCTGGCCCTCAAGGTCAGCCCGGGGCCGCTGCGCGGCGTCGATCCGGCGGACATCAACGGCCTGGGCCTCATCTCGGCGTTGCCGGTCAGCGCGTTCGCGGCGATCCTGATCATGATCGTGTCGTTCTTCGTCACGGTGGCGCAGAGCACCGACCGCAAGTTCCTGTTGCTCTTCCAGATCGCGGCGATCACGTTCGCGTTGCACGGGGCCGGGGCGCTGGTGGCCGAGGAGCCACGCTTCCCGACCGCGTACATCCATGCCGGTTTCGTGGACTTCATCGCGAGGACCGGCGACACGGCGATCAGCATCGACGGCCGGATGGGCTGGCCGGGCTTCTTCGCGTTGTTCGCGTTCGTGACGAAGACGGCGGGGATCACCGATCTGTCGCCCATCCTCAACTGGACGCCGCTGCTGTCGAACCTGCTCTACCTGCTGCCGTTCGTGCTGATCCTGCGCCAGGTGGTGGCGACGACGCGGGCGCGCTGGTTCGCGGCGCTGCTGTTCGTGCTCGTGCAGTGGATCGGGCAGGACTACTTCTCGCCGCAGGGCTTCACGTTCGCGCTCTATCTGGTGTTCGTGGCGATCCTGCTGCGCTGGTTCGGGCGGGTGGAGCCGCGGACGACGCCGGTGCCGGCCAAGGGGCTGCGCAGGCTGCTGGGGCGGCTGGACGCGATGACGCCGGGCGAGCTCGCCAACACCGGCATGTTCCGCGCGGACAAGCTGCTGATGCTCATGCTGATGGTGGCGCTGTTCGCGGCGGCGACGGCGTCGCACCAGATCACGCCGTTCATGATGCTGGGCGTGCTGACCGCGTTCCTGCTGTTCAAGCGGACGACGCTGACGTGGGCGCTGCCGTTCGGGCTCGGGCTGGTGGTGCTGGCGTGGATCAGCTACCAGACGGTGGGCTTCTGGGCCGGGCAGATCGACGCGATCTTCGGCGGCCTGGGCGACATCGTGTCCAACCTGCAGCGCAACACGGGCGACCGGATCGAGGGCAGCGACGAGCTGCACGCGATGGTGCTGCAGGCGCGGCTGGGCATCCTGGTGGTGATCCTGGCGCTGGCGGCGGTGGGCCTGCTGCGGCGGCTGCGGCGCGGGGTGTTCGACCGGGCGGCGCTGATCCTGCTCTGCGTGCCGGTGCTGGCGCTGGCGCTGCAGAGCTACGGCGGCGAGATCGGGCTGCGCATCTACATGTTCGCGCTGCCGGGTGCGTGCCTGCTGGCGGCGTACGCGTTCTTCCCGAACCTGCCGGCCGACAGCGCCGACGTGCGCGAGGAGACCGTCCCCGTACGCAGGCTGAACGTGAGGTTCAACCCGGAGCTGACGAAGAAGGTGTCGCTGGTCCTGGCGGCCTGCTTCGCGGTGATGTTCTCGATGGCGTTCCTGGTGGCGCGCTACGGCAACGAGAAGTTCGAGCGGGTGACCTCGGGCGAGGTCGCGGCGATGCACTACGTGTACGAGCACGACAAGCCGAGCGCGCGGGTGGTCTACCTGGTGCCGAAGGAGGGGCCGGAGGTCACGCCGACGCTGCCGTGGGGCGAGCGCGACATCGAGCTGGTCAACTTCGCCGGCCAGGCGCTGGTGCACAAGGACCCGGCCAACATCAAGGACGTGGTCGACCGGCTGCGGCCGGGGCCGGAGAGCCCGCGTAACACGTATCTGGTGGTCAGCAAGGGCCAGGTCAGCTATCTGCAGCTCAACGACGGCTTCCCGGCCGACTGGGGGGAGCGGTTCCGGGCGGCGCTGGACGCCTCGCCGGATCTGAAGCGGGTCTACGCGAACGAGGACGCCGCCCTCTACACGTGGGGCAAGTTCGTCCGGGGTACGGAGATCCCGGAGCCTCGGCCGTGGCAGGGCCGCGGGGAGCCGACCTCGCCGTTGACCCCGCTCGGGGTCGGGGCGCTGGCGGTGAGCTGGGCGGCGCTGTTCGGCTACGAGGTGATCCGGCTGAACGGCGCGCGGCGGGCTCCGCGGGCGCGCAGGTGGCTGCTGTGGGTGGCGGTGCCGACGTTCGTCGTGGCGGTGGGCGTGGTCGTCGAACGCTTCATTTACATCGCAGGAATCAACTGAATTCACAGGAAACTCGTAGGTTGTGCGCGATGATGTCCCCTGATGGTGATTCAGGGGGCATTTCGCATCAATCAGGGAACGTCACGGATCGCGGCGATTGACGCCCTGCGGGGTTTCGCCCTGCTGGGCATCCTCGTGGTGAACATCGCCTTCCTGGCCTCGGGTTACCGAATGGCCGGGCTGGCGGAGCCGGGCTTCGACGGCGCCGCCGACTGGGCGGTGCGGTGGGGCGTCACGCTGCTCGTGGAGAACAAGTTCTACCTGCTGTTCTCGTTCCTGTTCGGCTACAGCCTGACCCTGCAGATCGGGTCGGCGGCCGGGCGGGGGCTGGCGTTCACGCCGATGTTCCTGCGGCGGCTGGCAGGGCTGTTCCTGATCGGCGCGGCGCACGCGGTGCTGCTGTTCCCCGGCGACATCCTGACCACGTACGCGGTGGTGGGGGTGGCGCTGCTCCTGCTGCGCCGGATCCGGATCAGGACGGCGCTGGCGCTGTCGGCGGCGCTGACCGGCCTGCTCGCGCTGGGCTTTCTGGCGCTGGCGTGGCTTGCCGCGCACGGGGTGGACCTGCCGGGCGTGGCCGACCATCCGCCCGCCCAGGCGTCGGAGGTCGACCGGTCGCTGTCGGGGTCGGCGGCCCAGATCGTCGGCGAGCACCTGCGCGAGCTGTCGGTGATCGTCGTCCGGCGGGTGCTCTTCCAGGCGCCTGCCGTGCTGGCCGCCTGCCTGCTCGGCCTGGCGGCGGGCCGGGCGGGCCTGCTGGCCGGCTCCGGGCCGCGCACGGCGACGCTGCGGCGCGTGCAGTGGATCGGGTTCCCGGTGGGCCTGGCGGGCGCGGTGGTGGCCGCGCTGTCGGTCTGGGACGGCCCGGTGCACCGCTTCGCCGGCGAGGCCGCCACGCTGCTCACCGCTCCCCTGCTGGCCGCCGCCTACGGGGCCACGCTGCTGCGGCTGCTGCCCCTGCTGCCGCGCCTGGGCCGCGCGCTGGCCTGGGCCGGGCGCATGGCGCTGACCAACTACCTGGCGCAGTCGCTGGTGTGCTCGCTGATCTTCACCGGGTACGGGCTCGCCCTGGTCGACCGGGTGGGCCCGCCGCTCCAGGTGGCGATCGCCGCCGCCGTCTTCGCCGCGCAGGTCGTCGTCAGCCGCCGGTGGCTGCGGGCGCACCGCTACGGCCCGGCGGAGTGGCTGCTGCGCCGGCTCACGTACGGCGGCGCCGGGGTCAGGTCCCGCCCCGGCCGCTCCACTGGATCTCGTACGGTTTGAGCGTCACCTGCCTGCCGTCGACCGTGGCGGTCACGTCGGCGTCGGAGGTGTTGACCATGACGAGCTGGCGCGGCTGGGCCAGCACCCTGACGCGCGGGTCGGAGCTCGGCACCTGCTGCAGCTCGACCCCGGCGGGGAACCACCGGGTGAACCCGCTCAGCAGCCCGGCCATCGGCATCTCCTGGCCGCGCCCGGGGGTCCACAGGCAGCCGGGGCACTCGGCGCCGCCCTTGGCCTGCGGGTTCCAGTAGAGGGCCGTGGTGGCGCCGCTCCTGGCGAACTCCATCATGGCGGTGGCCTGCACGGCGGTGCGCCGCTCCTCGCTCCAGCCGGAGTCCTCCGGCTCGACGTACCACTCGGCCCACCACACGGGCAGGTTGCCGCTCTTCTGCCGCAGCCACTGGGTGATCGCGCCGAACTTGCCGGTGGCGCCGAAGTCGTCGGGGATGTTGCCGCCGTCGGTCGTCATCGTGCCGCCGTCGACGACGATGAAGTCGGCGCCCTTCTTGTGCTCGATCCAGTACTCGATGGCGTCGAGCGCGCGCTGGTCGACGACGCCGTAGGGGCCCGACAGCTCGGAGACGCCGCGCGCGGTGGTCTCGATCGGCACGTACGGGCCGCCGACCTGGATCTCGCTGTCGACCTTCTTCAGCGCGTCGTAGACCTTGTTGTAGAGCTCGGTGTAGCCCTCGGCGTCCCACCGGTTGGTGGTGGTGTTCCAGAAGCCCTTGAACTCGTTCCACACCAGGTAGTGCTTGACCGTCGGGTACTGCTTGGCGACCCGGGCGGCGAGCTTGGCGAAGTCGTCGAAGTGCTCCGGGTCGGGGGCGACGGTGTGGTTCTTGCTCCAGTCGGTGCGGCCGGGCTGCCCGCCCTTCATCCAGTCGGGGGCGCAGCACAGCGTGATGACGGGGATGGCCTGGGAGTCGGCCATGAGCTTGAGCCGCCGGTCGAGGTCGCGGAAATTGTACTGGCCGGGGCTGGGCTCGGGGTTGTTGGCGCCCCAGCCCATGATGTGCTGGTTCTGCAGCATCGGGACGCGGCCGAGCATGTGCTTGGCCTGCTCCTGCACCCGGGCGTTGTCGTTGTCGGCGCTGTACTGGGTGTGGGTGACGCCCCAGCGGGGCCAGTCGGGCACGACGGGCGGCGGGGCGAGGGAGGGCGCGGGCGAGGTGGGCGCCGGCTGGGCGATCTCGCCGTTGAACTGGACGGCCGGGTCGCCGCCCGACGAACGGGAGCCCGCGTACACCATGATCCCGGCGACGAGCAGGACGGCGAGGACCCCGGCGCCTACGGCGATCGGCCACGGGGACCGCCTGCGGGCATGTCGGCCGTCCGTCGGAATCACGGAATCCACCTCTCACGCAACGTTCCAAAAGGCCGAGCGCTCCGGCCCGGCCTTTTTACACCGTATCCGCCCGCCTGCGTGGACGAATCAGGACGATGGTGGCCGCTGCCCGGTCGCGGGTCCAGGAACTCCGGCATAACGGTACGACACCGGTTCCCTGCCGGGCTGCACGACGAGGAGGGTGCCGGGCTCCTCGGCGTAGAAGGCGGACTCCACGGCGGCGGCCACGTCGTCGGCGGTGAGCAGCGGGAATCCGGCGTTGACGAACATCTCCTTGGCGCCGGCGACGAGCGGGGTGTCGGTGAAGCCGGGGCAGACGGCGCCGATCCTGATGCCGTCCCTGGCCAGCGGCCCGGCCAGCGCCCTGACGAGGCCGACGACGGCGTGCTTGGTCATGGTGTAGACGGGGTCGCCGTCGAAGCCGACGAGCCCGGCCAGCGAGGCGGTGACCACGATGGCGCCGCCGCCTGAGCGCCTGAGCAGCGGCACGGCGGCCACCGCGCCGAAGACGACGCCGTCGACGTTCACGCCGACGATCCTGCGGTAGCGCGCCAGGTCGAAGGCGGCCAGGTCGGGGCCGCCCGCGACGCCGGCGTTGAGGTGGACCAGGTCGAGCCGGCCGTAGGTGCGCTCGGCCAGCTCGACGGCGTCGTGCGAGGCCTGCTCGGTGCTGACGTCGGCGGCCAGCCAGACGCCGCCGACCTCCTTGGCCAGCCGCTCCGCGCCCTCGCCGTCGAGGTCGACGAGGACGCACTTGGCGCCGCCCGCCGCCAGCCTGCGGGCCACCGAGGCCCCGATGCCGCTCGCGGCTCCGGTGATCAGTGCAACTGTGCTCATGGCTCTCCTATGCGGGTTGGTCGAGCATGCGGTGCGCGCGGGCGATCAGGGTGGGCACGGCGGCGCCGATCCGGTCGAAGCCCTCCCCCACGGTCTTGCCCTGGCGGAAGCGGGCGTGGATGCCTTCCACGATGACGGCGAGCTTGAAGCTGCCGAAGGCCACGTAGAACCCGAGATCTGCAATGTCGCGGCCTGAGGCGTCGGCGTAGTGGGCGGCGAACTCGGCGGCGTTCAGGAACCCCGGCGCCGTCGTGACGTCGCCCGCCACCGGGATGCCCGCCCGCTCCTCGTCCCCGGCCTCGTGCCAGTAGGTCAGCGTCAGCCCCAGGTCGGCCAGCGGGTCGCCGAGCGTGGACATCTCCCAGTCCACCACGCCCAGGATCTCCGGCTCGGGGCCGAGCCGTACCAGCGTGTTGTCCAGCCGGTAGTCGCCGTGCACGAGGGTGCCGGCCGAGCGCGCCGGCAGCCGCTCGCGCAGCCGGGCCACCAGCCGGTCGAACTCGGGCCGGTCGGCGGTCCTCGACCGCTCCCACTGCTGGCACCAGCGGTCGAGCTGCCGGGGCAGGTAGCCGTCGGGCCGGCCGAAGTCCGCCAGGCCCGCCTCCCGGTAGTCCACGGCGTGGATGGCGGCCAGCACCTCGGCCAGCCGTCCGGCCAGCCGCCTGGTCCCGGCCGGGTCCGTGTCCCCGAGCTCGTCCCGGCCGCGCACCGCCGCGCCGTCCACGTACCCCATCAGGTAGAACGGCGCCCCGACGACGTCCTCGTCGGCGCAGAACGCGACCGGCTCGGGCACCGGGACCGGGGTCGGGGCGAGCGCGGAGATGACCCGCCACTCGCGGCGCATGTCGTGAGCCGTGGGCAGCACGTGGCCGAGCGGCGGCCGGCGCAGCACCACGCGGCGCTCCCGGGTCTCGACGAGGTAGGTCAGGTTCGACCGCCCGCCGGAGATCAGCGAGACGGACAGGGGTTCGCCGGCGTCGGGCGCGTTCCTGCCCATCCACGCGAACAGCCGGGGCCGGTCAATCCCAGGTACGGTCATGGACAACTATTAGAACGTCACTCGGTGCCGAACGCCACACATGAGAGTTGCGTAACGTTACGGACCCGCGCCTGCGAGCACGCCCCCCATCCCGTAGCCTGGGAGGACATGTCTGCCACCGAGGCATGTCCACAGTAGGAGCCCATGCACGTCACGATCGTTCGCCCCGATGAGCTGGGAGCAACCGAGGTCAGCCGCTGGCGCACCCTCCAGGAAGCCGACGCCGCCTTCGACAATCCCTTCCTGTCGCCCGAGTTCACGATCACGGTCGGCGCGCTGCGTGACCGGGTCCGGGTCGCGGTGATCCACGACGGGCCCGACATCGTGGGATTCTTCCCGTTCGAGCGGCACCCGCTGGGCATCGGCAAGCCGGTGGCCGCCGGCCTGACCGACGCCCAGGGCATGATCCACGCCAAGGACTGCCTGATCCCCGCCCAGTGGCTGCTGGCGCAGTGCGGGCTGTCGGTCTACGAGTTCGACCATCTCGTCGCCGGCCAGCCGCTGCTCGGCAGGCGGCACGAGTCCTACCCGTCGCCGGTGATCTGCCTGCGCGACGGGTTCGACGCCTACACCGCCTACCTGCGCGCCCACTCCGGCAAGACGTACAAGTCCACGCTCGCCAAGACGCGCAAGCTGGGGCGCGACATCGGCGAGGTGCGCCACGACTACGCCATCGCCGACGTGGAGCCGCTGCGCACGCTGCTCGCCTGGAAGACCGACCAGTACCGGCGCACCGGCCGCACCGACAGGTTCGCCCACCAGTGGATCGTCGAGCTGGTCGAGCGGCTGCTGGCCACCCGCACCGAGAGCTTCGCCGGCGTCCTCGACATGGTCTACGTCGACGGCGAGCCGATGGCCGGCCACTTCGGCATCCGCACCCGCACCACGCTGGCCGGCTGGTTCCCGGCCTACGACCCGCGCTTCGCCAAATACTCCCCCGGCCTCATCCACCACCTGGCGATGGCCGAGAAGGCCGCCGAGACCGGCATCCAGACGATCGACATGGGCCGGGGCGACAAGGAGTACAAGGACAAGCTGAAGACCGGCGAGCTGTCCGTCTGCGAGGGCCGCGTCGCCCGGGCGGGCCCGGCGGCCGGCGTCCACTGGATGCTGCGCGTGCCCGCCCGCAAGGCCCGCGCCACCGTGCTGGCCAACCCGGTGCTGCTCCGGACCGCCGACAAGGCGCTCAAGACCTACGGGCGGCTGCGCGCCACGCTCCCCGGATGAGGCCGATCGCCGAGCGCACCGGCCGCCACTGCCTGCTGCTCCCCTCCAACCGGCTCGGCCTCTACCTGGCGTTACGCCACTGGTGCGAGCCCGGCCAGCGGCTGCTCATGTCGCCGATCTCGGCCGACGAGATCCTCTTCCTCGTGCTGGCGGCCGGGCTGCGCCCGGTGATCGCGCCGCTGTCGCCGCGCGACGGCAACATCGACGCCGCCCGGGTCGACCTCTCCCGCGTCGACGCCGTCCTGACCACCAACCTGTACGGGCTGCCCGACCAGGTGGCGGCGTTCACCGGCAAGATCCTGGTGGAGGACGTGGCCCACGCGATGGAGACCGACGTCGGCGGCCGGCCGCTCGGCACGTTCGGGCAGGCGGGCGTGTTCAGCCTGTCCAAGCATCCCGGCGCGGGCTCGGGCGGCGTGCTGGCCGTCGAGGACGCCGCCGACCTCAAGGCCCTGGAGCGCGCCCGCGACCGGCTGCTGGAGCCGGGCTCCTTCCGGGCGGAGCTGTTCGCGGTGGCCACCTCGATGGCCAGGCAGGCAGCGCTCCGGCTTGACCTGGTGCGCCCGGCGCTGTGGCTGATGCGGGCGCTCGGGCTGCAGGAGGAGCGCGAGGGCTACCGCATCCGGCTGGAGGCCGAGGCGCTGGCCAAGGCGCTGCCGCAGGCGCCGTCGCTGCCGCCCTTCGACCCGTGGGTGCGCGCCGACCTGCACGACTACCGTGCCGCGCGGGGGCCGCTGGCGCGCTGGTACCAGCGCAGGCGGCTGGCGGCGGTGCCGCGCGAGCGGGCCAGGCGGCTGGCCGGCGTCGAGCTGCTGGCCGCGCTCCCCTCGGCCGCCCCGGCCGTGCGCGACGACCCGGGCCGGCCGCTGTTCCGCGTGCCGCTGCTGGTGCGCGACCGCGACGCGGCGATCGCCGCGCTGGAGCGGCGCGGCGTGGCCACCGGCTACCTGTACGACCCGCCCTACGACGACTACGCCGGGCCGTTCACCGAGCCCTCGCCCGACCCGGGGCCGGCCCGCCGGTGGGCGCGGCACGTGCTGCCGGTCGACCCGGTCCACGCCTCCCGCGCGCTGCCGGTGGTCGCCGGGCTCACACCCGCCTGATCAGGTCCGCGACGATCCGGCAGCCCCGCCTGACGTCGGGCAGCGACGCCGACCCGTACCCGATCACCAGGCCGTGCAGGCGTTCGGCGCCGTGGTGGTGGCGGGCGACGGTGTCGAGCAGGACGCCGCGCTCGGCGGCCCGCGCCACGATCTCCGGGGCGGCGCCGGGCGGCAGCTCGGCCAGCACGTGCAGCCCCGCCGTGTCGCCGCGCAGCCGGCAGGCCGCGCCGAGGACCTCCACCACGACGGCGCGGCGGCGCGCGTACTCCAGGCGCATCCGGCGCAGGTGCCGGTCGAGGTCGCCGCGTTCGAGCAGCGTCGCCACCGCGTGCTGGACGGGGCCGCTGGTGCGGTCGGCGATGGCGCGCCGGGCCCGGGCGATCCGGTCGACGGTCTCGGGCGCGGCCACCAGCCAGCCGACGCCGATGTCGGGAGCCAGCGACTTCGACAGCGTGCCGAGCAGCACCACCCGGGACGGGTCCAGCCCGTACAGGGCGGGCAGCGGGGCCACGTCGTAGCGGAACTCGGCGTCGTAGTCGTCCTCCACGACGGTCGCGCCGGTCCGCGCGGCCCACGACAGCAGCCGCTCCCGGCGCGGGATCGGCAGCCGGCCGCCGAGCGGGAACTGGTGGGCCGGGGTGGTGTAGAGGACGCGCAGGCCGTCAGGCAGCCCGTCGACGATCACCCCGTCCTCGTCCACCGGGCACGGCACGATCTCCGCGCCCCGGGCGGCGAACACGGCCCGCGCGGTGCGGTAGCCGGGGTCCTCGACGCCCGCCCTGGTGCCGGGGCCGAGCAGGGCCAGCGCGCACAGGTCGAGCCCGTTGCCGGTGCCCCGGGTGACCAGGACGTTCTCCGGGCCGACGGCCACCGCCCTGGTGCGGCGCAGGTCGGCGGCCAGCAGCTCCCTCAGGTGCGGCAGCCCGTACGGGTCGGGGTAGTCGCCGGGCGGCAGCTCGGCGGCCCGCCGCCAGGCGCGCTTCCAGGCGGCCCGGTCGTAGTCGCGCACCCACGGGTGGCCGGGCGTGAGGTTGATCGTGCGCTCGTCGGGCTCGACGGCGGGCGGCGGCGGTGGCGCGGGCGGCGCGGGGACGGCGCGGCGCGGCGTCTCCAGCGAGGCGACGAACGTGCCCGAGCCGTGGCGGCCCTCCAGCCAGCCCTCGGCGTAGAGCTGCTGGTAGGCCTCGGTCACCACGGTGCGGCTCACGTCGAGCTGCGCCGCCAGCCCGCGCGAGGACGGCAGCCGCTCGCCCGGCGCGAGCGCCCCCGACAGCATGGCGTCACGCAGCCAGGCCGCGAGCTGCGCCGTGAGCGGCACGGCGGCGTCCCTGGACAGCGATACGGGCAGGTCAACGAGGGTACGCACGCAAGTGGTCTCCGGGAAGCGGCAAACAGTGGCTCTACAGGATAAGTCCACTTTCCCGCTAGCTTCGGAGCATGCTCTCCACCACCCCGCGCACCCGGCTCGGCCGGGAGAAGCATCGCGGCAGCGACGACCGCGCCGACCTGTACGAGGTGCTCGACACCGGGCTCGTGTGCCACCTGGGCGTGGTCGTGGACGGCCACCCGATGGTGATCCCCACCGGCTACGGGCGCGTCGGCGACACCCTCTACCTGCACGGCTCCACCGGCGCCCGGTCGCTGCGCGCGGGCGAGGGCAACGAGGTGTGCGTCACGGTCACCCACCTCGACGGCATCGTGCTGGCCCGCTCGTCCTTCAACCACTCGGTCAACTACCGCTCCGCCGTGATCTACGGCCGGGCCAGGCTGGTGACCGACGAGGACGAGCGGCTGCTCGGCCTGCGTGCCCTGACCGAGCAGCTCGCCCCCGGCCAGTGGGACTACACGCGGCAGCCGACGCGCAAGGAGCTGGCCGCCACCGCCGTGCTCGCGCTGTCGCTGGAGGAGGCGTCGGTCAAGATGCGCCGGGGCGCCCCCTCGGACGAGGAGGAGGACTACGCGCTGCCCGTCTGGGCCGGGGTGCTGCCGCTCGTGACGACGTGGGGCGAGCCGGTGCCCGACCCGGCTCTTCCAGAGGGAATCGACATACCTGTTCACATCAGCGGCCGAAGGTAGTTCCATAAATCAGGACCGATCCGGCAAACCAATCGCCTCGATCGTGCGTCACAATCAGGTGGGCCGCCTCTGATGGGAGAGGCAACATGGGCTGGGAAGCTCCTGGTTATACGGAAGTCAGGCAGCTCGGCACCGGCGCCGCCGGCCGGGTCGTCCTCGCCGTGCACGACGACACGGGCATCCACGTCGCCGTCAAGTACCTGTCCGACCGCTGGCGGCGCGACCCGGTGGCGCTCGCCCGCTTCCGGGCCGAGGCCCGCACGCTGACCACGCTGCGCCACCCGAACATCGCCACCCTGTGGGAGTACATCCAGGACCCGCAGGGCGCCGCCATCGTCATGGAGCTGGTCAACGGCGTGTCGCTGCGCGCCCTGCTGCGCGAGCACGGCGCCACCGGGCCGGAGGCGGCGCTGGTCGTCCTCAAGGGCTCGCTCCTCGGTCTGGCCAGGGCGCACGAGACGGGGCTCGTGCACCGCGACTACAAGCCGGAGAACGTCATCGTCCGCGACGACGGCGTCAGCAAGCTCGTCGACTTCGGCATCGCCGTCCGGGAGGGGACGCTCTCCCGCCCCGAGGGCACGCCGCCGTACATGGCGCCGGAGCTGTGGGCCGGGGAGCCGTCCTCGGCGGCGACCGACGTGTACGCGGCCACGGCCGTCTTCTTCGAGTGCCTGACCGGGCAGCGGCCCTACCGGTCCACCGAGCCCGTCGTGCTCGGCTACCAGCACGTGCACGCGCCCATCCCGGTCCAGGACGCGCCCGAGCCGGTGCGCGGGCTCGTCGAGCGCGGGCTGGCCAAGGACCCCGCCGCCCGGCCGGCCGGCGCCGAGGCGTTCGTGGCCGAGCTGGAGGCCGTCGCGGCGGCGGCGTACGGCGACGACTGGGAGGAACGCGGCAGGCGGCGGTTGGCGGCGCTGGTGCTGCTGCTCGCCGTGCTCATGCCCGAGCCGCCGCCCGCCGAGCCGCAGGTGTCGACCACGCTGGCCCGCACCACCTTCCGCCGCGTGCGCGGGCACGTCACCAAGACCGCGATGGGCGCGACGCTGGCCGCCCTGGTCGCCGTGTCGGCCGCGCTGGTGATCGCCAACCGGGACCGGGCGACGCCGTTCGAGCCGGTCGCCGCCGCGCCGCCCACGGAGTCCGGCGTCCCCGTCGCGCTCCCGCCCACGCCGAGCACCACGCCTCAGCTCGTGCCCGAGGACACCGCCGACCCCGAGGACACCGGGGCCCCCGAGGACACCGGGGACCCGCCCGGCGGCACCGACTCCGACCCGCCGCCCACCGCCACCCCGCCGTTCACGGCCACCGCCGCGCCGAGCGCCACCCGTACCGCCGGGCCGAGCGCCACCCGCACGTCCCGCCCGGCCCCGACGCGCACGGCGACGCCCACGCCCACGCGGACCGTCACCCCCACCCCGACCAGCACCCCGACCAACACCGTCACCCCGACCCCGCCGCCCGTGACCTCGGTGTCGCGGCTCGGGGTGGGGCGGCTCGCCGTGGACGGCGCGACGGCCGCCGGGACGTTCACGCTCGCCGCCACCGGCGCCGCCACCGTCACCGTCGAGGCCACCTGGCGGGCCGGCGGCCGGATCGTGCACGTCGAACGCCTGCGGCTGCGCGGCGACACCGCCTACACGCGCACGCTGCGCCACACCTTCCCCGAGCGGCCGTGCGGCCAGGACGTCACGCTCACCGTCGCGTCCACCCCGGCCGCACCCGGCGGCGCCCGGTCGGCCACGGTCAGCGTGCCGCCCTGCCCCACCGAGGTCACCGCGTTACGGGCGACGCTCCGCATGGACGGCGCCACCGCCCGCGCCCGCCTCCTCATGACCACCAGCGGCACCGCCGAGGTGCCCGTCTCCGCCGCCTTCGCGGTCGACGGCGACCAGGTGGCCGACCGCTCGGCGGTCCTGTCGGGGCGGACCTCGTACACCCGCGACCTCACCTACGCCTTCCGCGCCCGCCCGTGCGGCTCCACCGTCTCGGTGCTCGTGCGCGCCGGCGGGCGGACGGCGTCCGCCCGCGCGCGCGTGACCTGCCCGCCGGAGGTGAAGAGCGTCTCGATCGTACGGACCGCGTACGGCGACGGCACGGCCACGGCCACGGTCGCCGTGGGCACCGGGAACGCCAGGCCGGTCCGGCTGACCGTGACGTTCCAGGTCGGCGACAGGGTCGCCGGGAGCCAGGTGCTGGAGCTGGCCGGCGACACGTCGTACGTCAGGACCGTGCGGCAGGCGTTCGGGCAGGTGCCCTGCGGGACGACCTGGCAGGTGCGCGCCTCCACCCAGCCGGGGGCGGGCAACGGCACGGCGGTGGCCGGCGGCCGGACCCCGGCCTGCGAGCCGGAGGAGCCGTCGGAGGAACCCACCGAGGAACCCACGGAGGGGCCGACGGAGGGCCCGGGAACCATCGGCTGACCTGCATGTACCCCCATGTACGGATATCTGGTGACGTGGTGAGGTGCCGGGCCGTTAAGCTACGCCTCGTCTGTTAAGGGTGGGGGCCTAGAAGACTCCAGAGGAGAACCGTTATGTACGGTGATGGGCAGTGGGGGGTCCCCGGCTACACCGAGGTTCGCGAACTCGGCAGCGGCGCCGCCGGCCGCGTGGTCCTGGCAAGGCGCGACAGCGACGACGCCGAGGTCGCCATCAAGTACCTCTCCGACGAGCTGCGGTCCGACGTGAGCTTCGTCGCCCGCTTCCGTCACGAGGCCAGGCTGCTCGGCACGCTGCGCAGCCCGCACAACGCCCGCCTGATCGACTACGTCGAGACCGGGCGGGGCGCGGCCATCGTCATGGAGCTCGTCGACGGCGTGTCGCTGCGGCAGCTGCTCAGGTCGGAAGGCCCGACCGGGCCAGAGGCCGCGCTGACCGTGCTCAAGGGCTCGCTCCAGGGCCTGGCCGCCGCGCACGCCATCGGCGTCGTGCACCGCGACTACAAGCCCGAGAACGTCATCGTCCAGGGCGACGGCGACACCAAGCTCGTCGACTTCGGCATCGCGGTCATGGCCGGCGAGGGCGCGAGCGCCGCCGGCACCCCGCCGTACATGGCGCCCGAACAGTGGTCCGGGCTGCCCGCCTCGCCCGCCACCGACGTGTACGCCGCCACGGTGGTGTTCTTCGAATGCCTCACCGGCGCCCGGCCGTTCCGCGCCTCGAACGTCGCCGCCCTCGCCCACCAGCACCAGGCCGCCGCCCCGCCCGTCGAGGAGGTCCCGGCCGCGCTGCGCGAGCTGGTCGAGCGCGGCCTGGCCAAGCGGGCGGACGCGCGTCCCGCCTCCGCCGAGGCGTTCCTGGCCGAGCTGGAGGCCGTCGCGGCGGGCGCGTACGGCGACGACTGGGAGGAACGCGGCAGGCGGCGGTTGTCGGCGCTGGCGGGGCTGCTGCTCCTGCTGTTCCCGTCCGCGCCCGACGCGCCCGTGGAGGTGCACACCACGCTCGCCCGGACCCGGTTCGGCAAGCCCGGCAAGGTGATGACCAAGCTCACCGGCAAGATCGCCATCGGCGCGGTCTGCACCGGGGCGGTGATCACCGCCGCGCTCGTCCTCACCAACACCCTCGACGGCGACCGCACCCTGACCGCCCAGAGCACCGAGGTCACCCCGTCGCCCTCGGTCCCGGCCGAGCCCGCCACCTCGGAGCCGCCGTTCTCGGAGCCTCCGTTCTCCGAGCCGCCCGCCTCCGAACCGGCCTCGGAGCCGCCCGCCACCGAGCTCCCGGACACCGGCCCGCCCGTCGTCCCCACGACCGCCCCCACGACCGCCACCGCGGCGCCACCGCCGGATCCCGCCCCCACGACCGCCTCCCCCACCAAGACGGCCAAGCCGGCCACCGCCGCCCCCACTGCCACCAAGACCCGCTCCCCCAAGCCCACGAAGACCGCCGACCCGCAGCTCACCGGCAGGGCCCACGCCCACAACGGCACCGCCGGGCCGCTCCCCAAGCCGACCCCCACCCCCACCGCCACCCAGGCGACCACCCGGCCGCCCCGCCCCACGCCCACCCGAACCCCGACGTCCCAGAGCCCCACCCCCGACGAAGAGCCCACGGGTGACGGCGAGACCACGCCCGGACTCCCCGGCCCCGAGCCCTCCACGGCAGCGGCGGCCCCAGCGGCACTGCTCGCGGCCGGGCTCGTGACGACAGGCGCGCTTCCCGTCACACTTGCGGTGAAACGCCGCATGGCGGGACGGCACCGCAGGAAGCGCTAGAAGACGCGGCGGGGGGCGACGGCGATGAGCAGTCCGAGAAACGGTATTGCCGGGTTCCGGCTGACCGAGCACACGTGGATCACCGAGCTGGGCAACTGGATCGACGCGATCTCACCCGACGGGCGGCGGGCGGGGGCGCTGCTGTTCGACGCGCGCGTCATCGAGCTGCCCGGGGTGCGGGAGCGCGTCGTGTCCGCCGTCCTCACCGACCGCCGCCTCGTCCTCGGCGGCCTCACGGGGCTCATCCCGGTGGCGGACGTCGTGGCGGCCGGCGACCAGGTGTGGCTCCTGACCGCCCAAGCGGTCACCCCCACCCTCTCCACCCTCCTCACCGTCCCCCCGTCCAGCGACGCCCCCGGGCGGGGCAACCACCCGTACGGCGACGCGGCCCCGCAAGGCGGGCGCCCGTACGGGAGCGCGGCCCCGCAAGGCGGGCGCCCCTTCGGAGACTCCGCCGCCCACAGCGGGCACCCGTACGGGGACGCTCCCGCCCAAAGCGGGCAGCCTCTCGGGGGTTTCCCCGCTCACGGCGGCCACCCGTACGGGGATGGGGGTGTGTCGCTGTTGGGGGGTGTGGAAGTCGATGGGGCGGCGTCGGTGCTGGTGGAGACGGCGCGGACGCTGCTCGGGCTGCACGCCGCCGGGGTGACCCACGGCTCCGTGCATCCGGGGACCGTGGTGATCACGGCCGAGGGGGAGGCGCTGCTGTCGGAGCGCGGCCTGGCCGACGCCATCCGGGGCCAGGTGTCCGCTCCGGAACGGGACGCCGCCGGGTGGGCGTCGCTGGCACGCGGGCTGGCGGCCTCGAGCACCAGGGAGGCGCCCCAGGTGGCGGCGCTGTTCGAGCGGGCGGCGGGCACGGCGGTCACCAGGGGGCTGGCGGCGGCCCGGGACCTGCTGCTGGCCGAGCTGCCCCCGGGGACGGTCAGCCGGGACGGCCTGGCCCGGGCGGCGCGCGGCCGTTCGGTGTTCGCCCAGCCCTCGGCGTACCGGCAGCCGCCCGCCCAGGTGCCGGAGGATCGGGACGAGGGCGACATCGTCACCCTTCTGCACGTCCCCGAAGCCCGTACCCCCGCAGGCCCGGACGGCTTGGCGGGCGCGGGGGCCGGGACGCGGCCGGGGGCTGAGGTGGCCACGCGGCCGGGGCGGCAGGGTGAGGGGGAGGTGCGGTTCGGGCCGGGGGTCGGGGCGCCGGCGGAGACGGCGGCCGAGCGGATCTGGCGTGAGGGCCGTGACGGGCCGGGCGGGCGGCGCGGCGCGGGCCGGCGGGGCAGGGCGGCGCGGCGGCGGCGGACGGTGCTGTCCGCGGTGGTGCTGGCGGTGGTGCTGGCGGGCGCGGCGTTCGCCTGGCTGCGGCTGAACGGCGGCGGCGGCCCGGAGCTGGCCGTGTCGGAGGTGGCGGTGCACGTGCCGAAGAAGACCCAGGGCTGCGACACCGTGGTGACCGTCACGGGCACGATCACCACGAACGGCGGCGTTGGCGAGATCCGGTACGAATGGCACCAGAACCTGGAGAAGAAGGTCGAGCGCGGCACCCTGCGCACCCGGGCTGACAGGACGTCGTACGACCTGACGCTGCGCTGGGAGTTGCAGGGTGAGAGCACGGTGAAGGCGACGTCGACGCTGCGGGTGCTGTCGCCGGGCCCGGCGCGCAGCGGCAAGGCGACTTTCACGTACAAGTGCTGAAGCCCAAGTGCCGAACGGCGCAACAATGCATCTCAAAGCCGTTCTTACTACTCTGACGGGCATGACCCAGCAGACCCCCGCGGGCTGGTACCCCGACCCGTACGGATCCCCTCAGTTGCGGTGGTGGGACGGCAACCAGTGGACGGACGCCACCCACCCCCTGGAGCAGGGATCGCAGCAGCCCCAGAGCCGCCCGCAGCAGCCCCAGAGTCAGCCCGACTGGTCGTCGGCGCCGGCGAATCCCACGCTCGCCTACGGCCAGCAGCCGCAGTTCGCCCAGGCCCCGCAGCAGCAGCAACCGCCCACGCAGCAGCCGCAGCAGCCCGGTCAGTGGGGCGGCGCGCCGCTGCCCGGTCCCGGTTACGGGCCGCCGCCCAAGCAGAGCAACCCGCTGCCGTGGGTGCTCGGCGGCCTGGCGGCGCTGGTGGTGGTGGCGCTGATCGCGGTGGCGGGCATCTACCTGGCCAACAGCTCCTCGCCGGTGGCGGCGCCGACCGACTCGCCGACGCAGTCGGCGCCGGAGACGGAGGACCCGCCGAGCGAGCGGCCCTCCGACCCGCCGACCGACCAGCCCACGGATCGCCCGACGACCCCGGCCCAGCTCCCGCAGCCGCAGGACGGCACGGTGACCGACCCCATCGCGGGCCTCTCGTACGAGGTGCCGGAGGGGTGGACGGTGCCGGAGGCGAGCTCGATCAACGGCACCAACCCGGCCATCCAGTCGTGGACGAGCGGCGTGGGCAAGGTCGCGCACGAGAAGTTCGACGGCGAGAGCGACTGGGTGGGCAACATCTACGCGGGTGAGCTGATCGAGCGCTTCCCGTACGCCGGGGCGGCGAGCCTGGGCACCACGGCCAAGCTGGTGATGGCGGACTTCGCCCGCTACTACGACCTCCCCCACGAGAGCAAGATCGTCGCTGACAAGGCCATGAAGATCGGTGACCGGGACGCCTGGGTGGTGCAGTTCGAGTACGACTTCACCAAGGTGTCGGAGCAGAAGAACTTCAAGTGGAAGAAGGAGAGCGGCGCGGTCGTGCTGATGGACCGGGGCGAGGGCGAGCGTCCGGCGCTGGTCTACATCTCGGTCCCGGACAACCTGGGCACCGACGTGGTCGGTGACGTGCTCAGCTCTATCAAGCCCGCCTGACCGGTGGCACTAGGCTGGTGGGGTAGGCAAGCGGGGCGGGTCACTCCGGGCCGCTGCGGCGAGGAGAACGAATGAGTGACTTGCTGGTCTGGATCGACTGCGAGATGACCGGGCTCGATCTCGGGCGCGACGCGCTCGTGGAGGTGGCGTGCATCGTCACCGACAGCGAGCTCAACCAGCTGGACGAGGGCGTCGACGTGGTCATCAAGCCGCCGCCGGAGTCGCTGGAGCAGATGTCGCAGGTGGTCAGGGAGATGCACACCGCGTCCGGGCTGCTGCCGGAGCTGGCCGGCGGGGTGACGCTGGCCGAGGCGGAGTCCATGGTGCTCGACTACCTGCGGCGGCACATCGCCGAGCCGAAGAAGGCGCCGCTGTGCGGCAACTCGATCGGCACGGACCGCACGTTCCTGTCGCGTGACATGCCGGCGGTGGACGCCTACCTGCACTATCGGATGATCGACGTGTCGTCGATCAAGGAGCTGGTCCGCCGGTGGTATCCGCGGGTCTACTTCGCCGCGCCCGAGAAGCAGGGCGGTCACCGGGCTCTCGCCGACATCACCGAGAGCATCCGAGAGCTGCGCTACTACCGTGCGGCCGTGTTCGTGGGGCAGCCCGGGCCCGATTCGGCGACGGCCCGGACGCTCGCCGAGCGTGTCAGCGGTTAATGGGTGGCGTGAAGACTCCCGAACACCGCTACACTTTTGCTGTGCCGTTCTCACGGGCGGCACGATGGTGGGTGTAGCTCAGTTGGCAGAGCGCCAGGTTGTGGTCCTGGATGTCGAGGGTTCAAGTCCCTTCACTCACCCTGACGCGAACGGCCGGTCCGATAGGACCGGCCGTTGCCGTTTTCTTCCGGCATCGTCCCCAAATCACGACATTGCGAGTTATGCTCGCTGTCTACCGCCAACGCCGGAAGCTCGGGGGCCCTCGGCGACCTGACTGTCTACGCGCCCCGGAGGCCGGATGAGAGTCGACGACGCAGCGTTCGAGAGCGTGTTCACGTCACTGAGCAAGCGCGAGGCCGAGGTCATGGACCTGATCGCGAAGGGCGAGTCCAACGGCCAGATCGCGCAACGGCTTTTCCTCAGCGAGAAGACGGTCAAGAACCACGTCAACCGCATCTACGCCAAGCTGGGCGTGGACTCGCGCGTCACCGCGATCGGCCTGTGGCTATCGCGTGAGTGACCCCTCCAGGGTGGTGGCCAGGGCGTCGAGCCCGTGCTCCAGGTCCTGCTCGGGGATGTTCAGCGCCGGGCGCAGCCGCACCGAGCGGGTGCCGCACGGCAGCACCAGCACGCCCGCGTCCTCGCGCAGCGCGGTGACCATCGCGTCGCGCGCCGCCGTGTCGGGCAGGTCGAAGGCGGCCATCAGGCCCCGGCCGCGCACGTTCGCGACGGTCTCCGGGTGCTCGGCCTCCAGCTTGGTGAGGCGTTCGAGGATGACCGAGCCGAGGGTGGCGGCGCGCGGGATCAGCCGGTCGCGTTCGATGATCTCCATCAGGCCGCGGCTGCGGACCATGTCGACCAGCCCGCCGCCCCAGGTGGAGTTGATCCGCCCGCTGCGCCTGAACACGTTGTCCTCGACCTGGTCCACCCGGCGGCCCGCCATGATGCCGCCCACCTGGACCTTCTTGGCGAAGGCCACGATGTCGGGCTCCAGGCCGAGCTGCTGGTAGGCCCACGGGGTGCCGGTGGTGCCGCCGCCGGTCTGCACCTCGTCCAGCACGAACAGCGCGTCGTGCTCGTGGCAGAGCCGCTGCATCGCCTGGAGGAACTCGGCGCGCATGTGGTTGTCGCCGCCCTCGCCCTGGATCGGCTCGGCGATGAAGCAGGCGATGTCGTGCGGGTGGCGTTCGAAGGCGGCGCGGGCCTGGGCGAGCGCGCGTTCCTCGGCCGCCTCGACGTCGCCGAAGTGGATGGCGGGCACGTCCACGCGCGGCCAGTCGAAGACGGGGAAGCGCTCGGTCTTGACCGGGTCGGTGTTGGTCAGGCTCAGCGTGTAGCCGCTGCGGCCGTGGAAGGCCTGCGTGAGGTGCAGGACGCGGGTGCCGAGCGCGGGTGAGCGGCCGGCGGCCTCGTTGCGGCGGCTCTTGTAGTCGAAGGCCGTCTTCAGCGCGTTCTCGACGGCCAGCGCGCCGCCCTCGACGAAGAACAGGTGGGGAAGGGCCGGGTCGCCGAACACGCGGGTGAAGGTGTCGACGAAGTCCGCCAGATGCTCGGTGTACATGTCGGGGTTGGCGGGTTTGTTCCGGGCGACCTGGCCGAGCAGGCGGGTGAAGTCCGGGTCGAAGGGCGGGTTCACGCCCAGGGGCGCGGATGCGAAGAACGTGTAGAAGTCCAGGTAGCGGCGGCCGTCGCGGGCGTCGACCAGCCAGGAGCCCTGGCTGAGCTCCAGGTCGAGGACGAGCCGGTAACCGTCGACGAGCAGGTGGCGGGCGAGGCGGGCGTGTACGTCCATGTCTCCTCCACAATGAGCCGGACATGCTGTACATTTCCCGCCTTCATCCCGATATATACGTAAGATTTACGGATGATGGGCCTTCGGCGCGAGGTTCTTCACCCGGAACGCCAGAGCCACCATCGCGATGCCGTACAGGATGGCGAAGAGCCCGATCAGCCAGGCCAGCGTGAGCAGGCCCGCCCCCGGCCAGATCAACAGCAGGACGCCGAAGATCACCGACAGGATGCCGCCCACGATGAGCATCCACTCGTTGTCGATCACCTTGCGGAGCTGGATCCCGTCCACGATCTCGGCGATCCCGTGGAAGATCGCCCAGAACGCGACCACGTACAGCAGTGCCAGCGAGGTGATGCCGGGCCACACGAGGGCCACGATGCCGGCCAGGACGCTGACGACGCCGATGAAGATCGGCCACGCCCGCGACCGCGCCCCGTGCCGGAACCCGGAGAAGATCGAGAAGATCCCGTCGACGATCGCGTACGCGCCGAAGAAGACCACCAGCACGAGCAGCGTGATGCCCGGCCAGATCAGCGCGAGGATGCCGAAGAGGATCGCCGCGATGCCGCGGATGAGCACCAGCCACCAGGTGCTTGCGAGTCGTTCCATTCCGCTCTGCTGTCCAGGATCGACTCCCGGATAGCCCCGCATGCGGTCAAATCACTGTGAATAGACCACGATCGACACCGCGATGTACTGCACCAGGTAGGCGGCCAGCGTGAAGGCGTGGAAGACCTCGTGGTAGCCGAACCAGCGCGGCGACGGGTCGGGCCGGCGCAGCCCGTACACGACGGCGCCGGCGCTGTAGAAGACGCCGCCGACGGCGACGAGCACCACGGCGGCCACCCCAGCGCCCTCCAGGAGCTGCGGCATCACGAAGATCGCGGTCCAGCCGAGCGCCAGGTAGAGCACGGTGTAGAGCCAGCGCGGCGCGCCCATCCACAGCACCCTGAACAGCACCCCGGCCAGCGCCCCGCCCCAGATCACGCCGAGCACCGCCACCCGGGCGGCCCCGTCGAGCGCCAGCAGCGCGAACGGCGTGTAGGTGCCCGCGATGATCAGGTAGATGTTCGCGTGGTCGCAGCGCCGCAGCACCTCCGCCAGCCGGGGGCCGAGCGTGCTGCGGTGGTAGGTGGCCGAGATGCCGAAGAGCAGCCCCGAGGTGATCGCGTAGACGGCGGCGGCGAGACGGGCCTGGAGCGTGGGGCCGAGCGCCACGAGCGCGAACCCGCCCAGCAGGGTCACGGGCAGCGCCCCCGCGTGCAACCAACCGCGCAACCGGGGCTTTACGGTGATCGTCGTCATGAAACCTACGGTACCGTAGGTTAGAGACCGTTGAGAAAGCGGACCGCGATCGGCACCGCCGCCGAGCCGCCCGATCCGCCGTGCCTGACGAACACGCAGAACGCCAGGTCGTCGGTGAATCCCATGAACCAGGCGTGCGGCCGCTGACCCTGCACCTCGGCCGTCCCCGTCTTGCCCGCCACCCCCGGCGGCAGCCCCGCGCCACTGGCCGTCCCATGGTCCACGACGGCCCGCATCATCTGCCGCAGCCCCGCCACGACCGTCGAGTCCATCGGCACCGGCGGATGCGGCGGGCCGTCGATCCGGCGCACCTCCTTCTCGGCGAGCAGCCGGGGCGAGCGCAGCGTGCCGTCCTGCACGGCGGCGGCGATCGCCGCCATGCACAGCGGCGTGGCCAGCACCTTGCCCTGGCCGATGATGTTCGCGCCGGCATCGTCCGGCGTCTGCGGGTCCTCGATCGAGCCGCACGCGCCCTGCGCGCCCGTCGGCATGCTGCGCCCGAACCCCCACTCCAGCGCCGTCTCACGCAGCTCCTCGGCGTCGAGCCGGGTCGTGCCCTGCTGGACGAACGTGGTGTTGCAGGAGTACGCGAGCGCGTCGGCGAAGGAGACCACGCCCCGGTCCCTCCCCCCGTCGTTGTCGAAGCCCCGGTGGCCCGGGATCGCGTACCTGGCCGGGCACGGCACCGGGGAGCCCGGCTGAAGCCCGGACTTCAGCAGCGCGGCGGCCACGATCGTCTTGAACGTGGAGCCGGGCGGGAACATGTCGTGGAAAGCGCTGTAGTTGTCCTTGAGCCGGTCGGCCACCGCCAGCACCTCCCCGGTGCCGGGACGCAGCACGACGATCGAGGAGTTCTCCACGCCGTCCAGCGCCCGCGCGGCGGCGGCCTGGACGGGGCGCGACAGCGTGAGGCGCACGACGTTCGGCTTCGGCTCGGCGGTCAGCAGCCGCCGCTCGGCCCCGCCCGGCTCCTTGGCCACCAGCGCCAGCCCCAGGTTCACGTCCCCGAACTCGGGCCGCAGCCTGGCCAGGTACGACTCCACGTGACTGTCGCGCGGGATCGGATCGCCCTCCCGGGTGACCAGCTCGACCGCCGGCCCCTCGAAGTCGGTCAGCTCCACCGTGGCGCCGCCCTTGAGCACCGGGTGCAGCGTCTCCGGGGCCCACAGCACCTTCCACTCCCCGTCTCGCACGGCCAGCCGCAGCACCCCGTCGAACGGCCACTCCCCCAGCTCGTCCAGCGTCCGCACCCCGCTGAACGGCACCTCCGCGCTCTCCTCGCCGGTGCTCTTGACCGGCGCGGGGCGTAACTCCAGGCCGGTGACGCCGAGCTCCGCGTCCATCGCCCGGTGCCGCTCCCGGAAGTCGCCCGGCGGCCGGTCGACCAGCCGGCTCATCGCCCCGACGTCACCCGCCCGCCAGGCGTCGAAGTACGCCTTCGCGGTGGCGGCGGCGCTGCCTCTGACCCCGCCGGCGGCGGCGACGGCGAAGGCCACCGCGGCCATCACCGCGAGAACCGCCCCGAGGAGCACGATCAGCCTTCTGCGTCGCATACGGTTCTCCCAGGGAGGGATCAGCGTGGCACGTGGACAGCGGCGGGAACCGGCCCCCGGCCAGTATTCGGTGACGTTCGGCGAGGTCGAACTGCTCCGGGATCTGGACAGGCAGGACGGCTGGATGCTGTCCAAGGATGGCGTACCGCAGTCGTATGTCGACCTACAAGACCCCACATTCCTGGAATTCGAGTACGTACGCCTCATGGCGGACGTCATCGACCTGCTTCCTGAAGGGGAGCTGAGCTGCGTCCACGTGGGCGGCGGGGCGTGCACGATCCCCCGTTACGTCACGGCGACCCGGCCGGGGTCGCGGCACATCGTCATCGAGCCCGACGGGCTGCTCGTCGACCTGGTGCGCGAGCAGCTCGGGCTGCGTTCGGTGCCCCGGCTGAAGGTCATCGTGGCCGGTGGGCGCGAGGGCACCGCGAAGGTGTGGGACGCCACGGCCGACCTGCTGGTCCTGGACGCCTTCAGCGGCGCGACGATGCCCGTGGAGCTGGCCACCGAGGAATACCTGGGCGACGTCGCCCGGGTGCTGCGGCCGTCGGGCACGCTGCTGGTCAACCTGGCCGACGGCAAGGGCCTGGCGTTCGCCAGGCGGCTGCTGGCCACGGTGACGGGCGCGTTCCGGCACGTGGCGCTGCTGGCCGAGCCGGGGGTGATGCGGGGACGCCGGTTCGGCAACCTCATCGTCGCCGCCTCACGGACGGAGCTGCCGGTCGAGCTGCTCACCCGCCGCGCGGCGGGCGGCCTCACGCAGGCGCGGTGCGTGCACGGCGAGGCGCTGGTCAACTTCATCGCCGGAGCCGCGCCCATCAGGGACGGCGACGCGGTGCTCGCACCGGTGCCGCCCCCCGCGGTGTTCGGCTAGGGGCGCAGGTAGGCCAGGACGGCGGCGACCCTGCGGTGCACGTCGCCGCTGTTCTCCAGGCCGAGCTTGGTGAAGATGGCGTTGACGTTCTTCTCCACCGACGACACCGACAGGTGCAGCGCCCTGGCGATGGCGCCGTTGGACCTGCCGTGGGCCATCTCGCGCAGCACGTCGCGCTCGCGCGGGGTGAGCGACTCCGGCTCGCCGCGCACGTCGTGCCTGGCCATCAGGCCCTCGACCACCTTCGGGTCGATGACGGAGCCGCCGGAGGCGACCGCCCTGATCGCGCCCAGCAGCTCGTCGAGGTCGCCGACGCGGTCCTTCAGCAGGTAGGCCAGCCCCTCGGTGCCGTGCTTGAACAGCTCCAGGGCGAACAGCGCGTCGGAGTACTGCGACAGCACGACGATGCCGACGCCCGGATGGGCGGCGCGCACGCGGTGGGCGGCGTCGATGCCCTCGAAGCCCTGCCGCCACCGCCCTCCGGGCATCCGGATGTCGGTGACCACCACGTCGGGCCGGAGCCTGCGGACGGCGTCGAGGAGCTGGTCGGCGTCGCCGACGGCGGCGGCGACGGTGACCTCGGCGGAGGTCTCCAGCAGCCGCCGGGTGCCCTCGCGCACCAGGTAGTGGTCGTCGGCCAGGACGGCCCTGATCGGCTCACCCATCGACCGGCACCCAGGCGTGCACCCGCGTCCCCTTTCCCCGCTCGCTGTCGACCCGCAGCCCGCCGCCCAGCGCGGTGAGCCGGTCGGTCAGCGTGCCGAGCACGCCGGGCCGGGCCTCGAAGCCGGCGCCGTCGTCGCCCACGGTCACGCCGAGCCGTCCGTCGTCCCTGGACAGCCGCACTTCTATCCTGGCCGCCGCGGCGTGCTTGAGCGCGTTGGCCACGGCCTCGCTCACGGTGAAGTACATCGCGCCCTCGACCTCGTCGGGGAAGCGCTCGGCCCGCAGGTCGCGCCCGGCGTGGACGTGGACGGGCACGGGCAGCCGGGCGCAGCGCTCCTCGACGGCCTCGACGAGGCCGCCCTGGCTCAGCGCCGACGGGTGGATGCCGGCGGCCAGCTCGCGCAGGTCGGCGAGGGTCTGGCGGGCCTGTTCGCGCAGGCCGGCGAGGGTCGCGGCGCCGCCCCCGGTGGCTCGGGCCAGCTCGATCCCGGCGATGAGGGCGACGAGCTGCTGCTGGACGCCGTCGTGGATGTTGCGCTCGATGCGCCGCCGCTCGGCCTCCTGGGCGTTGACCAGGCGGGTGGCCAGCCCGGCGCTCTGGATGGCGAGCCCGGCGGGCACGGCGAGCGCTTCCAGGAAGCGCCGGTCCTCGCGGGTCAGGCGGCCGGAGACGCGGGGGCCGCATTCGAGCCGCCCCTGGCCGCCCCGTACGGGCAGTGTGAGGGCCGCGGGGCCGTCCTCGGCTCCGGACACCACCCGCCTGCCGTCGGCGAGCGTGACGGCCGCCCAGCGCGTCTCCAGGCCGGTCCGTACGGCCTCGGCGAGCCTGCCGAGCTGCTCCACGGGCTCCGGGCTGTCCTCCAGGTCGGGGGCGAGGCCGGACAGCACCTCCCCAACGGTCGGCCGTACGTCGAACACCAGGAGCAGGCGCGAGCCGCGCAGGCCGATGCGGATGTCGAGCAGGTGGTGGCGGGCGACCGCGACGACGATCGCGCCGGGCAGCGCGCCGAGCACGGCCAGCATGCCGACCAGGCCGACCGCCGGGGCCTGGCCGCCGCTGAGGAACAGGTAGCCGAGCACGATCCCGATCTGGTTGGCGGCGGCGCCGGCGGCCATCCAGCCGTACTGGGCCCGCTCGGGCGGGCGGCTGCGCCACCAGCGGAGTACGAGCCCGGCGAGGACCACGTGGCCGAGGACCCAGACCGTGAACTGCCCGGCCGCGGAGGCGAAGACGCCGGCCCACTGGACGGGGCCGTGCACGTCGACGGGCCGGCCGGGCAGGAAGGACACCGCCAGGTTGCCGGCGGCGTGCAGGGCGATCGCGACCCCGGCGAGCCAGGCGACGGGCCGCCAGCGCCGCGACGGCAGCCGGCCCTCCGGGAACAGCAGCGGCACGTACACCCAGCTCAGCCCGTAGAAGACGGCCATCGCGGCGAGGGCCGCCCGGGCGAGGCCCGGCGCGACGTCCGCCAGGGCGACCCCGGACAGGCCGACGCCGAAGCAGACGGCGGCGGCCAGCAGCAGCCTGCCGTAGGGCACGTCGGGCCGCCGGACGGCCAGCAGCAGGCCGAGCGCCGGGAGGATCAGGCCGACGGCGACGAACGCCGCCTGTGAGGCGAGGGGCCCGCCCGTCGCGACGGTGGCCGCCACCAGCGTCACGGCCGCGGTCGCGGCCGCCAGGACCGCCGCCAGGTTGGTACGCATATCCGACCATCGTCACAAGCCTTCCGGACGGCGTCCATCCGGTTGACCGCACACTTCGTACGGCCGTCCGCACCGCCGGGACGGTGGCCCGCACGGTGGGCCGGGCGGGCCGGTCCGCGTTTTGCTGGAGATCCGTCGAGCGGAAGGGATCTTCCTCATGAACCACCGGACACGAAGCCTGGCTGCCGTCGCCTGCGCCGTCGCCCTGGCCGTCCCCGCCATGACCGTCCCCGCCCAGGCCGCACCCGTCTCCTACGCCGGGACCGCCCAGGTCGCGGGCGTCGAGATCCCGGACACGCCGCTGGGCGACGCGCTGCGCTGGGTGCTGGACGCCGCCACGCGGACGCCGATCGGGCAGGCCGAGCTGGAGGCGCGCTTCGCCCCCGAGTTCCTCGCCGCGGTCCCCGCCGAGCGGATCAACGAGGCGCTGGCCGCCTACAAGGGCATCCAGGTGCGCTCGGTGCACGTCCAGCACGCGGGCGCGCTCGTGGCCGCCGTGGACCTGGGCGGCAGGCGCTACCTGCTGACGCTCGGCGTGAACGGCGCCGGGCTGATCAGCGGGCTGCTGCTGGCCGAGCCGCCGGAGCCGCGGCCCACGCCGGCGAGCTGGGGCGAGCTGGAGCGGCGGCTGCGCGCGGTCGCGCCGCGCACCGGGTTCGTCGCGGCCGAGGTCACCGGCCGGTCCTGCCGTCCGGTGCGGGGCGTCGCGGCGGGCGTGCGCCGGCCGCTGGGGTCGATGGTCAAGCTGTTCGTGCTCGGCACGGTGGCCGCGCAGATCAAGAAGGGCGCCTACCGCTGGGACACGAAGCTGACGATCACGCCGGAGCTGAAGAGCCTGCCGACCGGCCGGTTGCAGGACCTGCCCGACGGCAGCAAGGTGACGGTCCTGGAGGCCGCCAAGCTGATGATCTCGATCAGCGACAACACGGCCACGGACCTGCTCGTGCACCGGGCCGGCCGGCGGGCGGTCGAGCGGACGATGCGCGCCTGGACGAAGGGGCACGAGCGGCGCAACGAGCCGCTGCTGACCACCAGGGAGCTGTTCGCGCTCAAGGGCGCCCGCTATCCGAAGCTGGCCGAGCGCTATCTGGCCGAGGACACCCGGGGCAGGCGCGCGTTCCTGGCGGACGTGGTGGCGAAGGTGCCGCTGCGGGAGATCGCCGGGTGGCCGCGTCCGCGCGAGCTGGACACGATCGAGTGGTTCGCCTCACCGATGGACGTCTGCCGCGCCCACGCGAGGCTGGCGAAGCTGGACGACGGCCGGATCGGCGAGATCATGTCGGCGAACGACGCCGGGCTCGGGCTGCCGGCGGACCGGTGGCGGACCGCCTGGTACAAGGGCGGCTCGGAGCCGGGGCTGCTCGACATGAGCTTCAGCGCCACCACCCGGGACGGCAGGAGGTACGTCGTGACGCTCATGGCGGTGAACCCGGGCGCGCCGCTCGACGACGACCGGGCGGGCCAGGAGCTCCTGGCGCTGGCGCGGGGCGCGTTCGGGCTCATGGTGGAATAGTTGAAAACTAAACTGGGTTGACCGGAGCACGATCCCCGGCCGTAAGGAGCCCGAGATGCCCGCCGTGACCGTCGACAACCTCCTCACCCTCCCCCGCCTGCCCGAGCCGGTGGCCGGGACGCCGCAGCGCAAGGTGCTGGCCGTCGAGACGGCGCCCAGCGGCTTCGAGGGCGAGGGCTTCCCGGTGCGCCGGGCGCTGGCCGCGATCAAGCCCGCCTACCTGGACCCGTTCGTGATGATGGACCAGATGGGCGAGGTCGACTACGCGGCCGGGGAGCCCAAGGGCACCCCCTGGCATCCGCACCGGGGCTTCGAGACGGTCACGTACATGATCGACGGGGTGATGGACCACCTCGACTCCAACGGAGGCGGCGGCTCGATCACCAACGGCGACACCCAGTGGATGACCGCCGGGGCCGGCATCCTGCACAAGGAGGCGCCGCCGGAGTGGCTGGTGCAGCAGGGCGGGCTGTTCCACGGCATCCAGCTGTGGGTCAACCTGCCCGGCGCCAAGAAGATGACCGCGCCGAAGTATCAGGACATCGGGCGCTCGTCCGTGGTGCTGCTCAGCAGCCACGACGGCAGCGCGCTGGTGCGCCTGATCGCCGGCGACCTGGCCGGCCACTCCGGGCCCGGCAGCACGCAGACGCCGATCACGCTGCTGCACGCCACGATCAGCCCCGGCGGCCGGCTCACGCTGCCGTGGCGCAAGGACTTCAACGCGCTGGCCTACGCCCTGTCGGGGCGCGGCACGGCGGGCGCCGACCGGCGGCCCCTGCACGGCGGCCAGCTCGCGGTGTTCAACGGCTTCGGCAACCGGCCCGGCCTCACCACCGACGGCGAGAGCATCACGCTGACCGCCAAGGACACGCTGGAGGTGATCGTGCTGGGCGGCGCGCCGATCGGCGAGCCGGTCGCCCACTACGGCCCGTTCGTCATGAACACCCGCGCCGAGCTCGTCCAGGCCTTCGAGGACTTCCAGGCGGGCCGGCTCGGCACCATCCCCGCCGGCCACTCCTGACCGGGGCCGCGACGAGGTCAGCGGTATGCAGGTGACTTCCAAGCGCCCGGCGGCAGGGTGGGCGGCGTGTCACGTACGGAACTCACCACGGAACTCACCACGGAACTCACCACGCAACCCACCACCGCCCCGGCGGTCGCCGGGCGGCTGCTGGGGCTGCTGATCCCGGGAGCCCTGCTGATCTGGCTGGCGGCCACCGTCGTCCTGGTCGCGCTGCCGGAGCTGAAGGTGGCGCTCGGCCACGCCGGGACGCCCGGCACCGCGACGGTCGTGTCGTGCCAGGCCCTGGGCCAGGGGCGCTACGACTGCCGGGCGTCCTTCGTGTTCGACGACCGGTCGAAGGCGCCGATCGTCGTCGCCACCGTGCCGGACGCCGAGGCGGGCGAGGTCTTCCCCGCCGCGCTGACGCCGGCCGGTGACCGGGCGCTGCCGACCGGGGCGCGCGGCGTGTGGCGTCAGGCGCTGGTGCTGGGCGCGCTCCCGCTGGGCGTGGCGCTCATCGCCGTGGTCACGGTCGTGATCAGGCGCCGTCACGCGCTCACTTGAGCGTCACGCAGGCCAGCCGGTCGCCCGCCGCGCCCGCGTCGGGGCCCGAGGACGTGGTGTGGCGGGCGTGGATCACCAGGGAGCCGGGCAGCCTGCCCGAGTCGAGCGACCAGGCGTTGCGCGCCGTGGCGCGGCCGGCCCCCGAGCTGTCGGTGGTGAAGTCGAGCCACACCTCGTTGCGCACGCTGGCCTGGCCGGGCTCGTGCTGGTAGTGGGGGCCGGCGTCCTCGCCGGTCTTGCCGCAGGGCTTGGTGTGCAGGTGGGCGCCGTAGGGGCGGGTCGGCAGCAGCCCCTCGACGACGAGGGAGGTGAGCGTCTGCCCGCCGGTGGACTCGGCGGTGACGCTGGCCTGCGCGCCGGCCGGGACGAGCTTGCGGTCGTAGGCGATGGCGGCGGTGTCGCCGTCGGTGAGCTCGCCGCCGCCGGTCAGGCGCACGTCGCCGGGGTCGGGGGCGTGCGCGAGCTGCGGCGGGGAGCCCGCGCAGCCGGCCGCGAGCAGGACGAGCAGGAGTGCGGGCACGCGCATGGAGATCCCCCGGTCCGGGAGCCCGTACGGTCCGGGCTCGGCGAGGGCACCACTCTAACCAGTAGCCGCTCGGCTACGCACCGTGTTTCGCGGCGATGTCGTCGATCAGGGCGGCCAGGGTGAAGTCGAGCTCGGTGAGGCCGCCCTGATCATGCGTGGTCAGCGCGAGATGCAGGTCGCGCCAGCGGATGTCGATGTCGGGATGGTGGTTGAGCTCCTCGGCCCGGACCGCGATCTCGTCGACGATCCGGATGGCCGTGGGGAAGTCGGGCGCGCTGACCGTGCGCCTGATCTCGTCACCCTCGCGCCGCCACCGGGGCAGCTCGCGCAGCTTCTGCTCGACGTCCATGAGGCCACGTTACTTCAGCGCCCCCGCGCCGAGCCCCGACTGGATCTGGCGCTGGAAGATGACGTACACGACGAGCACCGGCAGGATCGTCATGCTGAGCGCGGCGAACAGGCTCGGCCAGTCGGCGTCGGCGCCCGCCAGCGTGGAGATGCTGGCGATGCCCTGGGTGATGACCCAGTCCTCCTCGTCGCGGGCGACGAGCACGAGCGGCAGCAGATACTGGTTCCACTGGCCGAGCACGTTGAAGATGGTGATGCTGATCAGGCCGGGCTTGGCCATCGGCACCATGATCTGGAAGAACGTCCGCGTATGGGAGGCCCCGTCGATCCTGGCCGCCTCGGCCACCGACTCCGGCAGCCCCCGGAAGAAGGCGGCCAGGAAGAAGACCGTGAACGGCAGCGAGTAGGCGATGTAGACCAGCACCAGGCCCGTGTGCGTGTAGAGCAGGCCGACCTGCTGCACCACGAAGAACAGCGGCCCGAGCGCCAGGAACACCGGGAACGCCATGCCCGCCACGAAGAAGTAGTAGATCAGCCGGTTGCCGGGGAACCGGTAGCGCGCCAGCACGTAGGCGGCCATCGACCCGAACACCATCGTGCCCAGCGTGCTGAAGAAGACCACGATCACCGTGTTCAGCAGGTAGCGCCCGACGTGGGCCTTGTCCCAGGCCCGCCCCCACGCCTCCCACCGCAGCGCGCCCGGGAGCTGCAGCGCGTCACCGAAGATCTCGGCGTTGTTCTTGAACGAGGCCAGGAACGTCCACAGCAGCGGCAGGATGATCAGCAGCGCCCAGATGACCAGCGCGACGTGGGACAGCCCGCTGAGCAGGCTCGGCCGGGGCCTCGACAGGCGGCGACGACGCGTGGCCATCAGTACTCGATCCTTTCGCGCCGGGTGGTGCGCAGCGTCAGCACCGCGAACGTGACCGTGAGGAAGAACAGCGCCACGCCCATCGCGGAGGCGTATCCGTACTCGCTGTAGTTGAAGGCGGTCTTCCAGATCTGCACGGGCAGCACGTGCGTGGTGCCGTCGGGCTCGCCCTTGTCACCGGTGAGCACCTGGATCAGGGCGAAGCCGTCGAACGCGGCGATGCCCAGGTAGACCCAGCCGACCTGGACGGTGTCGCGCAGCAGGGGCAGCGTGATGGAGAAGAACAGCCGGAACCGGCCGGCCCCGTCGAGGGCGGCCGCCTCGAAGTAGTCCTTCGGGATGGCCGCCATGCCCGCCGAGAACAGCACCACGTAGAAGCCGACGGCCTGCCAGACCATCACCGCGATGACCGCCCACAGGGCGATGCTGGGCTCGACGAGCCAGCCCACCGGGTCGAAGCCCAGCTTGATCAGCACCCCGTTGACGACGCCGTACTCGTCGGGCCGGTAGATGGCCCTGAAGAGCACGCCGACCACGGCCACGGCCAGCACCTGGGGGAAGAAGAACACGACGCGGTAGAACTTCGACCCCCAGATGCCGCGCATCCCCGCGCCGTGCGACCCTCCGCCCAGGTTGATGAGGAAGGAGAAGAACAGCGCGATGACGATGGTCGCGAGCGGCAGCACCAGCAGCAGGATCCCGTGGTTGCGCAACGCCTGCCAGAACGCGTCGTCGTCAAAGAGCTTGGCGAAGTTCTCCAGTCCCACGTAGGCCGGGCTCGCCGCGTACCCGTCCCAGTCGGTCAGCGAGATCTGGAATGCCTGGATGTACGGGCTGATCACGAAGACCGAGTAGAGGACGACGGGGACGATCAGGAACCCGGCGATGAATCCGTACTTGCGCAGCCGCTCCATCGAACTATTCGCTCCGCGTCTGCTTGGAGACCTTCGAATCCTTCTTGATCTCGTCGGCCTTCTTCTGCACGTTGACGCAGAACTCCTCGGGGGTGCTGCGCCCGGCCATGACCACGTTCATCTGCTCGGTGGCGTAGTCGAAGAGCTCCTTGTACCAGCCTTCGAACCGGGCGTCGGTGATGATGTTCTGACCGGCGGCGTCCTGGGCCTTGGCGGCGCTCCGGAGCGCGGCGGGCAGGTCGACGCCCTCGGCGGCGCCGTTGACGACGGTGAGGTTCTGGGTTTTCTGGGTGAAACCCTTGGCCCCTTCCTTCGACAGCATGATGCGCAGGTACTCGAGGCCGCCCTGGGGGTTCTTGCCCTTGGCGCCGACGACGAAGTTCTCGCCCACGCCGACCTGGATGGCGCCGTACGGCATGACGTCGCTGGGGGTCACGTCGGGGATGGGGGCGATGGCGTACTCGAAGTCGTCCGGGATGTCCTTGACCATCTCGTTCTCGATCCACGAGCCGGTCGGGTAGAACAGCACCTTGTTCTGGAGCTGCTTGACCTGCGTCTGCGTGTGGTCGAGGCCGAAGTACGCCTTGTCGCCGTACTTCGCCTGGATGTCGACCCAGGCTGCGACGGCCTTCTTGACCGGGTCGGCGAGCCAGGCGTTGTCGACGAGGTTGTCGATGTCGATGATGACCTGGTTGCCGCCGATCTTGGCGGCCGTGTAGAGCATGTTCCACGTCTGGTAGTACGGGCCGACCTGTCCGGGGTAGGCGAACAGGACGATGCCCTCCTTCTTCGCCTGCTCGCCCAGGGCGGTGAACTCGGCCCAGGTCTTCGGCACGGTCCAGCCCTTCTGCTCGAAGAGCCGGGCGTTGTACCACAGGGCCCGGTGGGACACGGTGTAGTTGAGCACCAGGTCCTTGCCGTCGATCTTGGCGTTGGTGATCACGGCCGGGGTGACCGTGTCGCGGACCTTCTTGCTCGGGTCGTCGTAGGAGGGCGCGTCGAACAGCGCCGTGAGGTCGGCCAGGTGACCCTGGCCGGCGAGCGCCACGAGGTCCATCGACTCGGGGCCGGAGTTGTTGATCACGTCCGGCGCGTCGCCGCTGACGAAGCGCGGGCGGAGCTGGATGCCGATCTGCTGGGTGGCGTTGTGCTTGATCGTGGCACCGGGGAACGCCTTCTTGTACAGCGGCTCGTGGATCTCCTTGGCGTAGGCGTCGGTGTAGCCGCCGCTGAAGATCGTTACCTCGAGCGGCTTGTTCGGGTCGACGCCGAAGGGGTTCTTCGGGTCGGCCGAGGTTGCCAGCGTCGTGGCGGGGGCCGCAGAAGACGGGGTACCGCCCCCGCCGGCCGTCGCGCAAGCGCTCAGCAGTCCCGCGCCGGGACCTGCGACGAACGCGGTGAGGCCGATCCGGCGCAGAAGCTGGCGCCGCGTGATCTCTCCCGGGTGGGTCATGGGGGGCTCCTGAAGAGAAGGGACCGAATTAGGAAAGTTTCCTAAACGTGCGCCCGAACGTACGAACGCACCTGGATACGCGTCAAGAGGGTGCAATCGAGACGTGACCTTGCCGTGATCCCTTGCCTAGAACCGGATTCTAGAAGCAGAGTGGTCCGCATGATCGAGGAGTACGCGGACAGGGTCTGGCGCGGCGACGCCGACGACAGCATCGTGGACATGGGACAGGGTGGCCGGGGTGTCGTCAATATAGGCGATGGCCTGGGGTGGTGGTCCGGCTTCGGCAACGTGACCGCCTTCGAGACCGAGGGCTCGCTGGCGCTGTTCGACACCGGCAGCCCGTTCTCGGCGGGCAGGCTGCACGAGGACGTCCGGGCGTGGAGCCGGGCGCCGCTGTCCGCGGTGTTCTATTCCCACGGGCACATCGACCACGTCTTCGGAACCGGGCCTTTCGAGGAGTCGGGCCCCAGGGCGACGGTGTACGCCCACGAGGCGGTGCTGGACCGATTCCAACGATATTTGCTCACTAATGGTTACAATGCGGTCATCAATCAGCGGCAGTTCCAGGCAAGCAACCTGCGCTGGCCCACCGCCTACCGCCACCCCGACGTCACCTACCGTGACGCCCTCACCGTGCGGCTCGGCGGGCTCACCTTCGAGCTGTTCCACGCCAAGGGCGAGACCGACGACGCCACCGTCGCCTACGTGCCCGAACACCGCCTGCTGCTGCCCGGCGACCTGTTCGTCTGGGTGACGCCCAACTGCGGCAACCCGCAGAAGACGCAGCGCTACCCGCGCGAGTGGGCGCACGCGCTGCGCCGGATGGCCGCCCTGGACGCCGAGATCATGCTGCCCGGCCACGGCGCGCCGGTCTTCGGCCGCGACCGCGTCCGGCAGGCGCTGCTGGAGACCGCCGAGTGGCTGGAGTCGCTGGTCGCCCAGACGCTCGACCTGCTCAACGCGGGCGTCCGGCTCGACGACATCGTCCACGCCGTACGGCCGCCCGCCCACCTGGCCGACCGGCCGTACCTGCGGGCCCGCTACGACGAGCCCGAGTTCGTGGTGCGCAACCTGTGGCGGCTCTACGGCGGCTGGTACGACGGCAACCCGGCCCGGCTCAAGCCCGCCCCGGACGCCGTCCTGGCCAAGGCGGTGGCGGAGCTGTCCGGCGGCCCCCAGGTGCTCGCGGACGCGGCTCTGAGGGCCCTCTCGGACGGCGACGACCGCCTGGCGGGCCATCTGGCCGAGATGGCCGCGCAGGCCGCTCCGGACGACACGGGCGTGCACCGGGTGCGCGCCGAGGTCTTCGCCGCCAGGGCCGCGCGGGAGGCGTCGCTGATGGCCAGGGGCGTGTTCGAGTGGGCCGCCTCAGAGTCGCGCGGTCGCCTCTAGGTGCGCGCGGGTCTCGGCGAAGGCCAGGTCGGTGCCCTCCAGGGCGCGGGCCACGTCCTCGTCGGTGTGGGCGGCCGACATGAACCAGTTGTGCCACGGGTGCACGTAGACCCCGTGGCGCAGGCAGGCGTCGCTCCAGTACAGGGCCGTGGACAGGTCGGCGTCGCCGTCGAAGCTCAGCCACGGGATCGTCACCGGCCCGGTCTGCCTCACGGCGAACCCGTGCGCCGTGGCCTGCGCGTACAGGCCCTCGCGCAGCAGGGTCCCGGTCCGTTCCATGTGGGCGATGCCGGAGGTGTCGCGCAGCGTCTCGATCGTGGCCTTGGCCGCCGCCATGGCCACCGCCGAGAACCAGAACGACCCCGTCGAGTACAGCGACTGCGCCGCGCCGCGCAGCGCGTCGGTCCCGGTCACGGCGGCGATCGGGTAGCCGTTGGCCATCGCCTTCGACCAGGCCGTCAGGTCGGGCCTGACCCCGTACGGCTCCCACGACCCGCGCAGGTCGATCCGGAACCCGGCCCGCACGTCGTCGATCACCAGCGCGGCCCCGAGCCGGTCGGCCAGCGCCCGCGCGCCGCGCGCGAACGCGGGCTCCACCAGCTCCTGGTCCTCGAACGAGTCGTGCTTGAACGGCGTCACGATGATCGCCGCCACGTCGCCCTCGACGGTGGCCGCGGCGGCCTCCAGCGACTCCAGCGAGTTGTAGGCGAACTCGACGAGGTCGGTCCGCTCGTTCGGGGTCGTGCCCGCGGTGGAGGGCGTGCACCACGGGTCGGCGCCGTGGTAGGCGCCGTGCGCCATGAGCACCTTGGCGCGCCCGGTGGCGGCCCTGGCGACCATGAGCGCCTGGGTGGTGGCGTCGGTGCCGTTCTTGGAGAACATCGCCCAGTCGGCGCTCGGCACGGTGTCGACCAGCAGCTCCGCCAGCTCCACCATGATCGGCCCCGGCCCGTTGAGGCAGTCGCCGCGGGCGAGCTGTTTCGCCGCGGCCTCCTCCACGCGCGGGTGCCGGTGGCCCAGCACGACGGGGCCCCAGCTGCACATGAAGTCGATGTACTCGCGCCCGTCCGCGTCCCACTGCCGGCAGCCCTCGCCGCGCTCGAAGAACTGCGGGTAGCCCGGGGCGAAGATGGCCGCGTTGAGGTGCCCGTACATGCCTCCGGGGACGACCTTCAGCGCCCGCTGCCGGAGTTCGGCGTCAGTCATGGAGCTTCCTTCAGGTGAGGAGGGCCAGGGTCGAGTCGAGGTCCTTCAGGCCGGCGTCGGAGCCGAGCCCGGTGGCGACGCGGCCCGCCGCCGCGGTGCCCCAGCGGGCCGCCGTGCGCACGTCCCGCCCGTGCAGCAGGCCGGTGATGAAGCCCGCGCAGTACGCGTCGCCGCAGCCCGTGGTGTCGGCCACCGGCGTGTCGAGCGCCGGGACGAGCTCGTCGGCCTCGGCGGTGACGACGAGGCTGCCGCCCGCCCCCAGCGTCACCAGGACGCCGCGCGGCCCGTCGGCCAGCAGCGCGGCGGCGGCGGCCCGCACGTCGCGCTCGCCGGTCATGAGCAGCGCCTGGGCGTCGTTGGGCAGCACGTAGTCGACGTGCGGCAGGAAGGCCCGCGCCGGGCCGAGCAGGTCGGCCATCTCCGACAGCGGGTCCATCGTGACGATCGTGCCGCCGGCGCGGACCTCGTCGAGCAGCGCGAAGAACGCCGGGTCGCCGAGGCCGAACGTCACGTCCACGCCGCCGAGATGGATCGCGCGGGCGGCGCGCAGCGCCTCGGTGTCGAGGTCGGCGGGCGTGAGGCCGAGGTTGGCGCCGGGCACGTGGAAGCTGGGCCGGCCGCCGTCGGGCCTGATCGGCAGGATGGAGGCGGCCGTCTGCTCGCCGGGCCGGCGGGCCAGCCGGGTGACGTCCACGCCGCGCCTGGTCATGGTGGCGATCAGGAAGTCGCCGAGCTCGTCGTCGCCGACGGCGCCCATCGAGACGACCTCGTGGCCCAGCTTGACCAGGTCGACGGCGGTCCCGGCGGCGGCGCCCGCGGCGGTCAGCCTGATCTGGTCGACCAGGACGGTGTCCTGCCCGTCGGGGATGCGCTCGACGGGCCTGGCGAGGATGTCGACGATGTGCACGCCGACCGTGACGACGGTCATGGACTAAATAGACAGACGTCCGAATAAAAAGTCAATATGCTGGGGACGGGACGAAGGAGGGGCCCATGCCGAAGATCGTCGACCATGAGCAGCGCCGCCGCGAGGTGCTGTCGGCGGCCCGCCGGGTGATCGTCAGGGACGGCATCGACGCCGCCACCACCCGCGCGATCGCCAAGGAGGCCGGCTATTCCAACGGCGTCCTGGCGCACTACTTCACCGACAAGGACGAGATCCTGCTCTCGGCGCTGCGCCAGTCGCACCAGCGCATCCGCGAGCGCCTGGCGCGCAAGGTCGAGGGCGTGTCCGGGCTGGCCGCGCTGCGCGAGCTGCTGCTCGACAACCTGCCGCTGGACGCCGAGCGCACCCAGGAGACGCGCCTGGAGGTGAGCTTCTGGAGCCGCAGCCTGGCCTCCGAGCTCCTGGCCGACGTGCAGCGGGCCGAGGCCGCCGAGCTGCGCACCGCCGTGCGCGCCCTGCTCGCCCAGGCCAGGCTCGCGGGCGAGCTGACCACCGAGGCCAACCTCGACGACGTGACCGAGCAGCTGCTCGCCCTGGTCGACGGGCTCAGCCTGCACCTGCTGCTCTACCCCGAGCGGCTGCGCCGGGTGGACCTGGAGCGGCTGCTCCTGCAGTTCGTCGACCAGCTCTAGCCGTAAGTCGGACGACCGACTAGGTTGCCGGGCATGAACCTGCGCGAGGAGCTGTGCGCCTACGGCCGCAGAGCCGTCGAGCTCGGCCTGGTCATCGGCACGTCGGGCAACCTGAGCGTGCGCGACGGCGACCGGGTCGCGGTGACGCCGTCCGGGGCGGCGCTCGACCGGCTCACCCCCGACATGTGCCCGGTCGTCGACGTCGAGGGATTCCTGCTGGAGGGCGAGCTGCAGCCGTCCTCCGAGACGCCCATGCACCTGGCGATCTACGGGACGACCGACGCGCGGGCCGTCGTCCACACCCACTCGATGTTCGGCACCGTGGTGGCCACGACGATGACCGAGCTGCCGCCGGTGCACTACAACGCGCTGACGCTCGGCGGCACGGTCAAGGTCGCCCCGTACGCCACCTACGGCACGCCCGAGCTGGCCGCCGGCGTGCGCGAGGCGCTGGCGGGCAAGCGGGCCGCGCTGATGGCCAACCACGGCGGCGTGACCATCGGCGCGACCCTGGAGGAGGCGTTCGAGGCGGCCCGTCTGCTGGAGTGGCTGTGCGAGGTCTACGTGCGCGGCCTCGGCGTGGGCGAGCCGACCGTCCTCACCGAGGACCAGCTCGCCGCCGTGGTCGAGCGCGCGCTCAACCCGCCACGGTTCCCGCGCCGTTAGCCGCGATCTCCGCCAGCCCCAGCGGCAGCCCGCCGGAGCCCGCGATCCGGTCGTGGAAGGACTTCAGCGACCCCTGGTACGACTCCCGGATGCGGTCGATCTCGATCGCCCCGGTCAGGTAGGACGGCGCCTGCGTGGGCCAGGCGCAGTAGCGGTTGACCTCGCCCTGGGCGGTGCCGGGCGACAGCGACGCCTTGGTGGCCATGAACGTCTCGGCCTGCTCGATCGTCATGTCGTCGCAGTGCAGCGCGGTGTCGACGACGATGCGGGCGGCGCGGAAGATCCGGCAGTCGAGGTGGGCCAGCTCGGTCGCGGGCGTGTCGAAGTAGCCCTGCTCGTGCAGCAGCTTCTCGACGTAGAGCGCCCACCCCTCGCTGAAGTACGGCGTCCTGAACACCTTGCGCACCGCGCGCGGGTTGGCCGCCATGTGCGACAGGTGCCAGTGGTGCCCCGGGTACGCCTCGTGCACGGCGATCGAGGGCATCTGGGCCCGGCTGTTGGTCCGCAGGCGCTGCCGTACCTGCTCGGGGGTGAACCCGTCGGGCGTGTACGGGACGAAGAAGACGCCGGTGCGTGAGCTGGTGAGGGGCGGCGGGGCCAGGTAGTGGGCCACCGACAGGACGGGCCGGGTGTAGACGGCCGACGGCAGGACCAGGCACTCCTCGCCCTCGGGGAAGGTGACGAGGTCGCGGTCGCGGACGAAGTCGCGGGCGCGCAGCGTCTCGGCCTCGTACTCGGCGCGCATCTCCTCCAGGGTCGCCGGGTGGTCGTCCATCAGCGTCTCCATGGCGGCCCGCCAGTCCTGGGAGCCGTTGACGCGCACCGACACCTCGCGCATCCGCTCGTCGAGGGAGTCCCAGGCGGCCTTGCCCTTCTCGTGCAGCTCGGCGGCGCCGTAGCCGAGCAGTTCGCGCTCGCGCAGTAGCGTGCTGTAGAGGTGCTCGCCCATCCGCCAGGTGCCGCCGCAGGAGAAGCCGTCGAGGAAAGCGACGAGGTCGTCGAAGGCGTCGGCGGCCGGGGCGGCGGCGTCGGCCAGCTTGGCGCGCAGGTCGGGGTCGGCGACCATGCCGGGGACGGTCTCGGTGAGGAACGCGCGGCCGGTGCGCGCCTGCTTGAGCCCGCGCTCGACGAGCAGGGGCGCGGCCAGGACGGGGTCGAGGTTGGCGCGGCAGGCGGCGAGCACGCCGGGCACCTCGGCCAGCCGGGAGATCGCGGCGGCCACCAGCTCGGGCTCTGGCTTGAGCCGCTGCTGGAAGGGCGTGAAGAAGGAGGAGAAGACCGGCGCCAGGTAGGCGGCGGGGTCGCGGCGCCACTCGGCCCAGTTGGCCAGGGCGATGGACCCTCTCAGATGGGACAGGACCAGGTCGCGGTCGATCGCGTCGTCCAGGGTGGCCGCCTCGCGGGTGCGCAGGCGCTGCAGCCAGAGCACCTGCTCGCGTTCGCGGGCGGTGAAGCCCTCGGCGGTGAAGTCGCCGAGCGTGTGGTCGTAGCCGTCGGCCCCGAGAGTGCTGGCGACGACCGGACGTCCGGAAAAGTACCAATTGAGAAAGTCGTCCACCAACGCACAATATCCTGAGCAAATGCCCCTTCAGATCACCGGCGCGCTAGGCGATCCCGACCTGATCAGGCTCCCCTGGGAGCTTCCCCTCGAACAGTGGCCCCAGCACCATCTCGTCGACCTCCCGCGCGGCATCTCGCGGCACGTGGTGCGCTTCGCCCGGCTCTCCGGCAAGGTGTACGCGATCAAGGAGATCAGCGAGCGCTACGCCAAGCGCGAGTACCAGCTCCTGTGGGACCTGGCCCGGCTCGACGCCCCCGCCGTCGAGCCAGTCGCGTACGTCACCGGCCGCGACGAGGGGCTGGACGCGGCGCTGATCACCCGGCACCTGCAGTTCTCGCTCCCCTACCGGGCCGTCATGTCCGGCACGCTGCGGCCCGACACGCTCACCCGGCTGCTGGACGCGCTCGCGGTGCTGCTGGTGCGGCTGCACCTGAACGGGTTCTTCTGGGGCGACTGCTCGCTGTCCAACACGCTGTTCCGCCGGGACGCGGGCGCGTTCGCCGCCTACCTGGTCGACGCGGAGACCGGCGAGATGCACCCGATGATCAGCGAGGGCCAGCGGCTCGGCGACATCGACGCGGCGCACACGAACATCTTCGGCGAGATGCTCGACCTGGAGGCCGGCGGGCTGCTGCACCCGTCGATCGACCCGATGGAGACCGCCGAGGACGTGGTCAACCGCTATCACCGGCTGTGGGCGGAGATCACCCAGGACGAGATCATCGAGGAGGTCGACTGGCACCGCGTCGAGCAGCGCATCCGGCGGCTCAACCTGCTCGGCTTCGACGTGGCCGAGATGATGGTCCGGCGCAAGGTCGGCACCGGGCGGCTCATCGTCCGCCCCAAGGTCGTCGACGCCGGTCACCACCAGCGGCGGCTGCTCCGGCTGACCGGCCTGGACGCCGAGGAGAACCAGGCGCGGCGGCTGCTCAACGACCTCGACGGGTTCCGCGTGGCCAAGGGGCTGCGGCACGAGGACGAGGCCATCGTGGCGCACCGGTGGCTGGCCGAGGTGTTCCAGCCCACGCTCGCGGCCATCCCCGCCGAGCTGCGCGGCAAGCTGGAGACCGCCCAGCTCTTCCACGAGATCCTGGACCACCGGTGGTACCTGTCGGAGGCCGAGGGGGGCGACGTCGGGCTGGCGGCGGCGGTCAAGTCGTACGTGGACAACGTGCTGGTGTTCAAGCCTGACGAGAAGGCTTTACTGCCGGACGAGACTCCGAATATGAATTAAATTCCACAATGGCACGATAAATCCGTCGCGGTTGGGTTTTTCTTACTCCGGGCCATATAGATCCTTATCTTGTGGAAATTGCTGTCAGTCCGCTCTCCCTAAGCTGATCGCGTGCTGGGACTGGACGGCTGCCTGACCGAGGTCATGGCGATACCGGGAGCGCTGGACGCGATGCTCGTGGACCACACGAGCGGCATGGCGGTGGCCGCCAGCGCCATCCCGCCCGGCGCGGACGCGGAGAAGTCCGCCGCCGCGCTGACGGAGACGCTGCGCGCCACCGTCGACGGGCTGGCGCGCGCCTGCCCGGGCGACACCGTGCGCGTCGAGGACGTGCTGATCACCACGGACAAGGGCCACCACCTGCTGCGCCCGCTGGACACGCTCTTCGACGGGCCGCTGGTGATCTACGTCCGGCTGGACCTCGAACGCGCGAACATCGCCCTGGCGCGGCACCGGCTGCGCGCCATCTCCGCCGAACTGCTGGCGTGACGGCATGCCACCCCTGGACACGCACCTGGCCGGACTGGCCCGCGAACGCTCCACGGGCGCGCTGCGGGTCGGCCGGGCCGGCACGATCTACCTCGACGCCGGGCGGATCACGTACATGGAATGCGCCCGCACGCCGGGCGCCGAGCGGCTGCTCGCCTCCCGGGGGCGCGTGTCGGAGGCCGCGCTGCGGCGCACGCAGGCCGACGGCGGGTGCGAGCGGCTGCTGCGGGAGGGGCCGGTCACGCTCGGCGAGCTGCAGTACTGCGTGCTCGGCGCGGTGCTGGACGCGGCGTTCTTCCTGCTGCCCGCGGCGGGGCCGCGGCCGAAGTTCCGGCCGGGCGAGCGGCACTGGCTGGGCGGGCGCTGGTACTTCGACGTGGCGGGGCTGGTGCGCGAGTGCGCGCGCCGCCGCGCCCACCTGGCGAGCGTCTGGCCCGACGCCGCCGTCGACACCGCACCGGTACGGGTCTCGCCCCGGCTGCGCGGGCAGGGCGTGACGCTCACCGACGTGCAGTGGGAGGTCGTGGTCGCCGCCGACCAGGAGGCCACGCCGCTCGACCTGGCCAGGCGGCTGGGCCGGACGGGCTACGCGGTCATGCTCGCGGTGCGGCGGCTGGCCGCGGCCGGGCTGCTGCTCCCCGACGAGCGGGCCGCCCTGCCCAGACGCGCCAAGCGGCAGCCGAAGCCGGGCCCGCAGGGCGCCGGGGAGCCCGCGGAGCCCAGGCAGCAGGTGGACGTGGCCCTGCTGCTGCGGCTGAGGAAGGCGCTGGAAGAACTGGCGTGAGGACCGCTCACGCCGGGACGATCACAACGAACGGAGGACGACATGGCCGGCATGGACATCTCGCTCAAGGAGATGATGACGATCGACGGCTCGATCGGCGCGGCGATCGTCGACCACGGCAGCGGCATGGCGCTGGGCACGCTCGGCGGCTCCAAGGACCTGGACCTCCAGGTGGCGGCGGCCGGCAACACCGAGGTCGTCAAGGCCAAGCTGCGCACGATGGACTCGCTCGGGCTCAAGGACGCGATCGAGGACATCCTCATCTCGCTCAGCGGCCAGTATCACATCATCCGGCCGCTGACCGGGCGCGGCGGCAAGGGCCTGTTCCTCTACCTGGCCCTCGACCGGAGCCGGGCCAACCTGGCCCTGGCCAGGCACCAGCTCCGGGCCATCGAGGAGAAGCTGGAGGTCTGAGACCCGGTGGCTCGTGCCCGGGGCGCGGCGGGCACGAGCCACCGTCACACGCGGGAGGTGAGCCGCGTCACGGCGGCGACGATCTCGGGCCAGAGCGGGCGGGGAAGGTCGTGCCCCATGCCAGGGAACGTCAGCAGCTCGGCCCCATCGATGGCCGCCGCCGTGGCGCGCCCGCCCTCGACCGGGACGAGCTGGTCGTCCTCGCCGTGCACGACCAGCGTCGGCACCTTGACGGCCGCCAGGCCCTCGGTGCGGTCGCCGGAGGCCATGATCGCGGCGAGCTGGCGGGCCGTGCCCGGCGGGTCGAAGCAGCGGTCGAAGGCCAGGCCGGCCAGCCGCAGGACGCGCTCGCGGTCCATCTCGTAGCCCGGCGAGCCGATCACCGACCAGGTCTTGAGCGCCTGCGCCAGGACCGCCTCCCGGTCGGCCGGCGGCGCGCCGAACAGCACCGCGCCCGCGGCCTCGGTCGGCGGGGCGACCGCGGGGCCGGTGGTCGACATGATCGAGGTGAGGGTGAGCACCCGTTCCGGGTGGCGCACGGCCAGCGTCTGGGCGATCATGCCGCCCATCGACGCGCCCATGACGTGCGCCGCGGGCCAGCCGAGCGCGTCCATGAGCCCGGCGGCGTCGTCGGCCATGTCGTCCAGCAGGTACGGGGCGGCGCCCCGGAAGTCGGGCACGCCCGCCTCGTGGAAGTGCGTGGACAGACCGGCGTCGCGGTTGTCGAACCGGACGACGTGATGCCCCTGGCCGGCCAGGGCCGTGCAGAGGTCGTCGTCCCAGTGGATGAGCTGGGCGCCCAGCCCCATGATGAGCAGGAGCGGGCGCCCGTCAGGTGAGCCGAAGCTCTCGTAGGCGAGGTCGATGCCGTTCGCCGAGGCGTGGGTGGTCACGGATACTAGAATTACCTTCTAATTCGTCCCGCGTAAAGCACGCCCGGCCACCCATGCGGAAGGCTCAGGCGCCCGGCCGGGGGACGGCTCGGACGCCTGAGCTCCTTGCTGGGTCAGCTGCCCGTCAGGGTCAGCGGCCCATCAGCTTGCGGAGCCGGTCGCGGCCGAGGATCACGCCGCCACCGGCCAGGGCGAGACCGCCGGCCAGCACGGCGCCACCGACGCCACCGGTCTCCTCGCCGGCCGCCGCGGCGGCGGGCTTGGAGCCGCCGCCCGCGGGGCGCTCGCTCGCGGTGTACGCGGCCGGAGCGACGCCGCCGCTGCCGGGAGCCTCGACGCGGGGCTTGCTCTCCTCGGTCTTCTTCTCCGCCAGGATGGTCGGCGGCTGGGCCGGGTTGCGGTCCACGCGGGACCAGGCGCCGGTCGAGAAGGCCACGGGGTGGTTCTTCTTGCCCACGCCGTCGCCCCACTTGGTGATGACGTACTGGACCTCGATGTGGCCCTTGCCGCCGTTGCCGTCGACCATCAGCGTGCTGGAGTTGAACTTGCCGCCGGTCAGCTCGGCGAACGTCTTGGCGTCCAGGTCGAGCATGACGCCGTTGTTGGACGGGTTGCCGGGACCGCGGTCACCCACGAAGAAGGGCATCTTCTTGCCCTTGTAGACGACGTAGCCCTCGGTCATCAGCGGCCAGCTCGGGCTGGCGGCCAGGCCCTTCTGCATGGGCTTGCCACTGGCGGGCAGACCCGTGTCACCGGCGCGGCCGGAGGAGTCGTCCCAGAAGTAGGACGCGGTGGTCGCGCCCTTCAGCAGCACCTTCTGGCTCTCGTCGACGTCGGCGTGGGCGGCGCCGGCCCCGAAGGCGAGGGCGCCGGCGGCGGTGGCGGTGAGCAGGGCGAAGGAACGCATGCCGATACGAGCAGACATGAAAAAGTAAAGTCCTTTGTTAGGCAATGGGGAAAAGCGCTCACTCAGAAGGGCGTAGCCGGGCAGAACGCCAAACGGTCGCTACGCGGAGCGCGAGAAGTTCGGGGAAGTGGTGCCGCTCAGTGGGCGCGGGCTGGGGGTACGACGCAGCGGTACATCACAGGTAGGGTGTCCTCTCCATCTCGCCTACCGGGTTAGCTGACGGGTTCGGGCGTGGAGATGCCCTACCGGCCGCGAAGGGCCGGATTCACCCCAGAAGTTGGGTCCCCGGTTCCCGTGAGGGATTCGGCGCCAGGTGGCCGCCTCTTCCTGGTGAAGGGCTAGGTCACCACCTGGTAACGCCACCCAATGTATATGCCAAACCGGACAAACGCAAAGGTAACACCATGAATCAGGCGAAGATCTACCTAGGAGGGTCAAGAAAAGGGGGGCACGGCATTGCCGTACCCCCCTGAAACGCCAGGATCTCAGCCGCCGCTCTTGCGCCTGAAAGATCGCTTGCTGGCAGCCGGCCCGTGTGCCCCGTGAATCTTCGCGGCGTCGGCGCCCCTGCCACCCGCGCTCGTGCCCGCGGCCTGGTTGCGCTTGCGCTCCAGCGCCTCGCGGAACTTGCGCTTCATCTCGTCCTCGGGAGTCTCGCTGACTTCCGGCTCCGGTGTTTCCGCCATGGAGGACCTCCTGGTGTTGAGGGACGTACACAGCTTCGCACGATCGCCCACACGGCGCGAAACCGGGACGGCCGCCCAGCGGTTAGGGTGAGCCTGTGCGCGCACGCGATCTCGTCAGCGACTTCCCGACCGTGACGCTCGACACCCGCGCGGCCGACGCCGCCCGGCTGCTGGCCGAGCACGGGCTGCCGGGGCTCATCGTGCTCGACGACGACGGCCGTCCGCGCACGATCCTGCCCGGCACCCAGGTGCTGCGCCTGGCCGTCCCCCGCTACTGCCTCGACGACCCCGCCCTGGCCAGGGTCGTCGACGAGGAGCACGCCGACGCGTTCATGCGCGGCCTCGGCGAGCGCACGGTCCGCGAGACCCTGCCCGAGCAGCCGCGCGAGCTGCCCATCGCCGACGGCGACGCCACCCTGCTGGAGCTGGCCGCGCTCATGGCCCGCACGCACAGCCCGCTCGTCGCCGTCGTCGACGACGGCGCCCTGCTGGGCGGCGTCACGCTCCAGGCGCTGATGGGCCAGTCGCTGCCGCACTAGCTCCTTGGTGTTGCCTTGACCCGATGGCGGGCAGATTCCGGTCATGGTGAGCCCGCTCGGCCGGGATCTCGCGATCGATCTCGGCAGTGTCAGCACCCAGATCCACGCACGAGGCCGGGGCATCGTGCTCAACGAGCCCACGGCCGTCGCGCGAAGTCCCGAGACGGGCCGGGCCGTCAGGTTCGGCGCCCAGGCCGTCTGCTGCGGCGACACCTGCTGGCCGGTGCGCGGCGGCATGCCGGGAGACCCCGAGCTGGCCCGGCTCCTCATCCGCCACTTCGTGCACAGGGTGCACAAGTTCACCAGGCCGCGCCTGGTCATGGCCCTGCCCGACGGCTGCTCGCCGATCGTCGCGCGGACGCTCGGCGACCTGGCGTACGAGGCCGACGCGCGCGGCGTGGTCCTCGTGCCGCACGCGCTGGCGGTGGCCCTCGGGGCCGGAGTGGCGCTGGACGAGCCCGCCGGCGCGATGGTCGTCGACATCGGCCCCGGCCTCACCAGGATCGCCGTCCTGGCGGGCGGCGACGTGGTGACGGCCGCGTCCACCGGCGTCGGCGGCGACGACATGAACCGCGCCATCGCCCGCCTCGTCGAACACCGGCACGGCATCCTCATCAGCGAGAGCGAGGCCGAGGCCGTCAAACGCGACGCCGGCACCGCCTGGAAGCCGCTGCACCGCCAGGTCCTCGTCCACGGCCACGACCCGGAGACCGGGTGCGAGCGCGTGGTCACGGTCCCGGTGCACGACCTCTACGAGGCGACCAGGCAGCCGGTCGACGCGATCGTCCGGGCCGCCGCCCGCGCCGTGGAGCACTGCCCGCCCGAACTGGCCGCCGACCTCGGCGAGCGCGGCGCCACCCTCGCGGGCGGCGGCTCCCTGCTACGCGGCCTGGCCCGGCGGCTGCGCACCGCCCTGGCCATCCCGGTCCGCCGCGCCGACCAGCCGGTCGAGACCGTCGCCCTGGGCCTGGCCCGCTACGTCGACCGCCGGTGGCCCGGACGCACGCCCTAGCCGGTCTACTCCTGTGAGGCCGTGCGCAACGCCCGGTAGAGCAGGCGCGGGTCGCCCAGATGGTGGCGCAGCAGCTTCTCCAGGCCGCCGATCGGGACGAGGTTCTGCGGGGCGCGCGGGTCCTTGTAGTCGACGCCCGCCAGCGGCGGCAGCGCCAGCGTGAGCTCGTCGGCCAGCCGCGTCACCTGGGCGGGCTCCAGCTCGGCGCTCGCCTCGCACCGCGCGATCCCCGCCCACGGGGTCGAGGACCGTACCGGAAGCCGCACGTACCAGGCGTGCCGCCGCCAGCTCGTCCCCATGAGGAACACCGGCGTGCGCTCCCCCGGCGCGAGCGCCGACACGACCGCCGACTGCGGCGGCGGCAGGTAGGCGGTGTGGTGGGTCTTGATGTAGCCGACCGTGTTGGGCAGGTGGGTGCGCCCGCGCAGCGGGCCGTCGACCAGCAGCAGGTCACTCGTGCCGGCCCGGTGCCTGACGGCCAGGTCCACCTCCAGCTGGGTCACCTGGCGCTGGAGCGCCAGCGACAGCTCCTCCATGCTGGAGTCGGCCGCCCGCCCCGGCCGGTAGACGGCGTGCGCCGTCTTGACCTCCGGCGCGTACGGCGACGCGCTGATCAGCGAACGGCCGACCTCGATCGCCGCCAGATCCGCGCCGCCCGGCCCGCAGCGGACGATGCCCGCCGCGAACGAGGCCGCGATGCCCGGCAGCGGCATCGGCGCGTCGGCGTCCGACACCCACACGCGGGCGTCGATCCGCCGCACCCCGTCGGCCACCAGCAGCGTGTCGGGCGCGTCCACGCCGGGGCCCGGCCGGACGGGCTTCCAGTCGGCCACCGGCCGCTCGACGTCCAGGATCAGCTCGGCGCTCGTCGTGCCCAGCTCCGACAGGGCCTCCACGGCCAGCGCCGCCGCGTAGCCCGGATCCCACGGGTCGACGGTGAACCCGGTCATGGGCCCACCCGGCGCACGTGCGAGCCCTCGGTGTCGCGGCTGACCTCGAACCGTACGGGGACGCGCTCCGCCAGCGCCGGGACGTGCGTGACGACGCCCACCATGCGCTCCTGGCCCGAGGCGAGCCGTTCGAGCGTGGTGGCCACCGTGTCGAGCGTGGCGGGGTCCAGGGTGCCGAAGCCCTCGTCCAGGAAGATCGACTCCAGCCCGCGGGCGACCGTGCCCGACAGCGCCAGGGCCAGCGCCAGCGCCGCCTGGAACGTCTCGCCGCCCGACAGCGTGCGAGCGCTGCGCCGCATCCCCGCCTCCGCGTGGTCGATCACCTCGATCTCGCTGCGGCTGCCCAGAACGAGCTCGTACTGCCCGTCGGACAGCTCCCGCAACGTGTCGGACGCGGTGGCGACCAGCAGCGCCAGCGCCTCGGCGCACAGCCAGCGCTCGAACGCGTTGGCGCGCAGCCGCAGGTCCAGCTCGTGCGCCACCTGGGCCGCCTGGTCGTGCTCGGTCACCTCCGCGGTCAGCTCGGCCACCTTCGCGCGGTCCTCGCGGATGCGCTCCAGCGCCGCCTCCGACCTGGTCACGGCCGCCGCCACCGCCGCGGCGAGCTGGTCCGGTCCCCCGGCCCCACCTCCCGGTACGGGGACGCCGTGGTCGGTGAGGCGGTCGAGGAGCGCGGCCCGTTCGGCGTCACGCCTGGCCGCCAGCTCGGCCAGGGCCCGCTCCGTCTCGTCGACGACCACCCGGGTGGCGATGCCCGCCTGGTTGCGCCACTCGATCAGGTCGCTCCAGGCGTGATGCAGATCGGCCCGGTCCACCGGTGGCGGCGCCTCCGCGTGCCCGCCCAGCGTGAGCAGCCGGTCCCGGGCGGCCTCCAGGGCGCGCCAGGCGTCCTCGCCCTGCCGCGCCGCCCGCACCGCCCGCGTCCGTGCCTGCTCCAGCCGGGTCCGGCAGCCCCGCGCCGCCGACCGCGCCTCCGCGGCCACCTTCTCCGCCTTCCCCATGTCGGCCAGCCGCGCCTCGATGAACCCCCGGACCACGTCGCCGTCAAGGCCCCCACGCGACCCCCGCGAGCCCTCCCCAGGGGCGGCACCCCGTACGGGACGGCCACCCCCGGAAGGCGCGGCGCCCTCTGGGGAGGCGGCGCCGGGCCCAGGACCAGCCCCGTCCGGAGAGGCGGCGCCGCTTCCGGGGCGGGCGCCCTCCAGGGAGGCCACCCCGGCGGACGCGGAGGCTCCGGCGGACGCGGAGGCCCCGTCGGGCGCGGAGGCCCCGTCGGGCGCGGAGGTCCCGTCGGATGCGGAGGCCCCACCGGACGTGGTGGTTCCGGCGGGGTTGGTGGGGGTGGGGAGGCCGTAGGGGTGGAGGGGGTGGAGGGCGGCGGCGCAGGCGGCGCGGTGGTGGGCGAGGTCGGCGTCGAGGCGGGCGGCCTGGTCGGCGAGCATCGCGGCGGACGTCTCGGCCTTGCCGTGCTCGGTCCGCGCCTGGTCGGCGTCGCCGCGGGCGATGGACACGGCGCGCTCGGCCGTACCGAGGTCGGACAGGGCGCCGTGGCTGGGCGGGTCGGTGACGGGGCGCAGGCAGACGGGGCAGGGGTCGCCGGCCGTCAGGCGGGCGGCGAGCCCGGCGCCCGCGTGAGCGTCGCGGAGCCGGTCGCGGACGGTCTCGGCGGCGGCGAGCCGGTCGCGGGCCTCGGCGAGGCGGGCGGCGAGCGCGGGGACGCGGGCGGCCGTCTCGGCGGCGGTGGCGTGCGCGGCGGCGGCGGCCCGTTCGGCGCGGTCGAGGGCGTCGAGGGCGGCCAGCGCGGCGACGAACGCGGCGCGGTCGCCCAGGCCGGCGAGCGCCGCCTCGGCGGCCTGCTCGTCGGCGGCGAGCGTGGCGGCCTCGGCCTCCAGCGCGGTGACGGCGTCGGCGGCCTCGCGGGCGGTGGCGGCGAGGGTGGGCACCTCGGTCGGCATGGTGAGCGAGCGGAGCGCGGTGATGCGGTCGGTGAGCGCGGCGAGCGCCTCGCGGGTGCGCTGGTGTTCGGCGTCCCTGGCGCGCAGCAGCTCCAGGTCGGCGCCGATGCCGTCGGCGAGCGCGCGCAGCGAGCCGGCGCGCTCCCGCGCCTCGCGCTCGGCCTCGTCGGTGGCGCCGGACAGCTTGGCGAGCTGGTTGCGGGCGAAGGTGGCCGCCTGCCTGGCCTGCTCCTCCTCGGCCGCCGCGCGCTGCCGGATGCGGTCGTAGACGTCGGCGTCGAGCAGCTGGACGAGCAGGTCCTGGCGTTCGCGGGGGGCGGCGTGCAGGAACTCGGCGAAGCGGCCCTGGGGCAGCACCACGCACTGGGTGAAGAACCGGTATTCGAGCCCGGTGACGCGCTGGACCTCGGTGGTGACGTTCTCGCCTTCGGCGACGGGTCTGGCGACCTCGTCGAAGCCGGTGGCGCCGGGGGTCAGCTCGTCGAGCCTGGCCTCCTTGGTGCGCACGGTGCCCTTGCTGTCGCGGACCAGGGCGCGCACGACGCCGTAGCGGCGTCCGCCGCTTTCGAAGACGAGGCCGACCTTGCCGGCGGCGGCGGAGGGGGCGAGGGCGTGGGCGATCACGTTCTCCTTGCCCCAGCGCGGGACCGTCCCGTACAGGGCGAAGCAGAGAGCGTCGATGATCGTGCTCTTGCCCGCGCCGGTGGGGCCGACGAGGGCGAAGTAGTCGGTGTCGGCGAAGGAGATCTCGGTCGCGCCGCGGAAGCTGCCGAAGCCTTCGACGTGCAGCAGCAGGGGTCGCATCAGCCGGTCACCTCGTCGTGCAGGCGGTCGAACAGGGTGGCCACGCGCTCGTCCTCGCGCCCGGAGTCGGCGAGGTAGGCGCGGAACAGCTCGCGCGGGCTGCGGGCGGCGGATCCCGGCCTGCGTACGGCGTGCACGGGCCGGAACCGTTCGTCGATCACCACGTCGACGGCGCCGGGCAGCAGTTCGCGCACCTGGTCGGCGAGGCCGACGCGGGGTTTCTCCTCGACGACCACCTTGAGCCAGTCGTCGCCCGCCTCGACGGTCTCCAGCTGTTCCAGCGTGCCCCGTACGGTGCGGAGCCTCCGGGCGCCGGGGAAGGCGACCTCGCGGACCACGGCGGGGCGGCCGGGGGCGACGTCGACGAGCAGCGCGCCGGGCTCGTTGCCCTCCTCGCCGAAGTCGACGGCGATGGGCGAGCCGCTGTACCAGATCGGGCAGGGGCCGGGGATCTGCTGGCGGCGGTGCAGGTGGCCGAGGGCGGCGTACTGGGTGGCGGGCGGGAAGGCGGTCGGCTCGAAGTAGTAGGAGAAGATCGACTGGGCTTCGCGCTCGCCGCCGCCGAACCGGCCGCCGGGCAGGGTGCCGTGGGTGGTGATCAGGTTGACGGTGTCGCCGGTGAAGCTCGCGGTGAGCGCGCCGACGAGCTCGCCGATGCGGGCGGCGTAGTCGCGGTTGTGCTCGGCGGCGGTGCCGGTGAGCACCTCGGCGGCGCGCACCACGTAGCGATGGGACAGGAAGGGCAGCACGGCCAGGCGCACCGGCTCGCCGGAGCGCGCGGTGAAGGAGAGCGTGCCCCCGGCGTCGGGGCGGCGGAAGGCGCCCACGACGTGCAGGCCGAGCGCGCCGAGCACCGGCCGGTAGACCTCGAACAGCGGCGCGCTGTCGTGGTTTCCGGCCAGCACCACCACGTCGCGGCCGTCCTCGCGCAGCGCCATGAGGGCGGGCAGCACCAGCGACTGCGCCTCGGGGGTGGGCGCGGAGGTGTCGAACAGGTCGCCGGCGACGATGACGGCGTCGACGTCCTCGGCGCGGGCGGTGGCGACCAGCTCGCGCAGCACCTGCCGGTGCTCGTCGGCGCGCGAGCGGCCTTTGAGCACCTTGCCCACGTGCCAGTCGGCGGTGTGCAGGATCTTCACGTGGTCACCTCCTCGTCAGAACGGCGGGATGTCGTCTTCGGGGCCGGGCAGCCCCTGGAACGGGTCCGCCGGGGTCGCGGGGGCCCCGGGTCTCGTCACGGCCACCGCCTCGGACGGCCGGGTGGCCCAGGCGGGGAAGGGGAACGCGACGGCCAGCGGCACCGGGATCTCCGGCTGGGCCACGAACATGGTGCCGGGTTTGGCGATCGTGGCGCGCTCGCGCACGGCCGGGGGCAGCCAGCCGTACTCGGACCTGGTGGCCTCGGCGGAGTCGAGGCGGCCGGCGACGCGCACGGCGCTGTTGGCGACGATGCGGCGTTCGACCTCGGAGGCGGTCTGCTGGGCGCCGATGAGGATGACGCCGAGGCTGCGGCCGCGTTCGGCGACGTCGAGCAGAATCTCCTTGATGGGCGACTCGCCCTCGCGCGGGGCGTACTTGTTGAGCTCGTCGAGCACCACGAACAGCAGCGGCTTGGCGGTGCCGGACGACTCCTTGCGGTGGAACTCGCCGCGCAGCACCACGCCGACCACGAACCGCTGCGCCCGCTCGGGCAGGTTGTGCAGGTCGACGATGGACACCTGGGCGTCGGAGGTGCGGATGGTGTGGGCGCGGAAGAACGGCAGGTCGCCGCGGACGATGGGCGACAGGGGGCGTACGGCGCTGCGCAGGCGGCGCAGGAAGGCGTTGACGGTGCCGAGGGGCGTGGTCGCGCCGGTCCACTCGTGGCGGGAGGCCTCGTCCTGGAGCTGGTCGGACAGCAGCTCGACCAGGTCGGAGAAGGTGCGGCAGGCGGTGCCCCTGATGCGGACGGCGCCGCCGTCGCCGACGGGCTCGGCCCAGGAGTGCAGCCGGGCGGCGACCTGGCCGACGAGCAGCGAGTAGCCGGCGCGCTCGTCGTCGGCGTCGGCGAAGACGAACCGCAGCAGCTCCTCCTGGCAGAACTCCACCAGGGTCCAGAAGAACGAGCTGACCCCCTGGGTGCGGGCCGAGACGTGGGGGACGCCGTTGGGGTCGCCGGGCCGGGGCGGGGCGAAGACGTGGACGCTGGAGAAGGGCCTGGCGGGCAGCCCGAGCCGCCCGTAGACGCTGCGGGCGGCCTCGTCGAGGCGGCTGTTGTCGTGGTCGAGGAAGAGCAGGTCCTCGCCCTTGACGGAGAAGATCAGCGCCTTGGTGTTGGCCGCCTCGCCGCCGAGCACGCCCGAGTTGAAGATCGAGTAGAGCATGAACGTGGCGAACGAGGTCTTGGTCGCCACGCCGGACACGCCGGAGATCGACACGTGGGCGCCGCGGGTGCCGTCGAGGAAGTCGAAGTTCACGTACAGCGGCTGGCCGTCGCGGCCGGTGCCGATGGGGATGCGGCGGTCCATCACGTCGAAGTAGAGCGCCTGGTCGCGGTCGCCGGCGCCGGCGAGGTAGACCTGCGCGCCGGGCAGCGGCGGCACGAACACCTCGGGCTCGACCCGGGTGACGCGCACCTCGGCGACCTCGACGACGGCGGCGGGCAGCGCGCCGTCGGCGATGAGGAACACGTCGGAGTCGTAGGCGGCGCCCTCGTGGCGGGCCTCGACGGTGCTGACCACGCCCGCCATCAGGACCGGCCCGTGGCCGGGCACCTCGCGCCTGGTCACGACCACGTCGTCGAGCTGGACGACCTTGCCGGGCTCCAGCCCGATCCAGAACGACAGCGGTGAGGCCGACTGCGTGCCGAGCACCCGGCCGACCGCTTCGCCTGCCGGGACCGCCACCGCGGCGCTCGTCACCCCGTTGACCGTCACGTGTCTCTCCACCCCCACCGTCGTCATCCACCGCAGCGTAACCGGCGCCACCGACTATGACGGACAGCTTCGGCGTCCGGCCTGGCCGGGACGGCCGGGCTAGCCGCTGATGAGGGCCTTGGCCGTGAGGGTCTCCTCCCCTGCCGGGCCGGTCAGGCGGATGGACACGTCCCACACGCCGGACATGGTGAACAGCTCGCCCTCGGCGACGAACCGGCCCGGCTCCCGTTCCGCCGCGCTGAGCTCGGGCATGGCGTGGCCCATGTCGGGCATGACCGCCGATAGGGCCAGGCCGTCCGCGTCGCCCGAGGTCACGCGCGTCTCGACGACGACGGCCCCGGTCCTGGGCGGGTCGATCACGACGGTGGCGGTGTAGCGGGAGCCGGCGATGGTCAGGGTCAGCGGCTCGGCGCCCAGGGCGCGGCCGGCGACGAAGAGCGCGGCGGCGGCCACCAGGAGGGCGGCGAGGGCGATCAGGCGTCTCATCCGGCGGACGCCGATCCGGGTCCGGTCACGTCGACGGTGAAGGGCATGGTCACGATGCGGCCGTCCGTGGCGTGCTGGGCCCAGGCCAGGTACCGTCCCGGGCGGGGGAAGCTGAAGGTGAAGCGGAGGCGGTCCCCGGCCGTGCCCATCTCGTGGACGTGGCCGAGGAATGATCCGTCCTGGTTCCGTACGATCAGGTGGCCGGCCATGCCGAGCCAGGGCCGCACCCGGCCCTCGGCGGGCAGCTCGATCGTCGCCGGGCGGCCCGCGACCGGGGCGGCGGGCCGCAGCGTGGGGGCGAAGGTCTGCTCGGCGGCGGGGGCAACGGGTTCGCCGTCGACGGCGAACTCTCCGGTGAGGAGCTGGCCGCCGGAGTCCTCGCGTTCCAGCTCGGCGTAGGCGAGGTAGCGGCCGGGGCGGTCGGCGCGGAGCCTGACCTCCAGGCGACCCGGGGCGGTGCGCAGCGGGTGGACGTGGCGGAAGTAGCGGCCGTCCTCGCTGGTCACGACCACGTGGGCGAGCGCCTCGTGGTGGGAGACGAGGTCGTCGACCGGCCTGCCGGTGGAGCCGTCGGTGAGGTCGACGCGCAGCGTGAACTCCTGACCGGGGGCCGGGCGGGCCGGGGCGGTCTCCATCCGCGCCTGCGCGAACGGGCGGCCGCCCGCCGGCTGGGCGGTGGCGGTCGGGGCGGCGCCGTCGGGCGGGCCGGGCGGCAGCATCGGCTCGAAGACGACGACCATGGCCGCCACCGTCACCCCGGCCGCGGCTCCGGCGGACAGCAGCATCGCCGGGCCGCGCCGGGAGGTCGCGCCGGTGAGCAGGCCGCCCACCAGCAGCAGCCCGGCCGCGAACAGCCCGCCGTAGACGAGGAAGTCCCCCGCCGACCCGCGCTCCACCAGGACGCGGAACGGCACCACCGCGACCTCGCTCCCGGCGCGCAGCGTGAGCTGGTGCGGGCCCGTCTCCTCGACCCTGAGCTCGGTGTACGCGGGCTCCGCCGCGGCCCGTGCCGTGCCCGTGACCGTGTGGCCACCGGTCAGCGAGCGGATCTCCAGGCTCACCGGCAGCCCGTCGGCGCGTTCGTAGGCGACGACGCCGATGCGCAGCGGGCCGGGCACGCGCGACGTCCCCTTGATCACCAGCGTGACCTCGGCGCCCGCGATCGTCTGCGCGATCCGCAGGTCCGCCCCGGCCGTGACGTTGTGCGCGGCGGCCGGAGCGGCGAACACCACCACCAGGACGGCGGCGAGCAGGAACGCCCTGATCATCCTCGCGCGACGCCGGGGCGGGACGCGGCGGGGCTGTCACCGGCGGCATTGCGGCCGGCGGGATTGTGGCCGGGGGGATTGTGGCCGGCGGGGTCGTCGCCGGCGGCGTTGGGCAGGAACAGCGCGCCGAGCGCCAGGCCGACCAGCCCGGCGACGATGGGCGAGCCGGTCCACAGCTCGGGCACCGTGGGCAGCCGCCCGGCCACCGCCGAGGCCACCCCCATGTACAGCGACCAGGTCACGAACGCCGACAGCCCGGCGAACGCCCAGTAGGCGCCCCGCCGCCGCGCCGAGGGACGCAGCAACCGGATCAGCACGTCGCCGGCCAGCCCGGCCGCCACGAACGAGAGCAGGATCGGCACGTTGCCGAACGCCGTCTGCGCGCCCGGCATCAGGACGGCGATCCCGTACATCACGGTCATGCTGCCGAACGGCAGCTCCCAGCGGCGCACGAGCAGCAGCACCGGAGCCAGCATGATCACGTTGGTCATGACCATCGACGCGGCCAGGTGGCCGGGCATCTCCTCGTTGGAGAAGGCGGCCACGACGCTATCGCCGTCCCACTGCATCGCGTCGCCGTACGACAGGAACAGCGACACGAGCGTGGTCGCGAACGCCAGCCCGATCAGCGCGGGCAGCAGCCGCCCGAGCGACGGCCGGTCCCCCACGTCCGGCGCCTTCCAGGCCGAGCGGAGCGGGGTGGTGATGATGAGCAGCATCGTCACGATGAGCCCGAGATGCGAGGGGCTGAACAGGATGTCGAGCGAGGTCTCGATGCCGAGCACCGTGTGCCACATCATGTCGGCGAACCCGAACGCGGCGAACGCGGGCACCGCCACCAGCCCGGCCAGGTAGCCCATCGGCACCGCGGCCACCCCTTGCCGCCCGGTGCGGGTGTTGCGGAGCACCTGCCAGATGAGCCAGGCGGACACCGCCGCGAACCCCGAGTAGAACACCGCGTGCCAGGGGGTGAAGAACGTCTCCAGCTCGGCCGAGAGCTGGGTGTGGGCCCAGGCGTCGATCATCAGCCCGACGCCGAACCAGACGCCGAGCAGCGCCGTGACCAGGTCCGTCCGGGGCGATACCCAGGTGCGGGCCTCTCCGGAGTCCGCCAGTAATCGCCTTATGCCGGCGTTCGTCGTGGCCATCTGTTGCCCCCTTCTCCCGTCCACCGAGCGCGGAGATCGTGTCAGACGGGAGGTCAGCCGCGCATAAAGCCCGATAAGCTGCCTGTTTACGGCCCGGCCGGAACTCCGGGCCGTACGTTCGTCAGTACTGGACCCACAGGTTGTAGAGGCCGGGCGCCATCCAGTTGGTGGGGATGACGGTCTCGCAGTAGTACGAGCTCCAGGTGTGGTTGACCGTGCCCTGGTTGCCGAACCACTGGCACTGGTCGGGCCAGCCGTAGGAGGCGTGCTTGACGTAGGAGGCGGCCTGGGCGGGGGCGGACGTGGCGACGAGGGCGGCCGCGGTCAGGACGAGCGCGGCTGACAGACGCGACTTCATGAAAGAAAGTTAACTAATTACCGGGGTCCGGGCAATGCCCTCCGGGGCGTGGGTGCGGGGTCCGGGCAATGCCCTCGAAGGCTCATCGGCCAGGGCCGCGCGCAGGCGTTCGTAGGTCGGGGCCAGCGCGCGCAGACCGGCCGCGAGCGCGGCGTCGTCCCCGGTCACGACCGGCAGTTGCAGCGCGCCCACGAGGCGGGCCTGTTCCGCGGCGACGGCGGCGCCCTCCGCCAGGCCCAGCGAGGCCAGGCAGGCGGCCAGGTCGTTCGCCCGGCGGGCGCCGACGCGGACGGCGAACGCCCGCAGGAGCTCCCGCACCTGCGGGTCGAGCCGCCCCTCGGCCACCAGCTCGGCGGTCCGTTCCGCGGCCTCCGCCTGGCCCAGCGTGCCGGGGGCGACGGGCGCGTCCGTCCGGCCGCCCAGCCAGGCGAGCGCCGCGGGCAGCGAGCGGCGCAACGCCTCCTCGGGGCTCACCCGGGTCTCCCGTACGAAGGCGGAGCGCATGGTGAACGGCCGGGGCAGGTAGCTGATCAGCTCGCCCCGCCACGACTCGGCGAACTCCGCGACCGGGAGGGTGGCGTACGGGTAGCCCTGCGGGTCGTGCACGAGCACGGTGTCGTCCGTGACCTCCAGCACCACCAGGTAGTGGTCGGCGCCGACCGCCTGCCCGGAGCCGGGCTGGTAGCGCAGCAGTCCCAGCTCCAGCGGCCCGGCCAGCACCGGCCCCGCCGCGCAGGCGCGGCGCAGGCGTTCGACGGCCTCGTCCGCCGAGCCGCCGTCCTCGCGCGCGCACGTCCAGCCCAGCAGCTCGATCGCGGCGTCGAGCCCCTGCTCGGGATCCCAGCCGAACGGGTCGAACAGCGGCAGCCGCCCGCTGATCAGCTGCATCCCGTACGGGGAGCCGGTCAGCACCTCGACGACCGAGGCGGAGGGGGCCTCGTCGCCGAGGATCATGGCCAGCGAATTGGCGTAGCAGTAGGGGCCGGAACCCACATAAGGAATCGACATGCCGGCCACCTTGGCGCCTGACACGGTGTCAGCCTCAAGCCGGCGGCTTCCGGGCAGAGATGATCATGTTGGTCCCGAAGAACTTCTTCCGCCACGCGACCGACTCGAAGCCGGCCCGGCGGAGCATGGCGGCGACCTGCTGCGGCGTCATGAAGCCGAGCGTCGACTCCTTCAGATACGCGTACGACTCGCGGTCCCCGGCGACCGCCTGCCCGAGCAGGGGGATCATCATCCGGACGCCCAGCTCCACCGGATAGCGCAGCGGCCCGCGCGGCGGGCAGGTCTCCAGGATGACGACCCGGCCGCCCGGCTTCAGCACCCGGTGCTGCTCCCTCAGCACCCGCTCGGCGTCCTCGACGTTGCGCAGCAGGTAGCCGTGTGTGACGGCGTCGAAGCTCGCGTCGCCGAACGGCAGGTCGTTGGCGTCCGCGTACTGCCAGGTGATGCCCTCGGCGCCCGGTTTGCGGGCCGCCTCCTGGAGCATCCGCCCGGAGAAGTCCACGGCGTGGACGGTCGCGTCCGGATGCCGGTCCCGTACGGCGAGCGCGATGACGCCGGTGCCGGTGGCGATGTCGAGCAGGCTTCCCCCCGGCGGGAGGTGCGCGCCGGCCGCCACCTCACGGCACCACGCGGCGTGCCGCCCGAGCGTCATGATCCGGTTCATCCGGTCGTAGTAGCCGGTGATCTTGTCGAACGTCCGCTGGACCTCCAGGCCTTTGGGCGAAGGCGTTTCATGCGACGGCAACTGCGGCACTCCTCGGTTTCTCGGCGGTTCTGCGGCGCGCCCAGTAGGCGAACACCGCGGCCCCCAGCAACGGACCCCAGATCGGGCACGGGAACATCACGACGAACAGGACACCGTCCAGCCACGAGCCCATCTGGACGGCCCCGGCCAGCACCCCGGGAGCCGAGACGGACAGCGCGACCGCGCCGAACACGCCCGGCCCGACGGCCAGCATCACCGGGACGGGCCGCCCGCCCAGCCGGGGCACCCATCGCGGCACGGTCTCGCCCCACCGGCTGATCAGGCCGAGCGTCAGCACGAGGGCCAGGACGGCGCTCAGGCCGATCAGGAACCCCTGGATGCGGGTGGCCGCGTCGCCGGCCTCCACGGCGATCAGCGTGATGTGGCCGGTGCGCGGGTCGTAGCCGCCGAGCGGCCACGGCGTCGCCCACGTCAGCCGCGTCACCCCGTACGGCACGGGACAGAGGGCGGCCGCGATCGTGACCGCCTTCCCCCACCCCGGGACCGCCGCCTTCCGCTCGCGCGCGAACGAGCCGTAGGCCAGCCACGCCCAGCCGACCGCGGCGATCGCCATCGCCCACGACCAGGCGATCCGCCCGCCGAACTCGCCGAACCCGGAGGCCACGTTGACCAGGTAGCGGGCGACCGCGTCGGTCATGGTGAGCGACGCGACGAGCCCGGCCGGGAGCAGCACCGCCAGCACGTACGCGACGGGCCTGCGGCGGACGCAGCCCACCGCCACCAGCCCGGCGATCCCCAGCAGGGCGGCGGGGATCAGGGCGTAGCCGATGGACGACAGCACGGAGGCGTCGGACATCACCAGGAGGAAGAAGGCGCTCAGGACCCCGGCGACCGCGCCGGCGGCCCTGGGCCAGGACCGGACGCCGAGCGCCACCAGCACGCCCAGCACGCCGGCGGCCGCCATCAGGCCCACGCCCGGCCCGCGTTCGATCCAGTGGTTGACGCCCACCGTGACCTTGGCCGCCGCGCCGTACGGATAGCTGCCGGGGACGAACCACCACAGGGCGGCCACCGCGAGCGTCGCCGCGGAGATCGCCGATGCCGTGAGACGACGCATGCTCACCTCCCCCCGATCCCGGACTCACCGGCCGAGTCTGTCCACCTGCCCGGCCCGGCGGATCCCCCGCCGGGGGGATCTGTGCGGGCGGGGACATGCGGTGTGTCGTGCGGTCTTGTGGTTGCGCTCTTCATGACTGTGAGGCTCACAGCCCGGCGGCGGGCGGACATCCCCCAGGTGGGGGAAGGGGCGGCCCGGCGTCCCGGGCTAGCATCGCCGACGTGAGCCGACATGCCGGACGCGCCGTGCGGGCGCTCCTCTACCAGGTGCTGGGCGCGGCGCTGCTGACCCCCGTCGCCGTGGTGCTCGGCCTGCTCGTCCTGGGCGAGCCGACGCCGGCGCGCGTCCTGGTGCTGTGGGCGGCGTGCCTGCCCGCCTCGGTGCTGCTCGCCCTCGCGCCGCTGGTGCGGCGCATCGAGGTCGCCGCCCTGGCCGAGCTGCTCGACGTCCGGGTCTCCGACCGGGCCGACCGCGTCTACCTGGTGGCGCTGACGAGCCTGCACCTGTACGGGGGCGCGACGCTGGGCGCGGGCGTGCTCATGCTGTCGCCGGGACTGGTCCGGCTGGGCGATCCGGCGCTGTGGCGCGACAGCCCCGCCGTCCAGGCCGAACCGCTGGCCGCCCTGCTCGCGCTGGCCGCCGCCATGGTCGCGGCCGGGTTCGGGCAGCGGTGGGCGGCACGCCGCCTGCTGCGCGCCGAGCCGTCCCGCATGCTGGAGGAGCTCGGCCGCCGCCAGGCCCTCGCGCTGGAGCTGCACGACGCCGTCGGGCACGCGCTCAGCGTCGTCCTGGTGCAGGGCATGGCCGCGCAGGCCGCGCTCCAGCGGCCCGGCCCGCGCGCCGAGCACGCCACCCGCTCGCTGGACCACCTGCTCGACACCGCCCGCGCCGCCCAGGAGGACCTCGACGTGCTGCTCGGCGTCCTCGGCGACGGCGAGGCGGCCCGCACGCCCACGCTCGACTCGCTCGACACCCTCACCCGCGGGCTCGACGTACAGGTCACGACCGGCCCCCTCGGCCGCGTCCCCCCGGCCACCTCCCGCACCGCCTACGCCATCGCCCGCGAGGCGCTCACCAACGCCCTGCGCCACGGCTCCGGCCCCGTCACGCTCGACGTCGGCACCGACGCCGGCGAGCTGGTGCTGACCGTCGAGAACGCCACCACCGGCGCCGGCGCCTCCGGACCCCTGGCCGGGCCCCGGCGCGGCCTCACGGGCATGCGCATGCGCGCCCGCCTCGCCGGCGGGACGTGCACCACCGGGCAGGCCGGGACGACCTGGCGCGTCGAGGCGAGGCTGCCGCTGTGATCCGCGTCGTCCTGGCCGACGACGAGCCGCTGATCCGCGAAGGCTGGGCCGCCATGCTCTCCCTCCACGACGACCTCACGGTCGTCGGCCAGGCCGCCGACGGGCAGGAGGCCGTCGAGGCCGGCGCGGGCGCCGACGTCGTGCTGATGGACATCCGCATGCCCCGCATGGACGGCCTCGCCGCCACCGTCGAGCTGACCCGCCGCTCCCCCGCCACCCGCGTCGTCGTCGTCACCACCTTCGAGAACGACCAGCTCGTGTGGGCCGCCCTGCGCGCCGGAGCCGCCGGGTACGTGCTCAAACGCGCCCCGGCCGGCGAGCTCGTGGAAGCCGTCCGGCTCGTGCACTCCCGGCGCGCGGTGCTCTTCCCCGACGCGCTGCGCCGCATCGCCTCCCCGCACCACGGCAGCGCCCGGCCGCGCCGCCCCGTCACGCTGACGCCCCGCGAGCTGGAGGTGCTGCGGCACATCACGCTCGGCCAGGCCAACCCGGAGATCGCCGCCGCCCTGCACGTGTCCCGCGAGACGATCAAGACCCACGTGACCAACGTCCTGGACAAGCTCGGCGCCCGCGACCGCACCCACGCCGCCGTCCTGGCCTACGAACTCGGCCTGATCCTCCACGGCGTCGATCCCCCGTGACCCGGTTGACCTCTGATCCGCCGCTTGGGGTTCAGGCCGGGTGCGGGGGTGGGTCGAGGGCGGCCGGGGTGGCGATCTTGAGGAAGGGCACGACGACGAGCAGGGCGGCGACGGCGAAGAGGGCGAAGGCGGCGCGGATGCCGAGCCATTCGGCGAGGAGCCCCACGAGCCCGGCGCCCAGCGGCATGGCGCCCCAGCTGAACAGGCGGGCGGCCGCGTTGTAGCGGCCGAGCACGCCGGGGTCGACGAGGCGCTGGCTGAGGGTGCGGGAGTTGACGGTCCACAGGGTGCCGCCCATCCCGCCGAGGAAGGCGCCGAGGCCGACGATCCACAGGTCGGTGGTGAGGACGGGGGCGGCGACCATCGCGGCGGTGCCGATGAGGTCGGCGAGCATGGCCCAGCGGCGGCCCAGCAGGCGGTTGACGGTGGTCACGGTGAGCGCGCCGACGAGCCCGCCCGCGCCCAGCGCGCTCAGCAGGAAGCCGTACTCGCTCGCGTCCAGGCCCATGAGCCGGGTGGCGACCAGCGGGATGAGCGCCAGCCAGGCGCCCCAGCAGGCGGACAGCACGCTCAGGGCGAGCGCCATCAGGCGGAGCAGCGGCTGCTGCCACAGGCAGCGGAGTCCTTCGGCGATGCGCTGGTTGACAGTGGCGTCCGGGCGCTCGCCGGCCGGTCGCGGCCGGAAGCGGCCGGCCAGGAAGACCAGGACGGCGGTGCCGATCAGGTAGCCGGCGCCGGTCCAGCCGAGGGCGGCGGCGGACCCGGCGGCGATGAGGAGGCCGCCGACGAAGGGTCCGCAGAACTCGTTGCACACGGTCTCGGCCCCGGCGACCCAGGCGTTGGCGCGTTCGCGCCCGGCGGGGGCCACGGCGGCCGGGACGAGGGTCGCGGCCGAGGTGAGGGCGACGACCTCGGCGATCCCGAGCGCGAGACCTCCGGCGTAGAGGGCGGGCAGGGTGACGCCGCCGGTGAGGGTGAGGGCGAGCAGCCCGGCGACGACCAGGATGCGGGCGGCGTCGGCCAGCCACAGCAGCAGGCGCCGGTCGAAGCGGTCGACGAGGACGCCGACGTGCAGGGCGATCAGCAGCCACGGCAGGGTGAGGGTGAGCCCGACCCCGGCGACCTGTGCCGGGGAGTCGGTCAGCCGGGCCGCCATCAGCGGCAGCGCCATCTTGGTCACGCCGTCGGCCAGGTTCGTGATCGCCGTGAAACTCACCAGCACCGCGGTGTTGCGCCCGCTGCGATCCGCCTTCAGCACGCCGTCCACCATGTAACCCCCTATCAGCTATAGGTGGTTATCTTGCCCGGAACGAGGCGACGGCACCAGGGGTGATAACTGGTAAATTCGGTTAGCAGGTTACGCAGGCAGGCCCGGCGTCGCTGCGGCTCACCGACGAGGAGCACGCCGTCTTCCTGGAGCTGCGTGCCGGGTTCCGGGAAGCGCTCGACCCCGGCCATCCCGTGTTCCCGCACCACCTGGCGCGGGCCGACGCGATCCTGGCCGACGCGCCTCTCCTCGTCACCGTGACCCGGGCCGGGCCGGAGCGGCCGCTCGCGCCCGCCCCCGGCCTGCCCGAGGCCCGTACGGCCCTGGCGCGGCTGGCCGTGGCGTGGGCCGAGCTCGTGCTGACCGGCCAGATCCACCGGCTCAAACGGTGCGCCGAGCACACCTGCCAGGGCGCCTTCTGGGACTCCTCCAGGAACCACAGCCGCCGCTGGTGCTCGATGCGCCTGTGCGGCAACCGCACCAAGGCCCGCCGCTACGCCGCCCGGCAGCGCCCCGAGCACCCCTGAGCAGGGCTTCAGGTGGCCGCGCCCCCGGCCGCCGCCTCGCGCACGGCGCTCGCGGCGGCGACCGGCCGGTAGCCGTCGGGAACGCCCTCGACCACGATGATGTCGCCCTCGATGTGCCGCGAGCGCATCGGCGCGATCTCCCGGTACTCGGGCGAGTCCCACCACGCCCGCGCCCGGGCCGCGTCGGGGAAGGCGAGCATCACGACCGCTCCCGGCCACCGGCCGTCCAGCACCTCGTGCTGGGTTGCGTGCACCAGGTAGCGGCCGCCGTACGGCTCGAAGGTGCCGGGCAGGCGCTCCATGTACTCGGCGATCTCCGGGTGCGGGGCGGCGTCCTGAAGGTGGGCGATGACGTACGCGGTCATGATTCCTCCTGTGTCGTCCGATTCAGGCGGGAGCGGGTCAGGCCTGGGCCGGCACCTTGTCCAGGAAGCCGAGCACCTGGCTGATCCGCCCGTCCGCGCCGAACACCGCGACGTCGAAGCCGACGGCGACCGGCTCGGCGCCCTCCGGGCCCAGGTGCCAGGTGAACCGGGCGATGTCGTGGTGGGCGTCCACGGCGCCGCCGAGGCTGAAGACGAGCCCGCCGAACTGCGCCTGCACCGCGGCGATGGTGGCGTCCAGCCCGTCGATGCCGCGCACGGAGACCAGCGGGTCGGTGTAGCCGGCGTCCTCGGCGAAGACCTCCTCCAGGGCGGCCCGGCGGGCGGCGGCGTCGGTCTCGTTCCAGGCGGCGAGGTAGCGCTGGACCAGCTCGTTCGTGTCGCTCACGTTCGTCTCCTCAGTGGTCGTGCTCTCTTGTGACCACCACGTTAGGGAGACGGCGACGACGCGGAATCTGACGTGCTTAGGTACTTTCTCCCCTGCTTTCGGTACGCATCCGGGCCAGGGTCAGCAGGCTGAGCCCGAACATCAGAACGCCCAGCGGGACGTGGAGCGGGGTCATGCCCGCGATGCCCAGCGCGACCTGCGCCGACGCGAGGACGAGGAAGCCGGCCGCGTACAGGATGGGGCGTGGCGTGCCGCCACCCGGACGCCAGGCCAGGATCGCGGCGATCACGTACAGCACGGTCGCGCCGTACATCACGGGTGACCCGATGTGGTGCAGCTCCGAGCCGCGGGAGGACATGAGGATCCCGGCGGTGGCCGCCTGGAAGAAGATGCTCAGCGTCTGCAACGCGACTGCGATCTTGAGGATGGCGGGGCCGTGCGCGGTCATGCCGGGGCCTTTCATCGGAGGGTGAGCGGGGTCTCGGAGGCGACGCGGGTCAGCTTGTGCGGGTTGCGGACGTAGTAGAGGCCGGTGATGCGACCGTCCTCGACGCGGGTCGCGAGCACGCCGTCGAACGCGCCGTCCAGGTGGACGAGCAGCGCCGGGTTGCCGTTGACCACGGTGGCCTCGCAGGTGATCGCCGCGCGCACCACGGCCGCCTCGCCCAGGTAGAAGCGGACCACCTTCTCCGCGCCGACGACCGGCCGGGGCGCGGCCAGTTTCACGCCGCCGCCGTCGCTGACCAGGACGACGTCGGGGGCGAGCACGTCCAGGAGGCTCCGCAGGTCCCTGGTCTCGAGCGCCCGCTTGAACGTCTCCAGGACCGCCTGAGCCTGGCCCGGGGAGACGGTCTCGCGCGGGCGGCGGGCCTCGACGTGCTTGCGGGCCCGGTGCGCGATCTGGCGGACGGCCGCGGCGTTCTTGCCGACGGCGGCGGCGATCTCGTCGTAGCCGACGTCGAAGACCTCGCGCAGCACGAAGACGGCGCGCTCGGTCGGCGAAAGGCTCTCCAGGACGAGCATCAGCGCCATCGACAGGCTCTCGGCGAGGTCGGCGTCCTCGGCCACGTCAGGCGTGGTGAGCAGCGGCTCGGGCAGCCACGAGCCGATGTACGTCTCCTTGCGGCGTTTCATCGTGCGCAACCGGTTGAGCGACTGCCGGGTGACGATCCGGACAAGGTAGGCGCGCCGGTCCGACACCTGCCCGAGGTCGACCTTGATCCAGCGCAGCCAGGTCTCCTGGAGGACGTCCTCGGCGTCGGCCGCCGACCCGAGCATCTCGTACGCGACCGTGAACAGCAGGTTGCGGTGGGCGACGAAGGCCGCGGTGGCGGCGTCCACCGGGTCCGTCGTCGCCTCGTCGTGCTCGTTCATCACTCGCTCCCGCCGGTTCGTCTCTCGTGCTGATCCGCGCACAGGACACCGGCCCTCCCGCCTGTGTGACACCCCGGCCCGGTGGCGTACGTCACAGGACCGCGCTGTCACACAGCCAGGATCGCCGGTGCCTCATGGCCGTCAAGGACGGCGTCACGGGCTCGCGGTGAACCGGGCCAGGAGGAGGGCGAGACGGTGCTCGTGGAACTCGCGGGGGATGCGTCCGCCGCGCATCAGCGTCACCAGGCCGTGGAGTGCCGCCCAGAGGGTCTCCGCCAGCAGCGGGGGTTCGTCGCCGTGCGCGTACGGGCGGACGGCCTCGGCGAACTCGCCGAACGCGGCGTGCAGGGCGGGCGGGGCCTCGGGGGTGGCGAAGGGCAGGTCGACGCGCTGGCTGAACATGGCGTCGTAGAGGGCCGGCCGCTCCTCGGCGAAGGTCACGTACGCGGCGGCGAGCGCGGCGACGGCGGCCTCGGGGCCGGAGGCGGCGAGGCGGGCGGCGCGCAGGTCGGCGGCCATCTCGGTGATGCCTTCGAGGGCGACGGCGGTCACGATCGCGTCCTTGCCCTTGAAGTGGCTGTAGAGGACCGGCTGGCTGTATTCGACCTGCTCGGCGAGCCGCCGGGTGGTGACGGCCTCCCAGCCCTCGGCCTCGGCCAGCTCCCGGGCTGCGGTGACGATGAGTTGCTCCCGGTGGGCGCGTTCGCGTTCCTTGCGGCTCTGGATGGACATGCTCCCGAATCTAGCACCGCTAGCGCTTATGTCGATGCTCTGCTAGCGTCGTCCTCGTTCCTAGCGCTGCTAGTTTTTGGAGTCACGACATGCTCACCACCGTCGCGTACGGCCTGGCCATCGTTCTCAACCTGCTGTGCCTGCTCATCGGGGCCCGGTTCCTGCTCACGCCGCACGCCGCCGCCACGGGCTACGGGGTGCCCGCCACGACCGACCGCGCCTACCTGACGATCAAGGGCCTGCGCGACGGCACGTACGGACTGGTCGGCCTGGCGCTGCTGGCCTTCGCCGGACCCCAGGCCGAGGCCTGGTTCATGCTGGTCGTCGCCCTGGTGCCGCTCGGCGACACCGTCGTCGTGCTGCGCAACGGCGGCACCAAGGCGGTCGCGTTCGGCATCCACTTCGCCACCGCCGTGCTCCTGCTGCTCAGCGCGGGCCTGCTGTTCGCCGTCTGATGACGCCTTCTTCCGTGCTGAATCGGGCTGAAAGGGGCGGGCCGGCACGCCACCGGGCATGCCGGCCGCCGTTTCGGGCATGGGAAGATCACGCGGCGGAAGGCAGGCCCGACATGATTCCCGGATTCCGGATGCAGTGGCCGATCACCTCAGAGCTCGCCGTGCTGCGCGAACGGGTGCACGCCTTCGGGACGAGCGCCGGGCTGTACGGGCAACGCTTGCAGGACCTGGTGATCGCCGCCCACGAGGCCGCCGTCAACGTGCTGCGGCACGGCGGCGGCCGTGGCTCACTGATCGCGTGGCGCGACGCTCACGGAGTCAGCCTCGACGTGGTCGACGCGGCCGGCACCCTGACCGAGGCCCACCTGAGGAACGCCAGGCCCGACCCCGACCGGGGCGGCGGCGTCGGGCTGCTGCTGGTGCGCACCCTGTGCGACGAGGTCCGCGTGGAGCACGAGGCGGGCAGCGCCCGGCTGCACCTGCGCATGCGCACCACCCCCCAGCCCCACTGACCAGCACGGGTGCCCGGGCGCTCGCCGCCATGCCGCACCCCGTCCGCCGCCGCCTCCTTCGACCTGGGCCGGAGGAGCGCCGACCTGCGCGGGAAGCGTTACGACCGGCGCGTGACGGGGCACTCCCAGGTCAAAAGCTCGCAGACGATGTCGAGAACGGCCTGGCAGCTCCGTACCAGGGGCGCATACGGCCACCGCGGCCCGTATCCCACCAAGGAGACCCAGCATGACGATCCAGCGGATGGACAACGTCCTCATCATCGTCGACGATCTCGACGCCGCCATCGCGTTCTTCGTCGAACTCGGCATGGAACTGGAGGGCAGGGGGCCGATCGGGGGCGCTTGGGTGGAGAACGTGCTCGGCCTTGACGACGTCCAGCAGGAGATCGCGATGCTCCGCACGCCGGACGGTCACGGGCGGATCGAGCTGGGGATGTTCTTCACGCCGAAGGCGATCAGCGCCGAGCCGAAGATCGCGCCGGCGAACACGCTGGGCATCCGCCGCATCATGTTCGCCGTCGACGACATCGAGGACGTCCTGTCCCGGCTGCGCGCCCGCGGCGCCGAGCTCGTCGGCGAGATGGCGCAGTTCGAGGACAGCTACCGGCTCTGCTACGTCCGCGGCCCCGAGGGCATCATCGTCGGCCTGGCCCAGCAGCTCAGCTGAGCTCCCGGGCATGAAGGGGTGCGGGCAGGTCGCTTGCCGGCGCGCTCAACGCCGTTCCTCTCCTGCTGGGCCTGCTGTGACGGGGGTCAGGTCGTAGTCGAACCAGGCGAAGCGGGGGCGTCCGGCCAGGACCAGGTAGAGGGCGTCGTGCGAGGCGGGAGCCCCGGCGGCGGCCTCCAGCAGCCCCTCCCTGATGGCCCGGACCGGGCGGCAGAACAGGCCGGCCCCCGCCGCGGCCGAGCAGACGTGCTGGGCGACCGCGCCGGCCGTCCGCAGGAGGGCGCGGTAGCCGGCCGCGCCGCTCGCCCGCACCGCCGAGCCGACGTCGGCGGCGATGAGCAGCGCGAGGTTGGTCCCGCCGACGTCGAACTGGGTGCGGGGGTAGCTGTAGGCGGCCTGCACGGCGGCCATCGCCGCCCCGGCCCGCCCGGTCACGGGGCTCAGCGGGGCCGGGACGTACCAGCCGTCCGCCAGCCCCGTCACGTTGCGGACCGCCAGGCGGCACCACACGCCACCACCGGCCGCCGGGGAGCCCGGCGGCGGATCGGCGACCGCGGCGGCGAACGCCCGCACCGCCTCCTCGGGCAGGGGGCGCGGATCGGCGGAAAGACCCCGGGGACCGAGCCCGGCGCTGCGCCGTTCCCCGCCCGCGACCGCCTGTCCCGGCCTGGCCGGCACGCCGGGAGCCAGGGTGACTCCGGCCGGCCCGTACGCCACGGTGAGCGGCAGGGCCGCGGCGTGCTCGGCCACCGCGGCGGCCAGATGGCCGGTCTCCAGCTCCGCCAGCGCGTCGGCGAGCTCGCCGTAACCGGGACGGAGCCGTTCCGGCCGCTGCGACAGGTCCAGCCACACGGTCCCGGCCGGCGCCGGCGGCGCCGGCCCCACCAGCTCGCGCCGGACCGGGTCGAGACGCCACCGCCCCCGCTCCGTCCGCACCCCCACGTCCACCAGGTACGCGGCGCGCGGCGACGGGTAGGCGCGGTGGTCGTTGTACGGGTTGTACGGCTCCCAGCGTTGCGGGGTCAGGGCGGAGACCAGCAGCTCCGCCACGGCCGCGCCGAACTCCCCCCACGCCGCCAGGTCGCGCAGCGGGGTGCGCGTCCCCTCCCCGGCTCGGGCGGGCTCACGGTGCACGGCCGCGCCCGGGATCGGGGCCTTGCCCGGCCCGTGCGCGTAAGCGGCGGCCAGCGCCAGGGCAACCTCGTCGTGATGCACCACGGCGACTCCAGTCACGGGAAGGGATGGGGAAGCACGGGATCGCCGGCGGAACGCGTGGGGCTCCGGCCCAGGCGGTGCGGCACCTCCCACAGCCGGGGCAGACCGCGGACGCGGCGGTTGCGGTGCCCGAACGTCATGGGGAGCGTGCCGGGCACGACGACCTTCGCCGCGTGCAGGCCGAGACGGTCGCGGATCCGCCGATCACTCTGGTCGACCGCGATCACCTCCAGCCCCAGCCCGCGCAGGCGGTCCACGTGGTGGTCGAGGACGGTCCACAGGTCCGTGGCCGTCCCCGGGAGGTCGCCGACGAGCTCCGCCGGGTCCACCGTCCCCGCCCGCCCCGACAGCAGGAAGCGGTAGCCCGCCGCGGCCTCGGGCAGGCTGTACAGGGCGACGTGATCGTGCATGGCCCGTACGGAATCCGGGTCCGCCAGCAGGCGCAGGAGGCGTTCGCGGCGGTGGTCGGCGGGAGAGCGGCGGGCGCGGTCGGCCGACGACTCGACGTCCACGGCCAGCTCGGCGGCGGCCGACCGCATCGCGGCGACCGGGTCCGGGTGCGCCCCCGCCGCGAAGAAGGCCGCCGGGGCCGCGCCGTCGTCCCGCCACGCGAGCGTGAGCACGACCGGGATGCCCAGGTCGTTGGTCGCGTCGAAGAACAGCAGCTCGTAGCCCAGGCACTCCAGCCGGTCGGACAGGTGGGGCAGCACGGGATCGTCCGGCGGCACGGCGACGCGGCGCAGCGGCGTGCCCGCGTACCAGGCCATCAGGAACGCGTCCCGCTCGGCCACCTCGAACAGGCCGTGCAGCACCGCCTCGGCCAGGCTGTTGCCCAGGCCGCACCCGCTGGAGGTCTCCGCCACGAACCGGGGCGTGCCCGGCTTGCGGACCCCCCAGTACGCGACGTGCTCCGGCACCAGGATCGGGGCCGTGCGCGTGCAGGACCAGCCGTCCACCCAGGTGGTGGGCACGCCCGGGGCGTAGGCGGTGAGGCCGCTGCCCGGATCGGCGTAGCACTCAGGCTCGTGCGGGCCCAGTCGTGCCGGATCGAGCGCCCGGTCCGGGCCCAGCGCCTCGAACGCGGCCTCGGTCACCGGCCGGCCGCTCGCCGCGATCCCGCCGAGCCGCTCCACCGCCTCGAAGAGCGCGACGCGTTCGGACTGGGCGAAGGCGGGGGTGCGGCCGTAGCCTGCCGCGTTCCCGTCCGGGTCGCCCGCCAGGACGGCGGCGACGGTGGCCAGCGGCAGGTGACCGCTCCGGCGCACCGTGGTCACCGGGCCGTAGCGCGCGTCCACCAGGGCCTCGCGCAGCCGGGCGCCGTCGGTCCGCGGGTTCGGCGAGCGCAGCGACCCGGGCGGCACGGCCACGGGCTCCCGGGCGGCCGGCGCGTACGGCTCGCCAGGCCCGCACACCCGGCAGCCCTCCGGCCGCGGCATCACGCGGTGCCGGGTCAGCGAGCCGTGGTCGGTACGGAGCGCGAGGACGACGTCCCCGTGCCGCTCCGGCTCGGCCAGCAGCAGCGCGGCCAGCACGGACAGCGTGTCGTGGAAAGCCGGAGCCGCGAGCCCGCCCACCCGCAGCTCCGGCAGCCGCACGGGCACCGCCGCGCCGAACGCCGCCAGCCGCTGCGACTCCGCGCAGGCCACGCAGACGCCCTCCCCCGGCCCCTGCACCGGGCCGGCCAGGGCGAGCGCGCCGTCGAGGAGCACGGGAAGCAGCGGGTGGCGGCGTCCGCGCGCGAGGCGGCCGACCTCTTCCAGGTCCGCGAGCCCGTACCCGCTGATCAGCACGGCCTCGGCCCGGTCGTCGCGCAGCTCGCCGATGCCGTTCCTCATGCGACGCTCCCGGCCTGGACGGCGGCGGGCACCGTCGCGGCGGCCGGCACCGTCGCGGCGGCGGGCACCTTCGCGGCGGCCGGCACTGCTACGGCGGCCGGCGCCCTCCCTGCGGGCGGCACCGTCACTGCGGCCAGGCCGGTCGCCGCGAGCAGCGGGCCCAGCGGCGCCGGCTCCGGGCCCGGCACCAGCGCCTCCATCGCCGCCTGGAACCGCTCCTCGCCGTCCCGCGTCCCGGCGGGCCAGAACCAGGAGCGCGTCTCCCACGGCACCGGCGGCTCCTGAGGCGGCGACCAGACCGGAGCCGCCCCGCAGGGCGCCACCGGGTCGCCGAACTCCCGGCCCGCCGCCCGCGCCTGCGCCGCCGCCGTGGCCGCCAGCAGCGCGAACGCCGCCGCCGTGCCCGCCTCAGGCTCCACCGCCCAGGCGAGGGTACGGCCCGCCGCGCTGACCCGGGCGTGCGCGACCCCCTCGGCGACGCGTACCACCTCGACCTCGGCCGGCACGGCGAACCGCAGCGTGAGCGCCTTCCACCAGCGCCGCGCGGCCGGGTCCGCCGCCCACTCGCCCTCGCCCACCGCGGTGCCCGGAAGATCGGCGAGATCGCGGTGCACGGCCTCACGCAGGCCGAGGCCACGCGCGTGCAGCCGGTCGGCGCCCACGACGGTCCCGGCCGAAAGCGCGGACCGCACGGCGGACAGCGCCGCGTGCAGCCGCGCCGACTCCAGGCCGGTGCCGAACCCCACCGCCTCCCCGCACGCCGCCAGGCTCACCGGCACCTGCGGCAGCTCCCCCGCCTCGGGAGGCGCCACCATGCCCAGCTCCGGATCGCCCAGCACTTCGAGCATCGCCGCCGCCCGCTCCCACGGGTCCGCACCGGCAGGCTCCCCGACGGGCCACCGGTGATGCGTGACCCCCAGCGGCTCGACTCTCGCCACCATGACCGAAAGCCCCCGCCCCACGCCCTCGGGCGAACGGGCCGCCGCCTCCTCCACCGGGTCCGGCATACCCGCCACGGCACACAGCAGCCGATGCGCCGCCGCCCCGCCCACCAGCGCCCACAAAACCTCCGGCACCGGCGCCTCCACCCCACCCTGCGTGGCCGCCAAGGCCGGGGTCAGCCCGGTCGCAACCGACACCCCCACGCTCGACCCACCCGGGGCCAGTGAGGGCACGTTCGGGGCGGTCACGCTACCGACCGGCCCGCCCGCGCTCGCCCCACCCTGGGCCGCTGGGGGCGCGGTCGCCCCGCCCGGGGCCGAAGCACTCATGGTCGGCACGTCCGGAGCCGGGCGGCTCGGGGGCGGTGGGGGCGCGGTCGGGGGCGGTGGGGTCGGGGTCGGCGGGGTTGGGGGCGGTGGGGTTTGGGTGGTCAGGAGGGAGGTGGGGCCGTGGAGGAGGCGGTGGCGGATGGCGGCGGGGTCGGGAGCCGGGGTGCCGGGGGTGGTCGGCGGCAGGGCGTAGCCGGCTTCCGGGAGGCAGCCGGCCCTTACCGTCACCGGGGGGCCGGAGGGTGGGGTGGCGGTGAGTTCGAGGTCGGTGGGGGTCGCGCCCGGGAGGGTGGCCGGGTGGCAGCCGGCGGCGGCGAGGGCGCGGGCGGCGGCCTCGGCCAGGGGGCCGCCGCCGCGGACCGCGTAGGCGGCCCCCGACAGGCGCTCCCAGGCGTGCGCCGGGTCGGCGGCGGCGGACTCCAGCCAGGCGGCCACCCGGGCGGGCGGCAGCCCGGGCCCCGGGCTCCCCCAGCCGGGCGGCACCTCGACGAGCATGTCGTGCTCGCGGAGCTGGGCGATGATGAGCTCCAGCGCCTTGGCGACCGGCTCGGGCAGCCCGGCGGGGGCGGTCAGCTCGGCGGCGGGCACCCCGTCGGCGAGCAGGACGGACAGGCGTTCCCACAGCCGCCACAGCCCGGCGCCGCCTTCGGCGGTGAAGCTGGAGGTCCAGCCGCGTACGTGCAGGCCGGTGGGGGTGGGGGTGGCGTGGACGACGGGGCGCAGGCGGAGCAGCATCGGCCTCATCCCGTCTCGCCGAGCTGGGCGCGCCACGTGGTGCCGTTGAGCTCCTGCACGGCGGCGGCGACCATGCTCGCCGCCAGGTAGCGCTCGACGGGCGTGACGTCGCACACGGCCAGGAGCTGGTACAGCACGTTGGTGCCGAACCGGTAGACGGCGAACGCGCGGGCGAGCTCCGGCCGGGAGAAGTCGACGACCCGCAGGGCGCGGTGGTAGTCGCTGAGTGCGGTGCGTTCGGCGGGGTTCCAGCGTCGCGCGGTGTCGGGGTCGCCGAGCCTGGCCGCCTGCTCGGTGTAGCCACGGCTGAGCTCGACGGCCAGGCTGCCGCCGTCGAAGGCGGGTTCGGCCAGGAGGCGGGCGGTGATGGTCCAGTGCTGCCAGGCGGCTTCCACCTGGTCGGTCGGGTGACCGTCGGCCACGCGGCCGACGAGTTCGAGCACCTGGGTCCGGTTGCGCGTCCAGCCCGCCTCGAACGCGCGGCGCAGCCGCCCGTCGGGGTCGTGGTGGAACAGGAAGTCCTCGACGTGGGAGAGGAAGGAGTGGTAGCCGAGCGCCTGGCCGCGGGGGTAGCGGGCGGCGTGCACGGCCATGGCGGTCACCGCGAGCTCGATGCGTCCCGCCGCGCTGTCGCCGGTTCCGGCCAGCCGGTCGAGGGAGTGTTCCAGCGCCGGGAGCCCGGCTTCGAGGGAGTCGGCGCGCAGCCGTACCGATGCGGCCGAGCCGAGCAGGGCGGCGACGCGGCCGGTCTCGGCGGGGCCGACGGTGACGGTGTTGTCGGCGTGGATGGGCTCGTACGGCGGGGGGACCAGCTCCAGGAGCCCGGCCTTGCGTGCGTGGGCGAGGAGGTCGGGGGTGCCGGGCGAGCCGGTGGAGGGGTGCAGGCGCAGGTGTTCGCGCAGCCGTGCGGCGAGCTGGTCCGCCGCGGCGGCGACGGGCCCGTCGGGGCCGCGCAGGCGGATCCGTACGTGGGGGCCGTGCAGCCAGTGGCGTTCCAGGTGGCCGCGCACGCCGGGGCGGGCGGCGAGGGCGGCGCGCAGCCCGGGGATGACCGCCGCCCTGACCAGCGGCGCCTTGACCGGGTCGTGGTAGTAGCAGACGACGTCGAGCTCGGTCACTGTGGTCTCCAGCAGGTCTCGATGATGAGCTCGGTCACCGGCTCGCCGTCGCCCGCCGCGCCCGGCACGGGCAGCGCCTCGACGAAGGCCGGCTCCTGGGGGTATCGGGCCAGGTAGGTGGGCAGGCAGCGCAGGTGCAGGGCGTTGCCGAGGTCGACGTACTGCGGCTTGGCGGCGCGCAGCCTGCGCAGGAAGCCCTCCAGGGAGGCGGCGCTTCCCCCGGCTTCGAGGAAGACGTGTTCGGGCAGGTCGTGCCGGGCTCGCAGGTGCGCGGCGGCGACGGCGGGGTGCTCGGCCGCCCACTGCTCGCGCAGCCGCGCCGCCGCGTCGTCGTCGAAGGCCCAGCGGCGGCGGTTGAGCACGATGCCGTCGTAGGTGAGGCGTCCGCTCGCGGTCACGCCGTCCACGGTGCGCTTGGTGACGAACCTGGTCAGCGAGGGGAACCCGCAGCTCAGGTCGCCGGTCAGCGGAGCAGTCCGGTACGGGAGCACGAACGGGACGAGGAAGCCCAGGTAGAGGACGCTCACCTCGCGGCCGGTGCCGCGATGCCGGATGCGGACCAGGCCGGTGTGCTCGTCGTGGACCATCTCCAGGTCGTCGAGGGTGAGGCCGGCCCAGCGCGGGTCCTCGCCCACCTCCTCGGGCAGCACCATCGGGTGCAGGTTGGCGTTGAACCCCATCAGCGGCCGGAACTGGGCGACGTCCTCGCCGAGGAGGTGGCGCAGCCAGCCGGCCACGGCGGTGGCCGCGGAGGGGTCCAGGTGGGGCAGGAACCGGCTGGTGAAGCGGGCGAATCCCGCGTAGACGTGGTTGATCGCCAGGCCGCCGGGGAGGGGCTGGGCGAAGAAGGAGTAGGAGGCGGGGCGGGCCCGCGCCCAGCCGGGCAGCAGGTCGCGCGCCGCCGTGACGGCTTCCTCGGGGATGACGACGTCGGCCGCGTCCGGGCCGTTGGCGGCGGCGATGATCTCGGCCACGATCTCGCGGGCGCTCCGCAGGTCCTCCGGCACGCGCCGCTCGCGGGGGTCGCCTTGGAGCAGGTCGCGCCAGACCTCCGACATCATGGCCGCGCCGGCGGTCATCGGGGCGCGCCCGCCGGCGCCGTGGCGGGCGGTGAACGTGTCGGCGACCAGCCGCCGGATGGCCAGGTGGTGGTCGTACAGCATGACGAGCGGGGTGAGCCGGGTGAGGGCCGGGACCTGGTCGCGCCCGTGGCGGGCGCGCAGGCTCAGCGGGCCGGGCAGCGTGACGTCCTCGGTGAGCACGGGCGCCCCGGTCAGGTCGGCGCCGGCCCGCTCCCCGAGGAGCCGCCAGTCGTCGGCGAGGGCTTCGAGCCTGTCGCGCCTGCTCGCGGGGGGCAGGCCGGTGAAGGAGCGGGTGGCGTCCCGGATGGCGGTGAGGCGCGCGGCCACGTCCGTCAGGTCCTGCTCGTGGCACCAGCGGGCGAGGGAGCGCAGGATGTCGGGGTCCTGGACGTGTACGGGCCAGACCGGGACGAGGAGTCCCATCTCGGTCATCTTCCGCACGTAGCGGGTGGCGATCGCGTCGGCGTCGGCGCTCTGGATGTGGACGGCCAGCGCGGCGGCCAGCTCCCGGGGGGTCAGGCCGTCCGGCGTGTCGCGCAGCCGTTCGATCAGGAAGCGGATGGGCCCGGTCAGGCCGACGTCGACGAGCTCTTCCGTGGTGCCGTAGAGGTGGCTGGAGTCGGGGAGCGGCACGTCGCGGTGGAAGAGCACCCGGTCGCCGTCCTCCCGCAGGCCGGGCGCGAGGCGGTGCGGGCACTGCGCCTGCCCGAGCAGGGCGGCCATCAGCCGGGTGACGAGCACCCGGTTGGCCTGCACGGCGGCAACCGGCCCAGCGGCGGGGCCGGCGGGGCGCGGGTCCGGGGCCGCGTCCCACCAGCCCAGGCCGACCAGCGTGTACCAGGAGAGCGGGCTGGTCTTGGAGGTGGCGCGGAGGGCGTACCGCAGGACGGTCGGCTCGGCCTTGCGCGCCCGCTTGTCGGGCCGGCCTTCGCGGGCGGCCGTCCTGTCCACGCCGTGGAGCAGGTCCCGGCCGGTGAGCGTGACGGCCAGGCGGAGCGGTTCGGCCCGGCACAGGTCCGCGAGCACGACGCGTTCGGCGGCCAGCGCGTCCTCCCAGGGGCCGTCCGGCGCGGCGAGCAGGTCGCTCAGGGCCTTGCGGTCGCGGACGGCGTCCAGCCAGGCCGCCAGCCCGGCGACCCGGCCGGGCAGGTCGCCGAGCTCACGCAGCAGCGACTCGCGCGGGACGCGGCCGTTGTGCACGTCGCGGCGCAGCGGCAGGACGACGCCGCGGTGGAAGGCGGCCGGGTGGCCGGGCAGGCTGGCGGCCAGCGCGTCGGCCAGGGCGGGCGCGGCGGAGGCGGCGCTGCGCAGCGCCTCGGTCAGCGCGCGCACCGCGGCGCGGAAGGGCTCGGCCGCCGCGGGCCGTTCGGGGTAGGGCAGGGCGGCGCGCCTGACCACGGCGAAGGGCGCGGCCTCGAACTGTCCCGCGCCCACTGCTACGGGGTTCTCGACAGTGCTGGTCATCGATGTTTCCTCGTTCGCGGGTGACCTCCCGGCCGCCGTGAGACGGCCGGGAGGATGACCTACCTCGGGTTGATCGAACAGCAGGAGCTGCACGAGTCCGTCAGGTAGGAGCAGCTCACGGCCGATGCGCCGGTGTCGGGCACCGCGAAGCCGTCGCGCATGGTGGTGACGGACAGCTCGTTCAGGTCGAGGTCCTCGACCTGGAAGGAGAGGCTGGACATGGGCGGGGTTCCCTTCTGGGCGATCACTGGGGCTCGGTGCAGCAGCAGCACGAGGACGAGGACATCCAGGAGATGCAGCTCGACGAGGACGCGCCGGTGTCGGGCAGCGCGACGCCGTCACGCACGGTCGTCACCGAGAGCTCGTCCAGGGCCAGGTCTTCGACATCGAAGGCCAGTGCGTTCATGGGGGGTTTCTCCCTTTTCATCAATGGTTCGTGCTGTTCGGATGCGGTTCTGCGGAGTGGGACGGGCCTCCCTTCTCAATCGACGGCACGGCGGCCGAAGCCGCGCATGCCCGCCTCGGCCGCCACCGCGCCGGCGACGGCCAGGACCAGAAGGCAGAGCCACAGCGGGATGTGCGGGATCCGCGGCACCATCACCGCGCGCATCCCCTCGCTGACGTACGTGAGCGGGTTGACCGCGCACACGATCTGGAACCACGGCAGGCGGTCCAGGCCGGGCCACGGGAACTGGGTGGCGCCGGTGAACATCAGCGGTGTGAGCACCACCGTGAAGACGACGTTGATCCCGCGCGGGGAGACCGCCGTGCCCACGACCATGCCGACGGCCGAGCCGACGAAGGCGCCGAGCGCCATCACGGCGAGCGCGGGCAGGAGGGACGCGGGCGCCAGTGTGGCGTCCGGCAGGATCAGCAGGCCGAGCGGGATCATCACGGCGCCGGCCACGACGCCGCGGATCGTGCCGAACACGATCTTCTCCATCGCCACCAGCCGGGTCGGCAGGGGCGACAGGAGCCGGTCCTCGATCTCCCTGCTGAAGGAGAAGTCGAGGGTGAGCGGCAGGGCGGTGTTCTGCAGCCCGCCGACGAAGGCGTTCAGGGCGATGACGCCCGGCAGCAGGACGTCGCCGAACCCGCCGCCGACGTAGCCGAGGTCGGCCAGCACCTTGCCGAAGACGAACAGGATGAACAGCGGCTGGAGCAGGACCTGCGCCAGGAAGGCCGGCAGCTCCCGGCCGGTGACCACGAGGTCGCGGCCGAGCACGGCGGCGAAGGCGCGCGCGGTGGGCGGGCGCTCGTCGAGGACGCTCATCGCAGCTCCCGTCCGGTCAGGCGGAGGAAGACGTCCTCCAGGCCGAGCTGGGCCACGTCCAGGCCGGTCAGCGCGATGCCGTGCCCGGCGAGCGCCTTGAGCACGGCGGGCAGGACCTCGCCCGGCTCGCGGGAGGTGTAGAGCCTGACGCGCCCGCCGGGCATCGCCTCGACCCGTTCGACGGTCTCGACGGCCGTCAGCGCCGCGTCCACGTCCTCGGCCGGGGCCCGGCCTGGCTCGAACGAGAGCGTGAGCGTGGTGCTGCCCGGCAGCTCGCGGACCAGGGCGGCGGGGGCGTCCAGGGCCAGCAGCCGGCCCCGGTCCACGATGGCGACCCGGTCGCAGAGCTTGGCCGCCTCCTCCATCTGGTGGGTGGTGAGGACGACGGTGACGCCCCGCTCCTTGAGCTCCCGTACGCAGGCGTGGACGAAGATGCGCGACTGCGGGTCCAGCCCGGTGGACGGCTCGTCCAGGAAGAGCACCCGCGGCTCGTGCATCAGCGCCCGCGCGATCATGACGCGCTGGGCCTGGCCGCCCGACACGTTGTCGAGCCGGTCGTCGCCGCGCTCCGCGAGCCCCATGCGCTCCAGCAGCTCCCCGGCGCGCCGGCGCCGCTCGGCCCGGCGCACGCCGTGGTAGGCGGCGTGGAAGAGCAGGTTCTGGCGGATGCTGAGCGACCGGTCCAGGTTGTTGCGCTGGGGGACGACGCCGAGCAGCCGCCGGACCCGGGTGGGCTCCTTCGCCACGTCCACGCCGCCGACTCTCGCCAGGCCGCCCGTCGGGCGCATCCGGGTGGTCAGTACGCCGACGGTCGTGGTCTTGCCCGCGCCGTTGGGCCCGAGCACGCCGAACACCTCGCCGGAATTCACACGGAAGCTGAGCGAGTCGACCGCGGGCTGCGGCGCGCCCGGGTATTTCTTGGTGAGATTCTCGACCTCTACGGCATTCATGTGCCCGCCCATGCCAGTCAGGTTCCCGATGAAAACGGCTGCAGCGTATTCACGGTCAATTCGCAGCGTCAAGACGGCAATTCCGGCGATTTATCGGCCTTTACTTCGCGCGGCCGGGCCGTGTCAATACCGCCTTTCTCCTGTCAGGCGGCGGCCGGCCGGGCCCGCCCATACTGCGGATGTCGTTTCGGCCCACCGTGACGCGGAGGAGGTGAAGAACATGTCCGTGACCACCCGGTTCGACCTCGCCGACCTGGACCTGAGCGGGCTCCAGGTGACGGTGATGCGTGACGCCGTGGCCGTGCCCGAGGGCGGGGCCACGTCCGGCTCGTCGAGCAGCGACTCCAGCTCGACCTGCGGGTCGTCGTCGTGCTGCTCGTCCGTCGAGCAGCAGTAGTTTTCCGCATCGTCCTGCGGCCGGGCGCTTTTCCATCGGCGCCTGGCCGCACGGGCGCCATTGTTCGCAACGACTCAGTGGAGCGCACACATGATCGACGTCGTGTGCCATTATTTCGACCCGGAAAAGGCGCCGTTGCTGCGCCGCCATTTCATTCCGCTGGCGCGTTCGCTGTCCGCCGAGGGATTCGCCGTCCACCTCGACCGCCACTGGCTGCACGGGCCGCACGTCCTGCTGCGGTTCGAGCCCGGGCCGGGGGCCGAGGCGGCGGCGGAGCGGGCGGCCGACGCGTGCCGCCGCCACCTGGTGGAGCATCCCTCCACCGTGGCCGTGGACGAGGCGGCGCTGCTCGCGGAGGCGGAGGCGGCCGGTCGGGCCGAGCTCGTCCCCGGGCCCTACACGCCGATCCGGCCGGACAACACCGTCCTGGTGCGCGAGGCCGATCTCGGCGCGCTGACGGCGCTGCTGGGCTCGCCGCAGGCGGTGGCCGGGCGCTGTGCGCTGCTCTCGCTGGGGCTCGACGCCGTGGCCGGCTCCCTGAGCTACCTCGCCGACCGGGGCGACACCGCCAACGCCAGGATCGTGGTCGCCCTGGCCGCGATGACCGCCCACAGCGCGAACTACCCGGCCGGACTCGGCCGGGGCTATCAGTCGTTCCTGTCGCACGTCGAGGACTTCCTCGCCCACGACGACCCGGGCAGGACGCTGCGGGCCGCCTTCGACCGACACTGGTCGGCGCACGGGCCCGGCGTGAGCGCCATCGTCCGCGCCGCCGCCCCCAACCCCGCCGAGCCTGTGCCCGATGACCTGCGGGCGCTGGTGGCGGGCTGGCGGGACTGGTCGGCGGCCGCCTGGCGGCACGCGGACGCCACGCTGGACACCGGGGCGCTGATCGGCAGCCGCAACGGGCACGCGGCGGTCGCGGCCGGGTTCGGCGGCGAGACGGAGATCCGCTGGGACTTCTCCCGCCGCCGCTTCAGCGACTACCACGAGCTGCTCAACCGGTCGAACTTCCCGCGGATCGCGGTCAGCCGGGAGTTCGGCCTGTACCGGTTCGCCACGAACGTGCTCTACCGGCTGCTCGCCCTGTGCGATCTGCGGCCCGTGGAGCGCTACCTGGCGGCCTACCTGTTCAGCCGGGCCGTGGAGGAGATCAACGGGATGAGCTGGCGTGAGCTCCTGGAGCCCGTGGTGAGGTCCCGGTGAACGGCTCGCCGGACGCCGCCGTGCTGCGGCTCAGGCCGGTCGTGCGGGCCAGCCGACTGCCGGACGGCATCCACCTGCGGGCCTGGGGCACGTCGGTGAGCCTGGAGGGCGCGGCGGGCCTGTGGCCGCTGTGGGAGCACCTGCGCCCGCTCCTGGAGGCGGGGGTGACGGATGCGGGCCTGGACGCCCTCTGCCCGGACCCGGGCACCCGCCGCGCCGCGGACGTGCTCGTCGGTCAGCTCCAGGAGAACGACCTGCTGGTACGGGTCGCGCCCGGCGAGGCGGCGCCCCCTGCCGTGCGGTCCTGGCTGGAGTCGGCGGCGCCCGACCCCGACGCCGCCTGGGCCGCCCTGCGCGACCTGTGGGTGAGCGTGGACGGTGAGGGCCCCGTCGCCGACGCCGCCCTGGCCGCGCTCGCCCGCTGCCGCATGTCGGCGCACCGGACCGCCAGCACCGGCGTCCCACCGGGCCACCTGCGGCTGCGGGCCGCCGGTCTCGCGGTCCACGCCGGTCACCTGCCCGGCGCCGGCTTCGTCACGTACCCGATCGAATCCGGCGAGCCCGCACAGACGGACGGCGCCGCAGCGGCGGGGACGGTCGGCGGGCTGGTGGGGGTGGTGGCCGAGCGGCTGGGGCGGCTGCCGGCGCGGGCCTGGACGCCCGCGGCGGCGGAGCTGCTCGCGGCGGCGGCCGTCGACCGGCTGCTGCGCGCCTGCGCGGGCCTGCCCGGCAGGCCCGGGGAGATCCTCCTGGTACGTCCCGGGCAGCTCACCGCCGCGTACCGCCCCTGGCCGCCCGCCGATCCCGCGCCCCGCGCCCGGCGGATCACGCTGGAGGAGGCGCTGCGCCGCGCCGGGCTGGTCACGGACCCGGAGCTCGGCCTGCTCCCGGAGGTCCGCGTCGACGGCCTGGCGCAGTTGCCGGTCTCGATGGCCGTCTGCGACGTGCCCGGGCTGCCGGTCGCCGGGATCGGCCCGACCGTGGAGGCCGCGCGCCTGGAGGCGGTCCGGGCGGCGGCGCAGGCGCGTCTCGGCGCCGACCCGGCCGTGGCGGCGGTGGGCGCCGACGAGCTGCACGCCCGGGGTGTCCTGCTCAGGCACCGCGCGGACCGGGCGGCCGGGCGCGTGCGGCCGGGTGACTGCGTGACGCACGACCCGATCGCCGCGCACTGGTGGCGGACGCTGGCGGAACGGCTGCGCGAGCCCGTCCGGCTCCAGGTCCGCGACCTCGGCGGCGCCTGGCACGCGGAGATCCACGACACCGGCGGCGACCGCCTGGCGTGGGCGGTGGAGCTGGAGCGCGACAGCGCGGTGGCGATGGCGGCGCTCGCCGCGGCCGGCGCGTCGTACGCGGGCCCGTCGATGCGGGCGGCGGCCGTCTGCGGCGCCCTGCCCCCGCCCGACATCACCGGCGAGGAGATGGACGAGGACCTGGGCCGCTGGCTGTGGCCGGCCCCGATCTCCCGGGACGAGGAGGCGCTGCAGGAGGTGCTGAGCCGGGTGACCGGCTGCCGCCCCCGCCTCGACGACTCCGACACCGACCTGGCGGCGGCGGGGTTCCAGATCTGGCGAGGAGAGGGATGAACGCGAACGAAGCGGCGCGGCTGCTCCGGGAGGCGCTGGCCGGGGCCGCGCTGACCGTCCGCGACGGCGACGGCCTGTCCGCCGGGGAGACCGCCGTCGTGGTGCTGGACTCCTGGACCCTCGCTTCCGTCACGGAGCTGGCGGCGCGGGCCAGGGCGGCGGGCTCGACCCTGCTGCCGGTGCGCTGCGACGGCGGCCTGGTGCTCGTCGGGCCGCTGGCCGGGCCGGCCGCCACGGGCTGCCTGGCCTGCGCGGAACGCGCGCGGCTGGACGCGCTGCCGGGCCGCGTCCCGGCGGGCGCGCCGCAGACGATGGGCGGCACGGTGCCCCCGCAGGCCGCCGGGCTGGTGGCGGCGCTGGCCTCGGACGTCGTCACGGCGGGGACGACCGGCGTGCTGTGGGCGCTGCGCGGGGAGGACCTGGAGGTCTCGGCGCATCGGGTGCTGCCGTTCGGCGGCTGCGCGGTGTGCGCCCCGCTGCCGGCGGACGCCCCCAGGCCGGTCGGCGCCGGGCGCCATCCGGTCGCCGGGTCCTCGCTGCGTGAGGACAATCCGCGCACCGAGACGGCCGCCCAGCTCCGTGACGCCCTGGTGGACTGGCGGCTCGGCCCCGTCCTGCGGCTGTATCGCTGGGAGGCCCGCACCCTGCCGCTGGCCAGCGCCCAGCTGGCGGGCAGCGCGGGCCTGATCGGCACCGGCTACGGCAGGGCGGAGGACTTCGCCGAGGCCGAGCGGGTGGCGCTGTTCGAGGCGGTCGAGCGCCTGACCGGCATGCGCCCGCGCGGCGTCCGCCCCCACGTGTACGCCACCCGCGCCGAGCTCGACCCGGCCGTCGCGCTGGACCCGGCCCTGCTGGGCCTGCACGAGCCCGAGCTGGAACGCCACCCGGACTTCCTCCTGGAGCCCTACTCGCCGGACAACCCGGTGCACTGGGTGTACGGCTGGTCGCTGACGCACTCCCGCGACAGGCTCATCCCCGAGCAGCTCGTCTACTGGGACTCACGCGGCTGGTTCGACGGCCGCAGGCAGCGGATGCTCTACGACTCCTCCAACGGCTGCGGGCTCGGCTCCAGCCAGGCCGAGGCCGTGCTGCACGGCCTGTTCGAGGTGGCCGAGCGCGACGCCTTCCTGATGGCCTGGCACGCGCGCACGCCGCTGCGCCGCATCGCGCCGCCCGCGGACGACCCGGAGCTCGGCCGTCTCATCGACCGGCTGGGCAGCATGGGCCACGACCTGCTGCTGTTCGACGCCTCCAACGACTTCGGCGTGCCCGTGGTGCTCAGCATGACGCGCCGCCGCGTCCCCGACCCGCGCCTGCCCGACGCGCTGTTCGCGGCCGGGGCGAACCGGCACCCGGTCCAGGCCATGCGCTCGGCCGCGACCGAGGTGTACATCAACGTCCGGAACAAGGCCGACAGCCGGATCGCCGCGTTCGACCGGGACCGGCTGCTGCCCATGATCGACGATCCGTTCCTCGTGCGCACCCTCGACGACCACGTCTTCATGAACGCGCTCGACGAGGCGCGCGACCGGTACGAGTTCCTGCTCGGCGGCGACTCGGCCGCGCCGTGGCGCGAGCTGTGGCCGGAGCCCCCGCCCTGCCGCGATCTGGGCGCCTACCTGGAGGAGTGGGTGGACCGGCTGGCCTCGGCGGGCCTGGAGGTGATCGCCGCGGACCAGTCGGAGCCGGTCACGCGCGACCGGCTCGGGCTGCACGCCGCCAAGGTGATCGTGCCGGGCTCCCTGCCCATGACGTTCGGGCACGTCTACCGGCGCACCAGGAACCTGCCCCGGCTCCTGGAGGTGCCCGCCCGGCTGGGCCGGCTGCCCGCGCCCGCCCGTTACGAGGACCTGCCGTTCCATCCGCACCCCTTCCCCTGAGCCGAGGTGGACCCGCCGATGACCACGCCCGCTGTCGACCTCTGGACGAGCCTGCACTGCTTCCTGCACTGGGACGCGGAGCGCAACGACGCCTTCCTCACCGGCTCGGCCGGCCCGCTGCTCGACGGCCTGCGCGCCGACGGCCTGCTGGAGGACTGGTTCTTCATCAGGTACGGGGAGGGCGGCCCGCACCTGCGCGTGCGCGCCCGCGCCGTCGCCGACCCCGAGGGGCTGCGGCAGGCGCTCGCCTCGCTCGTCGGCGACGCCGGCTTCCCGGCTGCTGAGGGCTGGACCCCGCACGGGACGGTGGCCGAGATCGCCTACGAGCCCGAGACCGAGCGCTACGGCGGGGCGGAGGCGATCTCCGTGGCCGAGGAGGTCTTCTGCCGCTCCACCGAGATCGTCCTGGAGGCGCTGCGAGGCTCCCCTGCCTCGCGGATGAACACCGCGCTCCCGCTGATGTACGCGACCGCGCTCGGCCTGGGCCTGGACGAGCGCGCCTGCGCGGCATGGCTGAGAAGGCACGCCGGGGCCTGGCGGCTGGCCGTCGACACGCCCAAGCTGCCCCCGGCCGTCCCGCTGGCCCGCGCCGAGGCCATGCTCGCCCGGCAGCGGGACAAGGTGCTGGGCGTGCTGACCGGCACCCGCGCCGCGGTGCGCGACGGCGACGGGCTCGCCGCCCGCTGGGCTCAGGTGGTCGCGCGGGCGGACGCCGAGCTGGCGGACCGGGGCGTCGCGGCCGGGCGCCGCCTGGCGGTGTGGGCCTCGCAGCTGCACATGCTGTGCAACCGGCTGGGCGTGCAACCGGACGAGGAGCGGGCGCTGTGCTGGGTGGTCGCCGGCGCGCTGGCCCCCGAGGCCGGGCTGGACCAGCGCTACCTGGAAGGCTCGAAGTACCCGCCCGGGCAACTGCCCGAGCTGGGCGACGACGAGCGCGGCGAGCCGGCCGCCGACCATCCGGGCTGGCGGGCCACCACGGTGGCGCTGCCCCCGGGCCCCGCCTTGGACATGCCGCTCGGCCGGGCGTTGCGGGAGCGCCGCTCCTGCCGCCACTACACCGGCCCGGTCGCCGCCGCCACGCTGGGCGCCCTCCTGCGCGAGGCGTTCGGCGGGCCGGCGCGGCCCGGCGCCGGCGGCTGGGCCACGCGCACCTTCCCCAGCGCGGGCAGCAAGTACGCCGTGCGGCTGCGGCTCATCGCCTGGTCCGTCGACGGCCTGGCGCCGGGCACGTACGGCGTGGGCGGGCAGGGGGACCGCCTGCACCGGTACGCGGACGCGCCCGGCCAGGCTGAGGCGGCGGCCACGTCCATGTGGTTCACCACCGGCCACCCCGAGCGGCACCCGCTGCTGGTCGACCTGGCCCGGGTGCCCGCCCTGCTGGCGCTCACCGTGCACACCGACGCGCTCCGGGCGAAGTACGGGCTGCGCGCCCTGCGCTTCGCGCTGCTGGAGGCCGGGCACGTCGCCCAGAACCTGGCCCTGGCCGCGACCGGCCTGGGGCTGGGCACGATCCCCGTCGGCGGCTTCTACGACGATCTGGCGCACGAGCTGTTCGCGGTGGACGGGGTCACCGAGGTCGCGCTCTACCTGCTCCCGCTGGGCGTCCCGGACGAGGTCAGCCGATGAGCCCGTCCTCCCTGGCCCGGGTGGCGAGGTCCAGCTTGGTGTAGGCGTTCCGGCCGCAGTCGGCGTACTTCTGCTTGATCCTCTCCAGGTACTTCTTGGCCGTCGCGGGCCGGATGCCGGCCCGCCGGGCGGCGGCGGCGAGGGTCAGCCCGGAGGCGTAGCCGAGCAGCACCGCCCGCTCCTGGCCGGACAGCCTCGGCCCGGCGGACGCCACCGCGCGGATGGCGGCGGCGAGCCGGCCCCCCGGCGGCCCGCCGTCGCCCAGGGGCAGGACCAGCCGTCCCTCCTCCCGGAGCAGGCGTACGGTCTCCGCGCCGCCGGGCGGGCCGCTGACCGCGGCGTGGACCACGACGACGTGGGCCGGGACGCTCTCGGCGCGGCGCAGCTCCGCCAGGGAGCCGGCGCGGGTCAGCAGGCACAGGCCGGGATCGGCCGCCAGCGAGGTCATGGCCGCGACGAGCGTGCCGGGATCGTCGATCACAAGAGACACCGAGATCATACGAAGCTCCATACGTGTCCTGACAAATCCTTGTCACACGGTAGGAGCCCGGATTGGACGGGGACTGGACGGCGAATGGATCACCCCGGCCCGGACCCGCTCTCGCCGAGCTTCGCCAGCTCGCCCGCCTCGCTGAGGTTGCCCATGCGCCGGAACAGGCTCTCCGCCTCCCGCCAGGCCGCCAGGGCCGCGCCGGACTCCCCGAGCAGGGCGTGCGCGTGCCCGAGCGCCTTCAGCACCATCGCCTGAAGGTGCAGCACCCCGTGGCCGCGGAAGACCTCCAGCGCGACCAGCAGCGCGTCCCGGGCCTGCCCGGCGCGCCCCTCCAGCAGGTCGCGGGTGGCCTTGCCGCGCCGCACCAGGGCGAGCGCGAACTCGCCGCCCATGTCCGTGGCGAGCGCCTCCGCCTGGTCGAGGTAGCCCGCGGCGTCGGGCCTGCCGAGCAGCACCCCGCTCTCGCCGAGCACGAGCAGGGCCAGCAGCTCCTTCACCCGCACGCCGAGCAGCCGGGCGAGCCTCAGCATCTCCAGCAGCAGGTGCCGGGACTCCTCGGTACGGCCCTGGTAGAAGCGGACCATCCCGAGCGAGCGCAGCGCCATCAGCCGCAACCGGCTGAGCCGGCGGCCCTCGGTCCGCTCCAGCACGCGCTCCAGGTGGTGGGAGGCGAGCTCCAGCTTGCCCTGCTCGCGGTAGATGAAGCCGAGCGCGGAGTGGAGGAAGTCCAGCTCGGCGTCGTGCCCGAGGGTCACGGCCAGCGCCTCGGCCCGCCGGAGCTGCTCCAGCCCTTCCTCGCCCAGCCCGCCGGCGACCAGGGCGGTGCCGAGCAGCACCTGCGCGTCGACCTCCCCGTGCCGGTCTCCCACCTCCCTGAACAGCCGCAAGGACAGCTCGGCGTGCTCGCGCATGACCTGCGGGCGCACCACGGGCAGGCACGACAGGTAGGCCAGGCTGCGGGCCAGGACCGCCCGCCCGCGCGGCTCCGGCTCGCACGCGGACAGCGCCACGGTGTGCACGGCGCGCCACTCGGTGAGCAGGTCGCGCATCTCGTAGAAGCCGACGCAGGCTTCGGCGAGGTTCCAGCAGAGGTCGGGGTGGCCGTCCTCGGCGCACTGCGCGATCGCCGCCGCCAGGTTGGCGCGTTCGCTCTGGAACCAGCGCACCGGGTCGGCGAGCATGGCCTCCGCCCTGCCTCCCGGCAGCCGCCTGCGCGGCGCCTCGCCCTGGAGCGGGAGCAGCGTCCGGTAGGCGAGCAGCCGGTCGGCGTCCTCGGCGAGCGCGAGCCAGGTGGCGAAGGCGCGCCGCCGCGCTGCCCGGCGGTCCTCGGCGCTGTCCTCCGCCTCGGTGCGCTCCCTGGCGTACAGCCGGATCAGGTCGTGCATGCGGTAGCGCGACTCGCCCGTCTCGTCCTCACCGGCCACGGTCACCAGGTGGGCGTCCACGAGCAGGTCGAGGATCTTCGCCGTCTCGCCCTGCGGCGCGTCGAGGAGGGTCGCGAGCACCCAGTCGGCGAAGTCGGGCACGTCCAGCAGCCCGAGCAGCCGGAACCCGCGCCGCGCGGAGGCCGGCAGCGAGGCGTAGCTGAGCCGGAAGGACGCGCGCACGGCCAGGTCGCCGGCGGCGAGCTGGTCAAGCCGGCGCCGCTCGTCGCCCAGCTCCCGGTGGAACCGGCCCAGGCTGAGCCGGGGCTGGGCGGCGATCCGGGCTCCGGTCACCCGGACCGCGAGCGGGATGTGGCCGCACGCCTCCACGATCGCCCGGGCGGTCGCCTGGTCGGTCCGCACCCTGGACTCGCCGACCAGGTGGATGAGCAGGTCGAGCGCCTCCTGGGGGTGGAAGACGTCCAGGTCGACGTGGTGGCCGCCGCTCAGCCCGCGCAGCCTGGACCTGCTGGTGACGACCGTCGCGCAGGTGGGCGCGCCGGGCAGGAGCGGGCGCACCTGCGCCTCGTCGAGGGCGTTGTCCAGCACGACGAGCACCCGGCGGCCCGCCAGGCGGCTGCGGTAGAGCGTCGCGCGCTCGTCCAGCTCGGCGGGGATCACCGAGCCGTCCACGCCCAGCGCGAGCAGCATGCGGTTCAGCACGGACGCGGGGTCCACCGCGTTGCCGTCGGTCCCGTGCAGGTCCACGTACAGCTGGCCGTCGGGGTGGCTCTCGCGCAGCCGGTGACCGGCGTGCACGGCCAGCGTGGTCTTGCCGACCCCGCCCATGCCGGTGATGACGACCAGCGGCATCGCGGTCCGCTCCCCCGGGCCGAGCATGCGGGTCAGCGCCGACACCTGTTCGAGCCGGCCGCTGAAGTCGCTGATGTCGGGAGGGAGCTGGGCGGGCGCGGGGAGCCGGGCGGGACCCGGCGGGGCGGCCGGCTCGTCGTGGAGCGCCGTGGCGTGGACCGCGCTCAGCTCGGGGCCGGGGCGGACGCCGAGCTCTTGCTCCAGGCGCCGGCTGATCTCCCGGTAGTGCAGCAGGGCGTCGGTGCGCCGGCCGCCTTCGAGGCAGAGCCGGATGAGGACGCTGTGGACGCGCTCGTCCAGCGGGAGCATGCGGGCGACGTCCTCGGCGAACGGCAGGAGGTCGGCCGCCCTGCCCTCGCGCACGGCCACGCCGGCGAAGCGGCCGAGCGCGTCGACCAGCTCCCCCGCCAGGCTGGTCAGCCGGGGGTGCCCGGCCAGCAGGGGCAGCTCGGCGAGGGGTTCGCCCCGCCAGAGCGCCAGCGCCCGCGCCACCTGGTCGTAGCCGGCCGGGTGCGCGGCGAGCTCACGGAACCGCGCCACGTCGACCTCGACCAGGCCCGGGTCCAGGGCGTAGCCGTCGCCGACCCGGGGCAGCAGCGGGCTGGACGCCCGGCTGGCCCGATCGGGCTCCAGCGCGTGGCGTAATCGTTTGACGTAGGTCTGGACGACGTTGACGGCGCTCGCCGGGACCTCCTCGCCCCACAGGGTGCCCGCCAGCTCCTGAATCCGCACCGGCCTGCCCTCGGCGAGGACGAGGCTGGCGAGCACGCAGCGCTGCCGGGTGGAGCCCAGATCGACGGGGACCCCCGCTCTCGAGGCGACGAGGGGTCCGAGGATCGCCATCCGTAGAGTCACGCCAGGCAAGTATGGCGGCCCGGCACCGGAGATCCAATGCCTGGGCCCTATCGGTCCGCCCCGCCAGGGCCGGGGTTCAGCGGCCCGCCTCCCGTCCGGCCAGGTGACCGGCCAGGTGGTCGATCACCTCGCGGGCGTCGGCCTCGATCCCGTGGATGAACGTGGATTTGCGCCGCCGCAGCAGCGGCAGCCCGAGCGCGTACAGCCCGGGGCTGTCGGCGACGCCGCCGTCGTGCCGCAGCCGCCCCTTCCCGTCGAGCACCGGGACGTCGAGCCACCGGTAGTCGGGGCGGAAGCCGGTCGCCCACACGATCGTGCCGATCTCGCCGCCGCGCAGGTTCAGCCGCAGCCGCGCCGACTCGGGCACCCGCGTCGGCTCGAACCGTTCGGGCGGGCCGACGTCGGGCCCGTGGGCGCGGGCCCAGGCGTCGAACGTGTCGAGCAGGCGTTCCATCTTGAGGTCGGCGAGCGAGAACACGTTCCGCAGCCCGCCGGAGAACAGCGCGTGGCCGTCGCGGACGGCGGCCCAGCGGCCCACCAGCTCGACGCCCATCGAGGTGAGCGCGTTGAGGTCGAGCGTCGGGCGGCCGGGGGCGCCGACGAGCTGGGGCGAGGGCAGCCGCCTGGCCCGCGCGAGGTCCGGCACCTCGTCGTGCCGCTGGTCCCACACGCCCGAGGCGCCCATCCACCACAGCACGTCGCGCCCCCGGTAGGTGCGGGGCAGCCGTACGTGCTCGCCCACCGAGAGGATCACCGGCCGGCCCGACCGGCGCAGCTCGGCGGCGAGCTGCACGCCGGTCGCCGACGCGCCCACGACGAGCACGCCGCCGTCGGGGAGCCGGCCGGGCTCGCGGTAGTCGTACGGCGTGAGCTGCTCGACGGACGGGGGCACCGCCTCGGCGAACGGCGGCACCGACGGCAGGTTGCACGCGCCGCTGGCGATGACCACCGTCCGGCAGGCGATCTCGCCGTGGCTGGTCGTCACCCGGTAGCCGTCACCGGACTGCCGCACGGACGTGACGTCCGTCCCGGTCCGCACGGGAGCCCGGGTGAGCGCGGCGAAGCCCTCGACGAACTGCGTCACCTCCTTCGCGGTCATGTAGCCGTCGGGGTCCGGGCCTTCGTAGGCGAGGCCGGGCAGGCGGCTCTGCCAGTTGGGGGTGAGCAGCCGGAAGGAGTCCCAGCGTTCGCGCCGCCAGGAGTTGGCCACCTCGCCGCGCTCGATCACCAGGTGGTCGATCGACCGTGCGCCGAGGAAGTGGCTCGCCGCGAGGCCCGCGTGCCCCGCGCCGATGACGACGGTGGTGACGTGCTCGATGGCTCGGCCCTCTCAGGCGACGTCGACGGTGACGTTCGTCGGGTTCGTCAGGGCGTCGAACACGGCCGAGCGCTTCTGGGACTGGGCCACCAGCGCCTCGATGTCCTGCTTCGAGGCGTCCGCGTCGATGTGGAACGTCACCTTGATGTCGTTGAAGCCGTTGCGGACGTCGGGGTCGACGCCGAGGATGCCGCGGATGTCGTGCGCGCCTTCGAGCGTCGCCTCGACCGAGCGGAGCTGGATGCCGCGGTTCTGCGCGACGGAGGCGACGCCGGCCGTCAGGCAGCTCGCCAGGCCGACGAGGAGGTATTCGATGGGCGTGACGCCGTTGTCCTCGGCGGCGAAGACCTCGGGGTGGTCGGCGTCGAAGACCGCCTCGCTCTTGTGGGCGCGCTCCTCCCCGAGACCGTAGAACTCCTTGACGGTCGTGGTGCTGTGGACGCCGTTGCGCCAGGTGGACGAGGCCCGCCAGACGAACTGCGCGGCCTCGGGCGCGTCCTTCAGCGCCTCGCGCGCGTCCAGCAGTGCCTGCACGTTCACTCCGTTGGCGACCGTGGTCGTCATGTCCCGCCCTCACTCCCTGTATTACTGGTAGGGATTTGACCATACACCCCCGGTGGCGGTTGGATAAGCCCCATGTCGCAGCCAGCCACGACGTTCGCGGCCGACCAGGCCGGCAGCGTCGGCACCGTGGAGACCCGGTACCTCGACCTGCCGCGGCCGGTGCCCCTCGACTGTGGCCGGGAGCTGCATCCCGTACGGATCGCGTACGAGACCTATGGCGTGCTGTCGCCCCGGCGTGACAACGTGATCCTCGTGTGCCACGCCCTCAGCGGTGACGCCCACGCGGCGGGCCTGGCCAAGGCGCCGCCGCCGGAGAGCACGCGGGACGGGTTCGGCGCCCAGGACCGCGACAGCGCGGGCGGCAAGGGGCTCGGCTGGTGGGACGGCATGATCGGCCCCGGCAAGGCGTTCGACACCGACCGCTTCTTCGTCGTCTGCACGAACCTGCTCGGCGGCTGCCGGGGGACGACCGGGCCGTCGTCGATCGACTCGGCGACCGGGCGGCCGTACGGACCCGACTTCCCCGTGATCACGGTCGCGGACATGGTGCGCACGCAGCGCGCGTTCCTCGACGCCCTGGGCGTCGAACGGCTCGCGGCGGTGGCCGGGGGCTCGCTCGGCGGCATGCAGGCGCTGGAGTGGGCCGTCCGCTACCCCGGCCAGGTCGACGCCGTCGTGGTGATCGCCAGCACGCACGCGCTGCACCCGCAGGGCGTCGCCTGGAACGCGATCGCCCGCGACTCGATCATGCGCGACCCGGCCTGGCAGGGCGGCCGCTACTACGGCACCGGCCGCGCGCCTGACGCCGGCATGGGCGTGGCGCGGATGGTCGGCCACGTCACCTACCTGTCCGCGCCCGCGCTGGAGACCAAGTTCGGCCGGCGGCTGCAGTTCGCCGACGACCTGCGCTACACGATCAGCGAGCCGGAGTTCGAGGTGGAGAGCTACCTGCGCCACCAGGCCGACGCGTTCGTCAAGCGCTTCGACGCCAACACCTACCTCTACACCTCGCGCGCGCTGACGTACTTCGACCTGGCCAGGCAGCACGGCGGGCAGCTCACGCGGGCGCTCGACGGGGTGTCGGCGCGCACGCTGCTGATCGCCTTCAGCTCCGACTGGCTCTACCCGCCGTCGGCGTCGCAGGAGATCGAGCAGGCGCTGCGCGCGCTCGGCAAGCCGGTCGAGCTCGAGGTCATCGACGCGCCGTACGGCCACGACTGCTTCCTGCTGGAGGAGGCGCGGCAGACACCGGTCATCCGCCGGTTCCTGGCCCCCGGAGGGGCCGCTTGATGTCGAGGAAGAGGCCCAGGTGAACGACCGGATCCCCCGTACGGAACACGACCGCGAGTTCGGCTTCGAGACCCGGCAGCTGCACGCCGGGCAGCGGCCGGACCCCAACACCGGCGCCCGCGCGGTGCCGATCTTCCAGACGACCAGCTACGTCTTCGAGGACCCCGAGTCCGCGGCGGCGTACTTCAACCTCCAGGAGTACGGCAACACGTACTCGCGCATCATGAACCCGACCGTCGCCGTGTTCGAGGAGCGGGTGGCGAACCTGGAGGGCGGGTCCGGCGCGGTGGCGTTCGCCAGCGGGATCGCCGCGCAGGCGGCAACGCTGTTCACGCTGCTCCAGCCGGGCGACCACGTCGTGTCGTCCTCGGCCCTCTACGGCGGGACGGTGAACCAGCTCAAGCACCTGCTGCGCAAGATGAACGTGGACCTGACCTGGGCCGACCCCGACGACCCGGACGCCTGGCGGCGGGCGGTGCGGCCGGCGACGAAGGCGTTCTTCGGCGAGACGATCGGCAACCCCGCCGGGAACGTGCTCGACATCGAGACGCTGGCCGGCATCGCGCACGAGCACGGGCTGCCGCTGATCGTGGACAACACGTTCGCCACCCCGTACCTGTGCCGGCCGATCGAGTGGGGCGCCGACGTCGTCATCCACTCGGCGACCAAGTTCATCGGCGGCCACGGCACCAGCATGGGCGGCGTCGTCGTCGAGGCGGGCACGTTCGACTGGTCGAACGGGCGCTTCCCGGTGATCGCGGAGCCGTCGCCCGCCTACCACGGACTGCGCTTCCACGAGACGTTCGGCGAGTACGGCTTCCTGATGAAGCTGCGCGCCGAGACCCTGCGCGACCTGGGCGCGGCGCTGTCGCCGTTCAACGCCTTCCTGCTGCTGCAGGGCCTGGAGACGCTGTCGCTGCGGATGGACCGCCACGTCGGCAACGCGCGGGCGGTCGCGGCGTTCCTGCAGTCGCACGAGCTGACCTCCGGCGTGACCTACCCCGGCCTGCCGGAGAGCCGCTACCGGCCGCTGGCGGACAAGTACCTGCCGCGCGGCGCCGGCGCGGTGTTCTCGTTCGACTGCGCCGGCGGCCGGGAGGGCGGGCAGGGCCTCATCCGCGGCCTGACGCTCTGGTCCCACCTGGCGAACGTCGGCGACGCCAAGAGCCTCGTCATCCACCCCGCCAGCACGACACACCGCCAGCTCGGCGACGAGGAGCTGCGGGCGGCCGGCGTCGGCCCCGGCACCGTGCGGCTGTCGGTCGGCACCGAGTCCGTCGACGACCTGATCTGGGACCTCGAACAGGGCCTGGCCCAGGTGGCGGCCACGATCGGCGTGAAGGCGGCCTCGGCATGACCGCGCCCGGCCGCTACCAGGACGCCCTGACGATCCAGCGCGTCCTGCACGCCACCCGGACGATCGCGATCGTCGGCCTGTCGGGCAACGAGCTGCGGGCCAGCCACTTCGTCGGCTACTACCTCAAGCGGCACGGCTACCGGATCGTCCCGGTGAACCCGCGCGAGACGGAGATCCTCGGCGAGCCCAGCTACCCGAGCCTGCTCGACGTGCCCGTCCCGGTCGACCTGGTCAACGTCTTCCGCGCGCCGGACGCCCTGCCGGAGATCGCCCGCGACACGGTGGAGATCGGCGCCGCGGCCCTCTGGGGCCAGTTCGGCGTCGTCAACGAGGAGGCCGCGCGGATCGCCGAGGACGGCGGCGTCACCGTGATCATGGACCGCTGCCTCAAGGTCGAGCACGCGCGTTACGCGGGCCGGATGCACTGGCTCGGCTTCAACACCCGGCGCATCACCTCCGTGCGCGGCGGCCTCCAGTGATCCACGCCCCCGCCCGGCCCCCCGTGGAGGTGGCCGGGCGGCCGGGGTGACATTGATCTATGACTGGGCGTGCAGTTGAATGAGCGGGTGCGTGGTGGGCGGGTGGTCTCCCCTGTTCTGGTGGCGCGGGAGAAGGAGCTCGCCCGGCTCGTCGCGCTGGTCGAGGGGGCTCCCGCCGTCGCCGTCGTCGAGGGCGAGGCCGGCATCGGGAAGTCGCGGCTGACAGCCGAGCTGCTGGGCGGTCCCGCGGTGGCGGGCCTGCGGGTGCTGGCCGGGGCCTGCGTGCAGATCAGGGAGCCGTTCCCGCTGGGCCCCGTCGTCGAGGCGCTGCGCGGGCGCGCGTCCGAGCTGGCCGGGGCGGCGCTGTCGCCGGTCGCCGGGGCGCTGCGCGAGCTGCTGCCGGAGCTGGCCGCCGAGCTGCCGCCGACGCCGCCGCCGCTCGACGACCGGGCGGCCGAGCGGCACCGGGTGTTCCGGGGGCTGGCCGAGGTGCTGACCGCGCTGGGCCCGGCCGTCCTGGTGGTGGAGGACCTGCACTGGGCCGACGGGCAGACGGTGGAGTTCCTGACGTACCTGATGTCCGTGCTGCCCGGCACGTTGCGGGTGGTGCTGACGTACCGGGGCGAGGAGGCGTCCGAGGCGGTGCGGGCGATCACGGCACGCGCCCCCGACACGATCAGGGCCGAGCATCTGGTGCTGCCGCCGCTCGACGCCGCCCAGACGCGGGTGATGGCCTCGGCGATCCTCGGGGCCGAGGAGGTGACGGCCGAGTTCGCCGAGCATCTGTGCCTGCGGGCCTCCGGCCTGCCGCTGGCCGTGCAGGAGTTGCTGGCGCTGCTGCGCGACCGCGGCACGCTCATCCGCTGGGAGGGCGGCTGGGCGCGGCGGGCGCTGGAGGAGCTGGACGTGCCGAGCGGCGTGCGCGCCTCGGTGCGCGAGCGGGTGGCCCGGCTGTCCCCCGGCGCCAAGGAGGTGGCCGAGCGCGCCGCCGTGCTGCAGCTCCCGGTGCCGCTCGCGCTGCTGTCGGGGCCGGACGACGTCGGGGCGATCGACGAGGTGCTCGGCTCCGGGCTGTTCGCCGACACCGGCGGGCTGGTCGGGTTCCGTCACGTGCTGGCGGCGCAGGCGGTCTACGAGGCGATCCCGCTGGGCCGCCGTCAGGCGCTGCACGCCGCCGCCGCCGACACCGTACGGGGGCTGCGGCCGGTGCCGCTGGGCCGGCTGGCCCACCACCTGCGCCGGGCGGGCCGGGCCGGGCAGTGGGTCGAGGCCGCCATCGAGGCGGCCGAGCAGGCGTCGCGGCTGGGCGACGACGCGGAGGCCGCGCGCCTGCTGGAGGAGGTGCTGCGCGACGCCGACCTGCCGGCGGCGCGGCGGGCGGAGCTGACGGTGAAGCTCGGCTGGGCCGCCCTGGAGCTGCTGCGCCCGCCGCCGGTCGCCGACCTGGTCACCGGCGCGCTGGAGCAGGACGTGCCGCCCCCGCTGCGCGGCCAGTTGCGCATGCTGCTGGCGCTGCATCTGGAGCGGACCCGCACCGACGGGGCCCGCATCGGCGAGGCGTTCGCCCGGGCCGCCGAGGACCTGGCCGGGGAGCCGGGGCTGGCCGCGTGGGCGATGGCCGGGGTGGGCCGCCCGCCGAGCGGCCTGCCGCCCGAGGAGAGCCGGTCGTGGCTGGAGCGGGCGCTCGCGACCCTGCCCGCCGTGGCCGATCCGGCGATGCGCATGCTGGTGCTCGGCAAGATCGCGATGATCTTCGTGGTGATGGGCGACCCGCGCTGGGCCGCGCTGGCCGGTGACCTGCTGCGGGAGACCGGCGGGCGGCGGCTGCTGCGCCGCGAGGTGAACGCGTACCGCTCGATCGGCGGCGCGGCCCTGTTCAGCGGGCACCACCGGGAGGGCCGCCGGCTGCTGACCGCGGCGGTCGAGGAGGGCGCCGAGCCCGACCTGCGCGGGCGGCTCGAACTGCGCTGCCTGGTCAACCTGGCCGCGGCCGACTACTTCGAGGGCTCCTGGCGCGGGCTGCCGGACCGGATGCAGGAGCTGCGCGACCAGTTCGGCGACGAGCCGCACGAGCGCATCCTCGTCGACATCGTGACCGCCTGCCTGGCCGCGGTGCAGGGCCGCCAGGAGGCCGCGCTGGCGCCGCTGCTCGACGCCGCTGCCGAGGCCCGGGCCCGGGGGCAGTACGACGACCTCGTGGTGCCGCTGGCGATGCTGCTCAGGCTGGCCGCCGCGCGGGGCGAGCCGGAGCCGGCGATCGAGGCGGCCGTCGAGGCGGGCCACCACTGGGAGGCGAGCGAGCTGTGGCCGGTGGCGGTCCGGGCGCTGCCCGCGCTGACCGAGGCGCTGCTGGCGGCGGGCCGTCCGGACGAGGCGGCCGGCGTCGTCGCCCGGCACGCCGCCCGGCTGGCCGGGCTCGACGCGCCGCTGGCCGCGCCCGCGCTCGCGCACGCCCGCGGGCTGCTGGCCGAGGCGGGCGAGGAGTGGGGGCGGGCCGCCGTGGAGTTCGCCGCCGCCGCCGACGCCTTCGAGCTGGTCCCGGCCCGCTACGAGGCCGCGCAGGCCCACGAGAAGGCGGCCGCCTGCCTGTTCGCCCTCGACGACCCCGAGGCCGCCGTCCGGCTCGGCCGGGCCGTCGCGGCGTACGCGGATCTCGGGGCGCGCTGGGACCTGGACCGCGCGACCGGGCTGGGCCGCAGGTGGGGCGTCCGGGCGGCGGCGCAGGGCGCGCCCGCGCCGGGCGGCGGCGACCACGCGCTGTCGGCCAGGCAGGAGCAGGTGGCCCGGCTGGCGGCCGAGGGGCTGACGAACCAGCAGATCGCCAGGCAGCTCTTCCTGTCGCCGAAGACGGTGGACAAGCACGTGAGCGCGGCCATGCGGAAGGTAGGGGCGCGGTCGCGGACCGAGCTGGCCCGCCACCTCCTCCCCAGCGACTGACCCACCAATTGGGGATTTTTCCCCATAGGGCACCCCATACCCCACCCCATCCCGCTGCACGACACTTTCGGCATGTCCGAAACCATCGACGAACCCGGGCAGCCGGACCCGGACGACCCCTCCGACACCGGCGAGCCCCAGGAGCCGCCCCGCCCGCCGGACGGCTTCGAACCCGTCTGACCCCTCACTCCCCCCGCCAGAAAGGCCACCATGGCACTGCCCCGCCCCCCGCTGGCGCGCCGGACAGCGGTCCTGCTGACCGCGGTCACCACGCTCGCCGGCGTGCTGACCGCCGGCCCGGCGACCGCCACGCCGCCGGACACCCCCGCCGCGTCCCCCGCCGGCTCGCCGGCCTCCGATGCGCAGCCCGCCAAGGACGTCGCCCTGTCCGGGGTGCGCGCCCGGAAGCTCGTCGTCACGCTGATCACCGGCGACAAGGTCCAGCTCACCCGCTCCCCCGCCGGCCGCTACCGCGTCGAGCCGGCCCCCGGCACCCGCCAGGACGGCCGCCGGATCAACCTGTTCACCCAGTTCACCCCGGACGGCGTCTTCGTGCTGCCGGACGACGCGGTCGCCGCCGTCCAGGCGGGGCTGGTCGACCGGCGGCTGTTCGACGTCAAGTACCTGGCCGAGAACGGCTACGCCGACGACGTGGCCAAGCGGCTGCCCGTGATCGTGCAGTACCCCGGCACCCAGGCCGAGGCCGAGGTCAAGCGCTCGGCCGCCGCCGTCCCCGCCGCCGAGCCCACCCGCACGCTGGAGAGCATCCACGCCTCCGCCCTCGACGTCGCCAAGGCCGAGGCGGGCACGTTCTGGCAGGCCGTACGCGCCGGGCAGGGCTCCGGGCAGGGCCTGGCCAAGGCGCCCGCCACGCTGGGCGGCGGCATCGCCAAGCTCTGGCTGGACGCCAAGGTCAAGGCCGACCTGGACGTGAGCGTCCCGATGATCGGCGCCCACCAGGCGTGGGAGCGCGGCCAGGACGGGACCGGCGTGAAGATCGCCGTTCTCGACACCGGCGCCGACGCCGGCCACCCCGACCTGGCCGGGAAGATCGCCGACAGCCGGTCGTTCGTCCCTGACCAGGCCGTGCAGGACGGGCACGGGCACGGCACGCACGTCGCCTCGACCATCGCCGGCACCGGCGCGGCCTCGGGCGGCAAGCACAAGGGCGTCGCCCCCGGCGCGCAGCTCGTCGTCGGCAAGGTCCTCGACGACAGCGGCTCCGGCCAGGAGTCGTGGATCATCGAAGGCATGGAGTGGGCGGCGCGCAGCGGCGCCAAGGCCGTCAGCATGAGCCTCGGCGGTTTGCCCAGCGACGGGACCGACCCGCTCAGCCAGGCCGTGAACGACCTGACCGCCGAGACCGGCGCGCTGTTCGTGATCGCCGCGGGCAACCTGTACGAGGCCGAGACGATCAGCACGCCCGGCGCCGCCGACGCCGCGCTGACCGTGGGCGCGGTGGACAAGCAGGACCAGCTCGCCGGGTTCTCCAGCCGCGGCCCGCGCCCCGGCGGCGGGCTCAAGCCCGACATCGCCGCGCCGGGCGTGGACATCGTGGCCGCGCGGGCGGCAGGCACCGCCATGGGCACCCCGGTGGACGAGCACTACACCGGCTCCTCCGGCACCTCGATGGCCACGCCGCACGTCGCCGGCGCCGTCGCGATCATGGCGCAGCGGCACCCGGACTGGACGGCGCGGCAGCTCAAGGCCGCGCTCATGTCCACCGCCAAGGACGACGGCTTCACCGTCTACGAGCAGGGCGCCGGCCGGGTGGACCTGGACCGCGCGACCCGCCAGCAGGTGTTCGCGGACAGCGGCGGCGTGGACTTCGGCCTGCTGGAGACCGGCAGCGCGCCGAAGACCGGCCAGATCTCCTACCGCAACCTGGGCGACGCGCCCGTCACGCTCACGCTCAAGACGGCGATGAGCGGCGACGCCGAGCCGGTGCTCGCCGACACGACGCTGACCGTCCCCGCCGGAGGCACGGCCGGCACCACCGTCACGCTCGACCCGGCCGAGCTGCCCATCGGAACCTACAGCGGCGCGGTGACGGCCGAGGCCGACGGGGTCCGGCTCACCACGCCGCTCGGCGCGGTCCGCGACGTCCCCAAGTACGACCTGACCATCCGCACGCTCGACCGGGACGGCAAGCCGCGCACGCCGACGGCCATGAGCGTCGTGGACGTCGACGGCGCCAAGGGCGAGCTCGGCCCGCACCGCATCGACGACGTCGGCCTGGTCGTCACCCGCGTCCCGGCGGGCACCGTCAGCCTGCTGCAGGTGCTCGACTGGGTGGACGGCGACGACCGCGCCAACCGGGCCTGGCTGTTCGAGCCCGAGCTGACCATCACCGGCGACACCGAGGTCACCCTCGACGCCCGCAAGGCCACCGAGATCGGCTTCAGCGCCCCCAGGACCGCGCAGCCGCTGAACAACACCTACGACCTCTTCTTCCAGCGCACGCTGCCGAACGGCGACGTCTTCGGCGGCTCACTGCTGTCGAGCCGCCCGCTCGGCGGGTGGGAGAAGGTGTGGGCGCTGCCCACGAAGAAGGTCACCAAGGGCGGCTTCCGGTTCACCGGCCAGTGGGAGCTCGGCGTCCCCGAGGTCACCATGACCATGCGCGCCTCCGGGCGGGCGGCGAAGCGCACCACCCTGCACCCGGTCTCCCGGGTCCACATGATCGACGCGGGCGAGCTGCACGGAGGCTACGTCCCGTTCGACGGCGTCAAGGACCTGCGGGTGGTCGACGCCGGCAAGGGCCGTCCCGAGGACCTCGCGGGCAAGGACCTGCGCGGCGCGCTCGTGCTGATCGACGCGGAGCCCGCCGAGGGCATCTTCGGCACGGCGTGCGGCCTCCAGATCGAGCGCGTGGGCCCGATCAGGGACGCGGGCGCCGCGGGCGTCCTCGCCTTCAACGAGCGGGCGTCCGTCTGCCCGATCCCGCTGCCGATCACGCAGAAGCCGTTCAGCGGCCCGTTCAAGCCGGTCAACATCCCCGTCGCGTACGTCTCCAACGCCGAAGGCCAGAAGATCCGCGAGGCGGCCGGCCGCGGTGAGGTGACCGTACGGGCCGAGGGCACGCCGAACACCCCGTACTCGTACGTCTTCAAGCCGTACGCCGACGGGCGCATCCCGGCGTCGATGCGCTACAAGGTGACCGAGCGCCAGCTCCACCGGGTCGACCTCGACGTGCACGCCGGGCCGTACACGAAGTACATGAACTGGCGCAGCACGTGGCGGACCGACGACATCACCTACACGGGCACCGGCACCAACATGCTGCACTGGTCGTCCCCGATGCCCGAGCGCAGGCCGCAGTGGGTCTGGCCGCTGGACCCCACGATCGTGAGCCAGGCCGGGATCTCCGCGCTCCTGCCGTCCGAGCCGGGCGCGGAGGTGGAGGAGACCCGCTACCGCACCGACGTGTTCGACCGGCCGGGCAGCACCCGCCAGCAGTGGTTCGCCACCCCGAGCACGCCGGGGGCCGCGACCGCCTCCGGCAAGCTGTACGCGCTCGGCGGCGGCCCGGACGACGTCCCGCTGGAGAAGCTCGTGATCGGGCTGCCGTGCGCGATCTGCGTGCACGACGGCAACCTGTGGGTGACCCCGTCCATGGTCAACGGGGTCGGGGAGCGGCGCGACGACGGCGTCGCGTTCGGCGACCTGGCGCCCCGGTACGACCTGCACCTCTACCGCGACGGCAAGGAGATCCCGAACGCCCCGGTGGCCGGGTTCGACAAGCTGCCGCGCTACCCGCTGCCCGAGGGGCAGGGCGTCTACCGGCTGACGGCCGAGAACGAGCTGCAGGACATCGAGTGGACGTTCACCGCCCCGCCGGCCAGGGACCAGGTGCTGCCGGGCTCCAACTGCTACGCCTGGTTCGTCGACGGGCCGCTCGAGCAGTGCCGCACCACCCCGGCGGTCTACGTCAGCTACGACCTCGGCGACAGCCTGTCCGCTGACAACACGGTGGCGGCCGGGCGCAGGCACACGTTCGAGGTGGAGGCCTATCACGGGCCGTCGGCGGCGAAGATGCCGGCGATCGCGGGCGTGCGGCTGTGGACCAGCACCGACGACGGCGCCACCTGGCAGCCGGCCGACCTCAAGCGGGGCCGGGACGGCGTCCACACCGCCCGGGTGAAGTACCCGGCCCACCACGCCACCAAGGGCGCGGTGAGCCTGAAGGCGGAGGCGTGGGACGCGGCGGGCAACCGCGTCAAGCAGACCACCCTCCGCGCCTTCGCCCTGCGCTGACCAGCCCAGCCGCGGCCTGCCGTGGCCTCCCGCGGCCGCCCTGCCGGGTGGCCGCGGTCAGGCCGCGGTGCAGGGCTTGCCGTTGAGGGCGAAGGTCGCCGGGGCCGGGGCCGGGGCGGTGTGGGAGGCGGTGAAGCCGACCTGAGTGGACGAGCCCGGGCGCAGCACCTTGTTCCACGACCGCGCGGCGCCGGAGAACCGCGCCCCGCTCTGGGTCCAGTCGGCCGACCAGCCGGCGACCAGGCGCGGGGCGGGCTCCGGGTAGTCCAGGGTCAGCGTCCAGCCGTCGATCGCCGCCGTGCCGGTGTTGCGCACGGTGATCTCGGCGCTCAGCGTCGGGCCCCACGTCGCCGCCCTGTAGGACACCGCGCACTCCAGGCCGGGTGACGAGGTGGGCGAGGGCAGGCCCGGCCTGGCCAGCGCCGACAGCGGGTCGGACGGCGCGCTGAGGTTGCCGGCCGCGTCCCTCGCCACCACCACGTACGTGTAGCGCTGCCCGGTGACGAGGCCGGATTCGGCGAAGTTCGGGAACGTCGAGGCGGCGAGCGTGCCGGCCTTGACGTACCCGGTGGCGCTCTCGCGGTAGACGTCGTACGCGGTCACCGCCACGTTGTCGGTCGACGGCTGCCAGCAGAAGGTGACGCCGTGGTAGTCCTGGAGGCAGGCGTCACGCAGGCCGGTCGGCTTGCTCGGCGGCAGGCGGTCGCCGGGCGGCGGGGTGGGCGTCGAGGTGGGCGACATGCCGGTCACCGCGGTCACCGTGATCAGGCCGGAGGGGCGGCTGACGTTGCCCGCGGCGTCCCTGGCGACGACGTACATCGTGTAGGCGCGGCCGAGCTCGCCCGAGAAGCCGCCGACCGTGCCGGTCGTGGTGGCGGCGCGGGTGAACCCGTCGGGGTCCAGCCGGTAGAGGTCGTACGCGACGACGCCGGTGTCGTCGGAGGAGGCGTTCCAGCAGATGGAGGCGTAGCCGGTGGGGGACGGCGCGAGCGGCACCGGGCACGGCCGCTCCCCGGCCGGCCGGGTCGGCGGCGTCGTGTCCACGGCTTCCCCGGCGGCTTCCCCGTCAGCGGCCTCCCCCTGAGCGGCTTCCCCGGCGGCCGGATGGGGCAGCGCGCCGGTGGGCGCCGGTGCGGCGGCGGCCAGGTGGGACGGGGCGGCGGCCGCCTGGCCTGCCGGGCCGATCGCCAGGGAGGCGACGAGCAGCGCCAGCGTGACGAACCCGAGGGTGAGGAGGACCGCTCCCACAGACCGGCTTCCGGTGCGCATGACTTCCCCTATCGCATCGTGTCCCCCCGCGGTGATTCTGCGGCATTTCCGGCATCGGGCATAGATACGATTTCGGGGATAGCGGACGTGTGGTTGGTGCTCGCCGTCCGGCTCGTGGGGGAATCCGAACCCGGCGTTAAAGAGCCCAATGCCCACATCCTCCTAACCTGGCGGTATGCGGTGGAATGAACCCGGCTGGCCGTGACGCGGCACGATGGCGACGGCCCGGCTCCGGGTGCGGCGACCGAGGCGTCCCGCCTGGACGAGGTGCTGATCGAGACGGTCTTCGGCGCGGGAGCCCACATCGGCATCGCGTACGTCCTCGACGAGGACGGCCAGGTCCTGCGGATGGTGTCGGCCATGGGGCTGCCGGTCTCCATCGCCCGCGTGTGGGCGAGCATCAGGCTCAACGACGCGGCGCCGGTCTCGGTGTCGGTGCGCGACCGGCGGCTGCTGTGGTTCGGCGATCGGGAGGCGCTGGCCAGGGAGTTCCCCGGGGTGGCGCTGACGCTGCCGTACCCGTTCGCGATGGCGACCGCGCCGCTCGGCTCGGGGGGCGGCGTGTGGGGCGGGATCGTCCTCGCCTGGCCCGCCGGTCACCCGGCCGACCTCACCGTACGCCAGCTCAAGGTCATCGACGACTGCTGCGGCGCGATGGGCGACCTGCTGCGCCGGGCGAGCGAGCGCGGCCGTCCGATCACCGCGGGGGACCATCCCCGGATCCTCGACCCTATACGCGCCCACCAGCGCGAACCGCGTGCCGCGCAGGCCGCGCTGCGGGCCTTCGACGCCCTGCCGGAGGGCTACTGCCACCTGGACGCCCAGGCGCGCGTGGCGTTCGTCACCGCGCAGGGCGCGCAACTGCTCGACGCGACCCCGTCGGAGCTGGTGGGCCGGCGGCTGGCCGTGGCCGTGCCCTGGCTGGGCGATCCGGTCTACGAGGAGCAGTACCGCCTCGCGGTCGTCAGCCACCAGCCCACCCGGGTCACCGCCCGCCGTCCCGACGGCAGGCAACTGCTGCTGCAGTGGTTCCCGAGCGTGCCGGGCATGACCCTGCGCATCACGCCGACCGCGGCGGCCGCCCTGCCGCCGGCCGTCGGCGGCAGTGAGCCGCTGCGCACGGCCGGGCTGCACGAGCTGCTGCACCTGGCGACCAGCCTGGCCCAGGCGACGAGCGCCCAGGACGTGATCGACCTCGTCGCCGACCACGTCGTGCCCGTCTACGGGGCGCAGGGCCTGGCCATCATCACCTGGGAGAGCGGCCGCATGCGCGTGGTCGCCGCGCGCGGCTACACCCGGCAGCTCATCGAGGAGTTCGACGGCCGCCCGGCGCTGCGCCGCGTCAGCCCGCCAGGCGGCTCCGACCCGGGCAGGCCGTCCTTCTACGCGACCAGGGACGAGCTCTTCCAGGCGTACCCGGACCTGCCCGAGTCCGCCGTCATGGAAGCCTGGGCGGTGCTCCCGCTGGTCACCTCGGGCCGCCCCATCGGCACCTGCGTGCTGGCCTTCGACCGACCGCACCGGTTCAGCGAGGAGGAACGGGCGGCGTTCACCGCGCTCGGCGGGCTGATCGCCCAGGCGTTCGAGCGCGCCTGGCTCTACGACAACAAGCACCAGCTCGCCCAGTCGATGCAGGCCAGCCTGCTGCCGCACGCGCTGCCCAGGATCCCCGGGCTGGACGTGGCCGCCCGGTACGTGCCCGCCACTCCCGGCATGGACATCGGCGGCGACTTCTACGACCTCATCCGGCTCGGCGACTCCCAGGCCGCCGCCGTCATCGGCGACGTCCAGGGCCACGACATGACCGCCGCCGCCCTCATGGGCCAGGTGCGCACCGCCATCCGCACCCACGGCACGGCCGGCGCCACCTGCGGCGACGTGCTCGCCTACACCAACCGCATGATGACCGAGCTCGCCCCCGACCGCTTCACCAGCTGCCTCTACCTCACGCTCGACCTGGACCGGCACATCGCCTGCCTGGCCAGCGCCGGGCACCCGCCGCCCCTGATCAGCCGCCCCGGCGCCCCCACCCAGGTGATCGACGCCCCGCCCGGCCTGCTGCTCGGCATCGATCCCGACGCCGAGTACACGACCCTGGACCTGTACGTGCCGCCGGGCTCCACGCTGACCCTCTACACCGACGGCCTCGTCGAGGAGCCCGGCCGGGACCTGGGCGACGCCATCGCCGCCCTGGCCGCCCGCTTCGCCCCGGCGCCCGGCCGGCCCCTGCACAGCCTGGCCGAATCGCTCGTCGGCCAGGTCACGAGACCCCGCACGGACGACACCGCCCTCCTCCTGCTCCGCAGCGCACCGGAGGGGGTCAGTCGAAGGCGGGGAGGTTGAGCAGGTCCAGCAGCCTGGCTATCTGGGCGGGGACGTTGCGGATGCGGGCCGCGCCGTCGGCGGCGAAAGCGGTCAGGGCCCTGACGACCGAGATGTCGGCGAACGTCACCCGGCCGAGGTCGACGATGAGCTGGTCGTCGATGCGCCGGGCCTGGGTCAACGTGGACATCGCCTCGCGCCTGTTGGTGACGTCGATCTCGCCGGCGAGCCGGATCACCGTCGACTCGGGCGTCAGGGTGCACGTGACGCGCAGCTGGTGGTCGACGTACAGCACCTGCTCGGGCGGGACCAGGGAACGGACGGCAACGCACTCGCCAGACCGCGTTGGCTCGCCGATTCCGTTCACTGTCATAGGGAGAAGTTTACCGGAAAAAATTTTCCGTAGACATTCTTCTGCCGACGGAGCTTCCTCCTGTACCATGTTCTGGCGATGGACCACGATGCTGGCAGGCGTTCCTCCTGGACGTTCCTCACCAACCACGCCCGCGTGCTGTTGGCGATAGCGGCGGACCCGGAGCTTCGCATGCGCGACATCGCCGCCCGGATCGGCATCACCGAACGGGCCGCGCAGGGCATCGTGAGCGACCTGGAGGACGGCGGCTACCTGGAGCGCATCCGGGTCGGCCGCCGCAACCACTACCGGCTCAGGCCCGAGCGGCAGTTCCGGCACCCGACCGAGGCAGGCATGCCTGTCCAGGCGCTGATCGACATGTTCACCCAGCGCCACGACGACCAGCGGACGATGCGGTCCGAGCTGCACCAGGTCGTCGGCCCGCTCTCCCCCGGTGCCGCCTGACGGGGTTCAGGCGAGGGCGGCGATCTCGATCCGGGTGCGGTCGGCGGGCGCCGTCAGGCACGGCAGCACGACGTTCCCCCGTTCCAGGCGCTCCCCCGTCGACGAGGTGAGCCGGGCCGTCCGGTCGATCTCGTACGGGCTGCCGTTCCGAGGGGTGACCCGCAGCCGCAGCCACCAGATGTAGCGCCCGTTGAGCTTGTTGTCGGTCTGGTCGGCCCGCAGCACCGCCGCCTCGCACGGCAGCGCCGCCACGCGCTCCTCCGCCGTGAAGGTGCTCAGCGCGGCCGACTCCAGGCTCGCGAACGAGAAGTGCCCCAGGGCGAGGATCCCCGCGGCCAGCAGCGAGAACAGGGCCGTGACGTACGCGCCGACCCGGGTCTGCGGACGCCGCCTCAGCACGAGGAACATCACCACCGCGACGATCACCGCGACCACGGCGAACATCCCGAAGACCGTCGACGCCATCGTTCATCCCTCACGTTGAAGGGCGGGGCCCGGGGGCCGGCCCTGTCCGATCCGACACCGGCAGTGGACCAGCCGTCGCTTGCGCGGCGCCTGCAGCCCGCATGAAGCGTCAGGCGCCCGGGTCGTAGAGGGCGAGCTCGCCAGCGTCGGGGGCCTCGAAGAGCTTCGCGTACGCCTCCAGCAGCTCGCGCCCGATCGCGACCGTCCCCGGCGCACCCTCCCTGACGCGGGCCTCCAGGCGGCGGCACAGCTCGTCGAGCGGCGCGGCGAGGTAGCGCAGCTCGACGGGGACGCCGAGCGCACGCGCGCGCAGCCGCTTGTCCTCGCGTTCGGCCCGCGTCCAGAAGCCGAACTCCAGCACCACGGTCTGCCCGAGCCTCAGCAGCTCCTCGGCGTGCCGCGAGAACCGCCGCTCCAGCCGTTCGCGCACGGCCTCGTCGAACAGGTCGACGCCCAGATCGGCCAGCCATTCGTCCGGGCACAGCCGCACCGCCGGGATCTCCCGCTCCAGCCGCCTGGCCAGCGTCGTCTTCCCCGCGCCGGGCAGCCCGCACAGCAGGATCAGCCTGGGCCCCGGGCCCGTGTCCATCGGCACCACACCGACAGCATGGCAGCGATCCCGGGTGTCAGCGGCCGTGTCAGCGCGAAGGCGGCCCGCTGTCAGGGCGGCCCGCGATGGTTGAGCCATCACCCGGAACCACCCAGGAAAAGGAACCCGCCACCATGTCGATCACCCTCACCGACCAGGACCAGCTCACCCTCCGCGTCGCCGCCTGGGGCGCCGTCTCCCTGATGTCCGCCGCCGGCGCCGCCGGTTCGGCCCACCGGGTCGCCACCGAGGGGTCCATCGCGCTGACCTCGGCGACCGGCCCGGTCGGGCACGTGCTCGCCAAGGCCCCCAAGGGCGTCAAGTACGGCAGGACCGTCGCCGAGCTGGCCGACCAGGTGCTGCCCGCGCTGACGGAGTCGATGCGCCTGCTCGACCGGCAGGACCCGGCCGAGGCGGCCAACTTCCGCGGCACCGTCCTCGTCGCCGTGGACGCGGCGGCCCAGATCCACAAGGGCGAGCCCAGCCCCGCCCTGGTGGACATGGCCCGCAAGATCACCGAAGCCCTCGACGCCGCCTGACCTCACCCCACGCGAAGGAGCCACACCGCCATGTCTTCCCCCATCCAGCAGGACCGCCCGGAGCTGCGGAAGGTCATCCAGGAGATGGTCGATTCCGGATTCGTCGGAGTGTCGCTGCGCGTACACGACGAGCGGGGCACGTGGACCGGCAGCGCCGGAGCGAGCGAGCTGGGCGGCGCCGCCCGGCCGCCCGCCGGCGGACACGTGCGGATCGGCAGCAACACCAAGACCTTCACCGCCACCGTGGTGCTGGGACTGGTGGCCGAGGGCCGCATCGCCCTCGACGCCCCGGTCGACGACCACCTGCCGGAGTTCGGGCTCGACCGGCGCATCACGGTGCGGATGCTGCTCCAGCACACCAGCGGGATCTTCAACTTCACCGGCGACTTCGACCCTGACGGCACGTACGTGCCCGGGATCCCCGCCACCACCGCGGGCCAGGAGTGGGTGGAGGGCCGGTTCACCACCTACGCCCCCGAGGAACTGGTACGGGTGGCGCTGGCCAAGCCGGCCCGGTTCGAGCCGGGCGCCGACTGGAGCTACTCCAACACCAACTACGTGCTGGCCAGGCTGCTGATCGAGCAGGTCACCGGCCGCCCGGTGGCCGAGGAGATGCGGCGGCTGATCCTGGACCCGCTCGGCCTGACCGGCACCCTCCAGCTGACCGCCGAGACCGGCGTCCCCGCCCCGCACGCCCACGCCTACTACCGCTACGAGGAGGACGGCCAGGCCCGGACCGTCGACGTCACCGCGCAGAACCCGTCGTGGATCTCCAGCGGCGGCGACATGATCTCCACCACCGCCGACCTGCACACGTTCATCTCCGCGCTGGTGGGCGGCAAGCTCCTGCCCGCCGACCTGCTGGCCGAGATGCTGACGCCGGAGTCCAAGGCCGGCTACGGCCTGGGCGTGTTCGTCCAGGAGGTGCCGGGCGGCGGCACCGTCATCACCCACAACGGCGGCATGGCCGGGCACGCGGCGCTGATGTACAGCACCCCCGACGGCGGCACGACCCTCACCGCCGCCCTCAACTACGTGGACGACGCCGCCCTGTCGCTCGGCCCGGCCTTCCAGCAGGCGACCCAGCGCCTGGTCACCGAGGTCTTCGGCACCCCGGCCCCCTAACGCGTACCGTAAGATGACAACCACGAAGAGTAGTTTCGCCGGGCTTCCCCCACCACCACCGGACCGGCCGCGAAGAGGGGAAACCCGGGTGACCACGACTCCGTACGCATCGTCGCCGTTCAGCTATGTCTCCGAGCCGCCCGCCGCCCCCAACGCGATCGCGGAGCTGATGCCGGGGGTCCGCAACCTGTTGCGGCACGTCCAGCTCCGGCCGGACGACCGGGTCCTGATCCTGACCGAGCACACCGCCGACCCGGTCGTGATCCAGGCCGTCGCCGCCGGCGCCGCCTACGAGGGCGCGGACGTGCGCATCCTGTCGGTGCCGCCGTTCAGCCCCGGCGGGTGGGACGCCGAGCCCTCGCTGCAGGTCGAGGTGGCCGCGGTCGGCCAGGCCGACGTGGTCATCAGCGCCACCTGGTGGGCCGAGGTGCACACCGCGCCGCTCTTCTTCGACCAGGTCATGGCCATGCCCGTGCGCTTCGCGTCGCTGCACATGGCCGCCACCGCGGGGGCGTTCCTCACCGGGGCCCGGTTCCCCAACGAGCTCTTCTACGCGCTCAAGCAGCGCGCGCTGAGCCGACTCACCGAGGCGGGGACGATCCGGGTGACCTCCGCCTCGGGCACGGACCTGACCATGTCGGGGCTCACCTTCGCCCCCGACGGCGGCCCGATCCGGACGGGCACCTGGCAGCCCTTCCCGTACGGCGGCGCCAACTTCTGGCCGACCCACACCGAGGGCGTGCTCGTCGTCGAGGACTCCACCTTCACCGGGGTCCCGGACGAGCCCGTACGGGTGACGCTGCGGGACAACCGGGTCAGCGCGATCGAGGGCGGGGCGGCGGCCGAGCAGATCCGCCGCCGCGCGCCGGGCGGCTACTACATGCGGCACGCGCTCATCGGCCTCAACCCGAAGGTGCGGATCGCCGGCGGCACCCAGTTCGAGCGCGAGAAGCACGCGGGCGCGTTCTACTGCGGGCTCGACGCCCTCACCGGCGGGGTGGCGGAGACCACCGCTCCGGGGTTCGCGCACTGCGACTGCCAGATCGACCGGCCGACGGTCCACCTCGACGGCGAGCCGTTCGTGGACCGGGGACGCCTGCTCCTCCTCGACGATCCGGACCTGCGGGAGGTCGCCGCCCGGTTCGGCCCGCCGGACGTGCTCCTCGACGACAACCCGTTGCTGATCCTGCCCGCCCGCTACGCGGGTGGCCGGCCGGCGCCGGAGCCGAGGCCGCTCACGCCCGCCTGATCCGGGGGGCCGGCGAGGATGCTGATGCCCAGCATGCGGGCGCCGGTCTCGGTGCGCGGGCGGTGCGTGCTGCCCGGCGCGAACACCACGTAGCTGCCCGGCCCGAGCCGCCGGCCCCGGTCGACGAACTCTCCCGAGATCACGTAGTAGCGTTCCTCGCTCTCGTGGACGTCGACCTCGGGCCACTCGGCGCCGGGGGCGAAGTCGTACATCCAGCCGCGGGCCCAGGCGGTCGCCGGGAGCCGCCGCCGGATGATGCCGGGGACGACCTCGACGGGTTCGACCTCGTCGACGTTCAGGACCTGCATGTCAGGGGAGTCGTGCGTCATGTCCCCATCGTGGTGAAGGCAACCGTACGGGGGCCAGTGTCACGATTGTCTCCTACAGGTATTTTCTTGCCATGCGGATGCATCGGGTGGTCGCGCTGGTCCTGCCGCCGCAGTCCACGTTCGAGCTGGCGTGCGCGGCGGAGGTGTTCGGCCTGTCGCGCCCCGGCCTGCCGGGGCGGTACGCGTTCACCGTGTGCGCCGAACGGCCCGGGGCCGTGCCGACCCTGGCGGGCTACGACATGGTCGTCGGCCAGGACCTGTCGGCACTCGGCGCGGCGGACACGGTGGTGGTCCCGGGCTGGCACCGCCACCGGGAGGCCGCCCCGCCCGCCGTGCTCGACGCGCTGCGCGGCGCGCACCGGCGTGGCGCCCGGATCGTCGCGATCTGCTCGGGCGCCTTCCTCCTGGCCGAGGCCGGGCTGCTGGACCACCGCAGGGCGACCACGCACTGGAGTCTCGCCGGCGCGCTCGCCGCCCGCTTCCCCGACGTGCGGGTCGAGCCCGACACGCTCTACGTCGACCTGGGCGACGTCGCCACCAGCGCCGGCACCGCGGCGGGCATCGACCTGTGCCTGCACCTGGCGCGGACCGACCACGGCGCGGCCTACGCGACGCACGTCGCCCGGCACATGGTCATGCCACCGCACCGCGAAGGCGGGCAGCTCCAGTACAGCACCGCGCCGCCCGCCGCTCCCCCGTCGCAGTCGCTCGCCCCCGTCCTGGACTGGGCCGCCGAACGCCTGCACGAGCCCCTCACCCTCGACGACCTGGCCGGACAGGCCGGGATCGCGCCCCGGACGCTGGCCCGCAGGTTCGCCGGCCAGCTCGGCGTCAGCCCCGGCCGCTGGCTGCTCCAGCAGCGCGTCACGGCCGCCAGGACGCTGCTGGAGGAGACCGACCTGCCCGTGGAGACGATCGCCGCCCGCGTCGGCCTCTCCTCGGCCGCCAACCTCCGCAGGCGCTTCCACGCCCTGGTCCGCACCACCCCGGCCGCCTACCGGCGCTCCTTCCGCGGGCTCTGACGTGCGCGGATGCGACAATTCGGGTTATGGACGTGCGGAGCAGGAACAACGTCCGGGTCATCGGACCGCAGGACGGGCGGGTCGTCATGCTCGCCCACGGATTCGGCTGTGACCAGAACCTGTGGCGGCTGGTCGCGCCCGTCCTCGCCCAGGAGTTCCGGGTGGTGCTGTTCGACTACGTGGGCTCCGGCCGCTCCGACCTGTCCGCCTGGAGCGAGGAGCGGTACGCCACCCTCGACGGTTACGCCGCCGACGTGCTCGACATCTGCCGCGATCTCGACCTGCGCGACCTGGTGTTCGTCGGCCACTCGGTCAGCGCCATGGTGGGCGTGATGAGCGCGGCGCGCGAGCCCGGCCGGTTCGCGGGCCTGGTGCTGCTCGTCCCCTCGCCCCGCTACGTCGACGACGAGGGCTACCGGGGCGGGTTCAGCGCCGAGGACATCGACGAGCTGCTCGCCTCCCTGGAGGCCAACTACCTGGGCTGGTCGGCCACGATGGCGCCGCTGATCATGGGCAATCCGGACCGGCCCGAGCTGGGGGAAGAGCTGACCAACAGCTTCTGCCGCACCGACCCGAACATCGCCCGGGCGTTCGCGCGCGCCACGTTCCTCAGCGACAGCCGCGCCGACCTGGCCGGCGTCCGGGTGCCGACGCTGATCCTGGACTGCGCCGAGGACATGATCGCCCCGCGCGAGGTGGGCGCGTACGTGCACCGGGCGATCACCGGCAGCCGGCTCGTCACGCTGTCGGCCACCGGGCACTGCCCGCAGCTCAGCGCCCCCGACGCCACAGCCGCCGCCATCGCCGCCTTCGCCCGTGAAAGCGCGTGACGCGGTGTGACGGAGATGGACCGCCCTGCGGAACCGGAGTTCGCGGCGCTGCTGGAGGACAGCCCCGTGGACCTGTACGAGAACGCGCCCTGCGGCTACGTGTCCACGCTGATGGACGGCCGGATCGTCAAGATCAACCAAACGCTGCTGACGTGGCTCGGCCGCGCCCGTGACGAGGTCGTCGGCCGGATGCGCTTCGCCGACCTGCTCACCGTCGGCGGCAAGCTCTACCACGAGACCCATTTCGCCCCGCTGCTGCGCATGCAGGGGGAGATCGGCAACATCGCCCTGGAGCTCAGGACCGCCGCCGGGGAGCGGCTGCCGGTCCTGGTGACCTCCAAGGTCAGGGCGGGCCCCGACGGCAGGCCGTTGCTGATCCGCAGCACCGTCTTCGACGCGGGCGACCGGCGCGCGTACGAGATCGAGCTCTTGCGCGCCCGCGAGGAGGCCGAGAGCGCCCGCGCCCTCGCCGACCGGGCGCGCGAGGCCGCCCAGGCCGAGCGGCGGCGGCTGCAGGACGTGCTCGCCACGCTCCGGCGCAGCCTGGTGCCGCCGGCGCTGCCGGACGTGCCGGGGCTGGAGGCCGTCGCCCACTACCACACGGCCTCGCCCGACGACCTGGGCGGCGACTTCTACGACCTCTACCCGCAGGGGGACGGGCGCTGGGGGTTCTTCCTCGGCGACGTGAGCGGTCACGGCCCCGGCGCCGCGGCCGTCGCGTCGCTGGCCCGCTACACGCTGCGGGCCTCCGCCATGCACGACCCCGACCCCACGAGCCTCCTGGCCATCCTCAACACCGCGATGTACGACCGCCAGGTCGACGAGGAGACGTACTACTGCACGGTCATCGCGGGCGTGCTCACGCGCACCGGAGACGGGTTCGCGGTGACGTTCGCGGGCGGCGGTCACCCGTCGCCGATCCTGCTGCGTGCCGGGGGCGGGGCCGACTACCTGCCGACGACCGGCGGCGTGCTCATCGGCCTGCTGCCCGAGGCGCCCTCGGTCACCGTGCACGCCGAGCTGCGGCCGGGCGACACGCTGCTGTTCTACACCGACGGGCTGATCGAGGCGCGCACCGCCGACGGCTCCGGCGACGACGGCCGCTACGGCGACCAGGCCCTGCTCGCCTTCGCCGGGCGCATCGCCCCGGCCACGCCCGCCGCCGCCATCGCCGCGATGACCGGACTGCTGGAAGAGCTGGGCGAGGGCGTCGACGACGACACCGCGCTGCTGGCCCTGGGCGTGCCGCCGGACCGGGACGCGCCTACTCGCGCTTGACGGCGAGCAGGGAGAGCAGGATCTCGCGCTTCTCGCGCAGCAGCCGCAGCCCTTCCGCGGCGGTCGCATGGACGTCGGCCGCGCTCGCCCGCTCGCCACCCAGCAGGGCCGTCACCGTCGCGGCCATGACGGCGTCGGCGTCGGCGACGGTGATGCCGCCCGGGGCGCCTTCGCTGGTGGCTGAGTCCAGGAACCCGGCCATGACCGCCCGCAGCGCGTACGCCTGCGCGTCCAGCGCCCAGTCGGCGCGGGCCAGGCGGTGCTCGCGCCACACCGGCAGCACCGTGTACATCAGCGCGGCCGGGCCCACGTGGACCAGCAGCTCCTTGGTGCGCGGATGCCCGGCCAGCACGCCGAGCAGGTCGCCGTCGTTCGCCTGGAGGGCGCGCATGAACGGGCGTTCGACGGCGTTGCGGATCAGGCGGGGGCAGAACCGCTGCGGCCGGGCCAGGTCCGGGTCGGCGCTCAGGGCCGCGATGTCGGCCTCCAGCACCTCCAGGAACTCCCGGGCGAACAAGTCGATGAGCAGGTCTTCCTTCGTCGCCCAGTACAGGTACGCGGTGCCCTTGCCGACGTGCGCCTTCTCCGCGATCTCGGCCACGGTCACGCCCTTGACGCCGCGCCGGAGCACCAGGTCCCGGGTGACGGCCAGGATCCGGGCGGCCTTGTCCGAGTCGTGGTCCGCCGGGCGTTTCATCGTTCGCTCCCGTTGCCGCTGCCGAAGGGGTGTGCGAACGATTGTGCCGTGCCGGCACGCGCTCGCACGCCATCGGCGTCACACCCGCGCGGGTCGTGGCCCGGCGAAGGGCTGCCGGACGAGGCCGGGGTGGGCGAAGTCCGTCTCCTTCGTCCGGGCGGCCTTGCCCCGGGACTGCCACAGGACGAACAGCGAGGAGGTCACCGGCAGCTTGCTCGCCCGCAGCATCACGCGGCGCAGCGCCAGCTCGTACCGGGTGGCGGGGACGAACAGGCTGCGCATCTGCATCCCGTTGCCCTGGAAGTACTCGATCGTGGGACGCAGCCGCCGTTCCCAGCGGGTCAGCGCCTCGGTGAGGCTGCCGGGGTGGCGGGCCAGCATGGTGCCCAGCAGGTCGGCCCCGGCCATCCCGGCCGACGCCCCCATCCCCGCGTACAGGCTCACGCACCACGCCGCGTCGCCGACGAGCACCACCCGGCCGCGGTGCCAGCGGTCCATCCGCACCTGCTCGACCGAGTCGAACAGCACCTGATCGGCCGACTCCAGCCTGTCGAGGGCCGCTCCCAGCGCGGGGCCGGCGGGCTCCGGGCCGAACGCCGCGCGTACGCGCTCGGCGGCCGTCGAGGTGAACTCGGCGTCCACGTCGTCGGTACGGTAGCTCAGCAGCACCATCGGCGGCCGGTGCCGGAACGGGAAGATCCACATGGACCGTCCCGGCTCGGTCAGGACCACGGAGTCGCCCTGGCCGAACCCCGGGAGCGGGCCGGTCAGCTGGAAGGCGACGGCCATGTAGTTCATCCGGCGCAGGTACGCCTCGTGCGGCCCGAACACCAGCCGGCGCACGGTGGAGCGCAGCCCGTCGGCGCCGACGACCAGGCCGAAGCGCTCGACGGTCGAGGCGCCCGTGACGGTGTCGGTCAGCGTCACGTCCACCCCGCCGGCGTCCTGCTCGATCCGCGCCGGGACGGTGGAGTAGCGGATCTCCACGTCCGGCGGCAGCGCGGCGAACGCGGCCTCCTCCACGTCGCCGCGCGTCATCACCCACGGCCGGCCGGGGAAGTCCTTGAAGCTCAGCCCGGGCCGCCGCCTGCCGGAGCGGTCGATGTCGTAGCTGGCGCCGTCGGCGCCGAGATCGGTCATCGCGTCCAGGACGCCCAGGCGGCCGGCGGCGGCCCGGCCCGCGCCGAACAGCGCGATGAAGTGCCCGCCCTGCCGCCTCTCCGGGGCGCGCTCGACGACGACCGGCTTCCAGCCGATCTGCCGCAGCCGCAGCGCGGTCGCGATCCCGCTGATGCCCAGCCCGACGACCAGGACCCGGCGATCTTGCTTCGTGATGTCCATGGTTCCACGGTACGACCGACTGACCATTTCGCTCATTTGGTCAGAACGTGATGTGCGCCACGTCCCTCGGGCGCCGCAGTCCCGCGCCTCGTCCGGGATGCCGTCGGCCACGTCCGGCTCAGGAACGGAGCCGCCGCCGCGTTCTCGACATCCGGCCACGAAATCGGCGCATTCCGGGAGATGCCCGCCCCCGCCGATCGCGATCGACTGGTGCCATGACAGGCAGAATCGTGATGGCGGCGATGCTGGTCGTCGCCGCGTTCGTCGCCACGCCCCAGGCAGCGGCGGCGGCCGGAGCGGCGTGCACCTGGCGGATGCAGGCCCTCCCGGCGCCCGCGGGCTCGACGCAGCACCAGGTCCAGGCCACCGACCACCACGGCGGCTACTCCGGCAGCGCCTACTTCCCCGACTCCGGCTGGCACATCATCTCCTGGAAGAACGGCCAGGTCATCGACTACGGGTCGTCCGGCCACGGCGCCGACCGGGTCGTGGCCCAGAACGGCGACGGCACCATCGCGGGACTGTCCGTGACCGGCCTGTGGCAGGCCTCGGCGATCTCCTTCCGCATCCGCGACGGCCGGCGGGAGCGGCTGACCCCGCTGCCCGGCGCGGAGCTGAACAGCCGGGCCTTCGGGATCACCGGCAAGGGCGACGTGTACGGCCGCGCCGTGGTCTGGGAGGGCAGGACCATGACCCACGTGGTGGTGCGCTGGCCGTACGACCGGCCCGGCGTCGTCGAGGAGGTGACGGGCCTGCCCGAGGACATGAGGGTGGTCGGCGTGGACCACGACGGCACGCTGCTGATGGAGCGCAGCTCGGCCGATCCGTGGCCGCACCTGTGGCGTGACGGCCGGCTCATCCGCCTGTCGGAGCCGCCGGACCTGCAGTTCGGGTACGCCCTGGCGATCTCCGACGGGCTCGTGGCCGGGTCGCTCCGGGTGGGCTCCGATCCGAACCGACCGGCGTACTGGGACCGGGACGGGCAGCCGCACCTGATGCCCGAGGGCGCGCGGGCCGAGCAGATCAACAGGAACGGGCTCGTCGTCAGCGCGCTGACGGCCACGCCGTACCAGGTCTGGCGGTTCGGGACGCCGGTGGGCGAGCTGCCCGGGGCGGCCTCCGTCACGACGGTCGGGGACGACGACACCATCGGCGGCGCGACGACCGGCCCGAACCACCTGCCGGCCGCGGCCGTCTGGCGCTGCTCCTGAGATCCGTCCAGGCAAAGTGCTCACTCGTTGAGCACTTTGCCTGGAAGCATGGATCTCACAAGCCGCCGAACGGACGTCCTCACGGGACGGAAGGGCTGAGCACGATGACCGACACCATCCAGACGCTGAACGCCCTGATCCTTGAGGACGCCGCCGCCTGGCGGGCCTGGCTCGCCGAGCACCACGACAGCGCCCGCGACGTCTGGCTGCTGATCGCCAAGAAGAACAGCCGCGCCAGGACCGTCACCCTCGACGAGGCGCTGGACGAGGCGCTGTGCCACGGCTGGATCGACAGCCACCGCCGGGCCTACGACGGCGACTACTACCTGCAGCGCTACTCGCCGCGCGCCCGCCGCAGCCCATGGTCCCGCATCAACGTCGCCAAGGCCGAGGCGCTGACGGCCGCCGGCCGGATGCGCCCGGCGGGCCGCGCCGCGATCGAGGCCGCCAAGGCCACCGGCCGCTGGCCCGACTAGCGGGGCTATACATCGAGTGTATAACCCTGAGGTATAGTCGCTCGGCATGAGTCAGATGATCGACCACCAGACCCGGGCCACCCCTCGCGCGACGCGCCGGCCCTGGCGGCTCACCGCTGCCGCCGGGCTCGTCCTCGCCATCACCGCCACCGGCCTCGGAGCCGGCCCCGCCGCCCCCGCCCCCGCCTTCGCCGGCAGCTCCGCGAGCGCCGCCGCGCCGCACCTGCCCGCGCCCACCGGCTCCCGGCCGGTCGGCACCACGTCCCTGCACCTCAAGGACACCTCGCGCGCCGACCCCTGGGTCCCCAGCGCCAAGGCCCGCGAGCTCATGGTCTCGCTGTGGTACCCGGCCAAGGCGCCGGGCCGTCATCGCGCGCAGTACATGACGCCCAAGGAGTCCGAACTGCTCCTCAAGGACGGGGGCCTCACCAGCATCCCCGCCGACACGCTGAGCAAGGTGCGCACCAACGCCTTCACCGACGCCCGCCCCGCGGGACGCGCCCGCAGCCTGCCCCTCGTCGTGCTGTCCCCCGGGCACAGCAAGCCCAGGTCCGAGCTGACGGCCCTGGCCGAGGACCTGGCCAGCCGGGGGTACGTGGTGGCCGCCGTCGACCACACGTACGAGAACGTCGCCCAGACCTTCCCCGACGGACGGGTCACCACCTGCGTCACCTGCGAGATGAAGAAGGACCCGGCCACCTGGCAGAAGCTCGAGAAGGGACGGGCGGCCGACGTCTCCTTCGTCCTCGACGAGCTGACCGGGGCGCGCCCGAAGTGGAAGGGGGCGCGCCTGATCGACACCTCCAGGATCGCCATGTCCGGCCAGTCCGCAGGCGGCGCGAGCGCGCTCGCGGCCCTGGCCGCCGACCGCCGGCTGCGCGCCGGCATCGACGTCGACGGCAGCGTGGAGACCCCGCTCCCCAAGGCGGGGCTGTCCCGGCCGTTCCTCCTGCTGGGCAAGCCCGCTACGTTCACGCCCGGACAGCCCGGCTCGGCCGCCAGCTGGGAGCGCGTCTGGGCGGGGCTGCACGGCTGGAAGCGCTGGCTGCTCGTGACCGGCGCCGCCCACACGTCCTTCACCGACCTCGGCGTGCTGGCGGACCAGATCGGCTTCGACGACGGCTCCGACATCTCCGGCGTCCGCGCCCTGGCCATCACCCGTCAGTACGTGGCGGCCTTCTTCGACCAGCACCTGCGCAAGAAGCCGCAGCCCTTGCTGGACAAGCCCTCGGCGAGCTACCCCGAGGTCACGTTCTGCGCCCCGGAGAAGAAGACCTGCGCCTAACCCCGGCGACAGCCGAACGTCCCCGCACGAGAACCCCGCGCGGCGACCACCCCCGTCCCCGAAGTCTCGGTGTGCACGTCGAAGTAGACCGCGTGTTCCAGGAGGCTGACGACGTAGCTGCCCACGGCTCGTCCCCGCAGAAGTGGTGTGGTCGTCGAGCTGTGGGAGGGCGGCGTCAGAAGGTGGCGATCGGGTTGACCGGGCTGCCGGAGGTGCCGGCGAAGCGGACCGGGGCGACGGCGAGGTGGAAGTCCCACTGGCCGAGTTCGGCGGCCGTGGCCGCGCACGCCTCCAGGTCGCAGTTGTCGAGCATCCACAGCCCCATCGCGACCAGGCTCACGGCGTGGACCGGCATCAGCACGTCGTCGTACCCCGACGGCTGCACGTCCTGGGGGGTGTCGGCGCCGATCAGCGCGACCTCCCGTTCGTGCAGCCACGGCAGGCTGGCGGCGTGCCATCCGGCCTGCGTGAAGCCGCCGGCCACGCCGCTCTCGTGGCGGAAGCGGCCGTAGCCGGTCCGCAGGAGCACCGCGTCGCCGGCTCGTACGCGCACGCCCTGGCGACGCTCGGCCGCCTCGAGGTCGTCGGGGAAGACGCCCTGGCCGGGTTCGAGCCAGGGCACGTCGCGGACGGCGGCGACGTCCAGCAGGACGCCGCGGGTGACGATCCCGTTCGCCGCCGCGGTGACGGACGCCCACGCTGATCCGGTCGCGGCGTCGACCAGCGTGTGCGGGCGCCCGTTGTACATCGTGCCGTCCCAGAGGATGTGGCACGGCGAGTCGACGTGGGTGATGGTGTTGCCGTGGAACATGAGGCCGAGCCGCTCGGTGGAGAAGCCCCAGCGCCGGTCGTTGCGGAATCCGGGCGCCGGCATGTTCTCGGCGCCCGGCATGTCGGCGGCGCACGGGCACGCGGTCGTCGCCCGCTCCATGTCCTCGGGCACGGCGACGTCCCATGCGCATGACACGCTCCTGCCGTGGCGCACGGCCCGGGCCGCCGCCAGCCGGACGTCGTCGGTGATGTGGTTCAGGGTGCCGAGCTCGTCGTCGTCGCCCCACCGGCCCCAGTTCGACAGCGTGTCGAAGTAGCCGAGCACGTCGTCCTGTGTGGGCATCGGTCGCTCTGCCGTCATCCCGGCAGGCTATCCCGCCCGTCCTCCCGAGTCCCGGTGATCGGCGCATGACGCGACCCGTGTGAAAGGAAACCGGGGCATCGGGTGATAAACGATGACCATTGATGCATCGGAAGGCAGCACATGACGGCGGAGGCCATCCTGACCCCTGTGCCCTGGGCGGCCCGCGCGCGAGGGGCGCTCGACGCTGAACGGTTCGAGGAGGTGTTCGGCACGTACTACGGGGAGATCCACACGTACGTCGCCCAGCGGCTCGGCCAGGACCACGCCGAGGACATCGTCGCGGAGACGTTCTTCACGGCGTACCGCAAGCGCGCGCAGTACGACCCGGACCGCGCGAGCGTCCGGGCCTGGCTGTACGGCATCGCCACGAACCTCATCGGCAAGCACCGCCGCCTGGAGGCCCGCACCCTGCGCGCCCTGGGCCGGCTCGGCCCCGAGGCCGACTCCCCGGGGCACGAGGACTCCGTGGCCGTCCGCGTCAGCGCGCAGAGCCTGCGCCCGGAGCTGGCCGCCGCCCTGGCCGAGCTGGCTCTGCGTGACCGCGACGCGCTGCTGCTGGTCGCCCTGGCCGGACTGAGCCACGAGGAGGTCGCCAACGCGCTCGGCATCCCGTACGGCACCGTCGGTTCCCGCCTGAACCGGGCGAGGAAGAAGCTGCGGGCCCGGCTGGGCGGGGTGGCCGACCGTGGATGACCTCGTACGCGATCTGTACGGCGAGCCTCGCCCGGACCCGCAGGCCCAGGCCAGGGTGTGGCGGCAGCTGGCGGCCCGGCGCAGGCGCAGGCGGCTGCCGTGGCTGGCGGTCCCGGTCGTGGCGGCGGCGCTCGCGCTGTTCCTGATCGTCCCCGGCGCGCCCGAGCAGCCGCTGCCCGGCCGGTCGATCCTGCTCGCGGCGGCCACCACGGCGGCGTCCACGTCGGCGGAGGGCGCGTACTGGCACGTCAGGAAGGTGCGCGACGGCACGAGGGAGACCGAGCTCTGGGCGACCAGGGACGGCCGGGCGTGGATCTCGGAGGGCGGCCGGGTGACCCGCGTCGAGGGCGGGCCGCCGTTCAGCATGGCGGGGCGGGCCATGACGTACGCGCAGATCCGGGACCTGCCGGCCGACCCGGCGGCGCTGCGGGAGCATGTGGCCGCGATGCTGCCGGACGCGGGGCTGCTCGCCGACGCGCTCGGCGGCCTGCTCTGGACCAAGCCGTCGCCGCCGCAGGTCCGCGCCGCCGCCTACCGGGCGCTCGCCGACCTGCCCGGCGTCCGCTACCTGGGCGAGCGTACGGACGCGCGCGGGCGTCGCGGTCAAGCGTTCTCCTTCGGGCTGCCGTCGGGCGCCCGGCGCACGCTGGTCATCGACCCGGCCACCTCGCAGGTGCTGTCGAGCACGGACGACCGGGCGGGACGTTCCGAGATCGTCCTGGTGGCCGGCTGGACGGACGAAGGCCCCCGCTGACTCATCCCCGCGCGGCGCGTGGCTGCCGCGTGCCCGAAATCAGGAGCCATGACGTGTTCTGGCATGCCCGCACGACCTCAGGCAAGGCCATCTGCCTGAGCGACCAGTTCCCGCTGAGCAACGTGGAGGAGGTGATGCTCGGGCGCGTCACGTTCGCCGGGCAGCCGCCGGTCGACCTCGGCGCGGTCGTCGACTGGACGGCGAACCCGCACGGCAACCGCTCCTGGGCGCTGAACCTGCACGCGTTGCGCTGGGCGGGCCGCCTGGTCGCCGAGTACGAGCGTTCGGGGGAAGCGGTGTACCTGCGACGGGCCACCGACCTGGCCGGGCAGTGGACGCGGGCGAACCCGCGCGGCGGCCGCGGGGTCAGCTCGTGGGCGTGGGCCGAGCATCCGGTGGCGTTGCGCGCCCCGGTGCTCGTCTGCCTGAGCGAGCACGTCCGGGCCCGGTGGCTCCTGGACTGCCTGGCCGGGCACGGCGAGGTCCTGGCGGATCCGGCGCTCTACCGCGCGGGCCACAACCACGGCCTCGACCAGGACATCGCGCTCCTGGTCGTCGGCTGCCGCCTCGGCCGGGCGAAGTGGCGGGACCTCGCCGTCCGCAGGATGACCGCCTCCGCCGAGCTCGCCGTCGACGACCAGGGCGCGCTGCACGAGCAGGCTCCCCGCTACGGCCTGTACGTGCACCGGCGGCTCGGCGTGGCGCTGCGGGCCATCAGGGAGAGCGGCGCCGAACCGCCCCCGCGGCTGGTGGCCAGGAGGTCCGCGCTGGAGGCGTACGTGGCCCACGCCACCCAGCCCGACGGCCGCCTCGTCCCCATCGGGGACAGCCCGGCCGACGCCCGCGCGACCGGGTTCGCGCAGGAGGGGCCGGTGGTGCGGGTGTTCGACGCCGGGTACGTCTTCGGCCGCACGGCCTGGAACGATCCAGACTCGGCCTACTACTCGATCCGGTTCGGGCCGGGGCGGGCGTTGCACGGACACGAGGACCACCTGGGCGTCACCTACAGCGCCCAGGGGCGCCGGATCCTGGTGGAAGCCGGTTTCCACTCCTACGAGCGGACTCCGTACGTGGACTGGACGCGCTCGCCGGAGGCGCACAACGTGCCCGTCGTCACGGGCGTCTTCCGGCCGGGCACGCGCACCCATCTGCTGGAGTCGTCGATCGGGCCCGCCCGCCAGTGCTTCGAGCTGTCCGACGACGCCTACGGGGTGCCCAGGACCAGGCGGGTCCTGGTCAGCCACGCGCCGGACCTGCTGGCCGTGCACGACAGCGTGCCCGCCGGGTCCCTGCGCAGCCTGTGGCACTTCGATCCCGCCCTCACGGTCGTCTCCCGGACCGGCGGCGCGGTGGTGCTGGGCGACGGGGACTGGCGGGTGACGCTCCTGCAGTTCCCCGCCGACGGCCTGCGGCTGCGCCCCGGTACGGTCTCGCCCGGCTACCTGCGCACCGCCGGAACCGTCACCGTGGAGTCGGCGGAGGCGTCCGACGTCCTGACCCTGATCGTGCCGGGCGCCGCCGCCCCCGAGGTCACGATCTCGGGCTCCGCGCTGACCGTCGGGACGCCCGGCGGCCCGGTCACGATCGACGGCGGGAGGGCGGTTCAACGAATCGGAGGGTGAGGCCGTCTACGTGGTGAAGGACCACGGAAAGGCGAACCCAAAGTGGAAGACGACTCGCGTTCCGTCGAGTTTTCCGCTGAATCGCCCGGCGGCGGGCGGTCCCTGGGGTCAGGTCGGCGCGGGTGACGGCGGCGCCTTCGCCCGCGCGATGCGCGCCTTCACGTCGCGGAAGTGCAGCCGCATAGCCTCCCGGGCGGCCTCGGCGTCCCGCGCGCGGAGCGCCGTCACGATCCGGCGATGGTTGACGACGATCTCCTCGGTCCGCTCCTCCGGCGGGCCGAGCGTCGGCTCGACCTCGTGGTAGACGTCCCAGAACAGGCCGATCAGCTGCAGCACCAGCTCGTTGCCGCTCGACTCGTACAGCAGCGCGTGGAAGGCCCGATCGGCCTCCCGGTCGCGGTCCATGCCGTTCACCAGGGCGTCCAGCGCGGCGAGCCGGGCAGCGCTGGCGGTGCGGGCCACCTGGCCGATCAGCCCCGTCTCCAGCAGCTCGCGGACCTCGACCAGATCGCGCAGCGCGTCGATCCCGCCGCCCGGCCCCGAGCGCACCTGGAAGGCGAGCGACGGCGTCAGCACGTCGAGCGACGCGTGCCCGACGAACGTCCCGTGGCCGTGCCGGATCTCGACGATGCCCAGGGCCCGCAGCGCCCGTACGGCCTCGCGGACGCTGTTACGGCTCGCGCCGAGCAGCTCCATCAGCTGCACCTCGGTCGGCATCGGCGATCCGGGGGCCAGCCCGCGTTCGTGGATCAGGGCGACGATGCGCTCCTGAAGCGACGCGCCGTCACGCGCAGGCATGCTGCCTCCAGGCTCGGAAGACGTTGTGGTCGAACATCCCACCTCTCGGTCCCGGACGGCCAGGCGGTACGGAAAGTTTACGACGACTGCACGGCCTGGCCACCGGGTGAGCCTCGGTCGTTCACCACCCGCGCAGGACATGGGATGTCCTGCGCGGAGCGATGACTCGCTTTCTCAGTTGACGTGGTCGAACGGCAGCCGCAGCCCGAGCCGGCCGCCGATCGGCAGGTTCCGCTCGCGGATCAGGTCCAGCTCGGTGCCGCTGAGGGCGCGGCGGTAGACCCGCAGCTCGTCCAGCGTCCCGCGGAAGCGGTCCGCGCCGTCCATCCGCTGGCCGACGTGGATCCCGCCGATCCCGAACTCCTTGCCGAGAGTCAGCGACCCGGCCGGCGCCGCCGCCGCCGAGACCTGCACGCCGTCCACCATGAGCCGCAGCTCGCCGCCCGCCCGCTGGAGCGCCACGAAGTGCCACTGCCCGTCGTTGTACGCGCTCGGCGACTGGACGGTCACGTCGTACCGGTCGACGGAGAGCACCGCCCGGATGCGGTTGCTGGCGGGCTCGGCCCGCAGCCACAGCCCCGGCGGGTTGGTGCCCCGGTCCACCCGGTGGAACCAGAGGATCGCGTGCGAGCCGGTCTTCTCCGTGTAGCGGACCCAGGTGGTCAGCGTGAAGTCCTTGCCGCCCAGGTCGATGGAGTCGTCGAAGGCCACCTCCACCCGGTCGTCCACCCGGTCCAGGGCCAGCCCGCCGCCGAAGCGCCCGTCGGCGGGCTGCGCGCCGCCCCGGACGTACGCCGCGTTGCGGTGCGGCGAGGTGTCCGGCGTCGTCGGGCCGGGCTCGGGCGGGCCGGGGATGCCGGGCGGGGTGCCGTTCGGCGTCTCCAGGTACGCCTCGTTGAACCGCGCGAACCGGATCTGCTCGTACGGCGAGACGCTGCCCGCCTCGTACATCAGGGCCGCCTCGTCACCGTCCAGCCGCACCATGTCCGAGTACGCCGACGGTCCCCAGTGGAAGACCTTGCCCTCGTCCCACGTCTCGAAGCTGCGGGCCTCGTCGTAGGACGACTTGATGCCCATCGCCTCCCGGGCGCCCGGGTGCATCGGCGAGGAGAAGAGGATGCGCTCGTCGTCGAAGCGCAGCAGCGACCCCTGGACGTCGGTCGTCGCCAGCGCCGGCACGGTGCGGAACGGCGCGTCCCACGTCCTGCCGCCGTCGCTGCTGGTCGCGTACGCCCGGCTGCCCTCGTCGGTGCCGCGCTCGCGGGCCGAGGCGTAGATCCGCCCGTCGGTGAGCTCGACGACGGTGACCTCCTGGGCGATGACCGCGCCGTCGTCGCGGGCCGTCTCGGCGCCGATGTTCCAGGTCACCCCGCTGTCGTCGCTGTAGAGCAGGTGGGTGCCGTAGACGTGCTTGCCGACGCGGTCCCAGCTCTCGAAGCTGGCCCCGACGACCAGCCGGCCGGCGTGCGGGCCGGAGGTGAGCTGGATGCCGTGCATCGGGCCGGTGGCGTACCAGAAGTTCCACTCCGGGCGCTTGCCCTCGGTCATCTCCCTGGCGGCCGACCAGGTGGCCCCGTGGTCGTCGCTGAACTGGACCCAGGGGTCGCGGTCACAGCCGTTCGGGCACGGCTCGGCGCCGTTGCGGGTGCTCACGAGCACGACCCGGCCGGTGCGCCCGTCGACGATCGGCACCGGGTTGCCGTGGGTCGTGCCGTTGCCCTCCGAGATCACCTGGATCGGCCCCCAGGTCCGGCCGCCGTCGGCGGAACGGCGCAGCACGAGGTCGATGTCCTCGTCGTCGCCGCAGTCCTTCACCCGCCCCTCGGCGAACGCCAGGACCATGCCGTTCGCCGCCCGCACCACGGCGGGGATCCGGAAGCAGCTGTAGCCGGAGTCGCCCCGGTTGTAGATCACCTGCTCGTCCACGAACGGCGCGCTGTCGCCGGTCGCTGCGGCCGGCGCGGCGAACGCGCCGACGAGTAAGCCTGCGAACGCCATCACGGCGCCCGCCCGGCGCCGCAGGAAGCGCCCGGTACGGCTCTCCGGGGGGTGGCCATCGTGCATGTCTTCGCCCTTCTGGCTGGAGTAGCTGGGGGAGAAGACATCCTACGTCCAACGTCGGATGTCACAACAGATGGTGAACGTAGAATGTCCGCCAGAAAACGGGCCAAATCTCCGGGGGCCGGCACGTGGTGGCCGGCCAGGCGCCAGGGCCGGCTAGGCCGTGAGGTCCGGGCCGGCGTACCGCGGGCGCCCGGCGGGGCGGTAGACCTGGCACGTGATGCCGCTCGCGAACGCCCGGAAGCCGACCAGGTCCAGCGCCAGGTCCGGGCCCGTGGCGGGGAACAGCCGCGTGCCCTGGCCGACGACCACGGGATAGGTGAACAGGGTGATCTCGTCGACCAGACCCTCGTCGAGCAGCCGGCGGACCAGCGCGCCGCTGCCGTGCACCTGCAGCTCACCGTCCCGCCCGGCCTTCAGCTTCCGCACGGCGTCCACGGCGTCGCCGGACAGGACGGTCGTGCCCGCCCATCCGGGGTCGGTGAGCGTGGTCGAGGCCACGTACTTGGGCCGCGCGTGCAGGGGACCGCCGATGGGGTTGCTCTCCGGATCCGGCATCACGCCCCAGGAGCCGGCGAAGATCTCGTACGTCCGCCGGCCGAACAGGAACGCGTCGGCACGCTGGTAGATCTGCCCGAGGAACGCCTCGGCCTCACCGTCGAACAACGGCAGGGCCCAGCCGCCGCGCTCGAACCCGCCCCTGCGGTCCTCGTCCGACTGCCCGAGTCCCTGCATCACGCCGTCGACGGATACGTTCGTGATGGTCGTCAGCTTCATGCTCTTCGTCCTTCTCTTTCTCGACCCTGGGGACATCCCTCGTGGACGCCCTCTCACACCTTCAACGAACAGCCCGGCCCGATCCGACAGGGACGTTTCTCTGGATCGCCGGGTTTCTCACTCCGCGGTGACCGTGGCGAGGCCGGACCGGTAGCCGGCGATCACGAGCTGGGCGCGGTCGCGGGCGTGGAGTGGCGGATCATCCGCCCGCGCGGCGTCCCTCCCCTGGTCGACCTCGTACGGCGAGCCGCGGCCGTCATGGGTGACGGCCGGTGCCCGCCGGGGTTTCGGCGAGCACGCAGGCGACGGGCGGGTCGAGGTCGAGGGTCTCGACCCGGAGGCGGGTGAAGCCGGCCCGGGTGAGCAGGTCCTGGAGCTCCTGGGCGGCCCGGGCCGTGGTGTCCCGGTTGGCGCCCGGGCTGCGCGGCTGGCTGACGAGCGCGATGCGGCCTCCGGGGCGGAGCAGGCGGCGCAGCTCGGCGAGCCGCTCCACCGGCTTCGGCCAGAACCCCGCGGAGTTGACGGCGAGGACGGCGTCGAGCGGGTCGCCGAAGTTCGGCAGCCGCTCCACGGAGGCCTGCGTGAGGCGCACCCGGCGGGCGCGGACGGCGGCGGCGTTGCGGCGGGCGGCCTGCCGGACCATGGTCCGGGAGTGGTCGACGCCGAAGACCTGGCCGTGGGTGGCCCGGCGGGCGAGCTCGGCGATGGCGATGCCGGGACCGAACCCGATCTCCAGCACCCGGTCGGTGGGCCGCACGTCCAGCAGCGACACCGCCCACCTGTTGCGCCGCCGGTTGGAGGGGCGAAGGGCGAACATCCAGCTCGTCGCCCACCCGACGACGCCCCGGGGACGATGGGCCTGGCCCACCAGGTATCTGATCACGCGCTGCTTGAGAGACGTATCCGCTGTTCGCATGATCGCCAGTCAACGGCTTCAAGTATGCTTGAAGTCAATGGGCGAGCAGTTGACGATCGGCGAGCTGGCGAGCCGCACGGGTGTCGCCACCTCCGCCCTGCGCTACTGGGAGGAGTTCGGCCTCCTGCCGGCGCCGGCCCGGATCTCGGGCCGGCGGCGTTACCCGCCGTCGGCGGTCGAGCTGGTCGGCGTGGTCCTGCTGCTGCGCGACGCCGGTTTCACGCTGCGGGAGATCAGGGCGTTCGTCGCCTCACGCGCACCGGCCGACGACGGGTGGCGCGAGCTCTACCGGCGCAAGCTCGCCGAGCTGGACCAGCGGATCGCCCAGGCCCAGGTGGCGCGCACCGCCATCGCCCACGGCCTGGCCTGCCCGCACGAGGACCTCTTCGCGTGCGCCAACTTCACCGGCGGGATCGCGGCGGTCCTGGCGGGATCCTCGCTCGAAGAGGCTCACGACGAGATCCACTCACATCCCTGACCGGCTGAACCCTTCAGGCCGCCGGCGCGTCCCTCAGATATGAAGGGATCACGTTGGACCGTCATCGCGCTGCTCGCGGCGTTGTGCGCCTGCGGTCAACCCGGTGCCGGCGCGGCCGGCGCGGCGCCCACGGCGGCCGGGACCGAGACGATCGTGTTACCGAGGGCCGATCAGCCCGCACCTCATCGGCCCACCCTGGAACGGCTCGAACGAGAGGCGGCGTCGTCGGGCCGCCCCCTGGAGGAGGTCGTCAAACGGTACGCGACCCGGCTGGCCGCCACCTCGTCGCCCAAACCGACCGACTTCGACGGGTACGACCCCGCGGTGACCGAGCCGGACGTGACGATCGACGGCATCCCCTACGCCGAACTGGTCGACCTCGTGAACGTCGCCAGATCGCAGGGCATCTCCTACGAGGAGGCCATCGACCGCTTCGGCTCACAGACGGCCAACAACCGGGTGCTCGACAAGCTCCACAAGGAGTTCCCCGGCGAGCTCTCCGGCATCAGGTACGTCGACGACCACCGAGGGCTGCGCATCGGCTTCAAGGGGCGCGTCCCGGCTCGCGCGATCGAGCTGGCCAGGACCCTTCCCACGGAGGTCACGCTGATCGGCGGCAAGGGATTCTCGTCCGCCGACCTCCAGCAGGCCCACGACACGGTCGTCAGCTGGCTCCGTTCCCGGCCCGAGGTGGCCACGATGACCTCGCGCACGGATGAGGAGACCGGCCAGGTCAAGGTCACGATCCAGCCGAAGGCGATGCCGGACGACGCAGAGGAGTTCGAGCGCGGGCTGCAGCTCCCACGGCCGGACAATCCCCGCATCACCATCGAGGTGACGCTCTCCGCCGACTCGGTCGCCGTCCGGCCGCTTCGCGTGCGGTCATGACGTTCTCCTCGGCGTACGGGTGCCGCGCAGATGGCTCATGCCGGGGACGAGGAGCAGGCACAGCGGGATCACCAGCACCAGCCGCCATCTCCCCCAAGGCACGTCCGTCATGGTCCGGCCGCGTTGGTCGGGCCATGATCGAATCTGCTAGTGTCTGCTTTCCGGTCGGATGTTGATTCCGGCCGGAAGGTCTATGTATGACCACTATCAAGGCAACCGTGCGGCCCATCAACGCCGCGGACCGCCCCATCATCGAACGCCTCTGGCTCATGTTCCGCCACGACATGGCGGACTTCCAGGGCGGGCTGCCCAGCCCTGACGGCACCTATCACAGCGACCGGTTGCGCACGGCGCTCGAGGACGACGAGTGGGCGGCGTACCTGTTCACCAGCGGGGACCGGCCCGTCGGGTTCGCGTTCGTGCGCGCGCTGTCCGGCCCGGCGCGCGTGCTCAACAGCTTCTTCGTGGTACGCGGCGCGCGCCGTTCCGGGGTCGGGATGGAAGTCGTGCGAGAGGTGATCTCCCGGCATCCGGGACCCTGGAGGATCGCCTTCCAGGAGGCCAACACGGCGGGCGCGGCGTTCTGGCGTCGTGTCGCCACGGAGATCGCCGGTGACGCCTGGAAGGAGGAGCCCGCGGCCGTCCCCCCGGACGTGTGGATCTCGTTCACCGCCCCTGACCAGGGCCGGTAGAGCGATTGAGCGAGACCCCGCCGGCGCCTGCCGGCGGGGTCTCGCCTGCATCCCCCAGATGGCTGATCAGCCGCCGCACAGGCTGTGCCAGCGGTTCACCCACTCGATGTTGGTGACCACCGAGCCCCAGTTGCGCCAGCCGCCCGGCATCGAACCGGCGTCGGCGCGGCCGTAGTGCAGGCACTTGCGCTGCTTGCTGCTGAGCTCGGGGCCGCTGCCGCTGTCGGTGTGGTACTGGTAGGTGACGATGACGTGGTCGGCGCCGTTCGGCTCGGGCGCGCCGTTGTTGAAGAAGGAGCGGATGCCCGAGACGTTGCCGCTCCAGTTGCCCGCCTTCTCCAGCTTGAGCGTGCCGGTCAGGCCGGAGCCGCTGTAGAAGCAGACGTTGCCGTAGTTGCAGTCGCCGGCGTCGTCCGCGCTTGCGGCGGGCGCCATCGCGAGGCCGAGAGCGGCGGCGGTCGCTCCGGCGGCGGCGATGCTGATGATGCGTCGAAGAGTCATGCGGATGAAGCTACGGATGACCGCTTTGGATCGACTTTAGTTCCGCTGTGCCGTGGAGGAATCCCGGCGACTAGCAGGAGTAGATTCCCCGGCCCGTAGGGGCGGCGATCCCGGCGTACCGCTGCGACTTCGTCGTGTTGCCGGCGATCGTGAAGGCGCCCTTGTCCGGCCAGTTGTTGATGTCCACGCAGTAGGATTTCGTACCTGAGCAGGTGTTCTTGACCTTCACGTACTGGCTGATCTTCTCGTCGTACCAGTCCACGACGCTCAGGCAGGCCGCCGCCGCCGAGGCGCTGGTGGACGCCACGGCCGGCCCCTGTCCCCCGATCAGCACGGTCGCCGTCATGAGCCCTGCGGCCAGCGTGCCGACCTTACGTCCGAGCATGATGCCCTCCTTTTCGTAACGCCCGGTGGCGCACTTCGGCCGCCAGGCATGAACATCAACGTAGAGATCAGCGGTATGTCGTCGGTATGTCATGGTGACCGGCTGAACCATGCTCACGCCCGGTGGGTGGGGCGAGGGTCGCGGTGAGACTGTCGGCGGGGCCGGGGCCGGCGCTCGCCCAGGCGATGTACCCGTCAGGGCGGACGAGGACGGCGCGGATGCCGGCGAAACCGGCCGGGAGCCGGTACGGGATGCCGCCGCGGTCGGGGGCGCGGGTGCCGGTCAGCAGGGCGACCATCCTGTCCCGCCTCCCGCGCGCACATTTTTAGGCCGAGCGGTCACCTTCGTCCCCTGCGCTCCGTCAGTGCAGCAGTGATCCAGCATTGGAACCGAGAAGGGACAACCCCGTGACCACCACCCAGTCGCGTCTGCCGAACCCCGCCGTGCTCGTCCCCGAGCTCAAGGACATCGGCGGCGCCCTGTTCAAGGCCACCGGCAACGGCACCATCCCGCAGACGACCATCAGCCTGGTCCAGCTGCGCGCCGGTCAGCTCGCCGGCAGCACGTACCTGACGGTCCTGCACACCGGCAACCTCCGCAAGGCCGGCGCCGCCGAGGAGAGCATCACCGCCGTGGCCTCCTGGCGCGACGCGCCCTACTTCACCGACGCCGAGCGCGTCGCGCTGGAGCTGGTCGAAGCCGTGCTCACGCCGAACCCGGCCGGCGAGCGCGTCCCCGACGAGCTGTACGCGAGGGCGTCCGAGCACTACGACGACCAGGCTCTGGCCACGCTCATCATGGCCATCGGCCAGGTCTGCTTCTTCCTCCCGCTCGCCCTCATCGGCAAGCCCCTGCCCGGCGTGTCACCGGCGGAGCAGTGGCGGCAGTAGCGCCCCTACGCGGTGACGTCGTGGGTGTACAGCCAGGAGGTGCCGCGTTCGTAGAAGTGCCGTAGGGCCACCGGCATGAGGAGGTTGCGCAGCCGGCGGGCGACGGGACCGGCGATCTTGGCGTCGCGGTTGGCGGCGGCGGACCTGACCATCTTGGCGATACGGGCCCGCCGCCGCCGGGCGTAGTCGGCCAGGGCGTCGGGGACGTCGGCGCGCTCGAGCGCGCGGGCCAGGAGACGAGGTTGAACGTCCCGGGCTCGACGCCGGGGCCGTCGGCCACGCCGGAGGCCGAGCACAGGCCCGCGTACGCCGGCTCTGGGGCGCCGGGGTCGAGGATGCGCCTGGTCGCCGACCTGCTCCTCCACGGCCTCACCGGGCCCACGGACCCGCCCGTCTGAGCCCGGGGCGCGGAGCTCTTGACCTTGACGTAACGTCAAGGTCTTTCATGAGGGCCATGAAGATCCGCGCTGATCGGCCCCACGGCGTCAGGCGTGTCCCGCGGGGCAGCCTCGATCTGGCCTACGTGCGCTCGGGGCGGCGGGGGGCGACGCCGCTGCTGGTGATCCCGGGAGGACCGGGGCTGGGCTCGGTCGTCCCGTATCGCCGGCTCAGGCGCCTGGCCGCCCACCGGGGATTCGACGTGATCATGGTCGAGCACCGGGGCGTTGGCTTCTCCCGGCGTGACCGTACCGGCACGGATCTGCGGTGGGAGGATCTCACCGTCACCGCGGCGGTCGAGGACCTGGTGGCGGTGCTCGACGCGTGCGCCGTGGACCGGGCCGTCGTCTACGGCACCTCCTACGGTGGCTACCTCGCGCAGGTGCTCGGCGCCACCCACCCGGAGCGCGTGTCCGGCATGGTGCTCGACTCCACCTACGCCTCGGTCGACGACTTCGACCTCTGCCGGGCGTACCTGCGAAGGCTGCTGTGGGACGGCGACGAGCCCGGGACCAGGGGCGTGGCGGCGGCGCTGCGCGCCCTGGTGGAGTCGGGCAGGGTCACGGACGAGGACACGGCCGTCGTGGTCCCGCTCGCCTACGAGCTCGGCGGGGTTCCGCTGCTGTCCAAGCTGCTCATGGCGGTGGGCAAGGGCAGGCGCGGGCTCTGGGACCGGCTGGCCGCCCTGGTCACCGGCGAGATGACCCGGGTGCGCCCGTACGTGATGGAGTTCGACCTCGCCGGGGTGATCAACTTCCGTGAGGCCTACGCGCTGAAGCCGGACGGCCTGCCCCTGGACCCCGCCCTGCCGTACGCCTCCATCGCCGGCCGGTTCCCCGCCTTCACCGGCGAGCCCGTCGACGCGCCCGCCGCTCTGCGGAGCTTCACCTGGCCTGTCGCCGTGGTGTCCGGAGCCAGGGACCTGCGGTCCGTACCGGCCGTCGCGCAGCGGATCAGCGAGCTGACTCCCCACGGCGTGCTGGTGCCCTTCGACGGGCTGGCGCACAGCATCCTGGACAACCATCCCGCCGCGGCGCTGGCCGTCGCCCGCACGGTGACGGAGGAGGACCTGCGTCTGCTGCCCGCGCGGACGGCTCGCCTGGCCGCCCTCCCCGGCCGGGGCAAGGCGGCGCTGGCCGGCCCGCTGATGAACCTCATGCTGGCCGGAAGCGCCTGAGGCCGGCGCGGCGAGGTCAGGCGCGCGGTCCCAGGAACAGGCCGCCGCTGGCGTCGACGACCTGGCCGGTGATCCAGCGGGCGGCGTCGGAGGCGAGGAAGGCGACCACGTCGGCGACGTCGTCGGCGCTGCCGAGGCGGTCGAGGGCCGTGGATCCGGCGATGAAGCCGGCCAGGCCGGGCGCGTCGAAGACGGCAGCGTTGGCGGGGGTCCGGGTGGCGCCGGGGGCGACGGCGTTCACGGTGATGCCCCGGACGCCGAGCTCGTTGGCCAGGGTCAGGCTCATGGTCTCGATCGCGCCCTTGGTCATGGCGAACGACGTCTGGGCGGGGTTGGCCATGCGGGTCGCGACGGACGAGATCGTGACGATCCGGCCGCCGTCACGCATCAGGGGCAGGGCGCGCTGGATGATGAAGTACGGCGCCCGCACGTTCACGGCGAACAGGTGGTCGAACTCGGCCCGCGTCGTGGCGCCGAGCGGACCGGCGGGCTGCGCGGCCGCGTTGTTGACCACGATGTCGAGGGGCCGCCCGGCCAGAGCCGCCTCGACTCCCGCGAAGAGCTCGTCGACGTCGCCGTCCACGCCCAGCTCGGCCCGGACGGTCACGGCGGTCCCGCCGTCGCGCTCGATCCGGCCGGCCGTCGCCGTCGCGCCGTCCGCGTCCGTGCCGTAGTGCACGATCACCATCGCTCCCCTGCCCGCCAGCCGGGTCGCGATCGCCTGGCCGATGCCGCGCGAGGCGCCGGTCACCAAGGCCGTCCTGCCGGTGAGATCGCTCATGTCCACCACTCCTGACTGTTAGTGACTACCGATTTGGTAGTGACTATCACGATGGTAGTGTCTAACACATGCCGGAGCAGCACTCAACCCTGCGAGCACGACGACGGGCCCAGACGCGGCGCACGATCCAGGGGCACGCGATACGGCTGTTCAGCGAACGCGGCTACGACGCCACGACCATGAACGACGTCGCCGAGGCGGCCGGCGTCTCGCCCATGACCGTCTACCGGCACTTCCCCACCAAGGAAGACCTCGTGCTCGTCGACGAGCACGGCAGGCTCATCGCCGAGCGGATCGCCGCGTCACCCGCCGGCCGGCCCCTGGTCCGCCGCATCGGCGGCGCGCTCGTCGACGCTGCCACGGCCCTGACCGGCGACGACATGGCAGCGGACCGGCAGTTCCTGCTCGCCCGCCTCCAGCTCATGATCTCCACGCCCGCCCTGCGGGCCAGGCACCTGGACAACCAGTACGCCCTCCAGCAGACCATCATCGGCGCCCTGGCGGACGACGCCGCCGACCCCGACGCGGCGTTCCGGGCCCAGGCGGCGGCGAGCGCCTGCCTGGCCGCCCTGCACACGGCGATGGTGCGCTGGGCCGAGGACGACGGGCGGACCGATCTGCCCGCCCTGATCGGCAGGGCCCTCGCGGCCGTCTTCGGCGACGACGTCGTCAGCCCAGCACGATGACCGGCCTCACAGGAACAGGAAGCCGACCGCCGCGGCGGCGATGAGCGTCCCCAGCAGGAGGGCCAGGGCGATCTCCCGGGTGTCCGCCCGTCCTTCGCGCCTGATCCAGGCCAGGTAGACGGCTGTCGCGGGGAGGGAGACCACACTGGCGGTGACGGCTCCCGGCGAGTATTCGCCGAGGGCGATCCACGTGCCGAGGTGGAACAGGGCGTTCATGGCGAACTGCCACTGGAAGGCGGTCGCCAGCACCACCCACCCGCCGCGCCGGCCCTGACGCATGGCCCGCCAGGAGGTCGCCAGGACCAGCAGGACGAGCGGGATGTGGTAGGCGGCGAACATGCCGGTGGTCTCCGGGCCGAAGTGCCGGGTGGCCCAAGCCGCGAAGCCGGGCAGTTCCTCCAGCGTGTGCACGACGTAGACGCCGAACGGCAGCAGGAAGGGAAGGACGCCGCCGATCGGCGCGACCTCGCGCGAGCCTTCGTTCACAGCGGACATGGCCACGGGATACCTCCTGGGGGTTTGCTGAGCTGGGCGGCTAGACTATGAGGAATCCCTGGCTTTTTGTACTCGCTTCTGGAGGCGTCCGACGCCCCCCGCCCGCTCGCCCCATCGCCCCAGGAAGACGCCGCGTCAGCAGCGCGCCCGGGAGACCCGCCGGCGCGTCGAGGAGGCGGCGGCTCGCGTTCTCGCCCGGCACGACGGACGTGTCGTAATTGACACCATTTGCCCCCACTTGGGGTTATTGGCCTCCCCAGCGCGGGCAGGGCTTCAGAAGCAGTAGCGAGCGGACAACCCGGGAGGAGTGGCCGTGCTCACGCTGACCACCGACGCGGTCGCGGCGATCCGCGATCTGACCACACAACCCGAAACTCCGCCGGACACCGGGCTGCGCATCGCGGCCTCCTCCACCAACGGCTCCGACAGATCTCTGGAGCTGTCGGTCTCGGGCGGCCCGCACCCGGAGGATCAGATCCTCGAGGCGGAGGGCGTACGGGTGTATCTCGAACCGAGCGCCGCCTCGTTCCTGGACGACAAGACCCTCGACGCGGAGATGGAGGACGACCGCCCGTCCTTCCGGATCATTCCCCAGGCGTGAAGCACGGCCCAGGCGAGCCCGTCCCGCGCCTGTCGAACTCGTCGAGCGTGCGGACCCCGTCGTCCAGGACCGCCGTGTAGATGTCGTAGCTGCTGACACGCGGCCCGCCCCGAGCCGCCAGGGCACGTTTGATCAGCAGGATCGCGGCCCGGCTCTCGTCGGTGAGACGGGGTCGCAGCGTCCGCAGGTGGACGGTGCTGGGCTGGCGGTCGGGCTGGTCGATGAACCAGATGTCCAGGTTCCAGTCGTTGCCGTCCGGGGCCCGGTAGTGCACGCCGAGATAGACCCCGTCGGGATAGAGCGGATCGACGTTCCACGCGCCCGTGTCGTCGCGGATCTGCACCTGGCGTACCCGGGGGTGCAGGACGAGGCCGGCGCCGAGGCGTGAGATGTCCGCGATGGTGTGCTCGTCGAGTGCCGCGCAGGTGACGTCGATGTCGAGGTCGCGGGTGACCATCAGGCCGAGCGCCGCGCTGCCCACCCGCACCGGCGCGCCGATCTTCCCGAGGGCCGCGGCCAGGCCGAGATCGTCATAGGCGGCGTCCGCCGCGGCTTGCAGCTCCCTCTGTTCGCGCAACAGTTCGCCGGTCACGACGCAAGGCTACAAGCGGTGCGGCGTGCGCCGTGACATGACGATGACACGGCGCTGACCCGGCGCGCACAAGGCCGGTCGATAGTGAAGGGGCCTGAAACGAAAAAGGAGAATGCCTTGCGCAATGGCCGAGAATGGGACCGGCGTTCGCTGCTGCGGGGCGCCGCCGTACTGGCCGGTGCTGCGGTGACCGCGCCACTGGCGGGCGGCGGTGACGCGGACGCGCTGTTCCGGGCCGGGGAGTTCGAAAGGGCCGGCCGCGCGTACGAGGAAATGCTGAAGAAAGACCCGGAGAATGTGCACGCGGCCCGCCGGCGCGGTTATGTCGCGCTGCTGTCCAACCAGTTCCGCGACGCGGAGAAATATCTCAGGAGAGCCGTCGAGCTGGCGCCCGGCGACAAGGAAGCCAACCATTTCCTGGCCGACTGTTTCACCCGGCAGGACAAATTCTCTCTCGCTGTGCCGCGATGGCGGGCCGCCGGCGAGGAAGGCTACGCCACGTTGTTCGCGGCGTTCCGCGGCGAGCCGTACCAGATCCACGGCGACGTCGGCCGGGTGCCGTGGCGGCAGCTCGACCCGGCGCCGATGCTGCAGGCGTCGCTCAACGGCGGACCGCCGATCAACCTGTCCTTCTACACGCGCGTCGCGCAACTGGGCGTGTCGCAGAAGGCGGCGAAGGACGCCGGGATCCGCGCCGTGACCGAGGACAAGCTGGAGTACGAGGGCAGGACCATGACGATCTGGTCCGGGATCCTGGACTCCTTCCAGCTGGGCGGCATCGAGCTGCGCAACATCCCCGTGGGCTGGTCGGACGACGACGGCCCGGGCATCCGCGACGGACTGATCGGCACGTGGATCCTGTACCACTTCGTGACCACCGTCGACTACGCCGGCCGGTCGCTGATCCTGCGCCGCAGGACCCCCGAAACGGCCAGGGCGGCCCGCGCCGCCGCCGTACGGTCCGGCGCCGAGCCGCTGCCGCTGTGGCTGGCCCCCGAGCACCTGCTGTTCACCCGGGGCAGCGTCACCGGCGCCGCCGGCTCCGGCCCGCGCGTGGTGGCCCTGAACCTCGGCGGGACCGGCGAGATGGGCGTGAGCATGCCCGCGGACACGGTCGAACGGTTGCGGATCCGTACCGACCACGACCGCCCGGTGGAGGCTTTCGCCGGTGGGCAGCCGGTCGTCAGCCACCCCTGCTACCCGGAGGAGGTCCGCCTCGGCAACGCCGCCGCCCACGACGTCTACTGCTACGCCGACGACCGTCCTGCGCTCGGCCGAGAGGGCTTCGACGTGCACGCAAGCTTCTCGCACAGCTTCTTCAAGCCCTACCACGTCACCCTCGACTTCACCGGCATGACCGCCTACGTCGCCCAGAGCCGCGCCGCACCGTGAACGGGCCCGGCATCAACCGATCGGTTGATGCCGGGATCCACCGCCCCGCTCTCCGCCCGGACGATCCGCCGCCCCGGCATCCGGGCGAAGCTCAAGTCATGCCAACCACCCGGGAGCCCGCTCTCCGCACCACCGGACTCCGCAAGGTCTTCGGCGACCACGTGGCCGTCGACGACGTCCACCTCACCGTGCCCGCCGGATCGTTCTACGGTCTGGTCGGGCCCAACGGCTCCGGCAAGACCACCACCCTGGCCATGTCCGTCGGCCTGCTGCGCCCCGACGCCGGCAGCGCCGAGATCTTCGGCGTCGACGTCTGGCGTGACACCGTGCGCGCCAAGGAGCTGATCGGCGTGCTGCCCGACGGCAACGCCATGCCGGAACGGCTCACCGGCCGTGAGGTGCTCACCTACCTCGGGCTGCTGCGGGGCATGGAGCCGGCCGTCGTCGCCGAGCGCGCCGACGAGCTGCTCGGGGTCCTGGAGCTCGACTCCGCGGAGCGGACCCTGGTCATCGAGTACTCCACCGGCATGCGCAAGAAGATCGGCCTGGCCATCGCCCTCCTGCACGCGCCCCGCCTGCTCGTCCTGGACGAGCCCTTCGAGGCCGTGGACCCCGTCTCCGCGGCCACGATCAGGACCATTCTGCGCAGGTTCGCGGGCAACGGCGGCTCGGTGATCATCTCCAGCCACGTCATGGCCCTCGTCGAACAGCTCTGCGACCACGTGGGCGTCATCTCCGGCGGCCGCGTCGTGGCCGCCGGGCCGCTGGCCGACGTGCGCGGCGGCGGAAGCCTGGACGACGCCTTCGTCGATCTCGTCGGCGCCCGCACCGGAGGAGCGGAGGGGCTGGCATGGCTCACCTCCTGACCCCCGCCCCGGTGGCCGCCCAGCACATGGTCCGCATGCGGCTGGCGATCATGCGCAACTCCCTGCGCGGTGACGACGCCTCCAACCTCACCGCCGGCGTCTCGCTCGGGGTGCTCCTGGCCATCGGAACGATCGCCGTCGCCGTCCTGTGGCCCGTCTATCTGTCTCTCACTCTGGCCGGCTGGCTCTCCGGCTGGATCTTCGGCCCCCTCCTCTTCGGAGGCGGCAGCGAGGCGCTCCGCCCCGAGTACTTCTCCATGCTCCCGGCCACACCGCGCCAGGTCGCGGTGGCGCTGCTCGCCGGGGCGTTCGCCGGTCCCGCGCCCGCGGTCAACCTCCTCGCCCTGATGTCCCTGCCCGTGTACGGGTGGCGCTTCGGCCCGGTCGGAGTGCTCGTCGGCCTGGTGGCCGCGGTCACCACGCTGATCATCATGGTGATGATCTCCCGCGTCTTCGTGGCGCTCATCGGGCTGTTCGTCAGGTCCCGGCTCACGGCGACCGCCGTCGGCGTGCTGATCGGCACCGCCATCGCCCTGTGCAGCAACGGCTGGGCGCTCGCGGCGGCTCTGGGCGGCACCGACACCGCCGCGTGGTTCGAGACCGTCTTCCGCGTCCTGCCGTCCGGATGGGGCGTGGCCGCCGTCGAAGCCTCGTGGCCCCTCGCCCTCGCCATCCTCGTCGCGGGCGCCGGCGTGATCGGCCTCCTCCTGGCCGTCTGGGCCCGGCTGCTGTCGCGGCGTGTCGTCTCAGCCGTGCGCGGCGGTGTGCCGTCCCGCCGCGGCACGCCCCGGCCCCTCCCCGCCACCACCAGCGGCGCCCGGATCACCGCCGCCAAGGAACTGCGCGCCTGGTGGCGCGACCTCGTCCGCATCCAGCTCCTCGCCACCGCCTTCTCCTACGCGATCGTCACGCCTCTCCTGCTTCTCGCCATCGACGCGTGGATCATGGTCCCGTTCACCGGGCTCATCGCGGTCGTGATGGCCGCCTCGTCCTCGGCCAACCTCTACGGCGCCGACGGGACCGCCCTCTGGCTCACCCTCATGACCCCGGGCGCGGAACGCTCCGACGTCCGCGGACGCCAGCTCGCCTGGCTTCTCGCCGTCGGGCCGCCCGCGGTGCTCCTCTCCCTGGCCGGCACGCTCGTCAGCGGCGAGAGCTGGGCCTGGCCGTGGGTGCTCGGCCTGCTCCCCGCCCTCCTCGGCGGCGGCGCCGGGCTCATCGTCCTGCTCGGCGTCACCTCGCTCGTCCCCGGCACCGACCCGCACAAGCGCGGCGGCAACCCGCTCAGCACCGGCGCCGACGAATCCGCCGAGACCGGCATCGCCTGGCTCGTGCTCATCGCGGTCCCCACCACCGCCCTGCCCGCGGCCGGCGCCATCCTGTATCACCCGCTGGCCGGCATCGCCACCGGTCTGCTGACCGGCGCCCTCAGCATGTGGGGATTCGGCAGGATCGCCTACCGCAGGCTCGAATCCCGGGGGATCGAGCTGCTCAACCTCATGAAGCACGGTCCGGCGCCCACGCCCGACAAGCCCACCACCGCGGACCTCCCCGTCCAGCACCGCATCGGCGTCATGATCTGCCACCTCATCGCCTGGCTTCCCCTGTTCCCCCAGGGGGTGGCGCCCCTGTTCATGAAGATCTTCGGCGTCGAGGGCCCCTCGTGGTTCCTCGCCCTTCATCTCCCGGCGATGTGGCAGTGGCCCACGATCATCGCCATGATCGCCACAGGGTTGCTCATGTACGGCTACGCCTTCCTGATCCCCATGCGCCTAAGCTCATCCTCAACGGCCACTACCAGCTGATATCCGTACGTTTCCCGAGAGGAGGGCATGCTCCGGATGAACGACCCCTTCCCGCTCTCCCCTTGGGAACGACGCTTCGAGAACGCCGTCGAGATCGTCCCCTACGTCACCCTCGCCGTCTCCCTCGTCATCAGCCTGGCCTCCCCCGACCAGCCTCCAGGCGGGATCGCCCGCACCCTCGGGCTCGCAGCCCTGGCCCTCGCCTGGATCGTCGGGACCCGCACCCTTCTCCCCGCCGCCGTGCGCCGGCGCAGGATTCACGTCACCGTCCACTTCCTCGGCGTCCTGGCCACCGCCGCGCTGCTGACCTTCCACGACCCCATCTTCGTCATCTACTGCATCTCTGGCTTCTTCCTCGCCGCCCACTTCGCGCCCTCCAGGTGGACCTTCGCCGCCGTCGCCACCACCTCCTGCATCCTGTACGGGTCGACGCTCGACTGGAGCCAGGCCACCGTCCAGCTCATCGCCTTCCACCTGGTGATCATCGCCGTGCAGACCATCGCCATCGGCGGCGGCTCCATCGCCGGCCTCAAGATCGAGGAGCGGCAGCGCAAGTACCGGAAGGCCGCCAGCGACCTGCAGACCGCCATGGCGGAGAACGCCGACCTCCACGCCCAGCTCCTGGCCCAGGCCCACCAGGCCGGGATACTCGACGAGCGCCAGCGCATGGCGCGCGAAATCCACGACACCCTCGCGCAGGGCCTCACCGGCATCATCACCCAGCTCCGCGCCGCCCAGCGCGTCGAGGATTCCGACGCCCACATCGCCCGCGCGCTCACCCTCGCCCAGGACAGCCTGACCGAGGCGCGCCGCTCCGTCTCCGCCCTCCAGCCCCACCAGCTCGAGGACGCCCACCTGCCCGAGGCCATGACCACCCTGGCCCGCGGCTGGTCCGAGAGCACCGGCGTCGACCTCCACGTCGAGGTCACCGGCGACCGCGCCCCCCTCAGCCCCGCCATCGAGGTGACCCTGTTCCGCGTCGCGCAGGAAGCCCTCACCAACGTCGCCAAACACTCGGGCGCCACCCGCGCCGGCCTCACCCTCTCCTACACCGGACCGGTCGTGCTCCTCGACATCCGCGACAACGGCACCGGCATCCACCACCCCAACAGCGAAGGATTCGGACTCAGCAGCATGAGACAACGCGTACGCGGCGTCGGCGGCTCCCTCGAATTCGAGACCACGCCCGGCGAGGGCACCGCCGTCAGCGCCACCGTCCCCGCCATCCAGGGGGACCGGCGATGATCCGCCTCCTCATCGTGGACGACCACCCCATCGTCCGCGACGGCCTGCGCGCGGCCTTCGACGCCGAACCGGACATCGACGTCGCCGGCGAGGCCGCCAACGGCCGCGAAGGCGTCGAACGCGCCGCCGCGCTCGGGGTGGACATCGTCCTCATGGACCTGCGCATGCCCGAGATGGACGGCGTCAGCGCCATCACCGCCCTGCGCCGCTCCCACCCGCACATCAAGACCCTCGTGCTGACCACCTTCGACGGCGACTCCGACGTCCTGCCCGCCATCGAAGCCGGCGCCACCGGCTACCTCCTCAAGGACGCCCCCACCGACGAGCTCCTGCGCGCCGTCCGCGCCGCCGCGGCGGGCGAGCCGGTCCTGTCCCCCTCGGTCGCCGGCCGCCTGATGGGCCAGGTACGCCGGCCGGCCAAGGCCGCGCTCACCGACCGCGAACTCCAGGTCCTCACCCTCGTCGCCGACGGCGCCACCAACCGCCAGGCGGCCGCCAAGCTCTTCATCAGCGAGGCCAGCATCAAGACCCACCTGCTGCACATCTACGACAAGCTCGGCGTCCGCGACCGCGCCGCCGCCGTCGGCGAGGGCTACCGCCGCGGCCTGCTCGGCTAGTCAGCCCGCGTTCAGGAAGTCCCGTACGACGTGCCGGGCGATCTGGCTGCCGAAACCGCCCCAGACCAGGTCGAACTGGTGGTCCGCGTACGGGATCTCCACGAGTTCGTGCCGCACCCCGGCCCGGGCGAGGCGGGCGGCGAAGTCCCTGGTGTGCCCGGCGGTCTGGAGGATGTCGCGGCCGCCCTGGATCAGCAGCGTCCGCGGCAGCCCGGGCCGGAGGTACGTGCTCGGCGACGCGCGCGTCCAGTCCTCGTCGGCCAGCGGCCACGTCTCCTCGGCGAGCTGCCGCCGTACCGTCTCCGACAGCCGGAACGGCGAGGGCACCTCGGCGGTCGCGTCCCCCGGCGCGCACCAGGCGATGACCGCATCCGGTCTCACCTCGGGGACGTCGCAGGACGGCGGCAGCTCGGCGGCCGTGGTGTAGGCGGCGAGCATGGACAGGTAGCCGCCGGCCGACTGGCCCATCAGCGTGATGCGCGCCGGGTCGGCGCCGTACCGCTCGGCGTTGCGCACCACCCACCCGAGCGCGCACTTGACGTCGCCGGGCGAGGACTTCCAGTCGTACGGCCGGAAGAAGCGGTAGTCCACGTCGAACACGACGTACCCCGAGTCGGCCAGCCAGGCGTCCCACCGGGGGAACGGGCTCTGCGGCGCGTCCTGCGCCCCGCCGTGCACGTTGACCACGACGGGAAGCCGTCCGGCCCCGGGCGCCGCCTCGGGCCGCCACACGTCGAGCATCAGGTCCTCGCCCCCGGCGCGGGCGTAGCGGACCGTCTCGTCGGGGCCGCGCCCGGCGGAGGTGGACAGCCCGTCGAGGTATCCGGCCAGGCTGAGCGGCACCCCGTACGCGCGAGCCGTCCCCCACGCGGAGACCGCCGGGAGGAGAGCGGCGACGAGCATCGCCGCGTTGACCACGGCGAGCACGGCCGCGACCCGGCGTCCGGCGGGTCGTCGTGCGGCGAGCCACGCGAGCACGACGCCGACCACCGCGATCACCGCGAAGACCAGGCTGAACTCCAGCACCAGCAGCCCGATCGCCCACAGCTCCAGGCTGGGCATCGGCAGCAGCGCCGTGGCGGCCGCGGGCAGCAGGATGACGGCGGCCAGCGCCGCGCCCGCCATCGCAAGGCGGCGCCCCCACGGTCGTCTCTTCTCGCTCCGATCGGCCATGCGCGCCTCGCTTCACAGGATCGAATACGACTGTACCCGGAAAGCGGGAATGCGCGACACTGGAGGCGTGCCCAAAGTCGTCGATCATGATGAACGCCGTCGCCACGTGACGGCCGCCCTGCTCCGGATCACCGAACGCGAAGGCCTGGAGGCCGTCAGCGTCCGCACGGTGGCGGCCGAGGCGGGCTGCTCCGTGGGCGCGGTGCAGCGCTACTTCAGCACCAAGGACGAGATGCTGCACTTCGCCCTGCGCACCGTCGTCGAGGCGGAACGGGAACGCATCCGGCACATCCGCCTGGGACCGGCCGGGATGCCGTTCCCCGACGCCCTGCGCGCCACCCTGCTGGAGCTGCTCCCCCTGGACGCCCGGCGCGAGGGCGAGGCGCGCATCTGGGCCGCCTTCTACGCCAGGGCCGCCGTGCACCCGGAGTTCGCCGCGGTGATCGACGAGCTGAACCGCGAGGCGCGCGGCAACCTGCGCGCCGTCTTCGCGTACGCCGAGTCCGTCGGCGAACTGCGACCAGGACAGGACCACGACGCGCTCGCCCAGCTCGTCCTGGCGATCATGGACGGGCTGATGTGGTCCATCCTGATGCACCCCGGCGGCGTCCACCGGGATCACCTCGCCGCCGTCGACACCGCGGTGCGCCTCGTCACCGGCAGCGCGAGCAGCCCGGCGCCGCCGTCCTGAAGAGGCCGCCTTCGACGCCGCGGGCCGGGTGGGTGTTGGATGGCACGGGTGATCAACACACCGCTGGAAAGGCTCCGCGCCGCCACCCGGCGCGCCCGTGACCTGGCAGGCACGGACGACGCCCCCGCATTCGACCCGTTCCCCCTGCTCGAAGCCCTCCACCGCCACGGCGCCCGGGCCGTCGTCATCGGGCAGGTCGCCGGCATCATGCACGGCTCCACCGAACCGACCCGCGACCTGGACCTGCTCTGGGACGGCGACCCGGCCCACGCCCCCGCCCTGACGGCCGCACTCGCCGCCGTCGGCGCCCGGCTCATGGACGAGAGCGGCAGGCCCCTGCCGACCCGCCCGGATTCCCTGCTCCGGCCCAAAACGCAGTTCACCTCGGCCGGAGCCGACGGCGACTGCTGCACCCCGGCGCTGGCCTGGGGCGGCCTCCAGGTCGGGGACTGCCTCGACCGCGCGGTCGTCGCGGCCGGCCCGGACGGCCTGGTGGTCCGCTACGTCTGCCGGGAGGACCTGATCCGGATGCGTCGCGCCCTGGGCCGCCCCAAGGATCTGCGCAGGGCCGACGAGTTGGACGCGCTTCCGGGCTGACGGGGCCCCAGGGCCATTCGCTCACGAGCCGCTCGGGGCAAAAACCTCCATAAATCATTGGACGGCAGCAATGGCGGCGTTCGCCGGTCGGCACTGATTAGCGTTTTCTCATTTCAGTTAGCCAAATCAACGCCAGGGGCAGACCGAATACGGCGGCCGCCTCCCGACATTCGTCCCCTCCCGCGAGCGAAGGACACTGCTGTGCAATTCGATTTCGCCATGGCATTCGGCGCTTTTGCGGTGGCCCTGATGATCGGGCTCACCGGCATGGGAGGAGGCGCGCTGATGACGCCCATGCTGGTGACGTTCTTCGGCGTGTCACCCATGGCGGCGGTCTCCAGTGACCTGGTGGCCGCCGCGGTGATGAAGCCGGTCGGCAGCGCGGTGCACTACCGCCGAGGGACCATCGATCTGCGGCTGGTGGCCTGGCTGTGCGCGGGCTCGGTGCCCGCCGCGTTCGGCGGGGTGCTGGTCGCCAGGGCCCTGGGGGACGGCGAGCGCGTCCACGACGTGATCGAGATCGCCATGGCGGCGGCGCTGCTCATCGCCGCCGCCACGCTGGCGCACCGCAGCTACAGGGCCGCCCTCGACAGGGTCGGCCGCAGCGGTGGCGGCGCGCCCGCCGGGCGCCGTGCCCGGAGCACCGCTCCGCTCCGGGTGCGGCCTGTCCCCACCGCCGCCGTCGGCGCGCTCGGCGGGCTCGTCGTCGGCATCACGTCGGTGGGCTCCGGCTCGCTGATCATCGTCGCGCTCGTGGCGCTCTATCCGATGCTCAAGGCCAACCAGCTGGTCGGCACCGACCTGCTGCAGGCCGTACCGCTGGTGATCTCCGCCGCGATCGGTCACCTGCTGTTCGGTGACTTCAGGCTGGAGATCACCACGGCCCTGCTGGCCGGCTCCCTTCCCGGCATCTACCTCGGGGCGCGCATCTCCTCACGCGCCCCCGCCGGGCCGCTGCGCCTGCTTCTGACCTTCCTGCTGCTGGCCTCCGCCGCGAAGATGGCCGGCCTCGGCCCGGCCGCCATGACCGCGGTCGTCCTGGCGGCCGTCGCCGCCACGCTGACCGTATGGCTGGTGATCCATCGCCGGTACGGCGTGCCGCTCCGGAGGCGGGCGGCCGAGGAGCGGGACGCCGTGGAGAGCTCGTCGGCCTGACGGCGCCGGGGCGGATCGCGGCTGACGAGCATGGCCGGGCTGGACGACGCCGGCACCGCGATACGTCGAGTGCGTGGGCCTGACCGGCGGCTGCTGCCCGCCCGGGTTGACCGCCAGCAGCATCCCGGCCACGCCCACCAGCGTGACCAGCACGGTCAGCGGCTTCAGCGGCCGGCGCCCGCGAGCCGGCCGCCGTCCCGTGGAGTGCGCCACGCGGCCGATGGTCCACGCCAGCACGCCGACGGCCAGGGCCACCACGCCCAGCAGGGGAGCCGCCTTGAGCAGGGTGACGCACAACGCGATCAACGACATGCCGGTGCGGATCCAGGCCAGGTGGGTGCGTTCGCGCGCCAGGCCCGGGTCCGGCCCCGAGGCCTCGGTCCCGCCGTCACAGGGAGCGGAACCTGCCATGTCAGCCCTGCCTCAGCGCGAGGACGCCGGCGGCCACCGCCACGCACATGAGGACGAGGACCAGGATCCGGGGCAGCGGCGAGCTCGGCAGCGGGCGGCCATGGCGCAGCGCGCGCTGGTTGCGGCGCCACTCCAGGTACGCCCCGCCCGGCAGGAGTGCGCCGAGAAGGATCAGGGGAAGCGCCAGCAGCCGCCGGCCCCCCGGTAACCCGGCGAACGGCGGCAGTAACTGGACGATCGCGAGGCCCGCGACGACCAGGGCGAGCGCGGTCCGGTTCCACGCCAGCATCGTGCGTTCGTTGGCGAAGGTGAAGCGCACATCGGGCTCCGAACCGCCCGCGCCCTCTCCTCCCATGGGAGGCTGACCAGAATCACGATTCTCCACGTAATCAGACGATAACTCTCCGATGTCTTTTGTAAAGTGCCTTCCTCGCCGCGGTGATCACCCCGCACCCGCCGAGCGCGGCGCCGCCCCGTAGAGCGCATGGTCGACCAGGCGCTCGACGATCGACTCGTCGAAGGGCACCCGGAGCACGAGCAGCCGGTGGTAGCAGGCGCCCCACAGCTGGTCCACGATGACGTCCAGGTCCGCGTCCTCGCGCAGCTGACCGTCCCGCTGCGCGATGCGCAGCCGTTCCCGGGCGAGCTCGCGCCGGGGCAGCGCGTAACTCTCCGACCACGCCCGGGCGAGGCTCGCGTCCATCTGGGCCGCGCCGACGATCTCGGACACGGGTTTCTCCGCCCCTTCGTCCTTCAGCCACCGGACGAACGCGCCGAGCTGGGTGATCAGATCAGCGCGCACGTCCCCGGTGTCGGGAAAGTCCAGCGTCCGCCGGCTATGGGTGAAGTACGCCTCGGCCGCGAGCGCGCCCGGCGACGGCCACCACTTGTACAGAGTCGTCTTGCTCGATCCCGCCTCCATCGCCACGCGGTCGAACGTGACCGCCTGCATGCCGTCTCGCAACAGGATGCGCCCGGCCGCCGTGAGCACCGCGGCGCGCACCTCCGCGGCGGGGCGGCGGCCTCGGCCGCGTCGGTCGGCAACGCTCTCGGACATCGTCACTCCACTTATGGACTATCTGTTCATTTCGGTGCTACCGTCATATGTGAACAACTCGTTCATATCCTAGCGAAGGCGCATGACATGGTGAACAGCACAGAGCGCGTCGCGCTCGTCACCGGCGGATCGGGCGGCATCGGCAGGGTGAGCGCGGAGCGCCTGGCCGCCGACGGCTTCGCCGTCGTGGTGCACTACGCGGGCAGCAGGGACCGCGCCGAGGAGACGGCGAAGGCGGTCACCCGCGCCGGGGGCCGCGCGGCCGTCGCCGGTGGGGACGTGGCGGACGAGAACGCGATGGCCGCGGTGTTCGACGTCGCGGATCGCGAGTTCGGCGGACTCGACGTCGTCGTCCACACCGCGGGCATCATGCCGCTCGCGCCCGTGGCCCAGATGGATCTCGACACCTTCGACCGCGTCCAGCGCACCAACGTCCGCGGGACGTTCGTCGTCGACCGGCTCGCCGCCCGGCGCCTGCGCGACGGGGGCGCGATCATCAACTTTTCCACGTCGGTCACCCGGCTGCAGATCCCGGGCTACGGCGCCTACGCCGCGTCCAAGGGAGCCGTCGAGGCGCTGACGCTGATCCTCGCGCGCGAGCTGCGCGGCCGGGACATCACGGTCAACGCCATCGCGCCCGGCCCCACCGCGACGCCGCTGTTCTTCGAGGGCAAGAGCCAGGAGACGATCGACCGGATCGCCTCCATGAACCCGATGGGCCGGCTCGGCGCACCGGAGGACGTCGCGGAGGCCGTCGCCTTCCTCGCGGGGCCCGCGCGCTGGGTGAACGGCCAGGTTCTCCACGTCAACGGCGGCGCGGCTTGAGCACGAAACGGCCGGTGACCCGGCGCTCACGATCACGCGCGGCGGCCGTCGCGGCCTCGCTCGCCGTCGCGCTGAGCGGGTGTTCGGGCCCGCCCGACGAGCCGGTGACCGCGCCCTCCCCATCCGGGCCCTCCCCCTCCGGGCCCTCCCCGTCCGCGCCCCCGGGCACCGCGCCGGCCGGTCCGGTCGCGACCCTCGGTGAGCCGGTCGAGCTGACGACGGGGCTGGAGGCCCCCTGGGGGCTCGCCTTCCTGCCCGACGGGTCGGCGCTCGTCTCGGAGCGGATCTCCGGCGAGATCGTCCGCATCCCCGCGAAGGGCGGCGACCCGCGTACGGTCGGCGTCGTCCCCGGCGTGCACGTGAGCTCGGAAGGCGGGCTGCTCGGCATCGCCGTCTCCCCCGGGTTCGCGGCCGACCGCACCGTGTACGCCTCCGTCTCCGGGCAGGACCAGAACCGCATCGTCGCGCTCACCATCGCCGGCGACTACGGTTCCCTCGCCGTCGACCGGGTGCTGCTCGACGGCATCCGGACCGCCGACCGGCACCACGGCGGCCGCATCGCCGTCGGGCCGGACGGGCACCTGTGGATCGGCACTGGTGACGCCTTCGAGCCCGGGAACGCCGCCGCCGACGACTCGCTCAACGGCAAGATCCTGCGCATCGCCGTCGACGGCTCCGTACCCGAGGACAATCCGGGCTCGTCGCCGATCTACTCCAGCGGCCACCGCAACGTCCAGGGCATCGCGTTCGGGCCCGACGGCACCCCGTACGCGTCGGAGCTCGGTCATCGCACCTGGGACGAGGTGAACGTCCTCCGCGCGGGCGCGGACTACGGGTGGCCGGAGACCGAGGGGATCGCCGGGTCCACCGGGCAGGCTCCGATCGCCACGATCCATCCCAACGAGGCGAGCCCTTCCGGCGTCGCGTACGCCGGGGGGTCGCTGTGGATCGGCGCGCTGGGCGGCCGGCGGCTCTGGCAGCTTCCCGTCGACGGCGGCGCCGCGACGGCCGAGCCGATCGACCACTTCGCCGGCGAGTACGGGCGGATCCGCACCGTCGAGGTGGCCCCCGACGGAGCCCTCTGGCTCATCACGTCGAACACCGACCGCGCCACCTGGGGCGGCACCGCCCCGCGCCCGGGCGACGACCGTATTCTCCGCGTCGAGGTGCGCGAACCCTGACAGAGCCGGTGCCAGCGTCCTCAGAGCAGGGCCGGCACGTCTCTCGGGTGCCGGGCCACCGGGCCGGGGTACGGGCCGGCGGACAGGTCCGCGCCGCGTGGCGCCGGTGAAGACGCCGAGCGGCCGGTGTCGGCGTACGCGGCGGGCACCACGGTCATGGTGTCGACCAGGGTGCCGTCAAGGTCGAACACGACCGCCCCACCCGTCACGTACGCTCCCCGGCCGGATCGGGCGGCATCGGGTCCGGGAGGTCGGCGGCGCGTGCGGTGATGTGGCGCAGCAGCGCGGTGTAGTCCAGCGCGCCCAGCCCAGCCGCGGCGGCGTCGGCCAGCCAGGCGTGCACCGCGCGGGCGAGCCGCGCGTCCGTGCTCACGTCGCCGGCCGCCGCGACGACCAGGGCGGCGTCCTTGGCGGCCAGGGACAGGGCGAAGCGCGGCGGGAACGAGCCTGACTCGATCGCGGGCCGCCGCCGGGCGGCCTGGGCGGCGAGCGGGGTGTGGCCGAGGGCGCGCCAGGTGGCCTCGCGGGGCAGCCCGAGCCCGTCGGCGACCGCCAGCGTCTCGCCGAGCAGGGCGACCGTGCCCAGCAGCGCGAAGTTGGCGACCAGTTTGGCAGCGGCGCCGGTGCCCCCGGCGCCGAGGTGGACCAGCTCTCCCAGGGCCGACAGCGGCTCCCGTAACCGCTCGACGGTCTCGGCGGGACCGCCGGCGAGCAGCGTGAGCGTGCCGGACTCGGCTTCGGCCAGGCTGCCCAGCACGGGCACGTCCAGCAGCTCGACCCCGGGTGGCAGCGCGGCCCGCAGCCGGGCGAGCGCGGGCGGGCCCGTGGTGGACAGGTCCACCACGACCGCGCCTTCCCGCACGCCCGCCGCGACGCCGGTGGGTCCCTCGGTCACCGCCTGGAGCGCGGCGGGGTCGGACGGCATCAGGAAGACCGCTTCGGCCCGCCGCGCCGCGTCGGCGGGCGTGGCGGCCACGCGTGCCCCGGCGGCGGCGAGGGCGCCGGTGCGCTCCGGGGTGCGGTTCCACACGGTGAGGTCGTGGCCGGCGTCGAGGAGCCGGCGCGCCATGCGGGCGCCCATGGCACCCGTTCCGACCCAGGCCAGGGCGTTCATCTGGGCCTCACAGGGTGCGCCAGGACGTGGTCGACGGAGTCACTCCCCACACGGAGCACTGTAGCCCGCCGTCCACCGCATGGTCACGGTCGTGGGCGGGCAGCCGTCGCTACCTGAAGCGGCGGCCGTTCCGGCCCGTACGGCGGCCGGCCGCCGGGGCGGTGATGGTCACGGGGATCCCCGAGGGCGCCTGGGCGCCGGTGATGCGCCGGAGCTCGCTCTCGCCCGAGCGGACCTGGCTGGTCTGCGGGACGATGCCGGCGGCGGCCATCAGGCGGGACATGTCACGGCGCTGGTTCGGCAGGACGAGGGTGACGACGCTGCCGGACTCCCCGGCGCGGGCGGTGCGTCCGCCGCGGTGCAGGTAGTCCTTGTGGTCGCTCGGAGGGTCGACGTTGACGACGAGGTCGAGGTTGTCGACGTGGATGCCGCGGGCCGCGACGTTGGTCGCCACCAGCACCGTGACGTGCCCGGTCTTGAACTGGGCGAGGGTGCGGGTGCGCTGGGGCTGGGACTTGCCCCCGTGCAGCGCGGCGGCGCGGACGCCGCTGTTCAGCAGGTCCTGGGTGAGCCGGTCCACGGCGTGCTTGGTGTCCAGGAACATGATCACCTTGCCGTCGCGCGCGGCGATCTCCACGGTGGTGGCGTGCTTGTCGGCGTCGTGGACGTGCAGCACGTGGTGCTCCATCGTGGTGACCGCGCCCGCCGAGGGGTCGACCGAGTGGACCACCGGGTCGGCCAGGTAGCGGCGTACCAGCAGGTCGACGTTGCGGTCCAGCGTGGCGGAGAACAGCATCCGCTGGCCCCCGGGGCGCACCTGGTCGAGCAGGTGGGTGATCTGCGGCATGAACCCCATGTCGGCCATCTGGTCAGCCTCGTCCAGCACGGTGATCTCGACCTGATCCAGGCGGCAGTCGCCGCGCTCGATGAGGTCCCTGAGCCGTCCGGGGGTCGCGACGACGACCTCGGCGCCGTCGCGCAGCGCCTTGGCCTGCCGGCTGATCGACATGCCGCCGACGACGGTCGCCAGCCGCAGCTTCAATGACTGGGCGTACGGGGTGAGCGCGTCGGTGACCTGCTGGGCCAGTTCGCGGGTGGGCACGAGGATCATGGCCAGCGGCCGGCGCGATTCGGCACGCTGCCCGGCGGTGCGGACGAGCAGCGCCAGGCCGAAGGCGAGCGTCTTGCCCGATCCGGTGCGTCCCCGGCCGAGGACGTCCCGGCCGGCCAGGGAGTTCGGCAGCGTGGCCGACTGGATCGGGAACGGCTCGTTCATGCCCAGGCCGGTGAGCGTCTTCATCAGCGCGGGCGGCATGTTCAGCTCGGCGAACGTCGCGGCCGCGGGCAGGGCGGGGGTGACGGTGACCGGCAGGGCGAACTCGCCCTGAAGCGCGGCGGGACGCCGTCCGTGGCCACCGGACCGCCGGGGGTTGCCGGAACGGCCCGGAGCCGACGAGCCGGATCGGCTGCCTCTGCCGGAGCCGGCGGAGCCGCCCGTGCGGGTGGAGGAGAAGCGGTCGTGCTTGCGAGTTGCGTGGTTCACGCAGAACCTTCCTCGATGCGGCACGTGTCAAGTGATTCTCAGGCGCGACGGGCGGCACAAGAATGGCGAGCACGAGCCGAAGAAAGACGAGCCGGGCCGGCGGGAAGCCGCCTGGCCTGGTGCGTCGAAATGGTCGGCATGCGCCGTAGAACGGCGGCTGCGATGCCGGTCGGGGCTGGAGCCGGCTTATGACCGGGCAGGACCGGATGCCCCGGAGCAACGTAGCTGGGGCCCGCGCCGTACAGCGCGGGCCCCAGCTACGTGGTGTGTCGGTGTCAGGCGGAAACGATGTTCTCGGCCTGCGGGCCCTTCTGGCCCTGCGTGATGTCGAAGGCGACCTTCTGGCCCTCGTGCAGCTCGCGGTAACCGCCCTGGGAGACGATGTTGGAGTAGTGCGCGAAGACGTCGGCGCCGCCGCCGTCCTGCTCGATGAAGCCGAAGCCCTTTTCCGCGTTGAACCACTTCACGGTGCCGGAAGCCATGTTGATCTCCTTTTGATGGGGTGCAAAGCCGAAATCCGCAACGGACGGATTTCGCGTCGCCGCGATAGGACCACACACCCGGAGATGACCGGCAAACAAAAATGCACCTGAGGCTACATACCGTCAGGTGCACACAAGTTTTCATGGGTACCACAACTGCAACTGACCCCAAGTTACCACACATGTGGCCGTGCTGCACAACATCCTGGTTCGTAACCCACAGTGACACTACTGTCACGGTCCGGCGAAAGGAGGGCACCATATCGACAGTAGTTGCCAGTCGTGACGCTGGGGACCATCGGGGCATGGCGAGCACATTCCAGCGGGGCAAGGTCCAGCTCGTGTTCAGCGCGATGGACACCGACGGCGACGGCGCACTGCGCGAGAGCGACTTCGACGACCTGGCACGCCGCTGGGCGGCCATCCGCAGGGCGGGCGACGCGGAGCGCCTCACCGCGGTCATGCGCGGCTGGTGGGGGACGCTCGCCGCGCGCTCCCGTGACCCCGAATCGGTCACGCTCGACGACGTGCTCACCGTCGTGGACGTGCTGGGCGAGATGCCGGGCGCCGTGGACGCCACCGCCGAGGCCATGTTCGACGCCATCGACGAGGACGGCGACGGCCGGATCTCACCGGCCGAGTACCGGCGCATGATCGAGGCGTGGAACGGCGGCCCCACCGACACCACGGCCGCGTTCGCCCGCCTCGACGCCGACGGTGACGGCGCCGTCTCCCGGACGGAGTTCATCCTCCACTGGGGCGAGTTCTGGGCGGGCGACGACCCTGCGGCGCCGGGCACCCACGTCTTCGGCACGCCTCCCGTCGCCTGAGCGCCGGCTTGACAAGTACATACATGTACATGCAACATCTTCTTGCACGGACAAAACATGTACGTACATGCAAGGAGATGTCATGAAGCGCGAACGCATCAGCACCACCCCCGACTGGTACGAGCCCTACGCCATCTCACAAGCCATCAAAGTCGGCGACCTCGTCTACGCCTCCGGCCAAGCCGGCTTCGACGACAACGGCGTCACCGTCAGCCACGACTTCGAAACCCAGGCCCGACAGGCCTTCACCAACCTCGACCACGTCCTCAAAGAAGCCGGATCCAGCCTCGCCGACGCCGTCAAGGTCACCATCCTCGTCACCGACCTCGAACCCAACCTCGACACCATCATCAAACTGCGCAAAGAGTTCTTCACCGAGCCCTACCCCGCCGACACCCTGATCCAGATCTCCCGCCTCGCCCAGGCCGACTGGCAGATCGAGGTCGACGCGACCGCCGTGGCGACCGCACGCTGACGCCGCCGATCCGCAACAGACCTCCGACCCATCAAGGGAGTACCTCCATGACGAACCACCACGCGCTGCTGCCCGTCCGGGTCGGCGGTCTCGACCTGCCCAACCGGCTCGCCGTCGCGCCGATGACCCGGGTGTCCGCCGACCCCGACGGCACGCCGACCCTGGAGATGGCCGAATACTACGAGCGGTACGCGGCGGGCGGCTTCGGGCTGGTGATCACGGAAGGCACCTATACCGACACCGTCCACAGCCAGGGTTACCTCAACCAGCCGGGCATCGTCTCCGCCCGGCACGTTGCGGCCTGGCAGGACATCACCGGCAGAGTGCGGGCCGCCGGGAGCCGTGTCGTGCTCCAGCTCATGCACGCCGGCGCGCTGTCGCAGGGCAACCCGTACCGCGCCGGCACGGCCGGGCCGTCCGCCGTGCGGCCGCGTGGGGAGATGCTGCCCGAGTACGGCGGGTCCGGACGCTGGCCCACGCCCCGGGAGATGACCGGGGCCGACATCGAGGCGGCGATCGGCGGCTTCGTGGCCTCGGCCGTCCGGGCCCGGGATGCCGGCTTCGACGGGGTCGAACTTCACGGAGCCAACGGCTACCTGCTGGACCAGTTCCTCACCGATTACACCAACCGGCGCGCCGACTCCTACGGCGGCCCGGTCGCGAACCGGGTCCGGCTGACGGCCGAGGCGGTGGCCGCGGTCCGGGCCGAGCTCGGCGCCGGCTTCTGCGTCGGCGTACGGCTGTCGCAGGGCAAGGTCAACGACTTCGGCCACCGCTGGGACGGCGGCGCGGCCGACGCGCGGATCATCTTCGCCGCGCTGGCGGAGGCGGGCGCCACGTACCTGCACATCGCCAGCGAGGGACGCGACTGGATCGAGACGGCCCGGCTGGACGGCGGCGTCACGATCACGAGCCTGGCTCGCCAGGTGAGCGGCCTTCCGGTCATCGCCAACGGCGGCATGCACGATCTCGCGCAGGCGGCCCAGGTCCTGTCCGACGGCCATGCCGACCTGCTGTCCGTCGGCCGGGGCGCGCTGGCCAACCCCGATCTTCCCCATCGCCTGTCGCGGGGCCTGCCGCTGGAGGCGTACGACCGTCGCATGCTGGAGCCCGTGGCGACGCTGAGCAACGCGCGACAGCGGCTCCAGGGCCCGCGCGTTCGCGCCTAGGGCAGCAGGCCGCGCGTGTAGGCGGTGGCGACGGCGGCGGCCCGGTCGGAGACGCCCAGTTTGGTGTAGATGTGCGCCAGGTGGGTCTTGACCGTGGTCTCGCTGATGAACAGCGCGGCGGCCGCCTCCTTGTTCGTCGCGCCGCGCGCCACCAGCCGCAGCACGGTGTGCTCGCGCTCGCTCAGCTCGGCCGCCCGGGGCGCGGGCTCGCGCACGCGCCGCAGGACGCGGGCCGCCACGGCGGGCGTCAGGACCGTCTCCCCCACGGCGGCCGCGCGGACGGCGCGGAAGACCTCCTCGCGGGGCGAGTCCTTCAGCAGGAAGCCGATCGCGCCGGCCGCCACGGCCGGCAGTACGTCGTCGTCCCCGTCGTACGTGGTCAGCACCAGCACCCGGGCCGACGGCACCCGCGCGGTCAGCAGCCCGATGAACTCCGCCCCGCCCAGGCCCGGCATCCGCAGGTCGGTCAGCACGACGTCGGGCTGTTCCCTTACGGCCACCGCCAGCCCTTCCTCGCCGTCACCGGCCTCGCCGACGATCTCCAGGTCGGCCTGCTCGACGAACATGCCGCGCAGGCCGTCGCGTACCACGGGATGGTCGTCGACGATCACCAGCCGCACCGTCACGGCGCCTCCCGTTCGCCGGCCGCCGGGATGGCCGGCACGCTCACGCTCACCGCGGTGCCCCGGCCGGGCGCCGACTCCACCTCGACCTCGCCCGCCAGCCGGCTCACCCGCTGGCGCATCGCGGTCAGCCCGAAGCCGCCGGTCTGCGACGGGGTGAATCCGACCCCGTCGTCCCTGATGTCAGCCACGACCACATCCTCCATGTACGACAGGGTGACCACGGTCTTGCCCGCCCTGGCGTGGCGGGCCACGTTCGCCAGAGCCTCCTGCACCGCCCGGAACAGCGTCACCTCGACCTCGGGGTGCAGCAGCCGGGCGGTTCCGGTGACGGTGAGCGTCGCGGGCGCCTCGTGCGTCTCGCCCCAGCCGGACACCAGCGCCGACAGCGCCTCCGGCAGCCGGGAGGCCGCCAGCGGGCCGGGCCTCAGGTCGTCGAGGGAGCGGCGGACCTCCCTCGCGCTCTCCCTGGCCAGGGCCCGGGCGATGGCCAGGCGGCGGCGCACCGCGTCGGGGTCGGAGGCGACCTCGTCGGCGGCTTCGAGCTGGGTGACGATGCCCGCGAGTCCCTGGGCGACGGTGTCGTGGATCTCGCGGGCCAGCCTGCCGCGCTCGCCGGCGACGCCGGTCTGGCGGGCGGCGGCCAGCAGCTCGCCCTGGAGTGCGGCGTTCTCCTCGGCGAGCCGCGCCAGGCGCGCGTTGGCCTCCTCCAGCGCCCGGTTCGCCGAGCGCCGCCGTCCCACCTCGGCCTCCATCGCGCGGATGATCCAGCCGATGAACGCCGCCAGCGCCACCGACGCCAGCACCCCCGGCACCCTGGGCCAGACGTCCACCGGCCAGGACAGCGCGAACGGGTCGCCCAGCACCAGCAGCCCGCCCGCGGCCACGCCGAGGTAGGCGTAGCGGCCGGGCAGGGCCACGAACGCCATCGGGAAACAGGCGACGACCAGCAGCGCGTACGCCGGATGCCGCGTCGACAGCACCCACGAGAGCGCCAGCAGTCCCGCGAAGTACACCGCCATCGGCGCCAGCGCCCGCTCCGGCCATTGCGGATGGGCCATCACCATCCAGCCGTGCCACAGCCCGGCGGCCACGGCCAGCGCCACGGTGACGGCGCGGGCGGAGGGCGGGGCCGCGGAGTCGGCCACGGCGATCAGCGTCGCCACGGCCAGCACGGCCAGCGGCACGGCGTGCCAGCGCCGGTCCCAGTCGCGTACCCGCACCACCCAGACCTCGCTCTCACCTGCGGGGGTAGGCCAGGCGGCGCAGCAGCACCTCGGCGGGCCCGCGCGCCCCGGCCCGGCGCATCACCTCGGCCGCCACCACGGTGCCCGCCCAGACGAGCAGCGCCAGCGCCACCGTGGCGGCCGATCCCAGCCATCCGCCGAGCCCACCCGCATAGGGGGACAGAAGCGCCACGAACCCCACCGACTGTAGTAGATAGCACGTCAGCGAGCGCTGACCGCAGGCCGCGAGCGCGGTCACGACGAGCCCTCGCCGCCGCCCGACGCGGTCGGCCAGTACGCCGATCAGCGCCGCGTACCCCAGCCCGCCCGCGATCCCCGTCACCACGTGCACCGCGTTCAGCGCCATGACCACCACCGGATCGTGCACGGTCAGGACCCCCGCGGCGATCAGCCCCACCGGCAGCCCGCCGGCCGCGCCGGCCAACGGACCCCACAGCGCCGCCCGCCGCAGCCGGTCCGGCGAGGACAGCAGCGCGCGGCGCCCCGCCCACACGCCGACCAGGGCCGCGGTGCCCACCCCCAGCATGCCGAGGGGGCCCGTCACCCACTCGACCGGCCGCAGCGCCAGCGCCGTCAGCGGGTCCTCGACGGCGAACGACCAGAAGTACGACCGCTCCGCCGCGCCGTCCGGCGTGCTGAAGACCAGAGCCGACGCCAGCGCCACCGGAACCAGCCAGCAGGCGGCCAGGACGAGCAGGGTCCGGTCACGCACCCGTAGCAACCGGACCAGGACCAGGCCGACCAGCCCGTACACACCGAGCACGTCCCCGGAGAACAGCAGCGTCGCGTGGACCGCGCCGAACGCCAGCAGCCACCAGCTGCGCCGCCTGAGCACGCGCCGCCCTTCGGCGTCGTCGCGGCGCCGGTTCCAGATCTGCACCATGCCGTAGCCGAACAGGGCCGCGAACATCGGGTAGGCCCGCGCGTCCACGACCGTCATGCTCACCGCCGAGGCCAGCCGGTCGAGCCAGCCGTGCTCGACGATGTGCTGCCTGATGCCGTACGGGCGCCCGTACAGGTAGATGGCCGAGTTGGCCACCGCGATCAGCGCCAGCATGATTCCCCTGGCCAGATCGGGGGCGAGTTGCCGCGCCCCCTGCCCCACCGGGCTCAACCGTTCGACCGCGACCACGTCGCCTCCCCTTCGTCACCGGATCTCGCACCCGAGTGTGGGTCCGGGGGCGGGGCCGGCGAATCGTGCGGCGGGGCGCGATCCGGCGGCGAACGGGCGATGCCCGGCATCCTCCGTTCGGAGGATGCCTGCGGGGGCAGCTCGCCCCGGGAGGCGGCGCGCTGCCCGCACACGCAGCGCGGGGCCGTCAGCGCTTGAGGTAGGCCAGGACGGCCAGGACGCGGCGGTTGTCGTCCGTCGAGGGGGCGATCCGCAGCTTGCCGAAGATGCTCGCGGTGTGTTTGGCGACCGCGCTCTCGCTGAAGTGCAGGGCCGCCGCGATGGCGACGTTGGACCTGCCCTCGGCCATCATCTCGAGCACGTCCAGCTCACGCGGCGTCAAGCTGCCGATCATCCCGCGGGCCTGGCTGCGGGACAGCAGCTTGGCGATGACCTGCGGGTCCATCACCGTGCCGCCCGCCGCGACCCGGCGGACGGCGTCGACGAACTGCTCGGTGTTGGTGACCCGGTCCTTGAGCAGGTAGCCGACGCCGCCGTCACCGGCCGCCAGCAGCTCGTTGGCGTACAGCTGGTCGACGTACTGGGAGAGCACCAGGATCGGCAGTCCAGGACGGCGGCTGCGGGCCTCGATCGCGGCCCGCAGCCCCTCGTCGGTGTAGGTGGGCGGCAGCCGGACGTCGACGACGGCGACGTCCGGCTCGTCCTGGAGCAGCGCGCGCAGCAGCGACGGCCCGTTGTCGACCGAGGCCACCACCTCGCAGCCGTGTTCGCGCAGGGTCCTGGTCAGCCCGTCCCTCAGCAGGAAGAGGTCTTCGGCGAGGACAACACGCACGGAATCTCCATGGTCGCAGTGGTCGGCCCGCCTGGCGGGCTGTGCAGGGTGAGAACGCCGTCGAACGTCTCCAGCCGCCGCTGGAGGCCGCGCAGCCCGGTTCCCTTCGCCGGGTCGGCGCCGCCGCGGCCGTCGTCGGTGACGCTGACGCGCAGCGTCCGCCCGTCGTGGTCGAGGACGATGCCGACCTCCCGCGCGCCGGCGTGCTTGGCCGCGTTGGCGAGGGTCTCGCCGACCGCGAAGTAGGCGGCCGACTCGACCGGCGCGGGCGGGCGGCCCGCCAGCCGTACGTCGACGTGGACGTCGAGGAAGCTGTCGAGCGCGAGCGACCTCACGGCGTCGCCGAGACCCCGGTCGGCGAGAACCGGCGGGTTGATGCCGTGCACGAGGGTGCGCAGGTCCTCCAGCGCCCGCGCGGTCGTCTCGCCCACCTCGGCCAGCAGCCTGCGGGCGGCCGCCGGGTCGCTGTCCAGGACCCGGGTGGCGCTGTCCAGGGTCATGCCGAGCGCGACCAGCCTGGCCTGGGCTCCGTCGTGCAGATCGCGTTCGATGCGCCTCAGCTCGGCCGCCTGCACGTCGAGCGCCTGCGCCCGGGTGTCGGTCAGGTGGGCGATCCGCCTGGTCAGCTCCGTACGGCGCGGCACGGACAGCAGGAGCCGGGTCCAGCGGCCGTGCAGGCTCAGGATCCGCGGCGCCATCACGACCCCGGCGAGCAGGAAGCCCACGCCCAGCGCGAGGGCCGCCAGCATGGTCGGCGTGCTGTGGACCGGGACGAACGCGTACCAGTTGCCGTCGCCGAGGTGCCGCCACACGAAGGGCTGCACCAGCGTGCCGAACGCGCCGTACCAGAGGAACATGAGCGGGATCGCGACGAGGACTCCCCCGGCCCACGGCTCCAGCCAGGCCCAGGCCAGATCCCGCCAGAAGCCCTCGTCGGCGAGGATCGCGCCCGCTCTCCTGCGCCTGCTCCACGAGGGGTCACCGGCGAGCGGCCCGGGCGGGCTGATCCGTACCCCCGTCCACCGGGCGGCGCGGGCGCGCGAACGGTCCGACAGGCGCCGCAGCGCCGTCGCGGCAGGGACGAGCAGCCGGAAACCGGCGCCCACGGGGAGGAGCAGGAGGGCCAGGACGACGAGCGACCCGACCGCGGACACCGCCACCGCGAGCAGTCCCGCCAGCTGGCAGCGCCCCACAGCGGCCAGCGCCCCCTTCACTCTCATCGGTCGTGGATTCTAACGGGCGCGTTCCACACCCACAGCAGCGCCGCCAGCGCGCACGACGTGCCGAACAGCGCCATCGGCGCGACCGCTCCGCTCTCCTCGTCCATGAACAGCAGCAGGCCGAGGTTGATCAGCGTGTGGAAGCCGCCGGTCAGCAGCAGCCGGTGCGAGCGCACCCGCTCCAGCGCCAGCCCCATCACGATCGACATCGACACCGTCGCCAGCAGGAACGCCGCCGCGTGCGCCGGCGGCCTGCCGAAAACCGGCACATGCCACACCCCCCACAGCACCCCCACCGCGATCGACGCCGTCAGCGGGCCGAACCGGCGGCGCAGCAGCGGTTGCAGCAGGCAGCGCCAGCCGATCTCCTCGCCGCACGCGCCCACCAGCTGCGCGACCACGATCAGCGCGAACGGGCTGCCCAGCGTCCCCGGCCCGGTGAACCCGGCGTCGCCGGTGAGCAGGCCGTACCCGCCGACGCAGAGCGCGACGATCAGCGGAGCCGTGGCGAGCAGCAGCAGCCCGTGACGGCCCACCCCGCCGGCCTCCTGGCTCACCGCGCCGGACAGGGCCCGCCGGGTGAGGCTCGGCCACCACAGGGCGACGGCCGCGACCGCGAGGGCCGGCCCGAACTGGGTCAGCTGGATCACCTCGGCGGGGATCGGCGTGAAAGCCTGCGCCGCGCCCAGCAGGCCGGACGCCACGAAGGCGACGGCGACGAACACCCCCACGGGCACCCCCACGGGCGCCAGGACGCGAGAGGTCGTCGGTGTCTGTGTCTTCAGCATGGGACCGACGATTCCGTCCGGCCGCGCTGCGATCACTGCACCTGACAGCCTGACGGGGGTGGATCCAGGTGCACCCCCGCCGGGATCGTCGTCAGAGTGCGCTGCTGGGAACTCCCGCCCCGGACCCCACGGTGACCCTCATGACGGGCAGCCACCGGCCGGGGGCGACCTCTCGTTCCCCGACGCGCTCGGCCCCCATCCGCAGGTAGAACGTTTCGGCGTGCGGGTCGGACTCAAGGGTGAGGGTCTGGAAGCCGGCGCCGCGCGCGGAGTCGACGGCGTGCTCCCAGAGTGTGCGGCCCAGCCCGGTGCCGATGGCCTCCGGCTCGATGAAGAGATCCGCGAGCTCGCCGTGCGGGGGCTCGCCGGCGAGGTGGTAGTAGCCTGCCGGCGCACCGTCCCGTTCCGCGACGACGACCCGGTCGGCACGAATGGTGGCGGAGCTTATCGACAGCACCTCCGCCCAGCCGTCGAGCATCGCCTGCGGGTAACCCCAGTACGCCTTGGAACGCCGGGTGAGCGCGGTGAGCGCGTCCGCCTCGTCCGGTTCGGCGGCTCGTACAACGATGTCGTTCACCGTCGTAGTATCGCTCGCACGAACACGCGGAAGGCGTACGGCCGGGAGATCTGCCCGTGACAGGGAAGGTGGCGAGATCGTGGGCGACGGACAGCGGACGGACGGCCACTGGCGGCGACGGTCAGGCCGGGCGCGGCTTCGCCGGGCCGGGTGAGGGCGCATGTTCCCGGTGAAGCTCTCCGCCCCCCGGCTGGGAATGCGCGAGTTCGAGCCCGGCGACGTCGACCCGCTGCTCGCCATCTACGGCGACCCGCTGGTGGCCGAGCACATGTCGTTCGAGCCTCGCGACCGCGACCAGGTCGCCGGCATCGTCGACCGCGCGATGAAGGCCGCCCGCCGGCCGGAGCGCACCGAGTACTCCCTCGCCGGCGTCCTTCCGGGCGGGGAGCTGGTCGCCCATCTGCGGCTGGCCGTCGACATCGGCCACCCGCTCCAGTCCAGCGGCCAGATCGGGTTCGCGTTCCGCGCGGACCAGTGGGGGCGCGGGCTCGGCGGCCACGGCATCCAGCTCCTGCTGCGGCTGGGCTTCGAGCATCTGGGCCTGCACCGGATCTGGGGCGCCCGCTCCCCCGTCAACGAGCGGTCGGCCCGGGTCATGGCCCAGGAGGGGATGGTCGAGGAAGGCACCATCCGCGGGCACCTGAAGCTGGCCGGCGGCTGGCGCGACTCGGTGGTCCACTCGATCCTGCGACCGGAGTGGGACGGGCACGACGAGGAGTGACGCGGGACGGCCGGGCTCAGACAGGCCGACGAAGGTCAGTGGGGGTCGCTCAGGTGCGTGTACCACGGGCCCCACATGCGCAAGGTGTCGCCCGGCCTCCTGTCAGGACTCCACATGTATGCGCGGTGGGCGCCGCTGAGGGAGAAGACGACCACGTCGCCGTCCCAGTAGATCGCGTCGAAGGTCAGGCCGCCGATGGTCCGGCGCCCCAGCACCTCGTCCTTGCCCAGCGCGCGGGCGACGGCCTCCATCTGCGGAGCCGCGTCAGCGAACCGATCGTCCTGGCCGGGCTTGAGCCAGAAGAGCCCCACGAGGAGAAGCACGCCGGCCAGGAGTATCGCCGCCCAGCGTAAGCCCGGGCTGTTGGTGATCGTTCGTCCCATGCGAGCATCTTCACACACGTATGTGCAGGACTTATGAAGATCACGATGTCACGCGGTTCCACGCCCTGAGCTGGGCTGTTCACTCCCGCTGAAGGTGATCTTCCGGCATTCCTCGTTGTTCCGGGGCCTGACCGTACTTGATCCTCGAAGCAAGCGATGGACGTCCCCTTTTCCGGCGACGGCCTCGCCGGGCCACCACGGGACCCGGATCAGCGTTCTCAAGAAAGAAACTCGCCATGAGCAACGACGGAACCACGTACCAGGGATTCACGGCCGAGGAACGGGCCGCGATGAAAGAGCACGCCCAGGACCAGAAGAAGGCGGCGCGCCGTGCCTCCCGCGCCGACAAGGCCGCGCAGGACCGGGACGACGTACTCGCGAAGATCGCCGAAATGCAGGAGCCGGATCGCGTCATGGCCGAACGCGTCCATGCCGTCATCACGGCCGGCGCCCCCGAGCTCGCGCCGAAGCTCTGGTACGGGATGCCCGCGTACGCGCTGGACGGCAAGATCGTCTGCCATTTCCAGAGCGCGGCCAAGTTCAGGACGCGCTACGCCACGCTCGGGTTCAGCGACCGGGCGAACCTGGACGACGGCACGATGTGGCCGGTCGGATTCGCCCTGACCGCGGTGACGGCCCAGGTCGAGGCCCAGATCGCCGCGCTCGTGAAGCACGCGGTGAGCTGACCCGCGCCAGGCGCCCCCCGCACCTGAGATCGTCCACGACATAGGCGGAGTACGGCCGTCTCGTACCCGCAGAACCACCAGGATTTCCCCCGCTAGAACCGACAAACGAGGTAGTGACAGGACATGAATCAGCACGTCGGCGCGAACCTGCTTGGCGCCGAAGACCAGGCCAAGCCCACAGGACGCGGAATGAGGTTCACGCTCAACGGCGGACTTTGGTCCCTCCAGGTGCTGTTCGGCTTCTTCTTCGCCGGAAGCGGTTTCGGCAAAGTGCTGCTGTACGACGGAGCTTTGTACGAGGCAGCGCCTCGCGCCGTCGCGTGGTACGCGGCGGTGCCGCAGCCTCTGATCGTCTTCATCGGGGTCTGCGAGGTACTGGGCGGCGTCGGCCTGATCCTGCCGACGATGACGAGAGTCAGGCCGAAGCTGACGCCGCTCGCCGCGATCGGCCTCACGCTCACGATGTTCCTCGCGGCCGTCTTCCACGTCGTGCGCGGCGAATACGCGCTGGTGCCCGCGAATCTCTTGCTGGGAGCGGCCACGGCGTTGATCGCGGTTGGACGAGGGAAGCATCGGCCTGTCGCCCCTTCCGCCCTCACCACCCCAGATCTGCTCAAGTCGGTCGCGGTCCTCAGCATACTCACCCTGCTGGCCTTCGCTCCGACGTGGTACACGATGACCAACGCACAGTTCTGACCCCCCGTACCGCACAGGTCCTCCAGGTTCGCGGGCCAGAGCCGATCGGTGACGGATCAGCCGGAAGTGGCACCACGGGTGCGACCGCGGTCGCAACGGAAGATCGTCACGAGTGTGGACGAGGACGGCGACCCCTGCCGCCAGGATGGAGATCATTCCCACGATCCCCACGGAAAGACTCATGCCACTCATGACCGGTATACGCACCGCGGTCGCCGCGCTCGTCACCGCGGCCCTGTTGTCACCCGCCCCGGCGAGCGCGCAGCCGAGGCACGAGGAGCCGGCCGGCCTGCAACAGGCCCTCGACGCGACCGTGGCCGGCGGCGCGCCCGGGGTCCTGGTCCGCATCGATGACGAGCGCGGAACCTGGATCGGCACGAGCGGGACCGCCGACCTGGACACCCGCGAGCCGGTGCCGCGCGAGGGGCGGTTCCGCGTCGCCAGCGTGACCAAGAGCATGCTGGCGGTGGTCGTCCTGCAACTGGCGCAAGAAGGCAGGCTGGATCTGGACGAGCCGATCGGCAGACGCCTGCCCGGCCGGATCGACGACGGCGACCAGATCACCGTGCGGCAGTTGCTGAACCACACCGGCGGCCTGGCCACCTACGACCAGGCCGCCGAGTTCGACGACCCCGAGCAGTACAGCAAGCGCACCTATACCCCGCAGCAGCTCATCGACGAGGCCGAACGGCTGCCCCGGCCCGAACGGGGCCGCTTCGCCTACTCCAACACCGGCTACATCCTGCTCGGGCTGCTCGTCGAGAAGGTCACGGGCCACGAGCTGAGCGCCGAACTCGACCGCAGGATCTTCCGCCCGGCCCGGATGACGCGCTCCTACCTGCCCACACGCTGGGACGGCATCCGCGGCCCGCACGCCACCGGCTACCACCTGCCGACCGGCGCCGACCCCAGCCGTCCTGGATCACTGCGGCCCATCACCCGGCTGAACCCGTCCTTCGCCTGGGCGGCGTACGGAGTGGTGTCGGACGCCCGCGACCTGAACCGCTTCTACCAGGCGCTGTTCGGCGGCCGGCTGCTCAGCCAGGGGATGCTGACCCAGATGCGCACCGGCGTCACCACGCCCCAGGCTCCGGTCTTCCCCCGGTACGGGCTCGGGCTGGAGTCGATCGGTCTCAGCTGTGGCGAGATGTGGGGCGCGACCGGCTCCATCCCCGGCTACGAGACGCTCAGTTTCGCCGACGCCACGGGCGAACGCCGGATGACGCTGTCGGTCAACGTGCAGCGCAACGATCCAGGGGCGGTGCGCATGCTGCTGGGCGCCATCGACGCGCTCAACCGCTACTTCTGCGGCGAGCCGTACCGGCTGCCGGCCGGCGCCGCAACCGCGCAGCTCCGACGGCCCTGACCTGCGGTTCGGCACCAGAAGTGAACTGTTACGCCGAGCGAGGACTCCGGTCACCTGGTGCCGGTCCGGCTCATCCGGGGAACGCTAGCCGGGATTCAGCACCTCGTCGTCCGCGTGCGCGCCGAACTCGGCGACCCGCACCTCCGCGATGTGCTCGTACCGGCTGATCCGGTCGGTCCACTCCGCGTCGACGCCGAACGCCACCTGCGCGAAGCCCACCCGCCTGACGGCGTCGGCCAGGCCCGGATCGCCAGGGGCCAGCAGCCGTACCGGCGCGTCAAGCGCCACGGTGTGCGGCGGCACGAAGTACTCGTCCGGCAGAACGGTGCGCGCATGGACGAGCGCGCCGACGGCGACCACCGAGCCGGCCCCCAACCGTGCGCACTGCAGGACCGTCGCCGCGGTCGCCACGTAGGCGCACCTGCCGACCTCGCAGCCCAGCAGCGTGACGTGCGGCCCCACGAAGACGTGGTCGCCGACCAGCACCGGCTGATCACCGGCGACCGCGGACCCGCGCAGCACCGCGTTCTCGCAGATCACCGCCGCCTCGCCGACCTCGATCCGAGCCCCCTCGGCATCGAGCACCGCACCGTACATCACCCGCGCCCTCGGCCCCACGCGGACATCACCGACGAGCGTGGCCGTCGGAGCGACGTACGCGGTGGGATCGACCTGCGGCTCATGCCCGCGGTGCCGGATGCGGATTCCCCGTGCTTCAGCGATCACGAGCGGATCCTCGCCGAACCGCCCGCGCGCATGCTGGCGGATTTCAGACATCGCGTTCGCCGAGGTTAGCTGACGCGGCACCGGTCACCCGCCTACTTGACGACCCTGCCTGTGGTCTTCTCCCCGTCCACGGATATGGCCAGGCAGTACATGGTCCTGTTGAGGGGCCAATCGGCCGCCGTCGGGCCGATCCCCAGCAACGCGACCGCATCGCGTTCGCTGTCCACGGCCGTCGGCGACGGCAGCACGGAGGCGGACGCGGATGCCGGGGCAGCGGCGGAGGGTGGAGCCGAGGCTGAGGTGCAGGCGGTGAGCGGGACGAACAGGCAGGCCGCCACCACGGATGGCCGGATCATGAGCCCTAAGCCGTTGCCTACGGCAGAACAGGCGAAGCCCACATGCTCCGGACCGGGCGGGCGTACCGCTCGCCGGCCACGTCCTGCTCATCCACTCACACCGCCTGGCGCGGCGAAGACGAGTTGTCAGCGGAAGTCGGAGATGCGCAGCACCGCCAGCATGTCCGCCGCCCGGGAGCCGCCGGTCGAGAAGGAGGCTTCCGCGCCGACCCAGCCGCGGAAGGCTCCCGTGTCGTCGATGATCTGCATGAGCGGTTTGACGTGGGAGTTGCCGGTGTAGCAGAACTCACCGCGCTCCATCGCCAGACAGGTGCACCAGTGCCACAGCGTGTCGCGGCGGTCGGACTTGGAGATCGTCGTGAGGTAGTACTGGATGGAGCTGATGTTGGAGCGGGTCCCGCCGCCGTACTTGGGGCAGCCGCCCGACTTCTGGCACGCGCCACGCGAGGACGGCTGCAGGTAGGTCAGGCACGAGGTGGTCGAGGCGCAGGCGCGGAAGGCGGAGTGGCCGAACGGCTGATTGCCTGAGGCGACAAGCTTGCCGCCCGCCCAGCTCGTCAGGTCCTGCCTGAGCGAGCGGGGGAACGCCTTGACCGAACTCATCGCGCGCCGGGTGCTGAACGCGGCATTGCTGCCGTAGCCGTATCCGTGCGTTGCCAGCGTGCTCCGCTTGAGGTCCAGACGGGCCAGCTTGCCGTCAGGTGAGGACCGTACGTACCACTGCTCCGTCCAGGTCTGGGCGATCTTCCACCGGATGGTGAGCACGCCGCCCGCCACGGTGTACGTCCCGGTACGGCTCTCCCCGGGGGCGCCGGTGAACCCTCCGGCGGTGAGCACCTCGCAGCCGCGGGGCCGTGATGCGACACCGCCCTTCTTGGTGGTGCAGCTCGGATCGGGAACGGTGCCGGTGCGCTGCCTGGCCTTGGGATGCCGCTGCCACCACAGGTACATGGCGGCCTTCACCGTGCCGTTCGCGGCGAAGCGATAGTTGCCCAGGCGTACCCAGTTCTGCTGGGAGGCGGCCTTCAGATGTCCCTGTGAGACGACGAAGGTGGTCTTGCCGCCCGGCAGGCGCGAGGCGGACACCGCAGCGGTGGCCGGCTGGGCGGGCAGGATGGTGATGGCGAGCACGAAGGAGAGGATTGCCGCTGCGGTACGCATGAGAAGTCTCCGGGAGGCTTGCGAGCGGGGCGATCGTCAAGGGGTCACCGTATTCGGTCCGCACCGGATATGTCTTCGAAACCACGGCCATGCCCCGCGGGCAGCGGCGCCGGCACATCCGGGCCGTTTCGCGAAGGCGAAGGTGCGGGGCCCCTGCGATGACGTCACGGGCGAATGCAATGGCGATAGCGACTACCTACGCCGGGTGGCGCTTGACACGGCGAGCCGGCCTGCCCGGTTCCTTCAATGCTTGTTCTCTGGCCCATGCCCGCATTCGGTCGGACTTGTTCAGCGGTTCGTTGTCCGCCATCTTCCGGTACCTCGCGGTGGCATCAGGACCGGCGTCGACAGGCCAGATGGTGATCAGGTACGCCTCTGGGCAGATCTGTGTATAGGCCTTGTTGTTGACGCTTCTGCCGTTCGTGTGGACCCTCATGCGATAGCGGCCTGGTCCTTGCGGAGTGAGGTTGGGAAACTGTGAAGGAGGCTCACCCATCAACCCGCACAGCACCGTCTCACCGGTCAACGTGATGAGGTCGACCTCCGTGCCGTCCTCCCACGCGTCGGGCTGGGGCATGGGAGAAGGTCCGGTCGCGAGCTCGATCGTCACGTCGAGAAACCCCGTGTGCACCCCTGTCCAGATCACTGCGATTCCTGGCCGGCTGGAGGCCAGCTGGTCGACTGCATGGTCTGGATGTCCTCTTTCGGAGTCGCGGTCACCCACCATGAGCGTGTGGTAAGAGACGAACACCCTCTCCGCTCGTTCTGTGCGCACGATCTCAGCCATGGACGTGATCGTAAGGCGGACATGTTCTCCATCCATTTGCACGCAAGCCATCCCATGCTCTTGCTGTGGCGCTTCGGATCTTTCGCGGATTTCGGAGGCGTGTCCGATTCAGACGCATGACTGGCTCGCCCGATAACCTCGATCAGCATGGACAGAGTTGCGCGATACGGGAAGTTCGTGGCTCAGGCCGGGCGAAGCCAGGAGCTGAGTGAGCTCTTGCTGAGCGCCGCAGGCGAGTTGGAGAACGAGCCCGGATGCGAGCTTTACCTGGTCAACCGGCAGGCTGACGCTCCCGACACGATCTGGGTGACCGAGCTCTGGCGCAGCAAGGCCGACCTCGAGGCCGCTCTCAGGCAGGTGGCGGGCAGCCAGGAGGCTTCCGCCGCACTGCAACTCGTTCACTCGGCCGAAACGATTGAGCTGGATCTGCTGGGAGGCGCGGGTCTGGCCTCGATGGGTGCCGCACCTTCCTGACGATGCTGCGCAGAGTCGCGGCCGGCGGAGGAACGGCAGGCATCTCGGGCTCCGGCAGGCGCAGGTCATGCGGCGCTCGGGCGCATCAGCCATGCGGCGGCGGCGAGAGTGAGCGCCCAGCCGATCACCTCGATGAGCAGGTGATCCGTCGCGCTGGGAACGGACTGCAGCACGTACACCCGGACGCTGTTGATCGCGCCGTGCGTCAGGACCGCGGGCCAGACGCTCCCCGATCGCCGGCGGAGCGCGAGCAACAGCGGCGCCCACGGCAGCATGCCCGCGAAGTAGATGACGACGTCCCAGGTCGGCCGATCGCCGATGACGGCGAGGACCGGCAGGTGCCAGACGATCCAGACCAGACCGCTGACAAGGGCCAGCGGCCAGAATCCCCATGAGGCGGCGCGGGTCGCCAGCCAGCCGCGCCAGCCGAACTCCTCGCCGATGGCGAAGACCGACTGCATGAGGAAGACCGGGACGACCCACATGGTCGCCGCGAGGATCTGGTCAAGCGGGTTGAGCTGCCAGATCCCCGATGCCAGGGCGATGGCGGTCTGCATCGCGGCGATCGCGGCGATGAGGAGGATTCCGATGCCGGCCCACTTGGGTGTGCCGCGCCGGCTGGTGGCGAACGTCTCCCGGAACGTTCCGGGCCGCCGGGCGAGCCACATGATGATCGCTGCGAGCAGCGGGGTCAGTTGCAGGATCGGAGTGATCAGGTTGTTGGCGTCCGCCGGGACGAGCCGGAAGACCATCGGAACGGACAGGGCGAAGCACAGCAGGACGGCGATCGCGAAGAACCAGGTGACATCGGAAATCGCCGATCCGGCAGAACGGGAGCGCGTGGGGGACGCGGTCATGATGATCTCGTTTCGTGCGGGCGAGCGTGCGGCGCTCTTGTGCGCACGCCGGCATGGCCGGTGCCGTTCGCAGGGGTCACCAGGGATGGGAAGGACACGGCGTCGAACCTAGGCCGGGGTGTCACCTGCGGACATCACCCCGCGGGGTGAGACGGCACCACCCGGCGGGATGGGGTCTCAGCCGGGCAGATCGTTGCGGCCCACGAGCCCGTTCTCGTACGCGTGGATCACCGCGTGCACGCGGTCGCGCAGGCCCAGCTTCTGCAGGACGGCCCGGACGTGGGACTTCACCGTGTTCTCGCTCAGCGTCAGCTCCGCGCAGATCTCGCCGTTGGATCTGCCGCGGGCGAGCAGGCCGAAGATCTCGACCTCGCGTGGGGTGAGGCCGTCCAGTGCCGCCGTCCGCCGTACCGGCACGTGCCGTACGAGATCGAGGATCGTCGCGGCCACTCCCGGAGCCAGCGCCGACGTGCCGGAGGCGACGTCGCACACGGCCTGGGCCAGGGCGGCGGGGCGGACGTCCTTGGTCAGGTAGCCGCTCGCGCCGGCCCGGACGGCGGCCACGACCAGCTCGTCGTCATCGAACGTCGTCAGCATGAGCACCCGGGTCGCCGGCGCGATCCTGACGATCTCCTTCGTAGCGGCGACCCCGTCCATGCGCGGCATGCGGATGTCCATCAGGACCACGTCGAGGCGGTGCCGCCGGACGACCTCGACGGCGTCGCCGCCGTTCGCGACGTCGTGGGTGACCTCGATGCGCTCGTCGGCCGACAGCACCGTGCGGAGGGAGGCCCGCAGCAACTCCTGATCGTCGACGAGCATGACACGGATCGCGTTCATGCCGCCTGCTTCGTGGGGAGCCGCGCCCGCAGGACCCATCCGTCGTCCCCGTCGTCGATCGACAGGGTGCCGCCCGCGGTACGCACGCGTTCCTCGATCCCCATCAGGCCGGCCCCCTGGCCGCCGGCGCCGCGAAGCGCCTTGCCGCCGTCGTCGCGCACCTCCACCTCCACTTCGGCCGGGGTCCAGTGCAGGCGAACGGTCACCTCCACCGGTGGTACGAGGTGGCGCAGCGCGTTGGTGATGCCCTCTTGCACGGTACGGACCACCGCGACCTCGGCGCTCAGGCTCAACGGCCGCCGCGCGCCCACCTCGTCGAACGTCACCGCGTGGAGCGGGCTGGCCGCCGAGGCCACCAGGTCGGGGAGGGCGTCGAGCGAGATCGGCCGGGCATCGGCGCGCGGGCCCAGGGTGGCCAGCATCGCTCGCAGCCCCTGGTGGGCGTCCCTGCCGGTCTCGGCGATGTCGCCGAGTTCGCGGCGGGTCGCCGGATCCGCCGTCGTCACCGCCGCGGCCTCGATCCGCGCGACCATGACGGTGACCGTGTGGGCGATCACGTCGTGCAGGTCGCGGCGGATGCCGGCCCGTTCGTCGGCGACGGCCGCGGCCAGCCGTTCGCTCTCGGCTCTGCGGCCGGCCTCGTGCCTGCGGCGTACCAGCAGGGCCGCGAGCCACACGCCGCCGACCACGAGCACCAGCAGCCCGCCCTCGCCCAGACGGGCCGGGAGGTCAGCGGGCAGCCGGGCCCACGCCACCAGCTCGGTGAGGACGATCCCGAGCACGGCGACGGCCAGCGCGGCCACCGAGGACCTGAACGGGACCCGGGCGGTCAGCAGCCACAACATGAGCGGGAAGCACACGGCCGAGGGCAGCATGACGGGTGACCAGCTCAGGGAAGGCGTCGTGGCCAGGACGAGCATGCCGAGCGCGGCGAGCGCGTACCCGGTCCACGGCCGCCTGGCGGCTGTCAGCGCACCCGCGTGAAGGAGTACGGCGGCGACTGCCAGGACCAGGAGCTGCCAGAGGTCCGCGCCGAGCAACCGGACGGCCACCAAGGTGAGCACGGACAGGAGAGCGATGACCACGTGTGCCACCACGGCCAAGGTCGTCGCCTCCCAATGGTTCGTGGTCCTGGTTCGACGTGCCACAGGATAGCGAGCGTGCGATCGGGCACGGCCCTGCTCGGCCGGTGGTGATGGTGACGGCTGCCCGGCCTTGTCGGCTCCGCGGGAACATTTGTCCAATCCTGGCGGCCGGCCGCCCGTGCACAGTCTCCCCATGAGTGAATACGACATTGAGCACCCGCATGGCATGCACGTGGTCCATGACGGCCCGCGGCAGGCGCCGCCGTTGCTGCTCATCCACGGGTCGGGGGCCTCAGGCGGTTTCTGGGGTCCGGTGGTCCCGGCGCTGGCCGGCCACCATCACGTCATCCGGGTGGACCTGCCGGGTTGCGGCCAGTCCCCGCCCGCGCCGTCGTATGACGTGCCCGCGCAGGCGGGTCAGGTGGCGGCGCTGCTCGACCGCCTCGGGCTCCGTCACGTCGCCGTGGCCGGGCACTCCAGCGGCGGCTACGTCGCCACCGCGCTCGCCGAGCAGCGTCCCGACCTCGTCGGTTCGCTATCGCTGATCAGCAGCGGCCCGAGCCCGGATGCGCTCCTCCGGCAGCCGTTCGTTCTCCGGGTGCTGCTGGCCCCGCCGTTCGGCCCGCTCATCTGGCCGAGGCGTTCGGACGCGATGATCCGCAAGGGGATCGGCGCGACGGCCGTCCGCCCGGTGGACCTCCCGGACGACGTGGTCGCCGACGTCGCGGGCATCACCTACCGCGTGATGCGGACGGTGCTGCGCCAGAACACCGCCTACATCGCCGAACGGAGCGTGCCCGAGCGGCTGGCCGCCCTCGACGTCCCCGTACAGGTGATCTTCGGCGCCGCCGACCCCCGCTGGGAGCCGTCGTCGGCGCACCGGTACGACGCGGTGCCGGGCGCCCGGGTCGAGCTGCTGCCAGGCGTCGGGCACCTGCCCATGCTGGAAGCGCCCGAGACGGTCGGCGAACTGCTGCTGAGCTTCACGGCGACGAGGCCGCCGGCCGGGAGGTGAGACCTCCGCACTTGAGTTCGGCTCTGTGGGCCGGCCACCAGATCTGGTAGAAAGCCGCCCATGACCACCGTCCCGCGGCCCAGCTTCATCGCCCTGCTGAGCGCCTTGGCCGTCGGCGCGGTATTCGGTGCCGCCACCTCGCTGGCCAACGCCGCGGCCACGCTGACCCTGGATCTGGAAAGCGCCGAGGCCACCGCCCGAGGGTGGTCGATCATGGAGATCGTCAGCCTCCTGCTGGACGCCGGCTGGGCGTGGGCGGGACTGGGGGTGCTGGCGGGATGGCGGGCCGCTCGTGGGGGCGCCCCAACGGGCCGCCGCCTGGCGCGAGGCGCCGTCGCCGGCGTGGTGGCCCTGCTCGCCGCCACCGCTGCCTACTACATCACCGACACGATCGTCCACGACGTCCCATCCGGCTCCTACGCCCACGACACGGTCTACTGGTGGGTGGCGAGCGCCTTGTTCGGCCCGGTGCTCGGCGCCGTCGGAGCCTGCGCCGGGCAGCCGGGAGTGATCGGCATGCTCGCCCGGCTGACCGTGCCGGTCGGCGCGGCCGTCCAGATGGCCGTGCTGCCACCGGGCAGGAACGATGTGCTCACGAACATCGGGCAGTGGGTCGTGTGGACGGCGGCCGCTGTGGCTGCCGGCCTCGTCATCGCCCACGTCCTGCGCGTACGACGACGGGCCTAGGCTGTCCCGGTGCTCAACTTGGTGGAGTGGACCAGGCTGGAGCCGTGGCGAGTCGCTCGTGCCCGCACCGACCGCGGCGAGTCCGTGATCGTCAAGTGGGCTGGTCCTCATGTCGACGGCAGGCACACCGACGCCTGGCGGCTGCGCACAGAGGTGGCCGCGCTGCGGTTTCTGGCAGACGATCTCAGCGTTGACCTGGCGCCACGCGTCCTGGCGGAGGATCTTCGCACCGAACGTGTCATCCTTCAGGATCTGGCGCCGCGCGTCGCGCTGGACGGACTCCTGCGGCGAGACGGCGTCGTCGCACATGCCCCGCGCCTGGAGGCATTCGCCCGGGCCCGTGGCGAGCTGGGCGCGGTCACCGCCGGACACGCCGAGCTGTACTACCGCAGGCGACACCTCCTGGGGCCGGTCGATCCCGAGGCCGACCGGCTCGGGCACATCACCCGGCTGCGCAGGGAGAGTTCCTCCCATGCCGAGGCGCTGGGCGTGCCTCTCACCGGGGCCGTGGAGCGCGAACTGGCTCGCGCGCTGGACGTGCTGGCCGATCCCGGGCCGTTCCTGGCACTCAGCAACGGCGATCCGGAGACCAACAACGTCCTGGTCCGTACGGACGGTCCGGCCGACGCGCGCTTGATCGACTTCGAGTTCGCCGGGTTCACCCATGCCCTGCACGACGCCGTATGCCTGTATGTCCCGGGTCCGGCCTGGATGTGGGTCGGCGGCTCCGCGACGCTGCCGCAGGCGGGCGACGTCTACCGGCGTGCTCTGGCGGCCGGGGTGCCGCAGGCCGAGGACGATCGGCTCTATGGGACGGCCTTGGCGGCGGCGTGCGTGGCGTTCGCGCTTGCCCGCCTGTCGCGCCGTCACCGGCTGGACGAGCGCCCGGCCGGTGACGACAGCCGGGCCCAGCTCGTCACCTCCCTGGAGGCCGCCGCTTCCGCTGCCCGGGAGCATCGTGCTCTGCCGTACCTGGCGGGCCTGTGCCTGCACCTGGCGGAGGCCCTGCGCCGCCGCTGGCCCGACGCGGACGTGGACACCGCCGCTCTGGCGCCCTACACGCCACGCCGCCGCTGACGGGGACGATGCGGAAGGCAGGCGCCGGCACGGCGGGGTCGCCGGGCAGGTCGAACCCGGCGGTCCGGAGCCGCTGGAGGGGTGGTCAGCAGAACATCGGCTTGGCCGCGTCCTTGGGAACCTCCGGTACGGAGTCGACGACCTTCACCGACATCACCGCCATACTGCCGCCCGGGATCTCCTCGACCTGCCCGCCCTCCTGCCGTCCGATCCAGCTCCGGGATCCGAGGAAGCGGTACGTGCCCGGCTCGAAGATGAGCTCCCCACGCTCCCAGCCGCTGGGATGCTCGAACTTGAGCGAGACGCCCACCCCGCGTCGCCCAGCGGTGTCGGTCAGCTCCGGGACGATGGTCACGGCCGGCATCTTCGACAGCGCGCCGAAGACCGTGGCCCTGGTCCGGGAGGAGATGAGCGGGTTCTGCGCCAGCTTGAGCAACCGGTTCGCGGTGACCTTGCCGACCCGCGCGTTGATCTCGTCCTGGCCCAGCTCCGTCTCACCTCGCCTGGCCTGGTCGGACCGTACGAACGCCGCCGCGTCCTGCCGGATCTTCGCCAGAAGCCGATCGGGATCGGCGGGAAGATCGGCGACCTGCGGAGGCACGCCCAGGGAGCCCCTGCGGCACTGCCCGGCGCGCTCGTACTCCACGGTCCCGGGCGCTTGCACCTGCGCCGGGCCTGGTCCGCTGATGACCTGTATCTGCCCGTACGTCGAGCGCGTCAGCGCGGGCTTGGCCGGGTCCTCGGCGGGCATCCACATCTCTCGGCGCACGTGCCGGGTGTAGTCGCCCTCGGAACCGCTGGCGAAGGCGACCGCCTCCTGGTGGACGTAGAAGTACTGCCCCGGCCCGGGCCGTACGTCCTCCTTCGCCGCGACCGTGGCCGCGTTCCTGAGCAACTCGGCGGCGCTGGCCGGAGCGGCCCCGAACGGAGCGGAGTCCTCACCGCCACGCACCATGACGAGTCCCGCGGTCACCGCCGCCGCGAGGCCGGCGGCCAGGCCGGCCCTCATCACCAGCCTGCGGCCCGGGAAAAGGCGAGCGGGCCGCGCGGTGCCGGCCCGCTCGGCCTCCATCTCTTCGGCCACCAGCACCCATGCGCGCGCGGTCACCTCGGGCGCGGGTTCGGGCAGGCTGTCGTGGTGAGCCTTGATCGCTTCGAGTTCGTTCATCACAGTGCCTCCCCGGCGGGACCGATGCTCTTGCGGAGCTTCTTGCGGGCGCGGTTGAGACGTGAGCCCACCGTTCCCTGAGGTATGCCGAGAGCCTCGGCCACCTCCTCGTAGCTGAGCTGGGCGCAGGCGACCAGCACCAGGACCTCCCGGTCCCCGGCCGAGAGCCGGGCGAGACCCGCGGCCAGCCGCGGTTGCATGGTCGCCGCAGAGACCCGCTGCACCACGCGCTCGTCGTGGCTGGCGATCTGCGCGGCATCGGCGCTCCTGGCCAGCGCCCGGTATCTGCGCGCTTCACCACGGTGGTGGTCGGCGATCAGGTTGGAGGCGATGCCGTACAGCCAGGGCCGCGCGCTGGAGCAGGTGAGGTCGAAGCGGTCCCGGCTGCGAAAGGCGCGCAGGAAGGTCTCCGCGGTCAGGTCGTCCGCGGCGGACTCGCCCAAGCGCAGGTGAACGTAGCGGTGGATGGCCGCGAAATAGCGATCGAAGACCGCGCCGAAGCGATCCGGGTCACGCCACGACGCCTCTATCAACTGCGCGTCGGTGACCTCGCTGGGAGGCGCCGAATCTTGGGGTGGAGCTGGCATGCATGCTTGCCTTTCAGGCGGTTACCTCGGAACACCCCTGGTTCGGCGAACCCCCGATTCCTCTTCACGGTCCATCGCGTGACCCGAGGACGGCTGCATGCCTGGCCCTGCCATACAGGCTCGCCGGACATGGTGGCCGAGCGCTCCCGGCCAGTTCAGCGCCGCCACCGGCGCCGGCCGCGCGTCTTAGGCCACGAACCTGCGGTCAGGCTGTCGCGGACGGTCGGGGCCGGTGTCATGGCGCCGCGGCGGGATGATCACAGGCGAGCGGTCCACTCGCGGGCGGTGAGGACGTCAGCGCCCCTGGCCGGGAAGACGCGGTTGACCAGGAAGTCGTGCACGTCCGGCTCCCCGTCGGCGCAGGCGTCGCTGAGCACGGTCACGTGGTAGTCGCGGTCGGAGGCGTCGTAGAGCGTGGCGGCGATCATCGCCCCGGTCGCTACGCCGGTCAGCACGATCGAGTCGACGCGCTGGGCGCGCAGGAGGCGATCGAGGTCGGTCGCCGCGAACGCGCTGGCCCTGCGCTTGAGGACGACGGCCTCGCCCGGCAACGGCTCGATGCGCGAATGCACGAGCGTCTCGGGAGACTCCTCATGGAACAGCGTCCCCGCCCCATGCAGGCCCCGGATCAACCGGTTCCCCGCTGCCACGTCAAGCCCCGAGCCCCGGAGCCCGAAACGAATGAAGATCACCGGGATTCCGGCGGCTCTGGCCTCGGGAAGAACCTCTTCCACGACGGGGATCACCTTGGCAGCGAAGGGGTAATTGTCCACGATGCCCGCCTGCAGATCGCCGACGATGAGCGCGGTGGTGGTCATAAGGATTCCTTGTCTGTACGGCGCGCCACCGGCCCTTCCCCACGGTCGAGCCGTTGGCGCTGCGGTCGTCCATCTGGAGGGGCCGGTTCAGCCGGCGGGGCCGTCTTTCACGCCGACCTGACGTCCGATGTCGTCGACCTCGGCGGCAGTCAGAACCACGTGCGGCGCAAGGCCACGTAGCAGCGGGTCCCCTCCCTGCCGCGTTCGCGTCCGTCGGCCGGCGCCTGCCTCATCCCGACATGTTAGCTTCTTCGATCTTCAGGAACATCGGACGTGGAGGGCCGCCCGTGACCGGCCTGTACCGCCCTGGAATTCATCGCACAAGGCTTGAGCTGGACGACGCGGCCCCGTCGCGCTCGGTGGTCGCTGCGCGCGGGGCTGGTGCGGCCGGTGGACGAGGGTCAGAAGGGAGAGCCGGTGGGGATTTCCGTGTATCCCGCGAGGAGCTGGATCTGCTCCTGGGTCAGGATGCCGGAGAAGGCCCACACGTCGTCGATCGCACCGGGCCAGTGCTCCCCCCACACCCCCGCGGTCTTCGATCGGCCCAGTTGGAGGGGGCCTGTGGCGTCGAAGCCGATCGTGTGCCAGCGGACCGAGACCTGCTCCTCGGTCTCCTCCAGCCAGCCGTTGACATACAGGCGCAGCACGTCGGCGAAGGAGTCGTAGACGAGAGCCACATGATCCCAGGCCAACTGGCTCTGATAGGACGGGTGATCCGCTCGCTGCGCCACCGCTCCCGCGCTGTCGGAACCCGGCATCTCCACCTGCCAGCCTCCTGTCCCGCCTGCGGCCGAGGGGTCGTAGCGAACGGTGAACCCGCTGTTGACGACGCCCTCCTGGGAGAAGATCGCGGACTTGGCGGTGGGCCTGCTCGAGGCCGTCACCCAGCCTGCGACGGTGAAACTGCGGGCGGTGGACACCACGGGCCCGGCGGTGGCCGCGTGGTCGCCGGCGCCGTCCAGGACGAGAGCGCCCGCCGGGGAACCCAGCCAGCCGGCCGTCTGATCCACCCGGGCGTCCCCCGCCAGGGTGAGGTGGTGGCGCTGGTCCGAATCGTCCTGTCCGTCGACGTTGAGCGTCCAGCGCCCGGAAAGCACGGGGTGGCGGGCGAACAGGTCGGCGGCCTCCTCCTCGCTGACCAGGCGGTCGAAGACCTGCACGTCGTCGATCTCACCGGGGAAGTGGTCCACTTCGGCGCCGTTGTGCTTGGCCCGCCCGATGGCCATCGGGCCGGTGGCGCTCCAGGTCACCGTGAACGCCTTCTCCTGCTGGAGGACCCCGTTGACGTACAGGCGGGCGGTCTTGGCGACGGAGTCGTACACGCCCAGCAGGTGGGTCCACTCGCCGGCCTCCGGCGGCGCGGTGGACAGCACCCGCACCCCGCCCTGCACGGCGTCGGCGTTGCTCAGGCTGAACGACCAGCGGTTGTCGTCGTGGACGTACTGGAGGTAGAAGCCACTGACCACGTTGCCGTCCTGGTTGACGACGGTGGCGAAGCCGTTGGTGTGCGCGAGCCTGACCCAGGCCCCCACCGAGTAGGTCTTCGCGGTGTCGATGACCGGTCCCGACGTCTGCGCGTGGCCGGTCGTGCCGTCGCCGCGCATCGCGGTGCCGACCTGGCCGTCCACGCCCATCGTCGTACCGCCGGAGAGGCCGGTGCTGATCGCAGGGGTGCCTTCGCGGACGGTGGCCGACAGCGAGGTCGCGCCCGCGGGTTCGTCCAGCGGCCAGTGCGCGCGAGGTGCGGCGCCCGCGCTGACGCGGAACATGTAGGTGGTGGGCGCGCTGGCGTTACCCGCCGCGTCGAGGGCCTTGACGTAGAGGAAGTTCACTCCGGCCCTGGTCGGCGCCACCTGTACGGTCACGGGACCGCCGGGAGTGGCCGGGCGGTACTCGCCCGCCGACGTGGGCGTGGTGTTGACCCCGACCCAGTAGCGGTTCACGTCGCTCTGCGTGGTGCTGACGGTGAAGGAGCCGTAGCGGCCCACGCCGTCGTGCCACGGGTCATCGGGGTTCTCGGGGTCGGACGGCGGATAGTCTGCCGAGGTCAGGGAGGGTGCGGGCGGGGCGGTCGCGTCGTAGGTGAAGTAACAGCCCGTCGCGTCGCCCGCCGAACTCCAGGGGCTCCACTGGTGGCCGTCCCAGGTGCGGACGATCCAGCTCATCCGCCTGTTCTGCGGGATGGTCGCGGGCGCGGTCACCTGGAACGTCGACCCGCTCGTCTTGGCGGCTGAGAGCGGTGAGTTCCAGAAGCCGGTGTCGTTGTTCCAGATGATGCGGAACTCGGCCTGGATCTTGGCCGCCGATCCGGAGTCGGGGTCGGTCAGGATGGCGTACAGGGTCGGCGGCCGGTTGACCGTGGGCGATCCCGGGAAGACGCACGGCCCGCCGGGGCTCATGGTCAGGTTCTTCATCAGCGGCTGCGGCGGCGGGGTGTTGTACTCGATGCGCAGGTTGGCGTCCGCGGTGAACCGCTTCCACCAGTCCATCGTCGCCTCGGAGTAGGCGCGCAGCCCGAAGGTGATCGCGGCGTCCCTGGCGCTCACCGCGGCCCGCACGACGTTGCGCAGGGAGGTTCCGCCGAATTCGACGGGCGTCTTGGAGCAGTGCGCCACGTCACGTGAGGCCAGCCGGCTGACCCAGTTGTCGTCGGTGCTGTTCCAGGTCGAGGAGGAGCCGAAGCCGCTGGCGTGCCACAGCTGGACCGAGGTGGGGTTGGAACAGTTGTAGGCGTGGGTCTCGTACGCGATGAACTCCGCGGAGAGCACGAGCTTGCCGGCGATCGAGCCGATCGGCATGCGGTAGAACAGCCGCTTCTTCTGGTCTCTCACGCAGGCGCCGTCGAACTGCACGTCGCACAGGCCCACGCCCTGGGTGCCCGTCCAGTTGTAGTACGTCGTGGTGGGATAGCCGCTGGAGACCATCAGCCTGGCCGCCTCCCCCACCGTCTTCCACACCGGGTCGATGTAGACGGGGAAGCGGGTGGCGGGGTCGGCGAGCAGCCTGCGGTCGGGCATGAGGGCGAGTTCGTCCCCGCCCAGGTCGATGCCCACGCGGGCGACGCGCGACCCCTCGGCTGGTCCGATCGCCGGTGCCTGACCCGCCGACAGTGACGCCGCGCCCGGCGGCGGGCCGGAGTCCCACATCAGCGGGGCCGGGGCCTCGAACACCGCGCCACCGGTCACCGCGTCGACGGCGCGCGGCGCGCCCGCCGCGTCGCCCGCCAGCCGCAGGCCGCGCGTCTCGGTCCGCAGCCGCAGGCGGGAGAGCGCCGGGTTGCGCGCCGCCTGCGGCGTCTTGACCACGAGCAGATGCGCGAAACCGTCCACGTCGGCGCGCACGCTCAGGTCCACGCCCGGCAGCACCTCAGGGTAGGTCGCGGTGTCCCCCGTCACCACGGGTTCGGGCAGCGGTCCCGGCCAGGACAGCCCGAACGTACGGCCCGCCCTGCCCATGGACGCGAACGGTCCGGCGCCGCCGTCGGACAGGCGCAGGTCCACCGTCGCCGCGACCGGGCCGAGACCACCGCCGGGCAGCCGGGTCAGCGCCGGGTTCACCGGGGTCCAGGCGCCGTTCTTGCGGGTACGGACCGGGCGCTGGTGCTGGATGAGCTCGAAGGTGCCCGACGGCAGGGCGCGGACCTCGCGCGACTCGCCGCGCAGGGCCGTCACCTCCACCGGCTGCCCGGACGCCTTCGCCTCCCGCGTCGCCTGCGCCTCCGTGACGGCCGCGGGCGGCTCCCCGGCGCCGTGCGCCGCGACCTGCGGCGTCAGGCCGGGCGCGAGGGAGAGCGTGACGACGGCGGCGCACGCGGCAGTCGTCATCCGCCGGACTCTCCCACCCCGTAACGTTCGCATGCGTCGGTCTCCGATCTCCAGGGTCGCGGACAGGTCGCGGGCCGTTCGTCAGGGCGGGCAGATGGACGGATCAGAGGTACGGCCCGGCCAGCCGGGTCTTCCCGGCGGCGGGGAGTAGATGGGGAATCCCACGCACTGGTCGTTCTTCGCCGCGTCGCGGAGCAGTTCCTGGAACTCGTCGACGATCATCGCCGTCAGCACGCCGCAGGCGATCCCGACCTCAATTCGCTTCGATCCCAGAGTGCAGGCCGCGGCCATGGTCGAGCCGAGTACGGCCCAGACGAAGTCGCCCACGCCGTCGTTGTTGAGCCACTGATCCAGCATCTTCACGATGTGCCGTGGCAGCACGATGGTGCAGCCCGTGATGGTGCACTTCCAGCCGCCCCACTCTCCCTTGCCCTTCCACTCCCAGCTTCCGGGGCCCGGGCTGTCGCACCCCGGCAGGGACGGGATGGGCATGAAGACCTGGCAGCCGGGCTTGGGGATGCCGGGCACCGACGGCAGACCGGGCACGCCAGGCAGGTCGGGGATGCCGATGTCGGGACGGAAGTCACCGATCTTGTCGCCGATGGCGCACCAGCCGGAGCACACGCGGACCGGGCCGATGGGCGGAGGCCGGTATCCCCCGCCGCCGCCACCGCCCTGGTGGCCGCCACCACCGCCACCACCGCCACCGCCGCCACCACCACCGCCGCCGCCGCGGCCGGGACCGGGGCGGCCGGGACGGCCCGGCCGGGGGTGGTGGTCGCGGTCGGAGTCGCCGGGCGGGCGCACGTAGTCGCCGTCGCAGTCGTCGGACAGCAGCCGCGCCTTGCCTCCCCCGCCGCCGCAGGAGGGCGCCAGGCCGTTCGGGTCGCTGCTGGTGACGGGGGTGTTGTTGGCGTAGCTGTACCCGTGCGACTGCTGCGGGTCGCCCAGCAGGAGCGGGTCCACGGAGACGAAGCGGCCGGTCTCCGGGTCGTAGTCGCGGGCACCGAGGTGGGTCAGGCCGGTGCTCGCGTCCGAGGTTCCGCCGACGAAAGTCCTCTCGTTCGGCCAGGAGGCGGGGGTCTGGCCGCGCTCGTCCCCGAAGGGGGTGAAGCGCCGCTGGGTGAGCGTCTGGTCGGCGGCGTCGACGGTGATCAACGCGGTTCCCTGGTGGTCGGGCACCAGGAAGTTCACGCCGGAGGCCGAGCGCGTCGCCAGCGTGCGGCCGTTGTGGGAGTAGGAGCGGACCGCCGACGGCCGGGCGGCGGCGGACGCCGTCGAGGCGCGCACCTCCATGCCGGGCAGGTAGAGCGTGCTGCCGCCGGGGTCGCGGCGGATGAGCCGCTCACCTCCCGCGGAGTAGACGAAGGACGTGTCGGCGTCGTCCACCGAGACCTTGCTGAGGAACCCGGTGGCGTCCCAGGTGAAGGTCTTGTTCTCGGCGCCGGTCGTGTGCCTGGTGAGATTGCCTGCCGCGTCGTAGCCGAAGCTCTCGCCGCCGGTGCCCGCGCCACCGGTCTGGTCGATCGAGTCCAGCCGGTGGCCCTGGCCCGCGGGGGCGTTGCCGTAGGAACGGATGGTGTCGGCCTGGCCGCCGAGCCCGTGCCTGACCTCCCGGGTGCGGCTCCCGGTCACGTCGTAGGCGTAGCTGTGCCAGTACGGCGCGGGCCCGCCGACGACGGCGCCGGACGGCGCGGCGGCGCAGTCGGTGGTGGCCTGGCTCCAGGACTGGAGGAGCCGCTGGAGATGGTCATGGGTGAAGCACTGGGTGTCGGCGCCCGAGCGGGACACGTCCGCGATGGAGGTGATGGTTCCGGCCTGGTCGTAGGTGTAGGCGGCGTTCCTGTCCGCGCCCGCCACGTCCTGCCGGTCGGCGCGCGCGGTGGCCAGGCGGCCGGTGCCGTGCTCGTAGGTGAAGGTCTGCCACACCTTCTTGCCGCCCGTGCTCAGCTCGTACTGCAGGGGGGCGCCGGTCGCCGAGTACGTGGTGGCGCTGACGTAGGCGCCGAGGCTGCCGGTGAGCCGGGTGGGCCGGGACAGCTCGTCGTAGGTGGTCGTCACGTTCTCGGCGGGCAGGCCGCCGGCCGCCGGGTAGCCGCGGCTGCGGACCGAGCCGTCCGGGTTGTAGGCCGTGGTGAAGGTGTAGCTTCCGGCCAGTGCGCCTTCCTCCTGCGGGACGACGAGCGTGTACTTCACCGGGCGCCCCGCGTGGTCGTAGGCGTCGATGCGCTCGGTGTAGGCGCGTCCGCCGGAGTAGCGGGTCTGCTCGGTGAGGTCGCCCTTGCTCCGGGTGTCGTACGTCCAGGCCGCGATCAGCGTGCCGGTGGTGGAGCCCTCGCGGATCTCGGTGTTGCGGCCGAGCGCGTCGTACTTCCGGACGAGCGTCCGGCCTCGGGCGTCTGTGGTCGTCACCGGCCGGTCCAGGTCGTCGTAGGTCGTGACGCGAGTCCCGGTGTCCGGGGCGGCGCTCCTGGTCGTACGGCCACGCAGGTCATAGGCGTAGGACCAGGTGTTGCCCGCGGGGTCGCGCATCGTGGCCGGCTCGCCGCCGGGCCTGTAGGTGTAGGTCGTCTCCTGGTAGGAGCCGGACGGCGACGGGCCCTGATACTGGCGCAGGGCCGTGGTGCGGCCCCGGGCGTCGGTGATGGTGACGGTCGGGGTGGCGCCGTCGGGCGGGTCCACGGCCACCCGGTCGCCGCCATAGGCGGTGACGGTGCGCCACTTCTCCTGGACGTCGTTGCCGCCGACGACGAAGCGGCGCAGGGTCTCCCGGTTCAGCCCGTCGTAGGCGTACGTGTACTGCGCTTCGACGTCGCCGGGCGTCTGGACGCCGAACAGTTCGGGCCGCGGCTCTCCCTCCGCGTAGTAGGGGTCGTACGTGCGCGATACGTTGCCCCGGCTGTCGTAGAAGGTGTCGGTGATGAGCCGTCCGCCGTCCGGTCCCTCGGTCTGCCGCTGGCGCGGGCGCTGGAGTCCGTCGAACAGCTCCTGGGTCACCTGGCGGCCTCCGCCAGGGGCCAGGGCCTTGGTGGTGACGGCGGCGATGCCGCCTTCGGCGACGACGTAGTCGTGCTCGACGTCTGGGGTCTCGGTGGTGGCGCGGCCGGGGAGCCACACCTTGGTGAGGCGGCCCAGCGCGTCGTGGGCGAAGCTGGTGGCACGGCCGGCCGGGTCGGTCCGCGTGGCCGGCACGCCGTGCGCGGGGTCGAGGGTCTCGGTCGTGACGTGGGCGGACGCGGCGTCGCCGGGGGTGACGGGCGGTCCGGTGGTGGTGATCCCGGTGGTCAGTCCGGCCGTCTCGGTGTACGCGGTCCGGGTCGTCCGGCCGAGCGCGTCCGTGACGGCCGTGACTCGTCCGTGGCCGTCGTACGCCGAGCGCGCGGACGGCACGTAGACAGGTGTGCCGTCGTCGTAGTCTGCGATCTTCTCCACCCGGGTGGCGTCCCCCTTCTCCGGCGCGGCCCCGAAGGCGCCTCCGTCGTAGAAGGTGCGCACGTCGGAGACGATGCCGTCCGGCCGGGCGGGCGTGGCGGCGCAGCGGGCGGCGACGGTCTCGACCCGGGCGGGCCGGTCGCGAATCCAGGCGGCGGCGTTGATCGCGTACGTCGTGCGCGTGCACAGGTCGTCGTCCTGGCGGGCGGTGTCGCCGTGGTCGTCCATCTGGGTCGGCAGACCCGTGACGGTGTCGTACGCGGTGTCGGTGCGGGTTTCCCGCCAGGAGCCCCCGTCCACGGCGGTCCAGGTACGGGTGGTGGCGGTGCCGGTGAGAACCGCGTTGGAGGTGCCCCAGGAGCGGACGCGGGAAGCGGTCTGATGCTGCCAGGGCGTGTTGACGGTCTTGGTGTGTACGGATCCGCCCGGGCCGGTGTAGACGGTGCGCTTCACCTCGAACCCGGCCAGGGCGTTGTGATCGGTGTGCGTGCCGCCCTCGCCGTCGGAGACGGTGACGTCTTTGGTGCCGCCGGAGGCGTTGAGCCGGTCGCCGTCCATGCCCCGCAGATACAGGTTCTCCTCAAGGGTGAGGGGTTCGCCGTCGCCACCGGTGCCGATCTGTACCCGCCCGTAGCCGCGCCACTGCGACCAGGTCTTCTCCTTGGCCTTGGCCAGGCCGTCGTCGTCGGCGAAGTGCCAGGCCGCGCCGCCCAGATAGCGGTAGCTGGTGACCATGTCCGGCGACCGGGCGGTGCGGTCCGACCGGATCACCTTCGTCACGACGTACTTGTGGAACCAGTCGCGGATCGGACTGTCGCGCCCGGCGGGCTGCCAGATGGCGGGGAAGCACCGCCTGGTGTTGGTCTCGGGGGCGGGCAGGTCGGACAGGGTGCAGTCCTCGCCGGAGTACTGGACCTCGATCTGGCCGCCGTACGCGTCGAAGATCGCGCCGAGCCGGTACTTGACGAACGGGGGGATGTCGTCGCCGACGCGGTCGATCCGGTTCTTCATCTGGACGTGGTTGAAGGTGACCTCGGGGAGCGTCACCGGCGTGCCGGTGGCCTTGCCCGTGTGCTCGATCCCTTCCAGCAGCAACGGCCGGTCCACGTCGGCGTCTCCCCACCTGTAGCGCAGCCGCCAGGTGTCCACGTCGCGGTAGCCGCCGTCCGGCCGCCTGACCTGCGTGGTGATGTCGGCGAGCCGCTTACGGGACCAGAAGGTCGGCGAGATCAGCCCCTTCGCGGTGCACCCCGCCGCGCAGTTCTGGTCCCACGGCACATCGGGCCACCTGTCCGGGGAGCCGGCGATCTTGGCGGGGGCGCAGTCGAAGCCGCTGTCCGGGAGGCAGCGTTCCGCGGTGCCGAACACCATCCTGGCCGGGGGCGGGGCGAACAGGTCGTCGGACCGCAGGCCGTACTCGATGCGGCTCAGCTGGCCGCCGCGCTCGTAGGCGACATCGTCGGTCAGGGAGACGTTGCGGCCGTACCGGTTGCTCTCCTTGGCGTAGTAGTACGTGATGGCGTTGCCATGGGTGTCCACGACGTGGTCGAGGTTCCAGCGCCACGCCTGGTGGCACGACGACTTCGCGAACCCCGCCGGGTCATGGCATGGCTCGCCGGCCTGGTTGCCGAAGACCGGGGCCGTCCAGACCGATCCGGTGCGCGGCCGTTCCGTGGTCCAGCCGGGCAGCCGGTCACGGCCGAAGAAGTACTGGGTGCCATCGGGTGTGGTGGCCTTCCAGTACTCGCCGTCGTCGTCGCCGTCCCCGCCGCGGCTCGGCCCGTCGGTGAGACGCTCGAACCGGGTGCCGTCGTCACCCCGCGTCCGCCACGTGCCGTCGGCTGCCTTGATGAGCTCACCGCCCCTCCCGTTCCAGGTGACGGTCGCGTTGTCGTACGCCCAGCACTGGTCGCCCGGGTCGACGCCGTTGCTCGTGGGGGCGCCGTCGTCCACGCACGCCTTGTAGCTGCGTTCGATGAACCCCGGCCACAGCGCGAAGCCTTCGCCCACCCATGAGGACTGGTTGTTGGTGCTGGAGGTCCGGCCGTCCACCGAGCCGGAGGAGTAGCCGATCGCCGCCTGCGGCGTCAGTCCGCCCGGCACCGGCGGCACGCGCAGCGGGTAGGACCAGCTGAAGTCGCCGGAGTTCCCGCCACCGCTCCAGGTCGCCGCCTCGGCCAGCGGTGTGGCCCGATAGTCGCCCAGCGCGCTCGCGGGACCGGCCTGGACGGCGAACACCGCCTGCCCGGCGGCGACGTCGGCGGTCAGTGTCCGGGACTCGGCGTCGTTCTCCGCGGGCACCGGGGTGGTGGCACGGCACGCGCCGGCGCCGGGGCTGGTCAGCGCGCAGTCAGGCAGCCGGACGAGCCGGAGGCGGGACCCGTAGGAGCCGCCGTAGGCTTCGCCGATCCCGGAATAGGACACGCGCACTTCGGCCGGGCCCGCGCTGTCCACGGTGAACAGCAGCCCGCTCACGCCGGCCTTCGCCGCGGCGCCTCTGTCGAGGACGCGCACCCGGGCGTTCCCCGTCGCGCGCAGCTCGGCGGCGTCGCCCGCGGACGGCCACCGGGGCCGCGCCACCCGCTCCCCCGCCCTTGAGTCGGTGGTGCGCGGGCGAACCGCCACCCGCTCTCCCCGCACCGGAGGCCGGTCATCACCGACCTCCGGTGCGCCCTTGACCGTCGGGAGCGAGTACGCCGGAGGGGCGTACAGAAGGCTTGCCACCGTGACGGCGGCCGTTATCACGCATAACGACGCTTTACCTGCCCGCACAGAAGCCTCCCTGCGCCGGTGAACCGATGATGGGGCAGAGCACATTGCAGAACGGGTTTCACCGGCTGGGGCGGGCCGACAGGGCAAATTCTAAAAAGATCGGGAGGTTTCGACACCGGGGGCTGATATTACGGGTATATATCTTTTCAGATGTGTTTACTGGTGCCGCACACTTGTTGTCGCCCTCCGGCGTTCCGAGGGCCCCAGGCAGGACCGTGCGATGGGCGACGTATGTCCCCGGCTCCGGTGCCTAGCATCTCGTGCCGGCTGCGCCTCCGACGAGGCTCCCACTGCCCGGCCTGCGGCCCGGCGTTCCGGGGACAGGCGCTCGGCTGGTGGTTCCGCACGCCTGTCAGACCGTCTTGGATTGGCCGCCGTCGATGACGTAGTCGGCGCCGTTGATGTTGCGGGCCTGTCCGGAGGCCAGGAACAGCACGAGTGCGGCGACTTCGTCGGGTTCGGTGAGTCGCCCGGTGTTGAAGCCCGCCTTGGCCGGGAAGCCGGTCAGGAAGTCCGCGACGGTGCTGCCGTTGGCCGCTGCCAGTGTTGCGCCGATGCCGTGCTCGCTCTCCCAGGCCGGAGTGCGGGTCGGTCCGGGAGAGACCGTGTTGATCCGCACCCCGCGCGGCAGGATCGGATGGCGGCGCTCCCCCGGCTCCCGGGCGAATCGAACGTGACGGCGCTCAGGTGAGTGCGGCTTGGGTCGCGACGCGGGCCGGCCCGCATCGGCACCGCCGCCACCCCTGAGCCGGCGCCGACGCTGTGGTCCGGCCAGCGCGCTCCGATACGGACAGCTCATTACGGAAGAAGATCAGATGCCCTCTAAAGCCTGAAGAACCGCTTTCGCTACTGTGTTCCAAGATCAGAAGGGGGTGGCTGGGAGCGCGACCCCGTTGCAGCCAAGGGGAGGATCGATGGGGAACGGTGGACGCATGCACCTGGTCCGGTGGGCGCGAGGCGGTTCTGCCCTGTCCTGCAGTGCTCTTCTCGCTGCGTGCGGAGGGTGGGCGCCACCGGACCGGCCTGCCCCGGACCTGGCGGTCACGCCAGAGACGTCTGCCGCGGTGAGCCCGTCGCCCTCTCCATCGGGTGCCTCGTTCGAGGGACGCGGTCCGGTGCTGTCTGTGAAGAAGGGGCCCTATCCGCACTCGGTTCAGATCGTGGACGCCCAGCTCAGTCCCGACGCTCCGCAATCCCCGGCGCCGCTGGGCCTGACATACATCCAGCTCGTGTTGAAGGTCACCAGCGCTCCGGGACGCCCCCTCAAGGCCCCGCATCCCCAGGCGTACTGGGTGGTTCACTACGACGGCTGCAAGTCCGCCCGGGAAGCCAACAGCCAGGTCGGCTGTGGTGGCATGGACAACGGGACCAACTACTTCACCGAAGAGGAAATGCATTCCCCGGAGTACGGCACCGGCGTTTCGAAGCAGTTTGGCGACCTGGTGGCGGACACTCCGTACTGGACTCGCGCCTGGCAACTGGTACCGGAGAAGGCCGACATGTCGCGGGCTCAACTGTGCGAGGGGGTACGTACCGGAACCCCGGACAACTGCATCCCTCTCGGGACGGTTCGCCATGACGGCGGGCAGCGCCCGGCGGCAGGCTGACAGGCCTCGGCCGAGAGCTGTCCCCTCCCGGTGCCGCGGCTCCCTGCTGCCCTGCCTTGCCCTGGGAACTGCGGGGACCCGCACTACCACTCCGCCTCCAGCACAGGCAGGCTCACCACCACGTCCCGCCGTGTGGCTGGTGTCGCTGGGACATGATCAGGCGCCCAACCGCACCCCGGCCGGCCGCGAGCTCAGGCGAGGACTGGGAAGTTGCTCCGGAAGACCCCGTGCGGGTCGCGGGCGTGCTTGAGGTCGCGGAGGCGGGCCAGAGTCGCGCCCGTGAAGGCGCTCGCGGCGCGTTCCCCCTGGCCGAGGAAGGTGTACGGCTTGCGCCCGCTGGTGTGCGCCAGCAGCGAGGTGCTGAGTTCGCGTTGCCGTTCGGCGACGGCGGCGCCCGCCTCCAGGGTGGGGGACAGGCCGAAGAGGTAGAGGGCGTACGGCTCGGACAGGTGGCCAGCGGCCGTGTCCGAGGGGCGGGCCAGCGCGCCGCCCAGGTGCCGGAGCTGCACGCTGAGCAGCGGGTCGATGGGCCGCTCCAGCAACACGTCGGCGACTTCCGGTCCCAGCCCGGTCAGCAGTTCCGCCCGGGAGCGGCCGGCGCCGGGATCGGTGGGTTCCGCGGTGATGGCGGGCAGGTCGGCGACGGCCATCATGGCGCGGGAGTCCGACAGCCCGCCGTCGATCTTGTCGAGCGGGCGGAGCAGCCGTTCGGCGTCCCCCTGCGAGCCGAGGAAGGTCACGTCCACGGCGACCATGGGCGGGGCGCCGGGGAAGCGCAGGAGGTCGTACCAGGCGGTGAGCTCCTCGGGCGCGTCGGCGGTGATCTCCCGGTAGGCCGCGAGGACGTCGCGGGCCTTGTCGCCCGGCCACAGCATCCGCCCGCCGTACAGGGCGGGAGCGGGGTGCAGGTCGAACTCGACGGCGGTGACGATCGCGAAGTCACCGCCGCCGCCACGGAGGGCCCAGAACACGTCGGGGTCGCTGTCGGCGTCGACCCGGGCACGAGCGCCGTCGGCGTCGACGACGGCGAAGGCGCGCACGCTGGAGGCGGCGAAGCCGTGCTTGCGGCTGAACCAGCTCAGACCGCCGCCCAGCGTGTAGCCGGTGACGCTGACCACCGGGGAACTGCCCGCCAGTCCGGTGAGCGCGTGCGGGCTCGCCGCCTGCTGCACCCGGCCCCAGCTCACGCCGGCGCCCGCTCGGGCCCGCCGTTCCTGCGGGCGGATCTCCAGGTCGTCCAGCCTGCCGGTGCGGAGCAGGATCACGTCGTCCACGTCACCGCTGGCGCCGTGGCCGTTCGGCTGGGTGGTGACGGTGAGACCGGCCAGGCGCGCGTGCCGTACCAAAGCCGCCACGTCGTCGGCGTCGGCGGCCTCCACGACCGCGCGGACGGGCTGCTCCACCGCCAGGTTCCACGGGCGGCGAGCCTGCTCGAAGCCGTCGTCCCCGGCCGCGAGCACGGCGCCCCTGACCACACTGCGCAGTTCGTCCCCGATGTTCATGTCGCATCCCCTTCGTCGGCGTTGGAGCAAGGCTCTCGCAGGTGAGCTGGGGTCGAGCTGAGGTCCGGTTGAGGCGGGCGGCATATGCTGTGACCTCGGGGAATCTACCTGCAAAGTGGGATGATGCTGGCATTTCGGTTGTTCGGTGCGGTGCAGGTCTCCGACGCCTCCGGCGAGCCGTACGATCTGGGCACCCGCAAGCAGCGGGCGCTCGTGGCCATGCTGGCGCTGGAGCCGGGTCGCGTAGTCTCGCTCGACCGGCTGATCGACGAGCTCTGGACCGGCGAGCCACCGGCCGGAGCCACGCGCACGCTGCAGGCGTACATCGCGCACCTGCGCAGGATCCTGGAGCCCGGCCGGGCGGCGCGCACCCCGCCGAGGGTGCTTCTCACGCGCGAGCCCGGCTACCTGCTCGCCGTCGCTCCCGGCCAGGTGGACCTCGGGCGCTTCGTCTCGTACGCCGAGGAAGGGCGGCTGGCCCTGGCGCGCGGCGAGCACCAGGAGGCGATCTCGGCCCTCGACCGCGCCATGGCGCTGTGGACGGGCGATCCGCTCGGGGAGTTCGCCGGCCAGGAGTTCGCGCGGCCCACCGTGGCGCGGCTCGCCGAGGTACGGACCGCGGCGCTGGAGGACCGCTTCGACGCGCGGCTCGCACTCGGCGAGGCGGCCTCGCTCGTCCCCGGCCTGCACGACCTCGTCGAAGCACACCCCTACCGCGAGCGCGGATGGGCGCTGCTGGCGCTCGCCCTCTACCGCTCCGGCCGCCAGGCCGACGCGCTGGCGGCGCTGCGCCGTGTGCGGGACCGGCTGTCGGAGGATCTCGGCCTCGATCCGGGACCCGAACTGCGCGCCCTGGAACAGGCCGTGCTCGGCCAGACGGCGGAGCTGCGCCCGGCCACACCTGCCCCTGAACCGCCCGCCCCGCCCACCCCCGCGCCCGCCACTACCACGCTGATCGGCAGATCGGACCAGCTCGCGGTGCTGGAACACCGGTTCGCCGAGACCCGCGCGGGCCGGGGCGGCGTCGTCCTGGTCACGGGGGAGGCGGGCATCGGCAAGTCCAGGCTCGCCCAGGTCGCGGCCGAGCTGGCGCAGGCGCGTGGCTTCCGCGTCGCCTGGGGGCGCTGCGCGGAGGGTACGGCTCCCGCCTTCTGGCCCTGGACGCAGATCATCCGGCAGAGCGGCCACGCGGGCGAGCCGCTGTCGGGTGAAGCCCTCGAACCGACCCTGTACGGCCGGTTCGAACAGGCCGTCGCGGCCCTCACCGAGGACCCCTGGCCGCTCCTGGTGATCCTGGACGACCTGCACTGGGCCGACGCCTCCTCGCTGCGGCTGCTCGCCTACGCGGCCGGCCCCTTCTCTCGGCTCCCGGTCCTGGCGGTCGTCACCGTCCGTACCGAGCCCGGCGACCACCCCCACGAACTGGGCGACACACTCGCCGCGCTGGCCCGCCAGCACGGGGCGGACCGGCTGGAGCTGACCTCGTTCACCCTGGAGGAAGTCGCAGCCTACCTGCGCGCCAGGAACCTCGACGACGAACCGGGCACGCTGCTGCAGCGCACCGGCGGCAACCCGTTCTACCTCGGCGAGGTGTTGCGGCTGCGGCAGAGCGAGCGCCGCGACCCCACCGCCGTACCCAGGGGCGCGGGCGACGTGATCGACCGCCGGGTCGCCCGCCTGCCGGAGGAGACCCGCGAGCTCTTGCGCGCCGCGGCGGTCGTGGGGCGCGAGCTCGACGTCGAGACGCTCGTGGCCGTCACCTCCAGATCGGCGGAGGAGGTCATGCTCGCCCTGGAACCGGCTGTGGCGACGGGACTGCTGACCGAGCCCGCCGACGGACCCGACTACCGCTTCGGCCACGCTCTGGTCCGCCAAGCTTTGTACGGCAAGCTGTCCCGGGTCGAGCGAGCCCGCCTGCACCTGCGCGTCGGGCGGGCGCTGGAGCCGTACACCGCCGACGCCGAAGCCGCCACGCTGGCCCACCACTTCGCCCAGGCCGCCAAGGTCGGCGGCGCCGCCGGCGCTGTACGGCACGCCGCCCGCGCGGCGGAGCACGCGGCGCGCCAGCTCGCCCACACCGAGTCCGTGCAGTTCTGGCAGCTCGCCCTGACCCACCTGCCGCCCGGCGACCAGGCCACCCGTGCCCGGCTGCTGATCGGCCAGGCGCACGCCAGGCGCGCCAACGGCGATGCCGAGGCCGCGGAGCGGGACCTGCTCGAAGCCATCGAGCTGGCCGACCGGCTCGGCGACCGCACCGCCATGATCGACGCGCTGAGCTTCTTCGGCACGCCCGCGCTCTGGTACTGGCGGCCCTACGGTCAGGTCGACGAGCGCATCGTGGCAGCCCTCGAAGGGCTGCTCGACGGGCCACTTCCGGACGCCGACCGGGCCCGGCTGCTCGGCACGCTCGGCGTCGAGCTGCACTACGGCCCGAGGCAGGGCGAAGGCGAACGCCTCACCGCGCAGGCGATCGACCTGGCCGGCCGGACCGGCGACCACATGCTGCAGGCGCGCACGTTGAGCAACCACCTGCTCGCCGCCTTCGTGCCCGGCCGTACCCACGAGCGCCGGGCCGTCGCCGAACGGATGGCGGCGCTGCCGGGACTGTCGCCGAGCACCGAACTGGTCGCCCGCGTCACCCGCCTGGCCTGCCTGTTGCGTACGGCGGAGCTGGACGAGTGGGACCGCGAGCTGGCCCGCTGCGAACGCCTCCTCGACCGCGACCGGCGGCCGGACCTGGAGGCGATGGTGCGCATCGCGCAGACCGGCCGCCACATGCTCGACGGCGACTGGGACCAGGTGGAACAGCTCGCGACGGGGCACGCGTCGCCGCGGTACGGCTCCAGCCTGTGGGGCGCGCCGTACCGGCGGCTGGCGACCGCCTACTCTCGCGCCCGCGCCCACGGGGAGAGCGGCACGGTGCTGGACGACCTCCTGGCCGCGGCCGAGGAGCGCCACCTGGAGCCCGTCCGGCCCCTCGCGATCCTCGCCGCCGCCGAATCCGGGCGGACCGACCTCGCCCACGACCTGATCGCCCGGTGGGGCGCCCGGATCAGGCAGGACTGGACCGCCGACTTCCTCACCCCCGTCTGGGGTCTCATCGCCGCCCGCCTCGGCACCCCTTCGCCGCACGACCTGTACGAGACGCTCCTGCCCTCCGCCGACCTGCTCGTCGTGCTCGGGATCGGCAGCGCGTGCTGGGGCTCCACCCATCAGGTCCTCGCCGAGCTGGCCGACCGCATGGGGCGGACGGAGACGGCCCGCGAGCACGCGCGCGCCGCCCGCCGTCACAGGGTGCCGGGGAAGCCCGGGAGCACGAGCTGGAAGAAGCCCTGGGCGGTGTAGGTGGCGAGCTTCCTGGCCTTGCCGGTCTCGACGTTCACCGCGTACGCCGTGAAAGGGACGTAGGGCGGGTCGAAGCTCGGTGCCGGGGCGTCGTCGTCCCGCTCGCGGCAGGCCAGGGGTGTGGCCAGGGCGGTGATCTCGTGAGGGCCGGTCCAGCCGCGCAGGTGAACCTGGTTGGCCGTCATGGACAGGCCCCGCACGGGGACGCGCCGGAGCGCCTTGCCGGTCTTCCGGTCCAGATGCACCAGGTCGGGGCCGCTTCGCAGGCATCCGGTGATGCCCGTTTCCACGCTCTCCACCGCGACGACGCGGTTCCCGTCGGGCCCGAGCGCCCCAGCCAGATAGTGCCCGGCGACGTCGACGGTCGTCGTGTTGCCCGCCGTGGACGTCCGCCAGAGCCGGGTGATGGTCCGCAGCCGGGTTCTGGGCGCGTACTCCGCCAGGGTGATCGTGTCACCGTCCGGGGACAGGCCGATCGGGTTCCAGCCGTTGGGCAGCGGCCGGGACATGCGTTCGCGCAGGTCGAAGAGCATGGCCGGGTCCTTGAGCGGCGGCCTCTTGGTGAAGGCCAGGAAGCGGCCGTCGTCCGACAGCAGGAGGTGCGCGATGCTGCCGAGCCAGGCCGTGGGCACCTTCGTCGGCGCCGTGGTCACCGCGCCGGAGGCGAGGTCGCGCACCGCGAAGGTGCCGGCCGCGGTGTCGTAGTACGCGATCTTGCGGCCGTCGCGGCTGATCGCCAGCGGGCTCGTCCGAAGGGGTGCCTGGGACCCGGCCAGGGCCCGCGCCACCCGGTACGTGGTGCCGTCGCGGGTGACCACCCGCCAGCCGCCATTCACGCATCCCGCCGGCGCCTTGCCGCCCGGCGGCCGGCAGAACGTCATGTAGGCGTGGCTCAGCGGCCCCACCCCGCGCGCCGGCAGGTCGGTCGCCGTCCGGGGCGCGACGGCGGGGGCCGGCCGCGCGGCCTGCGTCCGTACGACGGCCGTCACGCCGAGCGCGACGGCGACCACCGCGGCCGCCGCGACGATCGAGGTCGTCCTGCGCCGCCGCCGGTTGCGCATCCCGATCGTGCGCTCGGTCAGGTCGACCCGGGGGGCGCTGTCGGCCACGTCGTTCAGCGCGTCTCGCAGCCCGGTCATCGGTGTGCTCCCTTCAGGTCTTCCAGCTCGGCGAACCGCGGCGCCAGTTCGGGTGCGAGCGCCCGTAACCGGGCGAGCGCGTGATGGGCGTGGCTCTTGACCGTGCCGATCGAGCAGTTCAGCAGCTTGGCGGTCTCGTGCTCGGTGAGATCCTCGTAGTAGCGCAGCACGATCACCGCCCGCTGCCTGGGCGGCAGTTGCGCGAGCGCCCGCAGCATGACGATCCGGACGAGCGTCGAATCCTCGGTGGAGTACGGCCGGTCCGGCGGCTCGGCGCTCGGCAGCTCGGCCACCCTGGCCAGCCGCCGGCGCCACGAGATGTACTGGTTGACCAGGGCCTTGCGGGCGTACGCCTGCGGGCTGGCGAGGCCCGCCAGCCTGGGCCATCGGCCGAGCACCTTGACCAGCACGCTCTGCAGCAGGTCCTCGGCCAGGTGGGCGTCCCCCGTGAGCAGGTACGCCGTCCGCATCAGCGACTGCTGATGGACGGCCATGAACTCACGGAAGCTGTCGTTGGGGTCCACGGTGACTCCTCTCACCCGTTACCAACGCCCGCGATCGGCGGATGGTTGAGACGCCCCTCCCCCAGCCGCCGATCGGGCGTCACGGGCGGGCGGTCACCGTTGCGGCTCGCGTCTGTAGGTGACGTCCGGGCTGTGACTGAAGGCGCTGTCGCATGCCTGCGGCGGTGTATTGGCCCACCCTCGGCTGAGCTCAGGGCCCGCCCGGCCTGTGGCAGTCCCGCTTCATGGTTTCAAGGGCGGGATCGTCTCGATGATCTCTTCGACGGCTCTGGCTCGCAGCTGCGCGCCGGACACGCCAGGATGTCTCCGGCCTACGGAATCCTCCAGCACCTTGGCCAGCCCCGGGCGGGCCTCCATCCAGATCAGGGCCATCCCCACCATCTTGGGCCGGAAGTCATCGGGCTCGATCCCCGCAGGATTCACCACCAGGACGGCCTTGTCGAACGCCCATATCGCCTCTTGGGGCTTCATCTCCATCGCGCGGATCACCGCCAAGTGCAGCAGCGCCCGCCAGTGCCCGTAGATGCAGGCCTGTTCGATCTCCATGACCGCAAGGCTCTCCGAACCAGGAGTGGCAAGGCGCCTCTCTGCCTCCTGGTAGTGCTTCTCCCCGTTGGCGACGTTGGTGAGGCAGACCTCCAGGAGGCGGCGTGCCCCCTGGACCCGCACTTCCCACCGCCGTCGCTTCACGGCCGGGTCGACTTCGTTGTCGGCCGGCTTGGCTTCGGAGCCGCCGGACACCAGCATGACAAACAGCGCCACAACCCCGAGGAGCCCCAGCACACCAAGCACCTCGTGCAAATCCGCGCCCACCTCGTTCACAGTAGAGGCAGGTCCATTCCGGGTGAACCTCTCGCAGCGGCAAGCAGGCATAAGCCGCCGGCGTTGGTCCGGGGAAGCGATGGGCAGCCCCGTATGTGGTCCGGACGCCGCTCACGCCTCGGACATCAGCTGCTCACCCTCGGGCCGCTCCGTCCTCAGCGGGACACCGCCGCCACCGCCCTGAAGTGACCTGCGGGCAGATCGTCCGGTCGGAGGACTACGCGGCAGGTGATCATGACCACCGCGACCAGCCGTCATCCGTCCGCGGTGGTGAACCGCAGGTGTGCCGCCCGCGCCCGGCTGTCTCCCAGGTGTTCGAGGGCGGCGAGCCAGCTCGCCGCCCCCGGCCCGTCGCGGGCGGTGCGCAGACCGGTCACCTCCGCCATGGCCGGTACGGGCTCCGGTCCGGTCAGTGACCGCATGACGGCTCTGCGGACCGGGCCGTCGTTGGCCAGGACTCCGCCCGCCAGCACGACCGGTCCGGGCGAAGTCTGATCACTACAAGGGCGTGCATGATCTTCGTCAACTCGGCCTCCTGGGCGCAGAGTCCGTCGCACTTGCCAACGCAGAGCGCTTTGCGTTGCAAAGCGCTCTGCGTTACCGTACAGGTCTGATGTTGTCGAGAACGGAGGCACGCGTGCAAAGCCACTCGGTGCACGATCTGGAACGAGTCCGCTTCGTCACTGCGCATTACGAGATGCTCCAAGGGCTCGTCGTCCTGCCCTTGCTGACGGTCCTCGGCGTTCTGTTCGTCGTGGATCCCCGCTCCGGCAGCCAAGGCGCTGCGGTGATCTGGTGGGGCATGGCCACGGTGGGGCTGGTGGCGGCATTCGCCGCCATGCCGGTGCTGAGCGGTTACTACCGGCGCAGGTACGGCGCGGTCCGGGCTCAGCGGGAGCAGGGGCGCTCGGCTCTGGTGGCCACGGGCGTGGTGTTCGCCGTGGTCGCCGTCTTGCACACGTTCGCGCCCGCCCTGCCGTTCAGCCCGGAGGCGGTAGCCGTGGGGGCGGGTGTGCTGGTGGCGGGCCGGCGGTTGCGTCCGCTCGCGCCTCCGTTCCTCCTGACGGGCGTCGCCCTCATCGTGGGCGGGCTGCTGCCCTTCCAAAGCGGCGGCCATCCCCTGTCCGATCTGTCGATCTTGCTGGGCGTGTGCTGTGGCGCTGCCGTTCTGCTGGGGGTCTGGAGCCACTTGCTGCTCAGGCGCGTGCTAGGCGGGAACGAGTCCGGTGAGTGAGCCCTTTCAGGAGCTGGCCAACCTGGACAAGCTCGTCCATGAACCGGCCAGGCTGGCCATCACCGCCGCCCTGGAATCCTGCAAGGAGGCCGATTTCCTCTACCTGCAGCGTGTCACGGGCCTGTCGCCGGGCAATCTCTCCTCCCATCTGGCCAAGCTCGAGAACGGCGGGATCGTCCAGGTGCGCAAGGAACTTGCGGGCAAGCGGACGGAGACCTGGATCCAGCTGACCGCGGAGGGACGAGCAGCGGTGATGGAGCACTGGCGCCGCCTGGAACGGTTGCGCCCCGGAGCGTCCAGGCACACCGCCGGCTGAACGTCTCTTCGGCGGACACCGCGCGCTGGGCGGTGCTATCGGTGCCGGTGAACCCGAGCGCGACCAGGCGGTTGTGTATCTGGCCGGCGCCGATCTTCCCGCGCGCCGGGTGAAGCTGACCGGAGCGCCGTCGGCGGCGCCGCTCCAGGCAACGGCAACCGACTCGCCGACGATGGGCGGGCAGCCGAGGCCGAGCGGCGCCGATGCGCGCCAACGCTAGAACGAACTGCACCGCCTCGCCGGCGTCCTTGGCCGACCCCGTACAGCTGATCGGCCGGCGGGACGTCGGTTCGCGGCTCGCCGCGAAGGCGGGCACCCACCCCGTGGTGACCGTCCTGCGTGCACATGACCGGTCAGGGACCCTGCCGTCAGCACTGGTAGAGGGCCGACCAGGGTGTCCCGCCGGGCTCGCGGGCACGGGCGCTGCTCATGCGGTGGTGGCGCCCAGGTCGTGGACGGTCTGGGCGAGGGCTCGGACAAGGTCGTTTTCGGTGTCGGTCTGCCACACCAGGGCGTACGTCAGGGGCGGCATGTCGGGGATGGGCAGCCAGCGCAGGTGGGGCATCGACCAATACCGGGTGACGTGCGCGGGAAAGGTATGGACGATCTCGCCGGTGCCGACGAGGTCGATCAGTTCGTCGGTGCTGGTGATGGGGGCGATGCGTTCGATCGTCTGCCCGCGCGGGGTGTGGAAGGGCAGGTAGCTGTCCAGCCAGTAGTCCGGCATGTCGGCGGCGATGGCGTGCTGGAAGTCACCGAGCGCCTCCAGCGGGATCGAGGACCGCCCGGCCGGTTCCTGGGCGCCGGAGACGGCGAGCACCCTGCGGTCGGTGAGCAGCGGCGGGCCTACGGTCAGGTCGGGTTCTTCCACGGGCAGCCAGGCGATCAGGACGTCCATCTCACCGCTGCGGAGGGCGGCGAACGGGTCGATGAAACGGGCGCGGCGTAGCTGAAGCTCCCATTGCGGGTGCCGCGCGCGGAATTCCTGCCAGTACGGGTGGAAGTCGTGGACGTTGAAGGGCAGCATGCCCACGCGCAGGCGCGCTGTGATGCCTCGCGAGGCCATCCGGGCGCGTTCAAGGCTTTGCTGCAGCCCCGAGTAGACCGGCCGTAAGTCGTCGCGCAACTGCTGTCCGACCGGGGTCAGACGGACCTGACGGCGGTTGGAGCGGTCGAACAACGGGCTGCCGATGCGGCGTTCCTGCTGGCTGATGGCCTGGCTGACTCGGGCCTGGGACACGTGGAGCCGGCTGGCGGTCCGGCCGAAGTGCAACTCCTCGGCCAGAGTCAGGAAGATCTCGATATCCCGAATCTCCACTTATTCCTCATTTGCCTCATAAGTTCCACTTATCGAATCATACGGAATCTCGCGTTGATGCAGACGCGCGACCGCTCCAAGGTGGGAGACGTCCGAAACCGCACGTGAGCGCGGTGCCGGAGCCGACCGCTTGAAGGAGAAGGCCGTGAGCAGGCTGCTCGACATGACGACGATGCATGCGATGCATGACGCGCTGCGTCGCGAGGCCGAGCACCTGGCCAGGGTTACCGCTCGGGTCGGCGGCGACCGCCGCGCCATCCTGCGCACCGCGGCCCGCTGGGACCTGTTCAAGACATCCCTGCGCGTCCACCACACCGCGGAGGACCACGCCCTGTGGCCCGCGCTGCGACAGTCCCTGGCCGACCGGCCCGCCGACCTGACGCTGCTGGAGGCGATGGAGGCCGAGCACGCCGCCATCGACCAGGTCATCGAGGCGATCGACACGGCACTGGCCCACTCCGAGATCGGCATGGACCGGCTCGGCGACCTCACCGACTCCCTGGTCACCGGCCTCACCGGCCACCTCAGGCACGAAGAGGACCAGGCGCTACCGGTGATCCAGGCAGTCATCACCCAGGAGCAGTGGGCGCGCTTCGGGCAGACCCACACCCAGTGGATCAGCGGCGATGCGTCCCGGATCCTGCCGTGGCTCCTGGACGGTGCGAGCGAACAGGTCGTCACCACGATCCTCGCTCCACTGCCCGAACCGATATGCCGGGCCTGGTGCGGGCCCGGCGATTGAACCTCGCGCATCCGTCCCGTACCTCGGACCAGACCCCCAGCAGGAACGACGAGAAAGAGGAAGAACGATGGAAGCTCGCATGAAGAACCCGGCCTACGTCCTCCCCGATGTCATGACCGGCATTCAGGCCATCTTCAAGGGCATCAACAGCAGCGGGATCTCCCAGGAACTGCAGGAGATCGTCGGCCTGCGCACGAGCCAGATCAACGGCTGCAGCGCCTGCGTGGTCAGCCACACCAAGAGCATGCGGAAGGCCGGCGCCGACGAGAACAAGATCGCGGCCGTGGCCGCATGGCAGGAGGCCCCGTACTTCTCCAGCGCCGAGCGGGCCGCCCTGTCCCTGGCCGAGCACGTCACCCGGGTCGCCGATCGCTCCGGCGAGGCCGTCCCCGACACGCTCTGGGACGAGATCGCCGACCACTTCTCCGAGGCGGAGATCTCCGGCCTCCTCATGAGCATCGGGATCACCAACCTCTTCAACCGCCTCAACGCCACCGTCAAGGAGCCGGCCGGCCAGAGCTGGGGCTGAGGACCGTCCTCAGACAGGGCGGGAAGCAGCGAGCATCGCGCTCGACCGGTATCAGCAGCGCGCACCCGTGCCTGGACGGCCGGCCGCATGATCACCCATGTACCGCATAACCATCCACACATAAGGAGTAAGACATGAAGGCACACGTCAGCTCGATCCTTCTCGGCGTCCGGGACATGGACCGGGCCAAGCAGTTCTACACCGAAGGGCTCGGCTGGAAGATCGGGCAGGACTACGGCATCTCGGTGTTCTTCGAGTCGGACGGCGCCTCGCCCGTCGGCTTCTACGGCCGGGAAGGTCTGGCCGGCCTGGCGGGGACGAGCCCGGAGGGCAGCGGCTTCAGCGGGCTGGTGCTCACGTACGTCGTGCGGAGTGAGGCGCGGGTGGACGAGGTGATGGCGGAGGCGGAGAAGGCCGGCGCCACGATTCTCAAGCCCGCCGGCGCCCTGCCGTGGGGCGGGTACGGCGGCACGTTCGCCGACCCGGACGGTTACATCTGGAGTCTCGGCTACAGCGAGCAGGCGCAGGACCAGCCCTACGCGGAGTAGAGGAGCACGTTGTGAAGTTTCGCACCCTCGTCGAGCCTCCGGAGCCCATGCGGGGATTGGAAGTTCCGCCCGAGGCGGTCGAGGCGCTCGGCGGGGGCGCGCGACCGCCGGTGACGAGCTGCCGCGCTCGAGGCGCTGGCCTCGCCGATCGTGCTGGGGGAAGAGCTGCCGCGTCCCGTCCGCGCGGCGCTGGCCGCCGGGATCGAGCGGCATCTGACCGCGTTCGGGCTCGCGACCGAGTTGCCGGATTCGCCGCACTACCTGGACGACGGCTACTGGCGCGGTCCCATCTGGGCGCCCTCGACCGTACTGATCGAGGACGGGCTGCGCCGCGCCGGGCATCCGAACCTGGCCGACGAGATCAGCAGCCGCTTCCGCGCGCTGTGTGAGCGGGCGGGGTTCGCCGAGAACTTCGACGCCCGCACCGGCCAGGGCCTGCGCGACCGTGCCTACACCTGGACGGCCGCCGCCTACCTCCACCTGGCCGCCGCCCACGAGAAGCGAGCCTCGTTCCCGCCTCCTGCCCCACGCGGGCGTCTCACGCCGCCCCGGCAGAAGCCGTCACCGGCCCGCTGAGCGAGGCCCTCGGTACAGCACGTCAGCGTACGCAGGGATCTACTTCGACTCGACGCGTCCGATCGGGGTGGTGCTGCCGTCGAGCGCCGCGGTGGCCCGCGTCCAGGCCGGATCTTCGGGGTAGAGCTCGCTGCGCACGTAGGCCCAGATGAGCGCGCGTACGGCGGCAACCCGGTCGGGGTTCTCGTCAGTGGTCTCGACCGCGTCGAAGGTGGAGATGCCGCCGAGCCCGTGCTCGGCGTCGAAGATCTCCAGCCGGGTCTTCGGCCCGGGCGCCGCGACGTAGGGGTCGCTGCGCCAGTCCTGCCGGTCGGAGAAGAAGGGGTTCCAGTCCTTCTCGCCGACGACGATGAGCGCCTTGGGCGTCATGCCATCGAAGCCGGTGCTGGTGAGTGCGGTGTAGAGCTGCGCCGCTGGACCGTTCAGGTCTTCGCCGCAGCCGGGAGCGGCGATCATGACGCGGGCGCTGAAGCGGTCGTCGACGGCTCCGACCGTCGACCCGTCGCTGGTGTCGGCGATGGTCTGGCCCGAGACCAGGCCGACGGTGTGACCTCCGGCCGAGTGACCGACAGCGGCGATGCGGCCTGGGTCCAGGCGCCCAGCGAGTCCCGGAACGGCGCGTTCGATCTCGCCGAGGTGGTCCACGACCTGGCGAAGATCGTCGGCGCGCGACTTCAGGTACAGCGGCGCATCCGGATCGCCGGCCTCCCGCAGGCCGAGGAACGTGGCGTCGAGATGCGTGGGCTGGATCACGACGAAGCCGTGCGCGGCCCAGAAGTTCACGAGCGGACCGTATCCGTAGAAGGAGGGGACGAAGGTCGACGGGCCGTGTCCGTGCGAGAAGACGATGACCGGCAGGTCACTGCCGACGGCCGGAGCCGTCACGCGAACCGCCAGCGGAACGGGGCGCCCTGGGACATCGATCAGGACGGGGTGGTACGAGGAGACGGGCTCGGGGTCCGGCACCGGGATGCCGGCAGCGTATGTCGTCGGGTCTTTCGCAGAGTCGTTGAGTGCCATGAATTGCTCCTTGAGGATCGTTCCCGTTGCCCAGGTGGAGGGTCCGGCGAGCCCTTCGCCTTCCGTCGCGGTGCAGCCGGAGCCAGGTGGCTGCCGGATTTCCGTGGAGTGGGTCACGCTTCCAGCATGGGTGGGATCGGGCGAACGATGAATGCTTGACGGTGCGGATTTCCTTCGCGATAGTTCGGGGCGTGATGGTCGATCAGTTGTCGGAGGTGTTCGATCTCCTTGAGGTGCGCGGCCAGGTCTCCGGCGCGTTCGCGGTGGGGGGACGATGGGTCACGCGGTCGGTGATCACCAGCCCGCTGAAGTTGACGGTGATGGTGCACGGCCGGTGCCGGCTGTCGGCCGACGGGCTGGACACCCCGATCGAGATGGAGGCCGGTGACGTCGCAGTCCTGACCGGCCGCTCCTGGATGCGTGCCGAGGGCGGCACCGGTGACGGTCCGCCGGTCGAGTTCGTGCCTGAGCCGGGTGATTACGCCCTGCGCGTCGGCGGTGCGGACTTCGCCGCCGACGACGTCATCCTCGGCGGTCACGTCGAGCTGAACCAGGCCGGCGCGGCGCTGCTGACGCAGGCGCTGCCGCCGGTGGCGCTCGTTCGCTCCTGCCACACCGCCGCGCCCGCCCTGCGGGCGTGCGTCGACCGGCTGGTCGAGGAGGTGACGGCCGAGCGGATGGGCGCGGCCTTCGCCGTACGCCAGCACGCCCAGCTGCTGATCTTGGAGGTGTTCCGGGCGTACCTGAACCAGGCCGAACTGCCGCCGGGGTGGCTGCGGGCGCTGACCGACGACAGCCTGCGCCCCGCGCTGACCCTCATGCACCGCGAACCCGGCCGGCCCTGGGGGCTGGCGGAACTGGCCCGTGCGGCGGCGATGTCGCGGACGTCGTTCGCCGTGCGCTTCCGCTCCGTTGCCGGTGTCCCGCCACTGACCTACCTCAGCTCCTGGCGGATGCTGCTGGCCCGGCGGGCGCTGCGCGACGGCGACGTCCGGATCGGGGAACTGGCCGCGCAGCTGGGCTACACCTCCGAGAGCGCCTTCAGCACCGCCTTCAAGCGAGAGGTGGGCGAGGCGCCCCTGCGCTATCGACAGCGGCACCGGCGAACGTCTCCGGTCACGGCACCGGCCTCCAGCCCTTCGGCTGCGTAACGCTCAAGACACACTGCTCTCCGGCAGGCGCACGAGGTGTGGCGCGTGACCTCACCCCTGAGTCAGGAGAAGCAATCCAGCCCGGTGAGTTCGCCGGAGAGGGCCCATAGCCGAGATGCGGAATCGGGATCGGTCGCCCACGGCTTGACGCCGCCGACGAGCATGTCCTCGGTGGTCGCGGGCTCGGCAATGTCGCAGTCCTGGCAGTACGCGCCGCCGTACGCGTCGAGCAGGGGCGAGGTGGCCGCCCACACGGCCGTCGCCGCACCCTGCGCCGGGGTCTTGAAGCCGTCGGCCTGGCGGCCGTCCGAGGTGATCCAGCCCTGGGCGACCTGCTGCTCGCGGGGGATACGCCGTTGCAGCGGAGTAAGAATGCTGCCCGGCCTGGTCATGACCGCGGCCTCAGGGCCGGGCGGCGTCCGCCGGCCTCGTACAGGGACAGAAGCGCATCCACCGCTTGGAGGCGGGACCCGCCGCGCGCCAGCCGCCATGCTTCAGCGGCAGCGCTTCCGGCGCGTCGGCGCGCCTGATCGGCAGCAGGCACCTACCATGAGGCCGCATATTTGCTGAGCTCAGCAGCTCAAGCGTGCACGGGACCGCCAGCGTCCGTGAGGCAAGCGCTGACCTCGAACAGCTGATGTCCTGTTCGGGGCGATGGCGTCCATCGGGCTGGCCCCTCGCCTCCGAGGTCGGCCGGTACGTGATCGCCGCCGGATGGCTGCTGCACGGCATCTGGGACTTCGTGCACCTGCGGCGCGGCAAGGTCGTGGCCCGCTCCTACGCCGAGTGGTGCGGCGTGCTCGACGCGCTGATCGCCTTCGAGCTGGTCTTCCTGGTGTGAGGTGGCTACCGCCGGGCCGAGGCGCGCAGGGCCTCCGCCAGCCATCCGGTGAGCGCGGCCGTCTCCTCGTCGGCGTCGGCCGGGGTCCCGTTGATCGAGGCCACCAGGGACAGATACCGGCCGTGGGTGGCGGCGTACCGGGCCTCCTCCGGGGAGTCCTCCTGCCGGAGCTCCTTGGCCAGGTCGTACGCCGTTGCCAGCCGCTCGCGCGACTCGGGTGTGGACCGCTTGCCGGCCAGCTCGGCGGCCGCGTCCGCGAGGCGGACTGCCAGCTCCTGGGCGCGCGGCGAGTCCGCCGCGAGCCTCGAACGGTACGCCTCCGTGATCTCCTCCCCGATCCGCGCGCCCGTCGTGTGGATGAAGTCCTGCACCGGGGCGCCGGCCACGTACCGGCCCGGGTACGCCGAGTACGTGTCCTTGAGGTAGGCGCGGACCGCGTCGCGGAACCCCTCGTCCTGCACCAGGTCGGCCAGTTCGATCCAGGCTTCGAGCTGGGCCGCCGTGGGGTCCTCCGGCAGGTTCGGACGCATCGTGCGCAACCGGTCGACGAAGCCGGGGGGCACGTCGAGGTGGTCGCCGACCTCGTTCCAGAAGTCGTCGACGAGCCGCTCGCGTTCCTCGTCGGACATCGAGACGAGCTTGTGCATCAGGGCCGCCTGTGCGGCGGTGCCTCCCTGCTTGACCAGCGTTCGCAGCACGGCGCGCTTGGCGCGCAGGCCGCGCTCCTGCCGCTCGACGAGCTCCAGGTGCCGCGCGAGCAGCTCGTGCAGCGACGTGCCGCCGTCGAGCAGCCTGCGGATGTCGTCCAGGCCGGTGTCCAGGTCGCGCAGGGTACGGACGAGTTCAAGCCGGGCGATGGCGCGGATGTCGTACAGCCGGTAGCCCGCCTCCGTCACGCGCGTCGGCTCGGTGAGGCCGGCGTCGGAGTAGAACCGGATGGCGCTCACGCTCAGGCCGGTCCGCCGCGCCACGTCTCCGATCGGGTACGGTTCGTCGTCGCTCATGCGGCCACTATGGAATCTCAAGCCGCTTGAGAGTCAAGCCCGGCACCCCTGGCTGTACCTCGGATTGGGACGTAAGGGGGAATGAGGTGATCTTGGAGGGTAGGACGCTGCCCATGTGGGCGCCCGCACTGAACACAGCTTCGACCAGCATCTCATCCAGACGGGCCGCAGCGTCCGCCTCATACGCCTCGACTGAGGCCGTGCCGCTATAGCGCCGCACCATGAACCGCCGGGCCAACCCGCCGTGGAGGCAGCAAGAGTCCATTCCACCGCATACGGACACGCTAGAAGCCTGCGGGTATCCCAATCCTCAACGACAAGTCCCGATCGGCAAATGAATCTGCCGTTCTACGGCTTCTGGCTCTAGCCAGGCCGGGCGCGGGCGGCGCACTCGGGTGGCCGCTGGGCTCGACGCCGGACTGCAATGGCGTGACGGTCACCACGGTGGCCACGTGCACCTGTCGCCGTTCCGAGTTCTCAGCTGCCTTGGACCCGCAGGCCGCGGTCCAGGAAGTCGATCATCCACTCGAAGGATGCGTCCGGATCGCCGGTCCACTGGAAGCCCTGGGCGACCTGGAGCGCGGCGAAGCCGTGGGTCGTGCTCCGGATCGTCCTGATCGCGTGGACCATCTCCTCCTCGGGGACACCGTAGCCGCGCAGCACGGCGGCCATCGTGTCGATCACCCGGGTTCCGGCCTTCAGCAACGGATCGTCGGGTCCCTCGAAGGGCTCGCCGATCGTCGCGCTGTACGCGCCGGGGTGCGCGGTCACGTACGCCCGCAGCGCGGTGAGGTAGGCGGACAGGGCTTCCTTGCCCGACACGCCCTGAACGGCCTCCCCGACCGTGTCGGCGATGGCTTCCATCGCCAGCGTCGCCACCTTGTGCCGCAGATCGGCCAGGCTGTCGACATGCTTGTAGAGCGACGGCGTGCGGACGCCGAGCCGGTCGGCGAGCAGGGCGAGAGTGAGGCCCGCGAAGCCGACCTCGTCGGCCAGTTCGGCGGCCACCCGCGTTACGTGCTCACTCGACAGCCCCGCCCTAGGCATTCACGGTCCTTTTCACGAAGGCCAGGACGGCGTCCGCGACCTCGTGCGGGAACTGCGCGTGCGGGTAGTGACCCGCGCCCTCGATCATCACGACCGACCCCAGCCCGGACGGCATCGCCGCGATGATGCCGTCGGCTTCGGCGCGCGGATCAGCCCAGTCCGGGTCGAGCGTGCCCATGACGACCAACGCGGGCACGCCCAGCGTCGGCAGGGCGGCCTCGGCATCCTTCGGCGCGGCCTGGCCCATCTTCTGCACGACCGTCATCCGGCCGTCCTCGCGCAGCGTCCTGGCCAGCGCGGCCTGCCGGACAGCCCAGTCGGCCGGCTTGACGCCGGGGTAGGCGTGGTCGAGGTAGCTCAGCCAGGTGTCCACGTTCCCGGTGATGCCGGCGCGCAGCAGGCGGAGCAGGCCGGTGCGGTAGCGGGCGTTCGTGAACAGCGCTCCGAAAGCGACCTTCGGCACCCGGGTGAACGGGCCGATCTCCACAACGGCGGCGACCGCCGGGTGCGCGGCGGCGATCGTCGCGGAGCCGCCGGAGAACGAGTGGCCCACGATCACCGCCGGGCCGCCGCCCAGGTGCTCGATCAGCGCCACGAGGTCACCGGCCGTGTCGGTCCGGGTGTAGGACGCCCACCCGGTGCTCGACTCGCCATGCCCGCGCAGGTCGGCGGTCGCCACCCGGTAGCCGGCTTCCACCAGGAGCGGCGCGAGGAAACGGTAGGCCTCGCGGGTGTCGCCCATCCCGTGGGACAGCACGATCAGCGGGCCTTCGCCGACGACGTCATAGGCCAACGTGCCGCCGTCGTGGGTCAGAAACTCGGTCATGCCCGTACCTCCAGTTAAGCTTGTTAGCCACAAAGCTAATATCAATAGCTTCTTGCGTCAAGAGTCGACGGAGTGGGGCCTCATGATCGGGAGCCACGACCGCCCCTTCGCCTGCGTTCACCGCGGCGTCCATGGCCATCACGTCCTGTCCCGCCCGGCGACCAGAGCTGGTCTACTGCTGGACGATCAGAGAAGTTGATGTACTGCCCGGCGCGGCGCCGGAAGCCATGCGAGACCGGATGGCGGCGATGACCTCACCGGTCTCCAGGCAGGCGATGCCCATACCGGTCAGCTCGTCGTCCGCGTTGCTGGTCCAGCGGGAGAGTGCGTCCCGCACCGCGACGGTGCGTAAATCACGCTCGCTCGCGTCGACGAGCGTGGCACGCGGGCAGTTCGGGTAGTTGCAGCCGGCGACGACTACCGTGCTCACCTCACGTTCGGTGAGGTGTCCCAGCAGCCGGGTGCGGAAGAAGGCGCTCCAGCGCGGCTTGTACAGGATGTACTCGTCCGGGCCGATCTCCTGCGCGTGCCCCGCCAGGAGCAGGTCCGGGTCAAGTTCGCTTCCCGGCGCCAGCCCGTCGGCGAGCTGGGAACCCGGCGAGTGCGGGTTGACCTTTCCGCGCAGCGTGCGCCGGCACAGGTCGGCGTTGCCGCCGTCGGGCAGGTACAGGCGCACGATATGCACGATGGGCCGCCCCGCTTGGCGAAACGCGTGCGTCAGACGCCGGATCGCGGGCAGCACCCCGGCGGTGCCGGTGATGTCGGCGATGAAGTCGCGTTGCAGGTCGATGGTGAGCAGTGCGCTGCGGGAAAACTCCGGCCTGGTGTGTTCGTTCACGCCGGACACGCTAGGCGGGCGGGCCGCGCCGCTCTTGTACGTCGTTGCGCGCAAACCGGCCCGGGGTGCCGGCGAACGCGCGGCGGAAGTGACGGTGCAGATGCGCCTGGTCGTAGAAGCCGCTTTCGGCGGCTGCGCGCGCGACGGTGTGCCCGGCGGTCAGGAGTTGCTGGGCACAGCGCAGGCGTAGCTGAAGCAGGTAGCCGTGCGGAGTGAGGCCGGTTTCGCGGCGAAAGGCACGCAGCAATTGAAACCGGGGCAGGCATGCCACCCTGGCAAGCTCGTCCAGCGACGGGGTGCGTTGAAGGTCCGCGGCCAGGTGCCGCTGTATTCTCCGGACGAGCAGTGGCGGCGTCGGAGTGATCGCGCGGCGTGTGTAGCGGACGAGGATCTCGGTGAACAGTGCCTCGAACTCTTCCTGCGCGACCAGAGGGTTCCGGTCCTGGCGGCGGTGCAGCCGGATCAGACGAGCGGCCAGCGGCGGGTCGTACGGAGTCGGCACCGGGAAGGTGGGCCGGTACCCGGCGAGTTCCGCCAGCAGCGCCGGCGGGAGGTAGAAGACTCGATAGTCCCAGCCTTCGGCGATGCCGGGGCGGCCGGCGTGGATGGTGTCGGCATCGAGAAGGAGCAGGCTACCGGCGGGCGCGTGCTCGGTGGCGCCGCGATAGCGGACAGCCTCCACCCCGCGCTCGATCGCCGCGATGGCGTACTCGCTGTGCGCGTGAGGAACGAAATGATGCGTACGGAAGGACGCTGTCACCAGACGCATGTCGTCCCGGCCGTAGCGGTGCTCAACGACGTCCCTCACGACCGCCTTTGTACCCAACGTCGCCCGAACCTCGAACAGTGGGGTAGCGACCGCTCAGCGATGGCTGACGTTGACCTCACAGAATTTCGAGGAGGCTGGCCCGCCGGCGGCCGGGCAGACGTGGACCGTCACCCACCAGCCCGGCACCCGGGCTCTGGTCGCCCAGGTGTGGGAGGTCACCACCAGCGAGCAACCACCGGCGCGACCCGGTCGCCAAAAAACCAAGAAACCCCAGCTCAGCGAACTGAACCGGGGCTTCTGTCAGGGTGCGCCGCCAGGGACTCGAACCCCGGACCCGCTGATTAAGAGTCAGCTGCTCTGACCAACTGAGCTAGCGGCGCGCCGTGCACGAAGGAATATACCGGCACCAAGCACCCAGGTCGAATCGGCCGAAGCGGCGCCCGTACCGCTAGAATAAAGTTCGGCCTGCAGACAGGAGCATCGATGTTCGACTCGCCCGCCGACGTGACCGAGCGGCTCGCCGCCGTGGACTATCTCTCCGACGACGCCATCTCCACCTCGGTCTTCCTCGCCGCCGCGCTGGGCAAGCCGCTGCTGGTCGAGGGGCCGGCGGGGGTGGGCAAGACGCAGCTCGCCAAGGCCGTGGCGCTGACCACCGACGCCGAGCTGATCCGGTTGCAGTGTTACGAGGGCCTGGACGAGGCGCGGGCGCTGTACGAGTGGAACTACAAGAAGCAGCTCCTGCGCATCCAGGCGACGAGCGCCGACGACGACATCTTCGGCGAGGAGTTCCTGCTGGAGCGGCCGCTGCTCAAGGCGATCCGGTCCGCCGGGCCCTCGGTGCTGCTGATCGACGAGACGGACAAGGCGGACGTGGAGGTCGAGGGGCTGCTGCTGGAGCTGCTGTCCGACTTCCAGGTGACGATTCCGGAGCTGGGCACGATCGAGGCGGTGCGCCGCCCGTTCGTGGTGCTGACGTCGAACGCGACGCGCGAGCTGTCGGAGGCGCTCAAGCGGCGCTGCCTCTACCTGCACATCGAGTATCCGACCCCGGAACGCGAGCGTGACATCGTACTCAGCCAGGTGCCGACGCTCCGCGCCGATCTGGCCGAGCAGCTGGCCAGGACGGTGGCGACGCTGCGGTCGCTGGAGCTGAAGAAGGCGCCGTCGGTGGCGGAGACCGTCGACTGGGCCAACACGCTGCTGGCGCTGGGCCGCGACGAGCTGGACGAGGCGACGGTCGCGGGCACCCTGGGCGTGGTGCTCAAGCACGCCTCCGACCACGCCCGCGCGGTCAAGGAGCTCGGGCTGGCGACGCCGTGACGCACGCGCCGCACAGCTCGCTCGTCGACAGGCACGTCGGCTTCGTGCACGCGCTGCGCGAGGCCGGGCTGCCCGTGTCGCTGGCGGAAGGGCTCGACGCGGCGCGGGCGCTGCGGGTGATCGAGCTGGCCGACCGCGAGTCGCTGCGCGCCGCCTACGCGGCGACGCTGGTGAAGAAGCCCGCGTACCGGCCGGGCTTCGACGTGCTGTTCGACCTGTGGTTCCCGAGGGCGACGACCGGCCTGTACGGGCCGCGCCCGGATCTGGAGTCGGCGCCTCTGGAGGAGGTGCGCGGCTACCTGGCGGGGCTGCTCACGCAGAGCACGGACGCCGAGATGCGGGAGTTCGCCCGGGCCATGGTGGAGCGGTTCGGGCGGCAGGAGGCGGCGGAGGGCCGGCAGAACTGGTTCTCCTACAGCGTCATGCGGGCCCTGTCGCCCGACACGCTGATGGCCCGGATCCTGAACGAGGTACTGGCCGGGCAGGAGCGCGGCGGGCTGGCCGAGAAGACGGCGCGTCAGCGGGTCGCGGCCAACACGCGGCGGCTGGAGGAGGCGGTGTCGGCCGACGTGCGCCGCCGCATCGCCGAGGACTCCGGCATCGACAAGATCGCGCGCTCGGCGGTGCGCCCGCCGCTCGACCACATCGACTTCCTGCGCATCACCAAGGCCGACCTGGCCAGGCTGCGCCGCGAGGTGCACCCGCTGGCCCGGCGGCTGGCCGCGCGGCTGACGATCAAGCACAGGAAGGGCAGGCGCGGGCGGCTCGACTTCCGCAGGACCATGCGGGCGTCGTTGCAGAGCGGCGGCGTGCCGCTGACCACGCATTTCAAGCCGCCCCGGCCGCACAAGCCGGAGCTCGTCATCCTCTGCGACACCAGCGACTCGGTCTCGTCGTTCGCGCATTTCACGCTGCTGCTCACGTACGCGCTGAGGGAGCAGTTCACCAAGGTGCGGGCGTTCGGGTTCGTGGACACGGTGGACGAGATCACCCGGTTCTTCGTGCCCGGCGCCGACGTGGTGGAGGCCATGACGCGGCTGGCGAACGAGGCCGACATGGTGCGGTTCGGCCGGACCAACTACGGCCACGCGCTGGAGGGGTTCGCCGAGCGCTACGGTGACGCGATCGGGCCGAAGACGTCGCTGCTGATCCTCGGCGACGCCCGCTCCAACTACCAGCAGCCCGCGCTCGACACGCTGAAGTCGCTGACCCGGCGCGCCCGGCACGCGTACTGGCTGAACCCGGAGCCCCGGCAGCAGTGGGACACCGGCGACTCGGTGGCGACCGAGTACGGGACGGTCGTCCCCATGTACGAATGCCGAAATGTCGCCCAGTTGACCGCGTTCATCGAGAGCATCGCCTAGGGCGGTTTCTCGTGGATTGCCGTGCCTGCCGGGAAGGACGGCGTGCGGCCTCCCGCCGATCTACGGTGGCAACCAGCCATCCGATTCCGCGGGAGGAACGCCGTGACATCGAACCGACTCGGCTGCGTGGTCGCGGGGACCGTGCTGTTGCTCGCCTCGATCACGGCGATCCCAGCCGCCGCCGACGCCGCCTCCGACGCCGACTGTGCCTGGACGCGTGCCCCGCTGCCCGTGCCCGCCGGCACCCGGCAGGCCGAGGTCACCGCGACCGACCACCAGGGCGGCTTCTCCGGCCGTGCCGTGCTGGCCGACGGCGTCTGGCACGGGGTGTCCTGGCGCGGCGGGCAGTTCGTCGACCACGGAACCACGATCGACGGTGAGCCGATCGCGGGCCTGCCGGACGAGACCCGCTCGGGCGCCCTGCTGGCGTGGACCGCGATCGCCGCCCCGCCCTACTACGGGCCCAGCCACGCGGTCCTGATCAGGAACGGCCAGGCGGACCGGCTCGCCCGGCCCGCCGACGGGTTCCTGCGGCCGTTCGCCGTCAACGAGAAGGGCGACGTCACCGGCCGGAACATGGTGTGGACCGGCAGCCGGTACGTGCACCGCCTGCTGCGCTGGCCCGCCGATCGGCCCGGGCAGGTGATCGAGACGGTCCTGCCCGACGGGTACGAGCCCGAGGACGCGGACGAGGACGGCACGGTGCTGCTGCGCACGCCGGACGGCCCGGCCCTGTGGCGGAACGGCGTGATCACGCCCCTGGCCAAGGTCGCGGGGGCGGCCGGCACGTTCGCCACCGGGATCTCCAACGGGCGGGTGATCGGCCGGATCAGCTACACCTCGCCCTACCGGACGTACGGCGTGCTGTGGGACACCGACGGCGTGCCGCGCGTGCTGCCGAAGAGCGCCGACACCCGGGCCGTCAACCGTGACGGCCTGATCACCGGCACCACGGACGAGGCCACCGGGGGCGGCGAGGGCGTCTGGCGGCTCGACCACTTCGTCCACGCCCTGCCGAAGTCGCCCACGCACAGCATGTGGCTCACGGTGGCCTCGGACGACGGCGCGGTGGCCGGCAGCACCTACGACGTGAGCGACGGCACGGGTGAGCCGTTCGTCGTGCGCTGCGTCTGAGGCCAAAGTGCCTGGTGACCCGGCGGGCGGCTACGGGCAGCTGATCTTCCTGGTGAGGCCGGTCCTGCTGCTGGTGTTGCTGGAGTCGAACCAGATCCGCCATTCGTGCGTGCCGTCGCACGACACCCGCAGCGAGGCGCGCTTGCTGCTGCTGGTGGCCGAGTCCCACGAGTCGTCGACCATGTCCTGCCAGCCGTACCACCGCGACCGCTGCAGCTTCATGGTCATCCGGCCGCAGGAGGAGCCGGCCCACGTGACCACGCCCGCGATCACCTTGTAGCCGTCCTTGTACGGGGTGCCCGGCGAGAGGCTGCACGCGGCCTGCACTCCGGCGGCGGCGGGCTGCGCGCCGGTGAGGAGTCCGGCGGCGAGGGCGAGGGCGACGATTCCGCTGGATCTGCGCATGTTCTTTACCGCTCCATCCCTGGTTCTGGCCTGTCGCGAAAGGACGCTAGTGGCCAGGGGTATATCGGCGGTATATCGCCACTAGGCGCGCTGGAGCTCGCGGGCCGCGGTGCGGGTGAGGAGCTCGATCTGGGCGGGGTCGAGGTGCCCGTTCGCCGTCGATCGGATGCGCCTGGCGACCAGGCGCGGCTTGAGCAGCGTGATGCCCTCGGCCTCCAGCAGCCCGCGGCGCGGCAGCATGCCGCAGTGCACGGCCAGCAGCGGGGTGATCGTGACCTCGATGCCGGTCTCGCGGGTGAGCAGGTCGGCGAACGCCTGGGCGGCGTCGGCCAGCGGCTTGGCGACCTTGGTGCCGTACTTCTCGCCGAAGAACAGCCGGCCGCCGTAGGTGGCGATCTCGGTGTCGGGGCTCCAGGACTCGTTGTCGACGATCCAGACGCCGCCCGGCCCGATCACGAGGTGGTCGATGGACGCCTGGTCCTTGATCGCCCGGCCGTCGAGCACCTGGTAGCCGCGCCTGCCGAGCGAGCGGCGCAGCAGGCGGCCGGTGATGGCCTCGCCGTGCCTGCGCCCGCGCCAGACGGCCGTGGCCTGGAAGCGGCGCCAGTCGAGCCACCAGTCGCCTGCGGCGACGAGCCCGGCCACGACGAGCGCGTAGAAGGCCGTGTAGGTGACGTCGAAGCGGACGCCGAGCGCGAAACCGGCGGCGAACCCGGCCGCCGCCTTGAGGATGCGCGCCCTGCGCCTGCTCTGGGCCTCCTCACGCCAGAACTTCTCGTACCACCACTGGGGGGACGACCCCGTGTACTTCTCGTCCTGCTGCACGTAGATAGAGCCACCGGGCACGGCAAACTCCCCGAATGAGTGTGTCGTCAACAGGATCTGCCACGCCGAAGATCCCTCGCCGGTTAAAGAGATACCCCATCCGAAACCAAGGTGAGCCTAAGGTGACGGAATTGGTACCCCTAGGAGAAGCATCACGGCTCAACCGACCAGTCGGTATGCTGTGATCCGTGATGAAAGAGGAACCGGTACGCCAGAGGCTGCTCGCCGAGGCCACCCGGCTGTTCGCCGAACAGGGCTTCGAGAGCACCTCCGTCCAGGAGATCGTGATGGCCGCCGGCGTCACCAAAGGCGCCATGTATCACTACTTCGACTCCAAGGACGACCTGCTGCACGAGATCTACGGCAGGGTCCTGCGCATGCAGATGGACCGGCTGACGCAGATCGCCGACAGTCCCGGCACGGTCGTCGAGCGGCTGCACCGCGCCGCCGCCGACGTGATCGAGACCACCACCGACAACCTCGACGACTCCAAGATCTTCTTCCGCTCGATGCACCTGCTGGCGCCCGAGACCCGCAAGAGTGTACGGGCCGAGCGCCGGCGCTATCACGAGCGCTTCCGCGACCTGGTGCTGGAGGGCCAGCGCGACGGCGTGTTCAGCGACCGGGTGCCGGCCGACCTGGTCGTCGACTACTTCTTCGGCTCGGTGCACCACCTGGGCACCTGGTTCCACACGGACGGGCCGCTGACCGGCGCCCAGGTGGGCAAGCACTTCGCCGACCTACTGCTGGCCTCCCTCGGGGCCGGGCACCTCGGCGAGTGAGGCGAGCGCCTCGCGATGGTCGCCGGGGGTGCCGAGAGCGATCTCGGTGGCCTTGGCGCGCTTGAGATAGAGATGCACCGGGTGCTCCCAGGTCATCCCGATCCCGCCGTGGAGCTGCACCGCCTCCTCGGCCACGTGCACGGCCACGCCGGCGTTCCACGCCTGGGCCACGGCCGCCGACAGGGGCGAGTCGTCGGCCACCGCGCCCCGTGCCGCCGCCCTGGCCCTGACCACGTCGAGCCACAGGTCGGCCAGCCGGTGCTTGATCGCCTGGAACGACCCGATCGGCCGGGCGAACTGGTGGCGCTCCTTGACGTAGGCGAGCGTCGTGTCGAGGCACCACTGGGCGACCCCGTACTGCTCGGAGGCCAGCAGCCCGGCCCCGTACCGCAGCACGCCCGCCACGTCCACCTCGCCGAGCCGGGTGGCCTCGGCGCCGTCCAGCGTGACGGTGGCGACCGGCCGGGTCAGGTCCAGCGACGGCACGGCGGCGACCTGGGCGCCCTCGACGCGGTAGAGGACGCCCTCGACCGGCACCAGCAGCACGTCCGCGACGTCGGCCCCGGCCACGCCGGTGACCGTGCCCGACAGCCGCCCGTCCGCGAGCCGTACGGAGGAGCCGCGCGACGGGTGGTAGGGCGAGGCCGCGAACGACACCGCGAGCGCGGCGGTCGAGCGGCCGTCGGCGAGCCGTTCGAGCAGGCCGGCGGCCCCGGCCTGGACGAGTGCCCGGGTGGCGAGCACCGCGCTGGTGAGGAACGGCACCGGCGCGACGCCCCGGCCCAGCTCCTCCAGCACGACCGCGACCTCGCTGGCCGTCGCCCCGGCCCCGCCGTGCTCCTCGGGGATGAGCAGCCCGGCCACCCCGATCTCCCCGGCCAGCGTCTTCCACAGGTCCAGGTCGTACGGCTCCGACTCGGCGCGCTTGAGCACGGCGGCGGGCGGGCAGCGGTCGGCGAGCAGGTCGCGCACGGCGGCGCGCAGCTCCTCCTCGACCTCCGAATACAGCAGGCTCGTCATCGCGGCAGGTCCTTCCAGGGCACGTCCTTGTCGACGCGGGGCTCTGAGGGCAGGCCGAGCACCCGCTCGGCGATGATGTTGCGCAGGATCTCGGAGGTGCCGCCCTCGATCGAGTTGCCCTTGGCGCGCAGGTAGCGGTAGCCGGGTCCGCGGCCGTAGAAGTCCACGGTCTCGGAGCGGCGGAAGGTCCAGTCGTCGTAGCCGAGGTCGCGCCGCAGCTCGACGTCCAGGCCGGACAGCGCCTGGTTGAGCCGGGCGAACGACAGCTTCATGCCCGAGCCCTCGGGGCCCGGCTGCCCGGCGGCGAGCTGCTCGCGCAGCCGCGCCCCCGACAGGCGGGTCACCTCGGCCTCCACCCAGAGCGAGAGCAGCCGCTGGTGCAGGTCGTGGGTGCGCAGCTCGGGGTGCTCGCGCCAGTGCTCCAGCACCGCGCCGACCATGCCGCCGCCGCGCCGCACCGGCGCGCCGCCGATGGCGACGCGCTCGTTCATCAGCGTGGTCTGGGCGACCCGCCAGCCGTCGCCGACGGCGCCGAGCCGCAGGTCGTCGGGGAGCCGCACGCCGGTGAGGAACACCTCGTTGAACTCGGCCTCGCCGGTGATCTGCCGCAGCGGGCGCACGTCCACGCCGGGCGCGTGCATGTCGCAGATGAAGTACGTCATGCCGCGGTGCTTGGGCACGTCCGGGTCGGTACGGGTGACGAGGATCGCCCAGCGGGCGTGGTGGGCCCCGGACGTCCACACCTTCTGGCCGTCGACCACCCACTCGTCGCCGTCGCGGACCGCGCGGGTGCCGAGCGTGGCCAGGTCGGACCCGGCGCCGGGCTCGCTGAAGAGCTGGCACCAGATCTCCTCGCCCGTCCACAGCGGGCGCAGGAAGCGGCGCTTCTGCTCCTCGGTGCCGAACGCCAGGATCGTCGGCGCGGCCATGCCGAGCCCGATGCCCTGCACGCCGCCGTCGAGCTGCGGCGTGTGGGCCAGCTCCCGCTCGACCACCTGCTGCAGCTCGCGCGAGACGCCCAGCCCGCCGAGCCCCTCGGGGAACCACACCCAGGCCAGGCCCGCGTCGAACCTGGCCCGCAGGAACTCCAGCCGGTCGCCGTCCGGATCGTTCTCGCTCAGGAACGCGGCGACGCGCTCCTTGAGCCGTGCTTCGTCCACTCCAGCTCCTGTCGTCATCACATGTGCTTCTTCAGCTCGCGGTAGGCCAGCGACCGCTTGTGCACCTCGTCCGGCCCGTCGGCCAGGCGCAGCGAGCGGGCCGCCGCCCAGAGCCCGGCCAGCGGGAAGTCCTGGGAGACGCCGCCGGCGCCGTGCACCTGGATGGCCTTGTCGAGGATCCACTCCACGGTGATCGGGGTGGAGATCTTGATGGCCTGGATCTCGGTGTGGGCGCCCTGGTTGCCGACGGTGTCCATCAGCCAGGCGGTCTTGAGCACGAGCAGCCGCAACTGCTCGATCCTGATGCGGGACTCGGCGATCCAGTCCTGGACCACGCCCTGCTGGGCGACCGGCTTGCCGAACGCGGTGCGGGCCAGCGCCCGCTCGCACATCAGCTCGACCGCGCGCTCGGCCATGCCGATCAGGCGCATGCAGTGGTGGATGCGGCCGGGGCCGAGGCGGGCCTGTGCGATGGCGAAGCCGCCGCCCTCCTCGCCGATCAGGTTGTCGGCCGGGACGCGGACGTCCTCGAACAGGATCTCGGCGTGGCCGCCGTGGTCGGCGTCGCTGTAGCCGAAGACGTGCATGCCGCGCTTGATCGTCATGCCGGGGGTGTCGCGCGGCACCAGGATCATGCTCTGCTGGCGGTGCTTGGGCGCGTCCGGGTTCGTCTTGCCCATGACGATGAAGATCTTGCAGTCGGGGTTCATCGCGCCGGAGATGAACCATTTGCGGCCGTTGATGACGTACTCGTCACCGTCGCGGACGATCGAGGTGGCGATGTTCGTGGCGTCGGAGGAGGCCACGTCGGGCTCGGTCATCGCGAACGCCGAGCGGATCTCGCCGTCGAGCAGCGGGGTCAGCCACTCCTTGCGCTGCCATTCGCTGCCGAACATGGACAGCACTTCCATGTTGCCCGTGTCGGGCGCGGCGCAGTTGGTGGCGACCGGCGCCAGGCTCGGGCTGCGGCCCATGATCTCCGCCAGTGGCGCGTACTGGAGGTTCGTCAGCCCGGCGCCGTGCTCGCCGGGCAGGAACAGGTTCCACAGGCCGCGCTGCCTGGCCTCGTCCTTCAGGTCGTTGACGAGCGGCGGGGCGCTCCAGCCGCTGGTGCGGGCCTGCTCCTCGAAGGCGGACTCGGCGGGATAGACGCATTCGTCCATGAACAGCAGCAGGCGCCGCCGCAGGTCCTCGGTGACGGTGTCGAAGGCGAAGTCCATGCCCGCGAGCCTACCGACCGGCCGGTATGAGTGTCGACAGGTGGTTCCCCGCAAAATCGGTCAGGTGGCCATCAGCGCGCCCGCGAGCCCTGCCTAAGCTGACCGCCATGACCGCGACCTTGCCGGCGCCCGTGGTGCTGGAGAACGACGACGTCCGCCTTGAGCCGCTCACCCTGGCGCACGTGCCCGACCTGTTCGCCGCCGGCGGCGGGGACGACGAGCTGTGGCGGTGGCTGCCCGTGGCGACGCCGCGCACCGAGGAGGAGCTGGCGGCGGTCGCCCGCACGCTGATCGAGGACGACAAGCACGTCCCCCACGCGGTGATCGTGAAGGCGACCGGCAGGGCCGTGGGCTGGACCGCCTACTGCGACGTGCCCGGCTTCGACGAGAGCATCGAGATCGGCTGGACCTGGTACGGCCGGGCCTACTGGCGCTCGGCCGTCAACACCGCGTGCAAGCTGCTGCTGATCGACCACGCCTTCGACAAGCTGGGCCACAACCGGGTGCTGCTCAAGACCGACTGCCTGAACGAGCGGTCCCAGAACGCCATCAGGCGCATCGGCGGCGTCCACGAGGGCACGCTGCGCCGCCACCGCCGCCGCTCCGACGGCACCTGGCGCGACACCGTTTGTTTCGGCATCCTCGTAGAGGAATGGCCGGACCACAGGGCCCGCCTGAACCGCTGACCGGAAGGCGGCATCCAACCTCGCATGGGTGATCGGCTGGGAGGCTACTGGTTGGGCGACCGGCTCGGAGGCGGTGTCCGCGAGGCCTACGACGAGTCGGGGGTCCGCCATGCCCTGCGGGTCCTGCCGCCTCCCGCCGATCCGGAGGCGCTGGCCGCCTGGGTGACGGCGGTCGGCCGGGTCAGCTCGTTACGGGTGGCCCGGCTGGTGGACCACCGGCTCGACGCCGACCCGCCGTACCTCGTCGGGGAGTACGTCGAGGGGGTGAGCGTGCGGGCCGCCGTCGAGCGGCACGGGCCGTACGAGCCGGGCGACCTCTACCGGCTGGCCGCCACCACCGCCACCGCCCTGGCCGCCGTCCACGAGGCGGGCGCCGCGCACGGCGGGCTCGGCCCCGGCACCGTCCTGCTCACGGCCGACGGGCCCCGCCTCACCGCCCCGCGCCCCGGCGGCACCCCGGCCGCCGACGTCCACGCCTGGGGCCGCCTGCTCCGCTTCGCCGCCCACGGCGCCGACGAGCCGGGCAGGCCGGTGCGGGGCACGCCCTCGCCGATGGACCGCCGATTACGCGACCTGGTCGCCGCGGCGCTGCACGACGATCCCGCGCACCGCCCCGGCGCCCGCCAGCTCCTCATGTCGTTGCTCGACGCCCCCCAGTCCCAGCAGGGCCGCCTCTCGCCCCCCGAGCCCGTCGACGACCCGCCGCTCGGCGCCCGGGCCGAGGACGTCTACCAGCGGCTCGCCGTTCCCGACCAGGCCCTGGCCCCCGAGGTGTTCCTGCGGCTCGCGCCCGGCACCGTACGCGCCGACCTGGTCGCCGGCCGCACCCCGGAGCAGGCGGCCGCCATCGACCGGGTGCTCACCGCGTACACCGAGGCGGGGCTGCTGGAGCGGGCGGACGGGCGGGTGACGGTCGCGTGCGGGGCGCTGCCGTCGGCCTGGCCGAGGCTGCGCGCCTGGGTGGAGGCCGAGCGGTCCGGGCTGGCGGTGCAGCGGGAGCTGGCCGGGGCGGCGCGCCGGTGGGAGGAGGGCGGGCGGCGCGGCGCCGACCTGTTCCGCGACGCGGCGCTGGACCGGGCGCTGGCCTGGGCGGCGGGAGACCGGCGGCACGTAACGCTGAACGCGGGCGAGCAGGCGTTCCTGGACGCCGGGCGGGCGGCGGCGCGCAGGCGGGGCCGGCTGCGGCGCGGCGGGCTGGCCGGGGCCGCGGCGCTCGTGCTGGCCGCGGTGCTCGCCTGGCAGGGCGGCGCCGCCGACGGGCGGCTGGAGCAGGCGATGGCCAAGGTGGCGGCGTCCCGGGCGGAGGCGGCGCGCGGGGCCGACCCGGTGACGGCGCGCAAGCTGGCGCTGGCCGCGTGGAGCCTGGCGCCGGTGGCCGAGGCCGGGCGGGCGCTGGTGGGGGCGGCGGCGGACCCGGCGGTGGACGGGTTCGCCGACCCGTACGCCACGGACCGGTCGCTGCACGCGCTGTCGGGCGACGGGAGCAGGCTGGCGTCGCTGGCGGACGGGACGCTGCGGGTGTGGGACGTGACCGGGCGGCGGCTGGTGGCGTCGGCGGCGGGGCCGGAGCGGAGCGTGCGGGCGATGGCCTGGGCGCCGGACGGGCGGACGCTGGCGCTGGTCGGCGTGGACCGCTCGTACCTGTGGAACACCGGCTCCGGTTTGGGCGTGGGGCGGCCGTTCGGGCGCGGGCTGGGCGCGCCGGGCGAGCAGGCGGCGTGGTTCAGCCCGGGCGGCGGGCTGCTGTTCGCGGCGGCGCGGCAGTCGGGCGAGCGGTGGGCCTGGGACCTGCGCGGACGGCGGGCCACGCTGGTGGGCGAGTACGCGGTGGCGGGGCCCGGGGACCGGGTGGCGCTGGTGTTCGCCGGCAACCGCTCGCACCTGCGCTACCTGGCGACGGGGGCGACGACCGCGCGGCCGTGGCTGGACCGGATGCCGTGGGAGTACACGGCGTTCGCGCCGGACGGGACGCGCGTGGCGATCGCGGAGGAGGGCGGCGTGCAGGTCTACGGGCTCGACGGGGTGCCGACGCTGCCGTTCCGGCTCCAGCCGTCGCCCGGGCATCCGGTCTTCAGCGCCGACGGGCGGGTCCTGGCCGCGACGGGCGGCGACCGGGTGAGCGCGTGGCGGCTGGCCGACGGCAGGCTGCTGGCCGACCGGCGGGTGCCGTCGCCGGGGACCGACCGCCCGGCGCAGGCCGCTCTCAGCGCGGACGGGCGCCGCCTGCGCGTGCTGGCCGGGCGCGGCATCGTGCTCACGATCGACCTGGCCCGCTCCCCCGCCCCCGGCGACCCCGAGCGGGCCGCCGCGGCGGTCTGCGCCCGGTACGGCGGGCTGTCACGCGCGGAGTGGACCCGCCACCTGCCCGAGGTCCCTTACGTGGACGCCTGCTGATTACGAGGCCCCGGTCCGCCGCCGAGCATGCCGGCCAGCAGCTCGGCCACGGCCTCGCGGAGGTCGTCCAGCGACGGTTCGGTCCCGGCCCCGGCGATCGCGTCGAACATGATGCCCTCGCCGAACGCGACGAGGCGCTGGCCGTGCCGTACCGGATCGGCGGACCCGGCGGCGGCGAGCAGGGCGACGGCGGGGTCGCGGAAGCGGCGACCGGCCCGGTCGTAGATGCGGCGCAGCTCGGGCCGCCGGGTCGCCTCCAGCGCGAGCTCGTAGCGGGCCAGCGTGCGGCGGCGGTCGCGGAGCTGGATGTGGAGCACCCGGGCCAGGAGGTCGGGCAGCTCGGCGGCGGTCGGCGGCCGGCCGACCAGGCCGTCGGCGAACACCTCCGTCTCCAGTTCGGTCAGCCGCGACAGCGTCAGCTCCAGCAGCGCGGCGCGGGTGCGGGCCAGGTTGGACGTCGAGCCGGGCGGCAGCCCGGCCGCCTCGTCGACGGCGCGGTGGGTGAGGCCGCGCATGCCCCGCTCGGCCAGCAGGGTGATCGCCGCCTCCGCCACGGCCTCTGAACGCTTCACGAACCGGATACTACAGTTGTAGTCGAGACTACAGCCGTAGTAGCGTCAAACTACAGACGTAGTTGAGGAGTGGGGAATGAAGGCTGTAGTGATCGGCGGCGGCATCGGCGGCCTGGCCGCCGGCATCGCGCTGCACCGCGCGGGCTGGCACGTGGACGTGCTGGAGAAGGCGGCCAAGCTGGAGCCCGTCGGCTCCGGCCTGGCCGTGGCGTCCAACGGGCTGCGCGCTCTCGACGTGCTCGGCCTGGGCGACCGCGTGCGCGAGCTGTCGAGGATGGAAGGCCAGGTGGGCGTCCGCCGCCACGACGGCGCCTGGCTCACCCACACCACCGAGGACCGGGCGCGCGAGCTCTACGGCGACTCGATCGTCGTGCTGCTGCGGGCCAGGCTGGTCGAGCTGCTGACCGAGACGCTGGGGCCGGAGCGGCTGCGGCTCGGCACGGCGGTCACGGGCGTCGACGCCGCCACCGGGACCGTGCGCACCGACGCCGGCGAGCTGACCGCCGACCTGGTCGTGGCCGCCGACGGCATCCACTCGCGGGTGCGGGCCGCGCTCTTCCCCCGGCACCCGGAGCCGGTCTACGCGGGCGTGACGACGTGGCGGGGGCTCGCGCCCCGGCCCGACGGGCCGATCCGCAGCTCGGAGAGCTGGGGGCGGGGCACCGTGTTCGGCATCCACGCGCTGGACGACGAGCTGGTCTACTTCTACGCCACCGACCTGTCACCGGCCGGGGCCGCGGGCGGCGACGAGCGGGCGGAGCTGGTGCGCAGGTTCGGGACGTGGCACGCGCCGATCCCCGCCCTGCTGGAAGGCGCCCGGCCGGACCACATCCTGCGCAACGACCTCTACTACCTGCGGGAGCCGCTGCCCGCCATGCACGCGGGCCGGGTGGCGCTGCTCGGCGACGCGGCCCATCCGATGACGCCCAACCTGGGGCAGGGCGCCTGCCAGGCGCTGGAGGACGCGGTCGTGCTCGGCCACCTCGCGGGCGGCGACCTGGCCGCCTACACCGAGGCGCGGCTGCGGCGCACGGCCGACGTCGTGCGCAAGTCGATGGCGATCTGCCGGATCACCAAGGTGCGCAACCCCGTCGCCGTGGCGGTGCGCGACCGGGCGATGTCGCTGGCGAGCCGGTTCAGGCCCGATCTGATGCTGCGCTCAATGGACGAGATTCTGGGATGGCGGCCGCCTGTTTCGACGGGGAGTGATCGGGCGTCAGCCGGCCCAGCGTGATCGTGCCGGCGATGGTCAGCGCCGCCGCCAGCACGGCGGGCACGGCGGTGGCGGGGCTGGTCGGCAGCGGCTCGCCGAGCAGCAGCGCGCCGGCCAGCACCGAGGTGATCGGGTCGACGACCTGCACGCCCGCGTAGGCGATGCCGAAGTAGCCGACCGCGTACGAGCGCTGCAGCAGCACCGTGGCGCAGATCAGCAGCACCGGGATGGCCAGCGTGAACCAGTGCACCAGCCGCCCCAGGTCGCCCTCCATGCCGCCGCCGACCACCCGGACGAACGTGGACACGCTCGCCGTCGCCACGCCCGCGCTGACCGCCAGCAGCAGCGCCTTGTTCGCCCCCTTGGCGCGGATCGCGGCCACCTGCGTGACCAGCACCAGCAGCGCGATCACGCCGATGAACCCGAGCGCCGCCCCGTCACCCAGCCGGGGCGTGACGTGGTGCGACGGCACCAGCATCATCAGCCAGATCAGGCCCACGGCCACCGCGATCGAGCCGAAGATCTCTGCCTTGTACGGTTTGCGGCCGTACATGTACGCGGCCAGCGGCACCGCGAACACCAGCGTGGCCACGCTGATCGGCTGCACCGCCACCAGCGGCGCGAAGCTCAGCGCCACGGCGTGCAGGCACGCGCCGGTCAGGCTGATGATGCCGCCGATCCACCAGCGGGGCCGTCGGGTCAGCCTGAGCGAGGCGCCCTCCGCCACTGCCTCGAACTGTTGCAGCGCCGCGCCGACCGCGTAGCCCAGCGCCCCGGCGAGTGCGATGAGGAGGCCGACCCAGGTCATGGGCGCCCACGCAGGGGCAGAGATCCGTGCAAGAGCATTGCCTCAGCTTAGATGCGCAGCAATGCGCTCGAATCATCCTTTAGGCCAATCTTGGCCTACATCACTTCTCCGGGCAGACGCAGAACAGGTGGCCGTCAGGATCCCGCAGCACGATCCAGCCCACCCCCTCGTCCGTCACGCCCGGCTGGAACTCGGGCTTGGTCGCGCCGATCGCAACGTACTCCTCGACCGCCTTCTCCACGTCCGGGACGCGGAAGTCGAGATGGAACTGCTTGTCGGCGCTCGGCCACTCCACGGGCTTGCGATCGGGCACCCGGCCGAAGTAGAGCGACGTGGTGCCGTCGCTCACGGCCGCGTACTCGTCCTCGGCGTACGTGATGGGCAGGCCGGTCACCTGGTGGTAGAACTCGGCCGTCTTCCTGGGGTCGTCGCAGTCGATGGTGACCGCGATGAGATTCGCCTTCGTCGTCATGACCGTCAGCCTGCCAACCGTACCTGCCATCCTCTGTCAGGTACGCGAACCGCCTTTGACCCGCTTGAGAATCCGGTCCCACTCGGTGCCGAACGGGTTGTCCTGCACCAGATAGGTCCAGGTCGCCTGCGGGCGCTTGAGATCGGGCTCGGGCGCCTCGAACGACTCCAGCGACCGGCGCTCCACCTCGGCCAGCAGCCGCTTGTACTCCGCCACCGCCTCCCGCTGATACTCGTCGACGGGGCTCATCCGGCCCAGCGCCCGCAGGTGGATGCCCTCGCGCAGGTCGGTGAGGAACGCCAGGTGCTCGGTCCAGCAGCGGTCGATCGCGTGCAGCACGATCTGCCTGGCCGTCTCCTCCCGGGTGTCCTCGGGCATCGACTCCCAACGCTCCGGGTCGGCCTCCTTGAGCGCCTTGGCCGCCGCGTCGCCGTGCAGCACCTTGTCGCGCCACTCCAGGATGAGCTCCCGCTGCTGCTCAAGCAGCCGGGTGTAGCGCCAGGTGTTGCGGTGGATCTGCAGGTTGACGCCCTCCGCCACCCGCTGCGCGTGACCCACCAGGTAGGCGCCGCGCCGGTGCCTGACGATGCCGTCGGCGTCGGCCGCCGGCGGCCGCTCGTCCGGCGTGAACTGCGTGATCAGCTCGTCGCCCATGCTGACGAAGAACACCGAGCCGCCCGGGTCGCCCTGGCGGCCCGCCCGGCCGCGCAACTGGTCGTCCAGGCGGCTGCTGGAGTGGCGGCCGGAGCCGATCACGTACAGGCCGCCGAGCTCCGCCACGCCGTCGCCGAGCCGGATGTCAGTGCCCCGGCCCGCCATCTGCGTCGAGACGGTGATCGCGCCGCGCTCGCCCGCCCTGGCGATGATCGCGGCCTCCTCGGCGTCGTTCTTGGCGTTGAGCACCACCGGCTCCAGGTTGCGGCGCTGGAGCAGCATGGCCAGGTTCTCCGACTCGGCCACGTCCAGGGTGCCGATGAGGATCGGCCTGCCGGTCTCGTGCACCGCCTGGATCTCCTCGACCAGCGCCGCGTCCTTGTCGGGCACCGTCGGGTAGATGCGGTCGGGCTCGTCCTTCCTGACGCACGGCCGGTTGGACGGGATCACCGCGACCTTCAGCCCGTAGAACTCGCCGAGCTGCTCGCTCACCGCCACCGCGGTGCCCGTCATGCCGCACACCCTCGGGTAGCGCCTGATCAGGCCCTGCACGGTGATCGAGTCGAGGATCTCGCCCTTCTCGCTCGGCGGCAGCGCCTCCTTGGCCTCCACCGCCGCCTGCAGGCCGGCGGGCCAGCGCTGCAGCACCGCCACCCGGCCGCGCGAGGGGTTGATGAGCTGCACCTTGCCGTCACGCACGATGTAGTCGACGTCGCGGGTCAGCAGCGCGTGGGCGTGCAGGGCCAGGTTGACCTCGATCAGCGTGCCCGGCTCGTGCTCGTCGTAGAGCTCGACGCCGAGCAGGTTCTCCACCGTCTCGGCGCCCTTCGGCGTCAGGTAGACGTTGCGCGCCTGCTCGTCGATCTCGTAGTGGTAGCCCCGGATGAGCTGCCTGACCAGGGCCGCCAGCTCCGGCACCGCGTTGCCCGCGTCGGCCGCCCCCGCCATCACCAGCGGCACCCGCGCCTCGTCGACGAGCACCGAGTCGGCCTCGTCGATCAGCGCCACCTCCGGCTCCGGCACGATGATCTCGTCGGCCGACGTGCGCATCCGGTCACGCAGCACGTCGAAGCCGATCTCGCTCACCGGCCCGTACGTGACGTCCTTCGCGTAGGCGTCGCGCCGCTCCTCCGGGGTGGAGTTCTGGTCGATCCAGCCGACGGTGACGCCCAGGGCCGCGTAGAAGGGGGCCATCCACTCGGCGTCGCGGCGGGCCAGGTAGTCGTTGACCGACATCACGTGCACGCGTCTGCCCTGCAGCGCGTAGCCCGCCGCCGCCATCGCCCCGGACAGCGTCTTGCCCTCGCCGGTGGCCATCTCGGCCACCTTGCCGTCGAGGAGCGCGAGCGTCCCGAGCAACTGCACGTCGTACGGCCTGAGCCCGAGCGTGCGGTCGGCGGCCTCACGGGCGACGGCACAGAACTCGGCCAGGTCGCTCATGTCGGGCCTGGGCAGCTCATCCAGTTTGCCGATCCGGTCGGCGCGGGCGTGAGCCGCCTTGACGACCTTCTGGTACGGCGTCAGGGGGGTGCCTCCCGGACGGTCCAGCAGGTTCCTGACAAATCCTGTAATCGAGGCCACAGTTCCTCCAACGCACGCTCCGCCGCCACCGTTCCCCCGTACCGGCCCGTACCGGCGGCCTGGGAGCGGAGCGACGACACGACAGGCGTCGCCGTACGGACCCTAACCCATACGGCGACCCTGCCTCACGCTCACTCCTCCCGTGCCCTCGCCACCGCCGCCACCAGCAGCAGTACGCACCCCGCCCAGGCCGCCGGCGACAGCCGCTCACCGAACACCAGCACGCCCAGCACGGCCGCCCCCGCCGCTTCCCCCAGCGACACGATCGACACCGTCGTCGCCCGCAGCGCCGTCAACGCGCGGAAGAACAGCAGGTACGCCAGCGCCGTCGGCACCGCCCCCAGGTAGGCCAGCAGCGCCACGCTCTGCCACCCGCCCACCGGGACCACCCCGCCGGCCAGCGCGAACGGCGCCAGGCACACCGTCCCCACGACGAACCCGCCCACGGCCATCCCATGGGAGTCGTCCCGGTGCCGCCGCGAGTACAACGTCACCCCGGCATACCCGGCGGCCGACAGCAGCCCGAGCCCCACCCCGGCCAGCGCCCCCTCCCCGGACGGCGTGGCGAGCGTCCCGGTGAGGGTGACCGGCTCGGGGTGGGGGGTCGCGGTGAGGAGGACGAGGCCCGTCAGGGCGGTGAGGAGGGCGGCGAGGCCGGCGCGGCCGAGGCGTTCGCCGAGCAGGAGCCGGCCGCCGAGGGCGGTGAAGACCGGCGTGGCGCCCATCGTGACGACCGTGGCGATCGCGACGCCCGAGTGCGCGATGGCGCCGAAGTAGGCGGTCTGGTAGACGGCCATGCCGGCGCCGACGACGGCGACGCGGCCGTCGAGGCGGAGGCCGCGGGCGAGCGGCAGCAGGAAGATCGCCCCGAGGAGGTAGCGCCAGAAGGACACGTCCAGGGCGTCGAGCCCGCCGCCGGCGAACAGGAGGGCTCCGGCGGCGCCGCCGGTGCCCCAGGCCGCGGCGGCGGTGGCGACGTACAGCGTGGCACGCCGGGTGGTGAGCTGGGTCATGACAGATGTGCTCCGATGAGGAGTGGTGGATGGGGCCCGGATGCGGGCAGCAACCACCACCGGATCTGTCAGACCCGGAGATACAGGGAAGGCCGCCCGCTAGCGGGCGGGCGGAGGCGAACAGATGAGGCGTCGCGGCATGCGACCACCCTAGCCGGGCACGGACCCCGGGCTCATCCCCTTAATCGCGGTCAGGGCTTGCGGGCGACGCCGCCCAGCAGGATCTCTTCCCAGGGGGCGAGCGGGCCGGGGAGCCGGTCGTCGGGGTGCCACTGGGGGAAGTGGACGACGCCGGGTTCGACGAGGTCGAGGCCGGCGAAGAAGCGGGTGATGCTCTCGCGGTCGCGGAAGTGGCCGGTGCCCATGGTGACCTGGAGCATCGTCTCCAGCGCCTGGGCCTTGGGGTTGGGGCCGGACATGAAGTTGGAGGCGGCCAGGTGGCTGCCGGAGGGCAGCGTCGCCATGTAGCGCCGGATGAGCGCGTGCGGGTCGTCCTGGTCGGGGATGAGGTGGAGGAGCCCGATGGCGAGGACGGCGACGGGCTGGTGGAAGTCGATGAGGCGGCGCAGTTCGGGGTGGCCGAGGACGGCGGGGATGTCGCGGACGTCGGCGGTGATGGCGGTGGCGTGGTCGTTGCGGGCCAGGATGGCGCGGGCGTGCGGTTCGACCATCGGGTCGAGGTCGACGTAGACGACACGGGCGGAGCTGTCGGCGAACTGGGCGACCTCGTGGGTGTTCTCGACGGTGGGCAGCCCGGCGCCGAGGTCGACGAACTGGCGGACCCCGGCCTGGCGGACGAGGTAGTCGACGACCCGGCCGATGAAGGCGCGGTTGCACCAGACCAGGTCGACGACCTCGGGCACGGCGTCCTTGAGGCGGCGGGCCACGGCCCTGTCGGAGGCGAAGTTCTCGGTGCCGCCGAGCAGGGCGTCGTGCACCCGGGCGACACTGGGCCGCTCCGCGTCGACGCCGGGCGGTATCCACTCGTGGCCGGATTGGATGGTCACCTGCGCCCCCCTTCGAGAGGTTGACGCGGATCGTACCCATAGTCCGGGTCTACGGCCAGGTGGGGTCGCCGGCGGGGGTGACGGGGGCGTCGAGCACGTTGAGCCGTTCGAGCAGGGTGAGGAACGTCGAGGCGTACGGAGAGTCCGCCACGACCGCCGCCACCCGGTCCCAGTCGACCTGCTCGCGCAGCGCCCGCACCTGGGGCAGCAGCGCCCCGTAGTCGCAGGCGTGCTCGGAGAGCGGCAGCAGCCAGGAGATCACCAGGTCGGTGGCCTCCAGCACGGGCACGATGACGGCCGACGCCTTCATCGGCTCGGCGCGGGCGAGCAGCGCCGGGGTGACCTCCTGGTCCGACACCTTGAAGATCAGGTCCACCAGCCGGCCCTCGTCGTACGCCTTGACCAGCCAGTCCTCGGGGGGTTTGGCCGTCTCGAAGCCGGCCGAGCGCAGCGCCTCCAGCGCGGCGGGCACGTCGTGCTCGGCGAGCACGAAGTCCACGTCGTGCAGCGACGGCGCGGCTCCCCTGGCGTAGGCCGCGCAGCCGCCGGCCAGCGCGAACCTCACCCCGGCGTCCTTCAACGCGGAGCTGGCTCGCTTCAGCGTGTCGAGGATGGCGTCGGTGACTTCGTGGCCATGGCTGCTCATGTGTGCGGGCTACCCTCACGATCGCCGAATAGGCGTGATCACGGGCGTTCGGGGTAGCGCGAGGCCCCATGACGCAATTCCTGGAAAGGACCGAGCAGGAGTACCAGGGCGAGCATGATCGCCCGCTCGGCACGTACGTGAGGATCATGGGCACGTACGGGGTGCTGGTCGGCGCGGCGGTGGCCGCGGCGGTGCTGACCGGGCGGCGTGCGCCGGACCGGGTCGGGCTCATGGACCTGGGGCTGATGGCGGCGTGCACGCACAAGGTGGCGCGGCTGCTGGCCAAGGACCCGGTCACGAGCCCGCTGCGGGCGCCGTTCACCCGGTACGAGGGCGTGAGCGGCCCGTCGGAGCTCAAGGAGGAGCCGCGCAACACCGTGGGCGAGCTGCTGAGCTGCCCGTTCTGCATCGCGCAGTGGGCGGCCACCGGTTACGCCATCGGCCTGGTGTTCGCGCCGCGGGTGACGCGGCTGGCGGGGGCGGCGATGACGGCGGTGGCCGCGTCGGACTGGCTGCAGCTGGCCTACGCGAAGCTGATGAAGTCGGCTTCCTAGCCTCTGACCAGCGGCAGCACCTGGCGCTGGTAGAAGTCGAAGAAGGCGTCCTGCTCGGGGCCGATCTGGCTGACGTAGACCTCGTCGAAGCCGGCGTCCACGTACTCGCGCAGGGCGCGGGCGTGGACCTCGGGGTCGGGGCCGCACGGGGTGCCGGCGACCGCCTCGTCCTCGGTGACGGAGGCGGCGAGCTGCTCGAAGTGCCGGGGCAGCGGCAGGATCTGGGACGCCTCGCCCTTGATGCCCTGGGTGGGCCACAGGCGGTGGACGGTCTTGCGCGCGCTCGCCTCGTCGGCGGCGTAGCACGCCTTGAGCCCGCCGAGGGTGGGCTTGCCGGCGCCGCCCGCCTGGCGGAACTTCTCCACGGATTCGGCGCTGGGGCCGGTGGAGACGTAGCCGTCGGCGATCCGGCCGGCCAGTTCGATGGACTTGTCCCCGAAGCCCGACATGTAGATGGGCGCGGGCTCGTCGGGCAGCGTGTAGAGCCGGGCGGTGTCCACCTGGTAGTGGCGGCCCCGGTGGGTGACGAGCTTGCCGGTGAACAGCTCCCGCATGAGGCCGACGGCCTCCTCCAGCATCTCCAGCCGTTCGGCGGCGGGCGGCCAGCGGGACTCGATGACGTGCTCGTTCAACGCCTCCCCGGTGCCCACGCCGAGCCGGAACCGGCCGCCGGTGAGCGCGGCCGTGGTGGCGGTGGCCTGGGCCACGATGACGGGGTGGGTGCGCACGAGCGGGCAGGTCACGGCCGTGGTGATGGGCAGCGAGGTGGCCTCCGCGATCGCGCCGATGACCGTCCAGACGAACGGGGCCTGTCCCTGCTCGTCGAGCCAGGGGTGGAAGTGGTCGGAGATCCACAGTGCCTCGAACCCGGCGCGTTCGGCGGCCTTGGCCTGGCGGACCAGCTCGCGGGGGCCGTGCTCCTCGCAGGACAGGAAGTAGCCGTATGTCGTCATGCGGCTACCCTTCCCGTCGCCGGAACGGAAAACATGTTAAGTGTCGAATCAGCGGGGCAGTTGCTGGCTCATGGCTACTTTGCTCTGGATCATCGCGGTAATCCTCGTCATCGCCGGGATCTATGTGATCCTGGCCCGTCGCGATCTCCTGTGGGGGATCGTCCTTATCGTTCTCGGTTTCCTCGTCGGGCCTGGCGGGGTCAGTATCTTCAATGTTTAGGCAGGTCAGCGGTCAGTCCCATCCGCTGGGCCGAACTCCGAGACCGGCCCAGCGGAACTAATGAACAGTTTTTGCCTGAATATCGCCCCGCGCCGAACTCAGTGCCACTCCTAAGGGCATGGGCGTTGGGTGAGTGATTTGCCGTCGTTCAGCCGTTACGAGACGGGCGCAGCCTCGGCGAGAGTGCGTGAGCAGCTCGCCAGGCTGCGCCTTCATCTGCGCAACGGGGCCGTCATCGACGAGGCCACCGCCCGGCTGGCGACCGGCCTGGACATCCGCCCGGCCGAGGCCGCCGAACGGCTGGCCAGGATGGCCAAGCAGAGCGGGCTCTCCCTGGTGGACGTCGCCCTGGGGGTCGAGCGCCCGCCGGAGCCCGAGGTCGTCGCCGCCGAGGTGCCGGGCTGGGTGCGCGGCATGCTGGAGGCGGTGCACGCCTCCGCCATCTACATCACGCCGGTCTGCGACGAGGCCGGGCGGGTGGTGGACTTCCGCATCGTCGCCGCGAACCGGCACGCCACGACGCCCGCCGGACTCACCGAGGACCAGCTCACCGGGCGGCGCCTGCTCACGGCCAGCCCGGGGGTGGCCAGCTCGGGCCTGCTCGACGACTACATCCGCGCGTACGAGACCGGCGAGCCCGTGCACCGGGTGCCGCTGGAGTACGTGGAGGTCGTGGACCGCCGGGTGTGGCCGGCGACGCTGAGCGTGCGCGCGGCCCGGGTGGCCGACGGGCTGCTGGTCACCTGGCGGACGCTGGACGCCGAGGAGCTGCTGGTCACCGGCTGGGAACGCGCCCAGCGGCTGGCCGAGCTGGGCTGGGGCGAGTGGAACCTGGCCACCGAGAACGTCCTGTGGACGTCCGGCCTGTACGAGATGTTCGGCCGCAACCGGGACGATCCCCCGCTGACGCTGGAGGACGTCTCCAGCATGGTGGTGCCGGAGGATCTGCCGGTGGTGGACGACATGATGCGCTCGCTGCTGGAGTACCGCGAGGCGGTCGAGACGTCCTTCCGCGTCCAGCACCGCTACGGGGTGCGGCACCTGAGCGTGTTCAGCGAGCCGATCCTCGACGGCGACGGCGTGCCGGTGAAGGTCCGCTGGCTGGCCCAGGACGTGACGCGGACCCGCCGCAGGGAGCGGGCGCTGGCGGTGGCGCACGAGCAGGCCACCCGGCAGCGGCGGCGGGCCGAGGAGGAGCACGACCTCACCGTGCGGCTGCAGGACACGATCATGCCGCTGCGCCGCGGCCTCGTGCACACGCCGGGACTCGCGGTCGGCGTGCGGTACCTGCCGGCGGGGGAGCTGGCGCGGCTCGGCGGCGACTGGTTCAAGTCGCGGGTGCTGCCCGACGGCCGCACGCTGCTGGCGATCGGCGACGCGATGGGCCACGGGCTGACGGCGGCGAGCCTGATGCTGCAGATGCGCTCCGGCCTGGCCGGGCTCGCCTACACGGCGGCGCCCGCCGGGCAGCTCGCCACCTGGCTGAACGACCTGATCCTGCACTCCAACGAGGGCGTCACGGCGACCGGCACGGCGATCATCGGCCACTTCGACCCGTCGGACCGCACGTTCTCCTGGACCAGCGCCGGGCATCCCGGCCCGATCGTCATCAGGAACGGCCGGGCGCGGCTGGTCGAGGCGGCGACGGGCACCATGCTGGGAGCCTTCGGCCCGGTCGAGTACAGCATGTGCGTCACCCCGCTGGAGCCGGGCGACCTGCTGGTGCTCTACACCGACGGCATGGTGGAGCGGCGCGGCCGGGACCTGGACGCCGGGATGGAGGCGCTGGTCCAGGCGGCGCACTTCTGCGTCGGCGACGACCCGGAAGAGGTGATCGACTGCCTGCTGGGACGGCTGGGCGGCGGCTCGGACGACGACATCTGCCTGATGGCCGTGCGCGTCCTCTGAGGAGCCGCCCCTCAGAAGCCGTTGAGGCAGTAGACCGCGTACGCCCGGCCCAGCACCGGCAGGGCCACGTTGCGGACGCGGATGCCGCCCGGCGTCATGCCCTTCTCGCTGCCCTTGTGCGCATGACCGTGCAGGATGAGGTCGGCCCCGGCCGTGTCGACGGCCTCGGCCAGCAGGTAGCTGCCGAGGAAGGGGTAGATCTCGTGCGGCTCGCCCTCCAGCGTCTCCTTGACGGGCGAGTAGTGCGACAGCACCACGCGCCGGTCGGCCTGGATGTCCTTGAGCGCGCGCTGCCACGCCTCGGCGATGTAGCGGGTGTGCGCCACGAAGTCCTTGATCTCCCGCTCGCCGAACTCGCTGGCGCACTTGCCGGCGAACCCGCCGCCGAAGCCCTTGCCGCCGACCACGCCGAGCCGGACCGGGCCGCAGTCGAGGACCGCGCCGTCGTCGTCGAGCACGATGATCCCGGCGTCACGCAGCTCGCTGGTGATCTCGTGCTGGAGATCGGAGTGGTAGTCGTGGTTGCCGAGCACGGCGACGACGGGCACCGGCAGGTCGCGCAGCTCGTCGGCCACCAGCCTGCCTTCCTCCAGCGTGCCGTGCCGGGTCAGGTCACCGGCGACCATGAGCACGTCGGCGCGTTCCTCGATGCCTTCCAGGCGCTTGCGGTACTGGCCCCGGACGTCCTCGCCCAGGTGGATGTCTCCTACGGCTGCTATGCGCAATTCAGTCAAGACGCTCTACCTCCCCGGGCTCGGTCACCTCGACGACGTTGATCTCGTTGTGCACGTGCAGATCGGGGGCGGCCTCCCTGGCCACCTCGGCGAGCCTGTCGCGCTGTTCGGCGCCGCTCACCTGGCCGCGCAGGAACAGCTGGTCGCCGCGCACGTCGACGTGGATGCCGAGCTCGTGCGTACGACCGTCCTGTGCCATCGCCTCCTGGACGCGGGCCGCGACGTACTGCGGAGCTTCCATGGCTTCCTCCTTACTCTGACGCCGCATGCCCCTGGACGAACAGCTCAAACAGCAACGAGAAGGTCGATGACCGCGCGCTCCACGGTCCCGTGCGTGGCGAGCATGCCGTGGTCGACGTCCGCCCCGAGCTCGGTCAGCGCACCCGCGATCGTCCGGCCGCGCTCGTACGCCTCGATCACGCGCGGATCCACGTACGAGGAGCGGGCGACCGTCGGGGTGTTGCCCAGATACTCCGAGACCTCCCGCATGACCCGGGTGATCGCGCGCTTCCTGGCCGTGGCCGAGTCCGCCTCCTTGGACACCGCGAGGCCGACGGCGGCCAGGACCGTGGCGTGCCAGGTGCGGAAGTCCTTGGCGGTGAAGTCGCCGATGGTGTCGCGCAGGTAGGCGTTGATGTCCTCGCTGCGCACGTCGGCCCAGCCGCCGTCGTCGCGCCGGTAGCGCAGCAGCTCGCCGTCGGCGCGCAGCGCCTTGAGCGACCTGATGACCCGGCAGGCGCCCGCGTCGGCCACCTCCACCTCGCGCGGGATGTCGCCCTTGGCCGGATAGCAGCAGGTCACGGTGTTGCCCGAGCAGGTGACGTGCTCCATCCTGAGCGTGGCCAGGCCGTAGGTGTCGTAACTCTCGCCGCCCACGCGGAAGAAGCCCACGTCCAGCAGCCGCGCCGCGGCGGCCAGCACCCGCTGCCGGGTCAGGCCGCGCCCGGCGAGCTGGTCGTCCACGGTCTTCCTGAAGGCCGGCAGCCGCTCGGCCAGCTCCAGCACCCGGTCGAACTTGGCCTCGTCCTGCTGCCGCCGCCACTCCTCGTGGTAGAGATACTGCCGGCGGCCCGCCGCGTCGGTTCCGGCCGCCTGCAGATGGCCGTGGCCGGAGGCGCAGATCCACACGTCGGTCCAGGCCGGGGGGATGACGAGCGCCTTGATGCGCTCCAGCGTCGCCGGATCGCGCACCGGCTCTCCGTCCGGCCCGTGATAGCTGAAGCCGCGCCCGCGGCGGCGCCGCACGATGCCCGGCTCGTTCTGGTCACTGGGATGCAGCTCCGGCACGCCGGCCCGGCTACCCACGACGTTAGGCGGCAAACGGCACGGGCAGGTGGCCCCCATGACTGAAGACCGGAATTGGCAAGAGACCAGGGACGGCCGCGGCCACGCCATGGTCCCCGCCACGCCGCGCGACGTGGTGCACATCCGGGTGGGCTCGTTCCTCCTGGTGTTCCTGTTCGCCTTCGCCGTGCTCGGCGTCATCGCCCGCGCGCCCGTCATCACCGGGATCGCCGTCGTGTTCGCCGTGGTGGTCGTGATCGACATCGTCATGGCCGTGCGCCGTCAGAAGAACCGCGACACAGGAGAGGCGGGCTGAACTCCCCCATGTCAGCACATCCCCTCCAGGACAAGGTCGTCGTCGTCACCGGCGCCAGCGGCGGCGTCGGCCGCGCGGTCGTGCGCGAGCTCGGCCGCCAGGGCGCCAAGGTGGCGCTGATCGCCCGGGGCACGACCGGGCTCGGCGCCGCCGCCGTGGACGTCGGCGCCGCCGGCGGCGTCGGGCAGGTGTACGAGGCCGACGTCGCCGACTACGACCAGGTACGGCAGGCGGCCGAGCAGGCCGAGGCCGACCTGGGCCCCATCGACGTGTGGATCAACGTCGCCTTCTCCTCGGTGTTCGCCCCGTTCACCGACATCGAACCCGCCGAGTTCGAACGCACCACCGCCGTCACGTACCTGGGCTACGTCTGGGGCACCAGGGTCGCCCTGGACCTGATGCGGCCGCGCGGGCGCGGCGCGATCGTGCAGGCGGGCTCGGCACTCTCCTACCGCGGCATCCCCCTGCAGTCGGCCTACTGCGGAGCCAAGCACGCCATCAAGGGCTTCACCGAATCGGTCCGCACCGAACTGCTGGCCGAGCGGAGCGGCATCCACATCACCATGGTGCAGCTGCCGGCGGTCAACACGCCGCAGTTCGACTGGGTGCTGTCGAAGCTGCGCCGCCACCCCCAGCCCGTTCCCCCGATCTACCAGCCGGAGGTCGTGGCCCGGGGCATCGTGCACGCCGCCGCGCATCCCGAGCGCAAGGAGTACTGGGTGGGCTCCATGACCGTGGCCACGCTGCTGGCCCAGCGGATCGCCCCCGCGCTCGTGGACCGCTACCTGGGCAGGACCGGCGTGGACTCCCAGCAGACCGGCGAGAAGCCGCCCAGCGGCGTGGCCAACCTGTGGGAGCCCGCCGACGAGACGGCCGACTACGGCGCGCACGGCAGCTTCGACAGCAAGAGCCACGGCCGCAGCCCGCAGCTCTGGCTCTCCCGCCACCGCGGGGCCGTGACGGCGCTGGCGGGCGCGGCGGCCGGGGCCGTCCTGCTCCGCCGCGTGCTGCGCTGACCCGCTCGCGAGCCCAGCCGTCCAAGCCGACCAGGAGGTGGCCTGATGGCCGACCTAGATCTTCAGTTCCTCGGGGAGCTGGCGGCGCAGTTGCGGGTCGACTCCGTGCGCGCCGCCGCCGCGGCCGGATCCGGCCACCCCACGTCGTCGATGTCCGCGGCCGACCTGATGGCCGTGCTGTTCGCCGGCCATCTGCGCTACGACTTCGCCGATCCCGCCAACCCGGCCAACGACCATCTGATCTTCTCCAAGGGGCACGCGTCCCCGCTGCTCTACTCGCTGTACAAGGCCGCCGGGGCGATCAGCGACGAGGAGTTGCTGTCGTTCAGGAAGCGCGGCAGCCGCCTGGAGGGCCACCCGACGCCGCGCCTGCCCTGGGTCGAGGTGGCCACCGGCTCCCTCGGCCAGGGGCTGCCCGTGGGCGTGGGCGTGGCCCTGGCCGGGCGGCTGGAACGCATGCCGTACCAGGTGTGGGTGCTCTGCGGCGACAGCGAGCTCGCCGAGGGCTCGGTGTGGGAGGCCGCCGAGCACGCCGGTGCCGAGGGCCTGTCGAACCTCACGCTCGTCGTGGACGTGAACCGGCTCGGCCAGCGCGGCCCCACCCGGCACGGCTGGGACCTGGGCGCGTACGCGCGGCGGTTCGGCGCGTTCGGCTGGCACACCGTCGAGGTGGACGGGCACGATCCCGGGCAGATCGACTACGCGCTCGGCGACGCCCGCAGCACCCGCAGGCGGCCCACCGTGATCCTGGCCAAGACGCGCAAGGGCGAGGGCGTCCTGGAGGTCGAGAACCGCGAGGGCGCGCACGGCAAGGCGCTCAAGGAGCCGGACCTGGCGGTCGAGGAGCTGGGCGGCCGGCGCGACCTGCGCGTCGAGGTGCGCAAGCCGGACAACGGGGGCGACCCGTACCGCTTCCCCGACGGCGAGCTGCGGCTGCCCGAGTACGAGCTCGGCGCGCGGGTCGCCACCAGGACGGCGTACGGCGAGGCGCTGGCGGCGCTCGGCGCGGCGCGCGGCGACGTGGTCGCGCTCGACGGCGAGGTGGCCGACTCGACCAAGGCCGAGGCGTTCGCCCAGGCGTTCCCCGAGCGGTTCTTCGAGATGTACATCGCCGAGCAGCAGCTCGTCGCCGCCGCCGAGGGTCTGCGCATCCGCGGCTGGATCCCGTACGCGGCCACCTTCGCCGCCTTCCTGACCCGCGCCCACGACTTCATCCGGATGGCCGGGGTGTCCCAGTCGTCGATCCGGCTGGTCGGCTCGCATGCCGGCGTGTCGATCGGCGAGGACGGGCCGTCCCAGATGGGGCTGGAGGATCTGGCCATGATGCGCGCCGTCTACGGCAGCACCGTGCTCTACCCGTGCGACGCCAACCAGACGGCGGCGCTGACGGCCGAGATGGCGGACCTGTTCGGCGTCGCCTACCTGCGCACCACGCGGGGGGACACGCCGGTCGTCTACCCGCCCGGCGAGCGGTTCCCCGTGGGCGGCTCCCGCGTGCTGCGCCACTCCCCCGCCGACCGGGCCACGATCGTGGCGGCGGGCATCACCGTGCACGAGGCCCTGGCCGCGCACGAGACGCTGGCCGGCGAGGGCATCCACGTGGGCGTGATCGACATGTACTCGGTCAAGCCGGTCGACGCCGCCGCCCTGGTCGAGGCGGCCACCACGACCGGCAACCTGATCACCGTCGAGGACCACCGGCCCGAGGGCGGGCTCGGCGACGCCGTCCTGGACGCGGTCAGCGAGCTCGGCCCGCGCGTCGTCAAGCTCGCCGTCCACGGCCTGCCCGGCTCGGCGACCCCGCAGGAACAGCTCGCCGACGCCCGCATCGACCGTGACGCCATCATCGCGGCGGTCAAACGGCTCATCTGAGGCACACGCGAGAAGACCTCCACCCGGGCTCCGGGTGGAGGTCTTCTTCCTGCGGTCAGCGGGACTTGGCCGTGGCGCGCCGGTTGGCCTTCTTGATGGCGTCCACCAGCTCGGTCTTCTTCATCTTCGACCGGCCCTTGATCCCCAGCCTCGACGCCACCCCCTGCAGGTGATCCTTGCTGGCGTTGGCGTCGACGCCCTCGGCCGTGCGTCCGGACCGGTCCGTGGCCCCCTTGTCGGAAGGCCCCTTCTTCGCCTTCGGCTCCCAGTGGTCGCCGACCTTCTCGAAGGAGTGCTTCAGCGCCGCGAAGGCCGTCATGTGGGCGCGCCGGCCCTCGCCGTACTCCTCGACGGCCGAGTCGTGCGCCTTCATCCACGTGTCCTGCGCCTTTTTGGGCGAACGGCGGATGGTCTGCGGCAGTTCCTGACTGGCTGGCATGTGGCTTCACCTCCTACAGCGGCGGCTCGTCATGGTGCCGACGCTCCTCGTACACCGTGGTCCTGCGTGCCTCGGGCTCCTCGTAGATCTCGTGCCTGTGGACAGGCTGTTCGATCGGGCCCACGGCCCTGCGGGTCACGCTGATCCGGTAGATGCCGAAACCCAGCCCGACCAGCCCACCCAGCATGATGATGACGCCGACGATGTTGATGTCGAGACCGGCGAGGTCGAATTCGACGGCCCAGGTGAGGATCGCACCGAGCATGATGAGGATGATGCTTCCGGCGATGGTCATTTGCTTTACCTCCTTGGCACGAGAGAACCTCTATCCATATGTGGAAAAACAAACCAATCGTGGTGATCGGGCTGATGGGCAGCGGTAAGACGACCGCTGGCCGGCTCCTCGCGGAGTCCCTCGGGCTGCCCTTCAGCGACAGTGATCCGTTCCTGCAAGAGCGTTACGGGCTCAGCGCGGCCCAGATCGCCGCGCGTGACGGCGCCGACGTGCTGCACCGGCGCGAGGCCGAGCACGTGCTGCACGAGCTCGCCGACGGGCCCAAGGTGATCGCCGCGGCGGCGAGCACGCTGGAGAGCCCCGAGGTGCGGGCCGCGCTGCGCGACGCCCTGGTCGTCTGGCTCGACGCCGACGACGAGGTGCTGACGCAGCGGATGCGCTCCGGCGACCACCGGCCCGACTTCTCCCCCGCGGCGATGCGGGCCAGGCGCGAGCGCTTCTTCACCGAGGTGACGGACCTGAAGTACGACGTGGGGGCGTTGCGGCCGGAGGAGGTGCTGGCGGCGGTCCGCCGCGATATCGGCTTGCCCCCCGCCGAACAGGGCTGATAGCCATGGGCGATGTTCTCTGACAAACCTGTGCTGGTGGGCTCCCGCGTGACGCTGCGGCCGGTCGGCCCCGAACACGCCGAGGGCCTGTTCGAGCTGGTGTCCGACGCCGAGGTGCGGCGGCTCACCGGCTCGCACGGGGAGATCGACCTGGAGGCCGCCCGCCGCTGGTGCGCCACCCGGGCCGACCACGACGACCGCCTCGACCTGGCCATCATGGCCGGCGACAGCTACGTGGGCGAGGTGGTGCTCAACGAGCTCGACCCGGCCAACCTGTCGTGCAACCTGCGGATCGCGCTGCTCGGCTCGCGGGTGTTCGGCAAGGGCTACGGCACCGAGGCGATCGAGCTGGTGCTCGGCCACGCGTTCACCAGGACGCCGCTGCACCGCGTCAGCCTGTGGGTGCACACCTTCAACGAGCGGGCCAGGCACGTGTACGAGAAGGCCGGGTTCGTGGAGGAAGGCGTGCTCCGCGACGCGCTCCACTGGGACGGCGCCTGGCACGACTCGGTCATCATGTCCGTGCTGCGGCCGGAATGGCTGGCAGGATCCCGGAGCCTGCAATAATGATCATGACCACGGGCTCCCCGAGGCGCGCGGGGAGCCCGTGGTGTCCTGGCACCAGGCGCAACCAAACGCCGCGGTCGCGCATCTAAGCCTTCGATGATGCGCTCGGTGCCCGGTGACCCCGACAGGCTTGGCGGCTACTGGCCGGCAGGCAGGCTCAGCGCGTCCCGGCGCGGCGTCGTCTACGACGCCTACGACGACGAGGGGCGCAGGTTCGCGGTCCTGGTGCCGCGCGGCGCGCTCCCCCCGATCCGGCCGGTCGCCCACCCGTGCCTGGCCGAGGTGGTCGAGGTCCGGCCCGACGCCGCGCCCGCCTACCTGGTCACCGCCTTCGCCGACGGTCCCTCCCTGCGCGAGGCCGTCGAACGCCACGGCCCCTACTCCGGCGACGAGCTCCTCACGCTCGCGTCCGCGGTCGCCGCCGCGCTGGCCGCCCTGCACGAGACAGGCGTCGCCCACCAGGACTTACGGCCCGAGAAAGTGCTGCTGAGCGCCGACGGCCCCAAGGTCGTCGGCATCGGCGGGCCCGGCGCCGTCGCCGGCACCCGCACCTACATGGCGCCCGAGGTCTTCACCGGCGAGCCCGCCGGGCCGCAGGGCGACGTGTTCGCCTGGGGCGCCCTCGTCCTCTACGCGGCCACCGGGCGCGACCCCTTCAGCGGCGCCAGCCTGGGCGAGGTCATGCACCGGCTGCTGTCCGCCGACCCCGACCTGACCGTGCTGCCCGGCACGCTGCGGCCCCTCGTCGGCCGCGCCCTCGCCAAGGACCCCGCCGCCCGCCCGCCCGCCGCCGACCTGCCCGGCCCGCCGCCCGGCGGCCCCGCCGTCGTCCCGGCCCCCGGACTCACCGGCCCGCCGCCGCTCGGCGAGGTGGCCGAGCAGGTGTACGCCACGCTGACCGGCCCGCAACGCGCCGAGCTGCCGGGGCTGCTGCTGACGCTGCTCGAAGGCGGCCCGGCCCACGACGAGCACGGCACCCTGGCCCGCCTGGAGGAGGCCGGGCTGCTGGTGCGGCCCAGCCTGCGTGTCCCCCCGGTGGAGACGCCCGCGGGCACCCTGGTGGCGATCGGCGGCCACGGCATCGTCCCCGCCAGCGCCGCCCTCTACCGCGCCTGGCCCCGCCTCCGCACCTGGACCGCCCTCCACCCCGGCACCGGCCACTCTGCCCCCGACCACCCCACTTCCGAGGACACCCCCGCGACCGTCCACCTTCCGGCGGCCACCCTTGCGGACGAGCTCCCTCTCACGGATTCCCCTGCGGGCGACCTCCCCGACGCGGCCTCCTCCAAGGGTGGGCTCCCTCTGGCGGCCTCCCCTGCGGGCGAGCTCCCTCACGCGGCATCCCCCACGGGCGGCCTACGTGGGCGGCTCTCTGGGGGTGACCGTCGTGAGCAGCCGCCGGCGGCCCCCTCTGCGGGCGCTCGGCGTTCGGGGCCCGCGCCCGAAGCCGGAGGCCAGGTGCGGCGGTTCCGTCCGCCCAGGCGCTCCCACGGCCCCGGGGCCCGGTGGCGGCGGCGGAGCGGGGTGGCGGCGCTGGCGGCGGCCGTGGCGCTGCTGGGCGTGGCCGTGGTGACCGTCAAGGAGCAGCCCGAGCAGGTCAGCCGGGACAACGCGCGCCTGGTGGCCGCCAGGGCGGAGGCGCTGCGCACCGAGGACCCGCAGACGGCGATGCGGCTCAGCGTCGCGGCATGGCGGCTGGCGCCGGTGCGCGAGGCGCGGGCGGCGTTGCAGGCGTCGCTGTCGCAGGAGGAGCTGGGCGTGTTCACCGACCCGGTGCCCACCCGGGGCGCGCGTTACCGGCTGAGCGGCGACAGCCTGGTGCGGTGGGAGGGTGACGCGGTCACCGCGTGGGACGTCCCGACCGGCCGCCGCCTGGCGACCCACCCGCTGCCCCCGGCCACGACGGGCGTGAGCGACGACGGCCGCTACGCCGAGACGGCGGGCGGCACCCCGGTGGCGGTGGCGACGGGGGCGCAGACGGATGCCGCGTTCCTGGTCAGCGTGGGCGGCCGGACGGAGCTCTTCTCGGGCGGCGAGCGGCTGCTGGAGGTGGCGGGCGGCCGGGTGGCGCTCTCGCCCGACGGCCGCCGGGCGGCCGTTTCGAGGCCGGACGGCCGGGTGGAGCTGTGGGACGTGCCGAGGCGCGCGCTGACGCGGGCGATCCGCGTCGCTCCAGAGGAGGGCGCGGCGCCGCTGGCGTTCAGCCCGGACGGCCGCCTGCTGGCGGTCGCTGGCGCGAAGACGTTCCTGATCGGCGCGTCCACCACCCGAGCGCTGACCCCCACCTCCGACGCCCCCACCTCCGAGCCCCCCGCCCCCGCCGAAACCGCATCCGAGGACACCGCCCCCGCCGAAGCCCCGCCCGAGGACGCCACGCACGCCACAGCCCCGTCCGAGGACGCCGCCCCCGACGAAACCGCATCCGAGGACACCGCCCCCGACGACGCCGCGTCCGGGGAGCCCTCCGGGCCGCCCGTGTTCAGCCCCGACGGCCGGTTGCTGGCGGTGGCGAGCGGCGACGCCGTGCGGCTGTGGCGGGTCGGCGACGGGCGGCTGCTGAAGTCGGTCGCCCTGCAGTCCCCCGGCCACTCCTACACGTTCTCGGCCGACGGCCGCGCCCTGCACTACCTGAGCGGCCCCGGCACCGTGATCTCGCTCGACGTCCAGGAGACCGGCGAGGCGCGGGCCGACGCGGTGCGGGAGGTGTGCGCCAAGGCCGGCGGGCTGAGCGAGGCCGAGTGGCGCAGGCTCATCCCGGAGACCGGCTACCGGCAGGTGTGCTGAGCGCGTGCCCGCAGCGGCGGGCCGGCCTGGTGCCGCCTGCGGTGAAGTCCGGGTCGAGCTCCACGTCCGTGAGGATGGTGCCCTCGACGGGCCGCCGCACCGTGGTCATCCGGCCGCAGTCGTAGAACACGTACGACCCGGCGTCCTGTCCGAGGACGAGCCACCGTTCGCGGGAGACCGGCTTGCCGTCGCCGTCGCGTACGGCGGCCCACTGGTTGGGGAACCCGGCGAGCTGGAGCACGAGGTTGCCGTTGCCGTTGGCGTGGATGTCCTCGGCGCCGTCGGTCATCCAGCCGACGAGCACGAACCCGAGCCCGATGCCGACGAACGCGCTGGTCAGCACCCGCATCCCGGCCCGTCCGGCGGGCCGGGCGCGCAGCAGCCGGTACGGGACGAGAAAGCCGAGGAGTGCGACGGCCACGACGGTGACCAGCACCGGCGTGCCGGTGACCTCCAGGCCGCTGAGCAGCCCCCAGTAGGCGCAGCCCGACAGCAGGGCGGCCACGGCGGCGGCCAGCCAGGGCTTCTCCCGGGCCCAGGCGATGGCCCGGCCCGCCGCCCCGCGCGTCACCCGGTCGAACAGCCACGCGACGCCCACCACCAGCCCGGCGAGCGGCAGCAGCGCCAGGAACAGCACGACGAGCGTGGTGACGAGGCGGCCCAGTATGCCCGCCTGGTCGAGCCCGGCCTGTTCGGGGGTGATGCCGAAGGTGTCGTAGACGCTCTCGAAGCCCATGTACAGCAGCGCGTACAGCCCGACGGCCACGGGCACGACGACGGTGCCGAGCTTGTCGAACAGGTCCAGCACGCTGCCCCGGTCCACCGGCTCCGCTCCGGTGCGCTCCTCGGTGGGCAGCACCGTTTGATGACTCATGTGACGGCAGTGTGGCTTGTGAATGTTGATAACGGATCGACGGGAGATAACCGATTGGGCGGCAAGCCGGCGACCAGAGGGCGGCAAGAGGCGGCGCGCATGCTTCCGGCATGAGCACCGTGAAGCTGAGCACCGTGAAGATCCCGGCGGTCGCGCCCCGCCGGCCGGACGAGCGCGAGCCCGACCTCACCTCGATGTACGTCATCCACCGCGCCATGCTCGCCGACCTGCGCCGCCTCGTCGCGGCCTGCGCCCGGGGAGGGCGGGACGGCCCGGTACGCGCCTACACGGCGGCGCTCCTGACCGAGGTCGACCACCATCACGCGAACGAGGACGACCTGCTGTGGCCAGTCATCGAGCGCACCGCGGGCCATGCCGTGGACCTGTCCCCGTACACCGACGACCACCAGGCGCTCGGCCCGGTCCTGGACCGGTGCCGGGCGGCGCTGGACCGGGACCTCGCGGCGCTAGGGCACGCCCTGACCGAGCTGCTGGAGCTGCTCGACGACCACATCGCGGAGGAGGAGTCGGAGCTGTTCCCGATCATCTTCCGGTTCGTCCCGTACGAGGCGTACGCGTGGGTGGAGAAGCAGGTCGGCAAGCGGGCCACGCCGCGTCAGCTGATGTTCACGGCGCCGTGGCTGCTGCGGTACGCCACACCGGAGGAGGGCGCGCGGCTGCTCACGGCGGCGAGTCCGCCGCTGCGCCTGCTCGTCCCCGCGCTCAGGCGCCGGTACGCGCGCCGCGAGATGCGGACGTTCGGCTGAGTCAGGCGAGCGCCGTGCGGGCCGCCTCGCGCCAGGCGGCGACGCCGGCCCGTTCCGCCACCTCCAGGGCCTGCCGGTAATGGGGCTCGGCAGGGCGTCCCAGGTAGGCGGCGAGGTCGCCGAGCACCTGGGCGGTGGGCCAGACGGCCAGGTAGCCGGTGCCGCCGACCGGCTGCCCGGCGTACGGCAGCAGCTCCTCGTACGCGCAGGCCGCCCGCGCCCGGTCGTCCAGCGCCACCCCGAGCAGGCCGCGCACGGCGGTGAGCAGGTGCCAGAAGTAGTCGCGCCGCAGCGGCCCGGCCGGGACGGGCACCAGCGCCCGCGCCTCGGCGGCCCGCCCGGCATGGCAGAGCGCCAGCGCGTACAGCTCGGCCGTCTGGTCCCGCCACGGCTCGTAGGCGGCGAGCGGCTCCAGCCGTGGCAGCAGCGGCGTCAGGTCGCCGCGCAGCAGCCGCATCCCGTACAGGCCGAGCGCGAGCAGCCCGGTCTCGTGCTGCCACATGCCGAGCCGCCCGGCCAGCTCGGCGGCGGCGCGGTAGCGGGCCTCGGCCTCCACGTCGTCACCGGCCAGCACCGCGCGGAGGCCGTCGTAGAAGCCGGTGACGACCAGGGTCAGCGGCAGGTCGTACCGGGTGGCGAGGTCGCGGGCGGCCGAGGCGTGCGCGTCGGCGGCGGCGAAGTCGGCCTCGCCCGTGGCCGCCTGCATGAGCATGAGCCGGGCCAGCGCCTCGACGGTCACGTCCGAGCCGGACAGGGCGAGCAGTTCGGTCCCGATCGCCTTGCGCTCGGCCAGGCCGTCGTAGCGGAACGACTGATGGAAGCGGCCGTTGAGCGCGAGCACCAGCAGCGGGCGGTCGCCCAGGCGGCGGGCCATCGCGACCGCCTCGCGGGAGGCCAGGTAGCCGCGTTCGGTCGGCTCGCCTTCGAGCTCGAAGCCCAGCGTGGTGAGCAGCCGGCAGCGGGTGCGGCTGTCGCCCGGCGGCAGCGTGGCCAGCGCCGCCTCCACGGCGTCGATGAGCGCGGTGTCGAGGCCGCCGTACTCGCGGTTGCTCCAGAACGTCGGCACGTCGAACGAGACGATCACCCGAGCGAGCAGGGCCGGGTCGCCGAGCGGGAGCGCGTCGCGGACGGCCCGCTCGCGGTGCGCGCGGGCGGCGACGAGCCTGCCGGAGTTGGCCAGCGACGAGACGAGGCCGAGCGTGAGCTCCAGGCGTTCGCGGGGGTCGCCGGTGAAGGCGTCGAGCGCCTGCTGCCACAGCGCGGCCGCCTCCTGGTGCGCGAAGCGGCGTCCGGCCTGCTCGGCGGCCAGCCGGGAGTAGCGCACCGCCTTGGCCGGGTCCGCGCCGCCCGCCGTGTAGTGGTGGGCGAGCGCGGCCACGTCGCCCGGGTCGTGCTCCTCGATGGCCCGCGCCACCCGCCGGTGCATCCTGGCCCGCCTGATCCGGGACAGGTCGTCGTACAGCGTGTCGCGGATGAGCGCGTGCGCGAACCGCAGGCGGCCCGCCCGGGGCTCGGTCAGCAGGCCCGTGACCAGCCCGGCCTCGACGGCGTCGAGCACGCTCTCCTCGTCCGCGCCGCTGACGGCGGCCAGCACGTCCACGTCGCTCTCCCGGCCGATGACCGCGCCGTGCCGCAGGATCGTCGCCGCCTGCGCGGGCAGCCGGGCGACGCGGCGGCGCAGCACCTCCCGCACCCCCGCCGGGATCGCCGCCGGGCCCTCGGCGTCGAGCAGGCGCGCGGTCTCGCGGACGAAGAACGGGTTCCCGCCGGTCCGCTCGGCGATCTCCGCCACCGTGCCGGGCGGGGCCGGGCGGCCCGTGGTGGCGCGGATCAGCTCGGCCACCTCGCCGGCGGCCAGGCCGCCGAGCTCGATCCTGGCGGGCCCGTGCGCGGCCAGCGCCGCCAGCGCGTCCGCCAGCGGCTCGCTGGGCTCGGTGTGCCGGTACGAGCCGACCACCAGCACCGGCAGCCCGGCGGTCTCCTCCACCACGTGTACGAGGATCGCCAGGGTCTCGGCGTCGGCCCGATGCAGGTCGTCCAGGACGAGCAGCAGCGGCTCCCCCACGCCCGACACGAACGCGCTCACCGCCCGGCGCAACCGGAACCTCGCCGTGGCCACGTCGCCCCGCACCGGCGCGTCGAGCAGCAGCGGCGCCAGCGGCGCGGCGTCGGCGGGCGGGAAGCGGGCGGCCAGCTCGCGCAGCAGCTCCGCCCACGCCCACCCGGCGGGCGCCCCCTCGTGCTCCGGGCACCGCCCCCACGCGGCCACCCACCCGGCGCCCGCCAGCCTCGCGCGCACCTGCTCCATGAACGCCGTCTTCCCCACCCCCGGCTCCCCGCTCACCAACACCACCCCACCCCGAGCCTCCCCACCCCCGGCGGCCGCCCCCACACCCCCGGGAGCAGCCGGAACCCCCGGAGCGGGCGAAATCCCCGGGGCAGCCGAAGCGCCGCCCGAAACGGCCGACGCGGCCGGCGCAGGCGGAACCGCCGGAGCGGCCGGGCCCCCCGAAGGCCCCGGAACGGCCGGTCCGGCCGGAACCCCCGAAGCACCGCCCGGCACGCCCGGAACCGCCGAATCGGCCGACGCAGGCGGGACCGCCGGGGTGGCCGGGAATCCCGAAGGTCCCGCCGCACCGCCGGCCGGCGAGGTTCCCAGGGTGGGTGGGTAGCTCGGGTGGGTGGTGAGGGTGAGGACGGTGGTCAGTTCGGCGTGGCGGCCTATGTACGGGCCGGCGGGGGCCGAGGGGGCGGAGGGTCGGGCGGGAGGCGGGGCAGGGTCGCTGAGGTGGGGGGCTTGGGCGAGGATGTCCTGTTCGAGGCGCCGCAGTTCGGGCCCGGGGTCGACGCCGAGTTCGTCGGCCAGGACGGCGCGGGCGCGGCGGATCGCGCCGAGGGCGTCGCCCTGGCGCCCGCACCGGTAGAGGGCCCGGGCCAGCAGCGCCCAGGCGCCTTCGCGCAGCGGGTGCTCGCCGGCCAGCCGTTCCAGGTCGGGGATGACGCGGGCCGCCCCGCCGAGCCGCAGGACGGCGCCGGCGTGCCGTTCCCTGGCGGTCAGCCGCAGCTCCTCCAGCCGGGCGGCCTCCGCGTCGGCCCAGTGGGAGCCCGCGAACTCCTGGTAGGCGGACCCGTGCCACAGCGCGAGCGCCTCGGCGAGCGGTTCGGGCCCGGCCTCCGGGTCGCCGACGAGGGCTTCGAACCGCCAGGCGTCGACCGCTTCGGCGGGGAGCCGCAGCGCGTAGCCGGGGGGCTGCGTGACGAGCACCTGGGCCGGGGAGCGGGGCGGGCGGCCGGGTTCGAGGGCCCGGCGCAGGTTGGACACGTACGACTGGACGGCGGCGAGCGCCTTGGGCGGCGCCTCCTCGGCGTAGAGGTCGTCGATGAGCCGTTCGACCGGCACCACCTGGCCGCCCGCCGCGAGCAGGCGGCCGAGCACCGAGCGCTGCCGGGGCCTGCCCAGCGTGACCGGCTCGCCGCCGAGGCGGGCGGCGAGCGGTCCCAGGACCTGGAATGTCAGCACCGGTCCTACTTTTCCAGGTTGCCGGGGAGCCTGGAAGCCGGGCGGGTTCGGGCGCATACTCCCGTTGGGGAGGGCAGACCACAGCCCGGCGTCTCCCGCCGGTTCCGCTGGGGCTATCGCGGCACGGGACCTGCCGCGATAGCCCCTACCGTGGTACGCATGAACCCTCTCCTCACCAGCAGGGCGCTCAACCGGGCCACCCTCGACCGCCAGCTTCTCCTGTCCCGCGCCGAGCTGCCGGTGACGGACGTCGTGGAGCGGGTGGGCGGTTTGCAGGCGCAGACGCCGCACACCTGGTACACCGGCCTGTGGAATCGGATCGAGGGGTTCCGGGCGGCGGAGGCGTCGGCGTTGCTGGAGTCGCGCGCGCTGGTCCGGCTGGCGTTGCAGCGTTCGACGATCCACCTGGTGACGGCCCGCGACTGCCTGGCGATGCGGCCGCTGCTCCAGGTGGTGACCGAGCGGATGACCAGGACGACGTTCGTCAGGAAGCTCGGCGACGTGGACCTGGACGAGCTGGCCGCGTACGGGCGGGAGCTGGTGGAGGCGCAGCCGATGACGTTCGCGGCGCTGGGCAGGGCGCTGGCGGAGCGGTGGCCGGGCGAGGATCCGCACGCGCTGAGCCAGGTGGTGCGCTGGCTGGTGCCGCTGGTGCAGGTGCCGCCGCGCGGCCTGTGGGGCAGGAGCGGCCCGATCGCGCACACGAGCGCGGAGTCGTGGCTCGGCTTCGAGGCGCCGGCGATGACGCCCGCCGAGCTGGTCACCCGCTATCTGCGGGCGTTCGGCCCGGCGACGGTGATGGACGCGCAGACGTGGTCGGGCCTGACGCGGCTGGGCGAGGTGGTGGAGTCGATGGATCTCGTACGGTTCCGCGACGAGCAGGGCCGGACCCTGTACGACCTGCCGGACGCCGAACGCCCGTCGCCGGAGGTTCCGGCGCCGGTGCGGTTGATGTACGACTTCGACAACCTGTTCCTGTCGCATGCCGACCGGTCCCGGGTCGTCACGGAGGCGGGGTTCGCCGCGCTGGGCGGTTTCATGGGCACGAATGTGATGCCCCGGGTCATCCTGGTCGACGGCGTCACCGCCGGGGACTGGACGGTGACCAGGGCCGGGAAGGTGTCCACGCTGGGTGTCCACCAGTGGACGCCGATCAAGGACCTGGACGCGGTGGCCGAGGAGGGGTTGCGGCTGCTGGAGTTCCTGGCCCCCGGCGACGAGCATGAAATATCAGTCTTTGATGGCCCCTCCAAGTCCTGACACCAGCTTCCGCTGCACCCCCACGAAGAAGATCAGCACCGGGATCGTCATCAGCGTCGAGGCCGCCATGATCCCGCCCCAGTCGTTCTCGTCCGGCTTGAAGAAGACGAGCAGCGCGGCGGGCAGGGTCTGGCTGTCCTTGGCCGAGATGATGAACGTCCTGGCGAAGATGAAGTCGTTCCAGGCGGTGATGAAGGAGAACACGCTGGTCGCCACCAGCCCGGGCGCGACCAGCGGGAACAGCACCCGCCACAGGATCGTGGCGCGCCCGGCCCCGTCGATCATCGCCGCCTCCTCCAGCGCCTCCGGCACGGCGGCGACGAACCCGCGCATCATCCAGATCGCGAACGGCAGCGAGAACGCCAGGTGCACCAGCACCAGCGAGCCCAGCGTGTTGAGCAGCCCCAGGTCCCGCACGACGAAGAACAGCGGGATCGTCAGCGCCTCGACGGGCACCATCTGGGCGATCAGGAACATGATCAGCACCGTGGTCCGGAACCGGAAGTGGAACCGGGTCACGGCCACGGCCGCCAGGAACGCCACGAGCGCCGACAGCACGACGACCGAGAGCGCGACGATGGCGCTGTTGACGAAGTAGCGGCCGAACCCCTCCCCGGTGATCACCCGGGTGAAGTGCTCGAAGGTCGGGTTGAGCGTCCACGGCTTGACGTCGAGCGACTGGATCTCCCCGGCGGGCTTGAGCGCCGAGACGACCATCCAGTAGAGCGGGAACGCCGTCAGGAACGCCACGACCAGCGCCACGGTGTTGGCCACGTGTCGCATCTACAGCCTCTCCCCCGTGCGATAGAGCGCGCGGATGTAGAACAGGGTGATCACCAGCAGGATCAGCGTCATGATCACACCGATCGCCGAGCCGAGCCCGTACTCCGACGACCCGAAGGCGGTCTGGTAGGCGTAGACGTTGAGCACCGAGTTCTGCCCGGCGATGCCGCCGCCGTTCGTCATCACGTAGATCTGGGTGAAGATCTTGAAGTCCCAGATGATCGACTGGATGACCACGATGGTGATGAGGGGCCGCAGCATCGGCACCATCACCCGCCAGAACGCGTGCCACGCCGAGGCCCCGTCGAGCGAGGCCGCCTCCAGCACCGAGCCGGGGATGGCCTGGATGCCCGCGTAGAGGGTCAGCATGACCAGCGGGAAGGAGTGCCACACGACGGTGGCGCCGACGACGCCGAACGTCACCCACTTGTCGTAGAACCAGTTGAACCCCTCGATGCCGAGCGTCTGGTTGACCAGCCCGAGGTCGGCGTCGAACAGGAACATCCACACCGTGGACCCGGTCATCGCCGGGGCCGCCCACGCCCCGAGCGCCGCCAGCGACAGCGCCGCCCGGGGGATCGGCGAGACGCGGGTGAGCAGCACGGCGAGCGCCGCGCCCACCGCCAGCGTGGCGACGACGAGCGCCGCGGCGAACCCCACGGTCTGCAGCAGCACCTGCCAGAACCGGGGGTCGCCGAGCACGTCCGCGTAGTTCCCGGCCCCGACGAACGTGGTCGGCTGCCCGCCGCTGACCTGGGCCTGGCGGTAGTCGAACACCGACAGCAGCCCCAGCATGTAAACGGGGTAGCCGAACAGCGGGACGAGCACCGCCGCGGCGGGCAGCAGGTAGAGCCAGGGCCGTGCGCGCCTCACGAGCGGCCGAACGCTGCCTTGACCGCGGTGGCGGCCTCGGTGGTCGCCTCGTCCACGCTGGACTGGCCTGTCGCGACCTTCTGCAGCATCGTCGGGATGACCTTGCCGTTGTCGATCTTCACCCAGGCCGGGTCGATGGGCACGAACTTCGTCCCCGCCGCGACCGTGTCCAGGAACGGCTTGAGGAACGGCTCCTTGCCCGCCACCTCGGTACGGGCCGAGGTCAGCGTCGGCAGGTTGCCCATCGCCTCGTACATCTTGACCTGGTACGCCTTGCCGCCCAGCAGCTTGACGAAGTCGACGGCCAGTGAGCGGTGCTTGGCGTTCTTGAGCACGCCGAGGTTGTTGCCGCCGGCGAACGCGGGCGCGAGCGAGCCCTTGTCGAAGCCGGGCAGCGGCACGACCGCGTACTTTCCGGCGGCGGCGCCCGCGTCGACGGCCGAGCGGTTGAAGTTGCCGAGGATGCCCATCGCGGCCTTGCCGCTGGCGAACAGCTCGACGGTCTTGCCGCCGGTGAGCGAGGCGCACGCCTGCGGCGGGCAGACGTCGTCGGACAGCAGGTCGGTGTACGCCTTGACGCCCTTGCGCGCTTCGGGGCCGTCGAGGCTGGTGATGTCGCCGCCCGCGGCCCACACGAACGGCAGGGCGCCGAAGGTGTACTCGCCGCCGACCGCGATGCCGTACAGGTCGGGCTTCTTCTTGCGGATGGTGCGGGCGGCGGCCGTGAGCTCCTCGATGGAGGTGGGCGGCTGGAGGCCGAGCTCGCTGAAGACGTCGGTGCGATAGTAGAGGGAGCGGATGCCGATGAACCACGGCAGCCCGTACTGCTTGCCGTCGACCGACGCCGACTGGAGCAGCTCGGCGGTCATGTCCTGGCCCTGCAGGTCGGCGGTCAGGTCGGTGAAGCCGCCGGCGGCGGCGTACTCGGCCAGGTCGGTGTTGCCGTACTCGGCCACGTCGGGCGCGCTGGCGGGGTCGTTGAAGGCGCCCTTGAACTTCTCGTGCCGGGCGGGCGTGGTGGGGATGTAGGTGATCTCCACCTGGACGCCGTCATGGGCGGCGGTGAACTCCTTGACCGCCTCCTGGACGACCTTGTCCTTGGGGGCGCGGTTCGGCTCGTCGAACAGCCACACGCGCAGGGTTCCGGTCTTCTCGTCGCCGCCGCCGGTCGCCGGCGCCGTGGACGGCGCGCAGGCCGTCAGCACCACGAGGGCGGCAGCACAGTAAAGAAACCTCACTATTACCTCCTCGCCGTGACAGTAGGAAGGCGGCGGGTAGCTGGGAAGTGACTGTCGGAGTTGTTCTGCATTGCACAACGCTGTGTTGCAAAAGCGAAACCTGTCGTAGGCTGGCGCGTGTGCCCGAACGCAACCAGTCCGCCTCGCTCAGACGCGCCCTGGTGGTGCTGGAGCACGTGCGTGACCACAGCGGGCTCACGCTGACCCAGCTCGCCGAGGCCGTCGGCCTGCCCAAGAGCACCGTGCTGCGGCTGGCCGCCCCGCTCGTCGACGCCCGCCTGCTGGAGCGCGACAGGAAGACCGGCGCCTACCGGCTCGGCCACGGCTCGCTCCGGCTCGGCCAGTCCTACCTGTCGTCGCTCGACCTGCGCGCCGTCGCCGCCGAGGAGTCCCACCGGCTCATGAGCGAGGTGCGCGAGACCGTCCACCTGGTCGTCTACGACCCGCCGCACGTCGTCTACATCGACAAGGTGGAGAACCAGGCCAACGTCCGCATGGCCTCCCGCATCGGCAGCCGCGGCCCGCTCCACTCCACCGCCGTCGGCAAGGCGATCCTGGCCTGGCAGCCCGAGGAGACCGTCGAGGAGGTCGTCGCCGCCGGCCTGCCCGGGGCCACCCCGCACACGATCACCGACCCGGCCCGGCTGCGCGCCGAGCTGGCGAACGTGCGCAGGCGCGGTTACTCCGTCGACGATCGGGAGAACGAACCAGAGGTGCGCTGCGTCGGCGCGCCGATCTTCAACCACCACGACGCCGTCACCGCCGCCATCTCCGTCTCCGGCCTCACCTCGCGGATCACCGCCGCGCGGGTGCGCGAGCTGGGGCCGCTGGTGGCGGGGGCGGCGGCGCGCATCTCGAGAAAGCTGGGCTCCACGCGATGACCGGACTGGTGACCTTCGGCGAGACCATGGCGCTGTTCGCGGCCCGCCGCACGGGGCCGCTGCGCTTCGCCCGGGACTTCGACCTGGGACTGGGCGGGGCCGAGTCCAACGTGGCGATCGGCGTGGCGCGGCTGGGCCATCCCGCCTGCTGGATCGGGCGCGTCGGCGCCGACGAGTTCGGCGACCTGATCCGCTCGACGCTGGCCGGTGAGGGCGTCGACGTGCGCGCCGTCCCCGACCCCGGCGCGCCGACCGGATTGATGATCAAGGGCAGGCGCACCGCCGACCACATCGACGTCAGCTACTACCGGACCGGGAGCGCCGGGTCCCGCCTCTCCCCCGACGACCTCGACCCGTCGCTCGTCCGGGCTGCCCGGGTGCTGCACGTCTCCGCGATCACCCCCGCCCTGTCCGCGACCGCCCGCGAGACCGTACGCCATGCCGTCAAGCTGGCGCGGGACGCCGGGGTGACGGTGTCGCTGGACGTCAACTACCGCCGCGCGCTGTGGACCCCGCAGGAGGCCGGGGCCTGGCTGCGCGAGACCGTCGGCGACGTGGACGTGCTGTTCGCCACGGAGGCCGAGGGCCGCCTGGTCACCGGCCCCGACACCGGCCCCGACACCGCGGGCGGCCCCGAGGAGCTGGCCTGGGCGCTGGCCGCGCTCGGCCCCGGGCACGTGCTCGTCAAGCTCGGCGCGCGCGGGGCGCTGGAGCTGTCCGGCGGCGTGCTGCGCCGGGCCGAGCCGTACCGGGTCACCGAGGTCGACCCGGTCGGCGCCGGCGACGGGTTCGCCGCCGGGTGGCTGGCCGGGCTGCTCGACGACGCCCCGCCGGACCGGCGCCTCGACATGGCGTGCGCCGCCGGCGCGTTCGCCGTCACCTCGCAGGGCGACTGGGAGAGCCTGCCCCGCCGCGACGACCTGCGCCTGCTGACCGGGCAGGGCGACGGCGTCAGCAGATAGCCCCTACAGCAGACCGGCCGCCGCCAGGTGCTTGCCGATCCGGCCGGTCTCGTCCTCGTTCAGCGGCACCTGCGGGACGGCCGTGGCCGGGTGGTCGATGATGCCGCGCAGGTGCAGCGCGGCCTTGAACGCGCCCAGCCCCGACGAGCTGCCGCCCATCCTCGAGCCGCCCACCTGGACGATCTCGAACAGCCTGACCAGGCGCTCCTGCTCCCGCCTGGCCGCCTCCCAGTCGCCCTGCCCGGCCGCGCGGACCAGGTTCACGTAGCCGTGCGGGTCCACGTTGCCCAGACCCGGCACCACGCCGTCGGCGCCCATCCACAGCGCGCTGTCCACGGTCAGCTCCGACCCGGTGAGCACGCTGAACGGCGGCCGCCTGCCGAGGATGAGCCGCCGCAGCCCCCCGTCGTCGCCGCTGGAGTCCTTCACCCCGGCCAGCGACCCGTCGGCGGCCAGCTCCAGCAGCAGCTCGGCGCTCAGCTTGGTGTGCACCGACACGGGCAGGTCGTAGGCGTACACCGGCAGCCCGCCGCGCGCCGCGAGCGTGCGGAAGTGCGTGGCGATCTCCACCGGATGGGTGCGCGTGTAGAACGGCGCCGTCGCCACCAGCCCGGACGCCCCGGCCGCCGCCGCGACGGCGGCGTGCTCCAGCACCCGGGGCGTGGTCATGTCGATCACCCCGGCCAGCACCGGCACCTGGCCGCCCGCGTGCCCGATCACCGTGTCGAGCACCACCCGGCGCTGCGCGTCGGTCAGGTAGGCCACCTCGGAGGAGGACCCCAGCACGAACAGCGCGTCCACGCCGCCCTCCAGCAGATGGTCCACCAGCCGCGTCAGCGACCGGGCGTCCACCTCACCCCCGGGGGTCAACGGTGTGCAAACCGGGGGAATCACTCCGGTGAGGGGGGTCATACACGCTCCTGAATCAGTTCGAGGTCGGTGGCGCCGGCCGCCACCGGGTGGTGGCAGTGGTAGAGGTGGTCGGCGTCGGTGACGGCGGCCGGCCAGGCGGCCGCGCACGCGTCGTCGGCCCGCCAGCAGCGGGTCCGGAACGGGCAGCCGCTCGGCGGCCTGGTCGCCGACGGCACCGCGCCGACCAGCGGGATCGGGTTGATCGGCGAGATCAGGCCCGGCGTGGCCGAGAACAGGGCCCGGGTGTACGGGTGCCGCGCGCCGAGCGGGAGCGCCTCGGCGGGCGTCTGCTCGACGATGCGGCCCAGGTACATGGTGACGACGCGGTCGCTCATCCGGCGGACCGTCTGGATGTCGTGCGAGACGAACACCAGGGCCAGCCCGAGCCGCTCCTTCAGGTCGAGCAGCAGGTTGAGGATCTGCGCCCGCACCGACACGTCGAGCGCGCTGGTGGGCTCGTCGGCGACGATCAGCTCCGGCTCCAGGGCGAGCGCGCGGGCGACGGCCACCCGCTGCCGCTGCCCGCCGGAGAGCTGGCTGGGCAGCGCGTCGGCGGCGCCGGAGGGCAGCCCGACGAGCTGCAGCAGCTCGCGCACGCGGGCGTCACGCTGGGCCGGGGTGCCGCGCCGGTGCACGTTGAGCGGGTCGCGCAGCACCTGGCGGACCGGCAGCCGCCGGTTCAGCGCGGTGGACGGGTCCTGGAAGACCATGCCGACGCCGGTGCCGATGAGCGAGCGGCGTTCGGACTCCTTCAGCCCCCACAGGTCGCGGCCCCGGAACGACACCGTCCCGGAGGTCGGCCGTTGCAGCCCGACCAGCACCTTGGCCAGCGTGGACTTGCCGCAGCCGGACTCGCCCACGACGCCGACGGTCTCGCCCGCGCCGACCACGAGGTCCGCGCCGGTCAGGGCGTGGACCCGGTCGCGCGAGAACAGGCCGCCCGAGCGCGCCTTGTGCACGACGTGCACGTCCTTCAGCTCAAGCATGCTGCTCGCTCCCCTGCTGGCTTCCGGTGAGGACCACGGCCGGGTGATGGCAGGCCACCGTGTGCCTGCGGTCGTCGCCCGTCAGCACGGGCGCGTCCGTACGGCACACCTCGGAGGCCATCGGGCACCGGTCGGCGAACCGGCAGCCCGCCGGGAAGTCGGCGGGCGAGGGCACCACGCCGCGGATCTGCGTGAGCCGTTCGGCCCCCGACTCCAGCGACAGCACCGAGCCGAGGAGTCCGCGGGCGTAGTGGTGGGCCGGCGCTCCGACGAGTTCGGCGGTGACGCCGGTCTCCACGATCTGGCCGCCGTACATGACGACCACCCGGTCGGTGACGTCGGCGACCAGCGCCAGGTCGTGGGAGACGAGGATGAGCGCGAACCCGAGCTCCTCGCGCAGCTTCAGCAGCAGCTCGATGACCTGCGCCTGGACGGTCACGTCGAGCGCGGTGGTGGGCTCGTCGGCGACGATCAGCTTGGGCTCGCGCGACAGCGCCATCGCGATCAGCACCCGCTGCCGCTGCCCGCCGGACAGCTCGTGCGGGTAGGACGTCAGCGTGCGGCGCGCGTCCAGGCCGACGAGTTCCAGCAGCTCGGCGGGGGTGCGCCGGCCGCCGCGCCGGCAGACCTGCTTGAGCTGGGCCTTGATGGTCATGGCCGGGTTCAGCGAGGAGAGCGCGTCCTGGTAGATCATCGCCATGTCGTGGCCGAGCAGCTTCCTGCGGGCCTTGCGCGGCATCGTCAGCAGGTGCTGCCCGTCGAAGACGATCTCACCGCCGACGCGGGCGTTCGACGGTTGCAGGCCCATGACGGTCAGCGCCGTCAGCGACTTGCCGCAGCCCGACTCGCCGACCAGGCCCAGGACCTCGCCGGGCCGTACGTCGAAGGAGATGCCGTCGACGATGTCCACCCCGGCGTCGAAGCCGATGCGCAGGTCGGTGACCGACAGGATCGGCGGGCCGGCCGGCAGCGGGCGGGCCCGCTCGGCGAGCCGGCGCGCGGCCTCGGCCAGGCCGGGCAGCTCGACGATCTCGCCGGAGCCGGGCCGGGCCTGCTCGAAGGCGTCGTCGTCCTTGCGGACGGCGCTCTTGCGGGCGGCCGGGGCGGCCCAGGCGTCGGAGATGCCTTCGGACAGGATGTTCAGCGCCAGCACGGTGATCAGGATGAGCAGGCCGGGGAAGACCGTGGCCCACCAGCCGCCGAGCAGCACCAGGTTCTTGCCGTCGGCGATGACGCTGCCCCACGACGGGTCGGGCGGGCGGACGCCGGCGCCGATGAACGACAGCGACGCCTCGAACACGATCGCGTCGGCCACCATCACCGTGCAGAAGACCAGCACCGGGGCGGCGCAGTTGATCGCGACGTGCTTGATGATGATGTGCGGGGTACGTGCGCCGATGATGCGTTCGGCGGCGACGTAGTCCTCGCCGTACTGGGCCAGCACGTTGGCGCGCACCACCCGGGCCACGGACGGCATGTAGAGGAACGCCATGGCCATGACCAGCACCGGGATGCTGCCGCCGAACACCGCCACCAGCACCGCGGCCAGCGCGATGCCGGGGAAGGCCATGATGACGTCGAGCAGCCGCATGATGGTCTCGTCGACGGCCCGGCGGGAGGTGGCCGCGACCGCGCCGATCACGGCCCCGGCGACCAGCGCCAGGCCGGTCGCGCCCAGGCCGATGATCAGCGACCAGCGGGCCCCGTACAGCAGTCTGGACAGGATGTCGCGGTTGGCGCTGTCGAGCCCCATCCAGTGCTCGGCCGACGGGCCGCCGCCGGTGGTGGCCTGGAAGTACGGCGAGTACGGGGCGAGGAGCGGCGCGAACAGCGCCGCCAGCACGACGACGACCACGATGCCGACGGCCAGCCACGACAGCGGCGGCAGTCTCCTGAATCCCACGCCCGGCCTCGACAGGCGTTCCGCCAGTCCTCGTCTCATGCGGCACTCCTGAGCCGGGGGTTGACCAGCAGGTAGAGGACGTCGACCACCAGGTTGACGACCATGAAGCCGACCGCGATCGTCAGCACCACGCCCTGCACCACGGCGGGGTCGCCGTCACGCACCGCGTTGATCATGAGCTGGCCCATGCCGGGCAGCCCGTAGATCGTCTCGATGACGACGGTGCCGCCGATCAGGTAGCCGATGCGCAGGCCGAGCACGGTCAGCGGGTTGATGAGCGCGTTGCGCAGCACGTTGCGGCCGACGACGACGATCGGCGGCAGGCCGCTGCCGATCGCGGTGCGGACGTAGTCGCGGTCCAGCTCCTCCACCATCGAGGTGCGGATGATGCGGATGAGCTGGGCGGCGATCGGCAGCGACAGTGACAGGGCGGGCAGCGTCATCGAGCGCAGCCAGCCGCCGAAGGAGTCGGCCGGGTTGATGTAGCCGCCTGTCGGGAACAGGCCCTCGCCCACCGCGAGCCACTGGATCATGAGCAGCGCCAGCCAGAACGACGGGGCCGCCACGCCGACCAGCGACACCATGCGGATCACCTGGTCCGGCCAGCGGTCGCGGAACAGCGCGCCGGCGACGCCGAACACCAGCGACAGCACGATCCCGACCGCCAGGCCCAGGAACGTGAGCTGGAGCGTCAGCGGCAGCGCCGTGGCGATCGACTCGATCACCGGCTTCTTGGTGAGCACGCTGGTGCCCATGTCGCCTTGCAGCAGGTCGCCGACGAATCGGACGTATCGCAGCGGCAGCGGGTCCAGCAGGCCGTTCTCCAGCTGGAACTGGCGGATCTGCTCGGCGGTCGGGTTCGCGCCCTGGAAGTAGGCGTACTCCGGCTTGCTGTTGGAGAAGCGCATCACGATGAACACGAACGCGACGACGCCGAGCACCAGCGGGATCAGGATCAGCACCCGCCGCGCGAGCATTCTGGCGATCAGGATCATGGCGGCTCAGGTGCGCTTGGCCTGGAGCAGGTTGATGCCGGGGTATGCCTGCGCCCGGACGCCGGAGACCTTCTTGGGGTCCCAGGCGGTCATCAGCTCGGTGTGGACGACGGGGTAGAGCACGGCCTGCTCGGCGATGACGTCCAGATATTTCTGGACCTTGGCGGCCTTGGCTGCCTTGTCCGGCTCCTTGGTGGCCTCGTCCATCATCGCGAACAGGGCCTTGGCGTCCTTGCTGCCGTCGAAGTGGGCGTACTTCATCCACAGCCCGCCCTCGACGAAGTTGTAACGCAGGATCAGGTCGGCGTCCATGCCGAACTGGTTGGGGTTGGAGGCCGCCGCGACCACCTGGTAGTCCTGGAACTGGTCCATCTTGGTGAACAGCGCCGCCGTGTCCTGCGGCTCCAGCGTCGTCTTGACGCCGATCGCCTCCCACGAGGCGGCGATGGTCGGCAGGCAGTCGGCGATCCAGCTCACGTTGACGGCCATGAGGTTGACCGTCAGGTTGCTGACCCCGGCCTCCTTCAGCAGCGCCTTGGCCTTGTCCGGGTCATAGTCGTAGACGACCGCGGCCCGCTTGTGGTCGGGGTGGCCCTCGTTGAGGAAGGAGCTGGAGGCGGTGCCGTGGCCCTTGAGCGCCACGTCGATCATCTTCTTCTTGTCGATCGCGTAGTGCAGCGCCTGCCGTACGCGCACGTCGTCGAACGGCTTGGTGCCCGTGTTGAACATCAGGAACATGTGGTTCATGCCCGCGCCGCCCTCGACCGTCAGCCCCTGCTGCTTGAGCTGGTCGACGTTGGCGTACGGGATGTTGTCGGCGATCTGCGCCTCCGCCGAGCCGCCGGAGATCTTCGCGACCCGGGCGGCCGCGTCGACGATCGTCAGCCAGTTCATCTGCTTGACCGTCGCCGGCCGGGGCCCGTTGTAGCCGTCGAACGCCTCGAACGAGGTGTTGGACTTGGGGTTGTGCGCGGTCATCTTGTACGGGCCCGAGCCGACGGCCTTGCCGCTCTTGGCCTGGTCCCACGCTCCCGGCTGGGAGAAGACGTGCTTCGGCATGATCTTGGCGATGGTGAGCCGGGGCGCCGCGTCCGGGAAGGCGAACTTGAAGACGAGCTCCACCGTGCGGTCGTCGACCTTCTTGACCTCCTCCAGCCAGGAGCGGAAGAAGTTGCCGACGAGCACGTTGGCCTCGGGGTCGAGCACCCGCTCGAACGTGAACACCACGTCGTCGGCGGTGACCGGCTGCCCGTCGTGCCACTTGGCGCCCTCGCGCAGCGTGAACTTCCACGTGGTGGCGTTCAGGTCGTCGGGCAGGGCCGTGGCCAGCGCCGGGTACGGCTCGCGGGTGATGGGGTCGGTGTCGAGCAGGCCCTCGTAGATGTGGGTGATGCCGGCCATGGCGAAGGCCGAGGCGGTCTGCGTCGGGTCCCAGCTCTGGTCGTTGCCGTAGCCGATGACGGCGGTGATCAGGTCTTTGTTGGATCCCGCGCCGACCGAGCCGGTCGAAGCCGGGCCTCCGCTGCAGGCGGCCAGAGTGGACGCGATGATCGCGGCCGCCCCTGTCGCTCCGCTGTAACGCAAGAAGTCGCGGCGGCTGAACTCAGGGCTCACGGATGCCTCCCGGGGGGTAGCCCAACGTAGAACGTGGGACATCCCATGTCCTATCTTTTGCGTAAGGTGGACGCTAGATGCGAGGCCTGGTTGCGGTCAACAGGAGGTTTCCGGAATGTTACGCACCAGTCCGCAGAGAAGGGATCTTTCATGACCACTGCCCCGCGCTCACGGCTCAGCCGTGCCGTCGAGGCCCAGGAGGGCGTCAAGGAGCTCATCCTCAAGCGCGGGCTCAAGGCGGGCGACCCCCTGCCCACCGAATCCGAGCTGATGGAAGAACTGCGCATCAGCCGCAACTCGGTCAGGGAAGCGCTGAAGGCCCTGCAAGCCGTCGGCATCGTCGACATCCGCCACGGCTTCGGCATGTTCGTCGGCCGCATGTCGCTCGCCGGGTTAGTCGACGAGCTGACCTTCCACAGCCGCATCACGCTCCAGAACGGCCGCAACGCCCTGGCCAACCTCATCGAGATCCGCGAGATCCTCGAAGTCGGCCTGGTCCAGCGGCTCATCGACCTGGGCGACGCCGCCGACCTCACCGCCGTCGCCGACGTCATGGCCCGCATGGAGGCCGAAGCGCTGGTGGACGACATCTCCCCCGAGACCGACCGGCTCTTCCACGACCTGCTCTACCGGCCGCTCGGCAACCCCGTCGTCAGCCAGCTCCTCGGCGCGTTCTGGGACGTCTACCACCAGTTGCGCGACCATCTCGGCGCCCCGGACGAGTCCCCCGCCGACGTCGCCCGCCGCCACCGCGACATCTACGTCGCGGTCCAGGCGGCCGACAAGCCGGCGGCGGTCACGGCCGTCATCGCCCACTTCGACGGCGTCCGCAACCGCCTGGCCCGCCTCACCCTCACCTGACCCCCGCCCCCGGCCTCCCCTCGGCCGGGGGTGTCGTCACCAGCGCCGGTAGACCTCTTCGGCCCATCCGTACAGGCCGGAGATCTCCACGACCTCGCCGTCGTCGGCCACGACCGTGCCCCGGTAGTGGCCGAACGCCTGGGCCTCCCGGGTGCGCATGTAGAGGGCGCGCTTGATGTCGGCCTCGCGGACGTGCTCGGGGACGAACTCCAGGTCCACCCGGTCACCGGTGATGCGCCACGGCGCGTTCCAGTCGGTGGTGTCGTAGCGCCAGACCAGCTCCTCGCTGATCTTGTGCACCCGGCCGTCGAGGATGAGCGCGTTCTCGACGCTGCCGGTGCCGTCGGTCCACTTGCCGCCGAGCTGCACGGCCACGTCCCGGCCGCCGGGGCGGCCCGAGGCCGCGCCCCAGTTCCACAGGATCTCGCCGGGCCAGCGGCCCCGGCCGAGGTCGAGCGTGGCCAGCGCGTCGCCCGCGCCGAACGCGTACGTCCTGCCGTTGACGCGCACGGTGCCCTCGGCGGGACGGCCCACGTCCTTGACCGTGTACTGGAAGCGGCGGGTGCTCCACGGCACCACCAGCGACAGGCTCTCGCGGCCCGGCACCCGGTGCACGAGCAGGTCGGCCTCCATCTCGGCGGACTTCAGCCGCAGCCGGGTGCCGTCGGCCGTCTCGTCCACGCTGATCCGCACCGGACCCGCGCCGATGCGGACGCTGCCCTCGCCGCTGCGCGCGGAGAACGACACGCCCCGGGCCGGGACGAGCAGGCCCTTGCTGGTCACCTGCTCGCCGGTGCGGCGGTCCAGGAAGAACGCCGACTCGCCCGCCAGATAGTCGAGGCTGCTGGCACTGAACGCGAACACCTGGCCGGGACTGGTCACGCACCAGTAGTCCCAGCGCATGGTGCGGCCCCAGCCACGGATGTTGGCGCGGTGCAGCGGGGTGCGGCTCCAGCCGACGGCGGCGGGGTTGAGCCGCCCGTCGGGCAGGCACAGGTCGACCCGGCTGGTGATCTCGCGCTCGGCGACCGCGCGCGGGCTCGTGTTCATCGTGCTCTCCGTCATCGCCCCAGCCCGATGCTGAGGTACTTGTACTCCAGGTAGTCGGCCACCCCGTGGTGCCCGCCCTCGCGGCCGTAGCCGCTGCTCTTCACGCCGCCGAACGGCGCCTGCGGCGGCGCGAGCGGCCCGCCGTTGACGGTGACCATGCCGAACTGCAGCTCCTCGGCCACCCGGACGGTCCTGCTCAGGTCGTTGGTCCACACATAGGCGGTCAGCCCGTACGGGGTCGCGTTGGCGCGTTCGACGACCGTGTCGCAGTCGTCGAACTCCAGCACCGGGGCGACCGGCCCGAACGTCTCCTCGCGGCAGACGAGCATGTCCTCGGTGACGCCGCCGAGCACGGTCGCCGGGTAGAACGTTCCAGCGCCGCCGGGGCGGACCCCGCCCGTCAGCGCCTTCGCGCCGTGGGCCAGGGCGTCCTCGACGTGCCTGGCGACCTTGGCGACGGCCCGTTCGTCGATGAGCGGGCCCAGCTCGGCGGCCTCGGCCTGCCGGACGAGCTCGGCGGTGAAGGCGGCGCTCAGCGAGGAGTGCACGAAGATCCGGTTGGGCGAGGTGCACGCCTGGCCGGCGTTGAGGAACTTGCTGCGGGCCACGGCCCGCGCGGCGGCGACCGGGTCGGCGTCGGGGAAGACGAGCACGGGCGCGTGCCCGCCGAGCTCGACGCTGAGCCGCTTGACGTCGTGGGCGCTCTGCCTGATCAGCTCCCTGCCGACCTCGGTGGAGCCGGTGAACGACACCTTGCGCACGCGCGGGTCGGCCATCACGGCGGCCCCGAACGCGGCCGGGCGCGACGTGGTGACCAGGTTGAACACGCCCGGCGGCAGCCCGGCGGCGACGAACGCCTCGGCGACGGCGACGGCCGACAGCGGGGTCAGCTCGGCGGGCTTGAGCACGACCGTGCAGCCCGCGGCGAGCGCCGGGCCGAGCTTGCGCGTGATCATCGAGACGGGGAAGTTCCACGGCGTGATGCCGGCGACCACGCCCACGGGCTCGGGCAGCAGCCAGATCCGGTTGTCGGCGTGCGCGCCCGGCACGGTCTCACCGTAGAGACGGCGGGTCTCCTCGGCGGCCCACAGCAGGTGGTCGGCGCCGGACAGCACCTCGCCGGTCGACTCGGCGAGCGGTTTGCCCTGTTCGGCCGTCATGACGGCGCCGATCGCGCCGGCGCGGGCCGCCAGCTCCCGGGCGGCGGCGCGCATGAGGTCGGCCCGCTCGTGCGCGGGCATGGCCCGCCAGCCCGGCAGCGCGGCGCAGGCGGCGTCGATCGCCTGCCCGGTCAGCTCCGGGCCGCAGTCGGCGACCTCGGCCAGCGGCTCGCCGGTGGCGGGCGCGTAGACGGTGAACGTGCCGCCGGCCTCCCGCCACTCGGCCCCGATGAGCGCCCGTCGTGTGTCAGCCATGTGTCTCCTGGATTCCTTCGATCAGCGCCTTCATGGCGGCCATCTCGTGCGCGTGCTGCAGCTCGCTGGCCAGCGAGATGTCGCCGGCCACCAGGGCGTTCCTTATGGCGACGTGCTCGGCGTGCGACTCGGGCAGCCGCCACGGGACCAGGCGGAAGCCGCGCTGGGCGGTCTCCGTCCTGGCCCACAGGCCCTGCAGCATGCGGTGGGTGAGCTTGCTGTTCTCGGTGTCGCACAGCAGCGAGTGGAAGCGCCGGTTGAGCCGGGCGAACGCGGCCACGTCGCCCGCGCCGACGGCGATCTCGCACTCGGCGAGCACCGCGTCGACCTCGGCCAGCCGCTCGCCCGCCAGCGGGCGGCCGTCCAGCTCCAGCGCGAGCGCGGTCAGCGCGGCCCGCACGCTGTAGAGCTCGCGCACGTTCTCGACGGTGAACGCGGCGACGACGGCGCCCACGTGCGGGCGTTCGACCAGCCACTCCTCCGAGCAGAGCTGCTTGATGGCCTCGCGCACGGGCGTCTCGCTGATGCCGACCGCCTCGGCCACCACCCGGGTGGTGATCTTCGTGCCGGGAGGCGCCTCACCGGTCATGATCAGGTGCTTGATGTGCTCGGCGGCCAGATCCGCCTTGGTGCGGAACGGGGAACGCGATTCGGCCATGGTGGGGAGCCCTTCAGACCCGCTGGACGGTGAGCGGCTCGATCGCCGCATGATCAAGCTCTACACCGAGTCCGGGTACTTCCGGAACGGCTACGAGACCGGAGGAATCGGGCAGCAGCGGTTCGGTCAGCATGGCATGGAACACCTCCGGGACGATCACCGGCGGATCGTAGGGGTACTCCAGCCAGTCGCAGTTCGGCAGCGAGGCGCAGAGCTGCAGGTTGCCGGCCACGCCGAGGCCGGTGGCCCAGGCGTGCGGGATCACCTTGCGCTGCCGGGCGGCGGCCATCGCGCCGAAGTCGCGCAGCGCGCCGATCTCCTCGCTCTCGTTCGCGTCCGGCTGGAAGATGTCGAAGCAGCCGTCCTCCAGCATGCGCACGAGCTGGCCGATGCCGCGGTTGTGCTCGCAGCCCGCGATCGGGATCGGCGAGGCGGCGGTCAGCTCGCACAGCGTGCGGTAGTCGTGCCGGGGCAGCGGCTCCTCCAGCCAGGCGACGCCGAGACCGGCCAGCTCCCTGGCCGTGGTGAGCGCCCGGTCGTAGTCCCAGATCAGCCGGGTGCCGTCGGGGGCGTAACGCCAGCGGGCGGCGGCCTGGTTGGCGTCGACCATGAGGGCCACGCCGGGGCCGACGGCCTCGCGCACGGCGGCGACCTGGGCCACGTCCTCGGCGATGGTCTTGGCGTGGACGCGCAGCTTGATGCCCTGGAACCCTTCGGCGACGGCCTTGAGGCTGTCCTCGACCCGCTGCTCGGGGGTGCGGACTTCGCCGAAGCTCGCGTAGGCGCGGACGGCTCCCGCGTGCCCGCCCCACAGCTTGTACAGCGGCTGCCCGCAGGCCTTGCCGACGGCGTCCCACACGGCGACGCCGACGACCCACGGCCTCGGGAAGACGTACTCGGCCACGTACCGCAGCCGGTTGGCGACGTGCGTGGTGGCGAAGGCGTCCAGGCCGACGAGCTGCGGCCGGATCCAGCCGCGGATCGCCTCCAGCAGCATCGGCCCGGTGCCGTGGCCCATGTCGCCGCCGGACACGCCGACGATGCCCTCGTCGGTCTCGACCTCGACGATGACGGCCGACATGGCCCGGTGCGCGCCCTCCGGCGCCCACGACGGCACGAACGGCCGGGGGTAGGGCAGCTCGATGACGCGAGCGCGCACGTCTGTGATCCTCATCGGCCCATCACCCCTTGGTCGCGCCGTCCGCGAGACCCTTGATCAGGTACTTCTGCACGAGCAGCGCGAACACCACGACGGGCAGCACGGTCAGCACGCCGACCGCGGCCAGCGGCCCCCACATCCCGCCCTTCTCGGTGTCGGCCGCGATGCCGGCGATCGCCACCGGGATGGTGACCGCCCTGTCGTTGGTGAGGATGAGCGCGAACAGCAGCTCCTCCCAGGCCAGGATGATGCAGAAGATCAGCGTCGAGACCAGCCCGGTGATGCTCGTCGGCACGATGACGCGGAAGAACGCGCCGAACCGGGAGCACCCGTCGATCATCGCGGCCTCCTCCAGCTCCTTGGGCAGGCCGCGGAAGAACGCCCGCATCAGCCACACCACGTACGGCACGAGGAAGGTCACGTACGCGAGGATGACGGTGATGTACTGGTCGGTGAGCCCGAGCTTCCTGGCGACCAGGAACAGCGGCACGACCAGCGCGATCGGCGGCACCGCACGGGAGGCGAGGATGAGCCCGCCGACGACGCCGGCGCCGCGCATCCTCATCCGCGACAGCGCGTAGCCGGCCATCGAGCCGGCGATCATGGAGATGGCCGACGCGCCCACCGCGATGATGATCGTGTTGACGATCCGGGGCAGGATGCGCGCCTGGTGGAAGTAGCTGACGTAGTTGTCGAGCGTGAACTCGCTGAGCCACCGGGGCGGCACCGTGAAGATGTCCTTGGGCAGCTTGAACGAGATGCTCACCATGTAGAGGACGGGGAACAGGAAGGCCAGCGTCACCAGGATCGCCCCGGCGATGGCCGCGTACCTTCTCACCATCGGTTCTCCAGACGCCGGCTCACGCGGAACAGGACAAAGGTGATGAGCATCGTGACGACGAGCACGATCGTGGCCATCGAGGACGCCGAGCCGAACTCCAGGCTCCTGAACCCCTTCTCGTAGATGTAGAGGTTGACCACGTTCGTCGCGTTGCCCGGCCCGCCCTTGGTGGCGGCCAGCGCGATGTCGAACATCTTGACCGCGCCCAGCCAGCGCACCACGAACGCCGCCGCCATCACCGGCACGAGCAGCGGCAGCGTCACGTGCCGCAGCGTGGCCCACCGGCCGGCGCCGTCGGACTTGGCCGCCTCGTACACGTCGCCGGGCAGCGCCATGATCCCGGCGGAGGCGATCAGCACCACGAACGGCGTCCACCGCCACGTGTCGATGATGATCACGCTGGCCATCGCGAGCACCGGGTCGCCGATCCACTCGACGGGCCCGATGCCGACCAGCCCGAGCGTGTAGTTGACCACGCCCCAGAGCGGGTCGAGCAGCATCCGCCAGACGCCGCCCGCGACGACCGGCGCCACCACCATCGGGATGAGGAACAGCGCCCGCAGCACCCCGCGCCCCCGCCAGGGCACGTTCAGCAGGAACGCGATCGCGAACCCGAGCACCATCTGCAGCGGCAGCGCGATCACCAGGTAGACGGCCGTGACCCGCAGCGACTCCAGGAAGCCGGGGTCGTTCAGCACCGCCTCGTAGTTGCGCCAGCCGACCCAGCCCGTCGGCTGGAAGGTGGCCAGGTCGAAGTCGGACATGCTCACCCAGAGCGTGTAGAAGATCGGGTAGAGCAGCATGCCCGCCAGCAGGACCAGGGCCGGGGTGAGGAAGAGCCAGGCGGTGCCCGGCTCTCCCAGCCTCACGCGTCTCACTGGCCGTAGCCCTTGGTCTTCAGCAGCTCGGTGATCTCCTTCGCGGCCTGGTCGATCGCCTGCTGGGAGGTCGCCTGGCCGGACATGGCCCGGCTGGTCTGCAGCGCCAGGATCTGCTGGACGGCGTCGGACTCGGGCAGCCTGGGCCGCCACATCTGGCCCTTGCTCGCGACCTCGTAGCCGTCCTTGAGCGCCTTGTAGACCGGCCCGGCCCACTCGGCGGGCGGGGTGCCGTCGAGGGTGGAGTTACGCGCCGGGAAGGTGCCGAACTCCTTGCCGACGAACTGCTCGCCCTGCTTGGAGGTCACCCACTGCAGCCACGTCCAGGCGGCGGCCGGGTGCTCGGACTTCTTGGAGATGCCCGCCGACCAGATGCCGCGGTGCGCGCCGGGCCCGGCGGTGCCCGCGGGCATCGTGGTGATGCCGACCTCCTCGGGGGTCAGCGTGGTGGTCTCCTTGTCGACGGCCGTGCCCTTGAAGACGCTGCCCCACATGAACATGGTGGCCGTCTTGCCCTGCCGGAACGCCTCCAGCGGCTCGTTGAACTGGTAGGTGGAGGCCCCGGGAGGCGCGTACTTGAGCATGTCGACCTGCGTCTGCAGCGCCTTGACCCCGGCCTCGCCGGCGAAGGCGACCTGCATCTTGTCGTCGAGCAGCTTGCCGCCGTTGGAGTTGAGCACGGTCTGCCACACGGTGGGGGTCAGCGGGTCCTTGGTGAAGTACGTGCCCACGGCCCACGAGTCGGTCTTGCCGTCGCCGTCGGTGTCCTGGACGAGCTTCTGGGCGTCCGCGAAGTACTGCTCCCAGGTGGTCTCGGCGGTCGGCTCGGCGACCCCGGCCTTCTTGTAGAGCGACTTGTTGTAGAACATCAGCAGCAGGTTGGAGCGGACGGGCACCGCGTACTGCTTGCCCTCCCACTCCCCCGCGGCGAGCGGCGTCGCGTGGAAGTCGGCCCAGTCATACTCGGGGTCGTTCCACTTGGCCAGCTCCTGGCCCTTGAGGTCGTAGAGGGCGCCGGTCTTGGCGAGCTGCGGGATCCACGGGTCGTCGGCGAGCACCGCGTCGTAGGTGGCGGTGGTGCCGGTCAGCTCCAGCATGGTCTTGGCGAGCTGGTCGTTGTACGGGATGCCGTCGATGGTGACCTTGATGTTCGGATACTTCTTGTTGAACTCCGGCACGAGCTTGTCCTGCCACTGCTTGGCGAACGCGTCGTTGGCGATCACGCGGATCGACACGGGCTGCTGCGCGGTGCCGAGCCCGCCGCCGTCTGCCGGGACCTCCTCGGCCGGCGAGCCGCAGGCCGCGACGGCCAGACCGAGCACGGCTACGGCCGCGACCAGGCGGGTGCTTTTCAAGACTTCTCCTCCGGGGGAAATGGGGGTTTACGCGGTGGGGTCGATCGCGAGCTTGACGACGTCCCTGCCGTCGAGGGCGTAGCCGCCGCCGAGGGCTTCGAGCGCCTCGCGGACCCTGCCGAGCGGCAGGCGGTGGCTCACCACCTGCTCGTACGGCCTGCCGCCGCGTTCGAGGATGGTCAGCGCCTCGTGGTAGCGGCGCTGCATGTCGGGGCCGGCGCCGTACACGCCGGCGATCGTGATGTCCCGCTTCAGAAGGTCGCTGTACGGGTTGAAGGGGATGGCGCCGCGGTCGGTGAAGTTGCCGAGTTCGGCGAGCACGCCGCCGTCGGCGACCAGGCCGAGCGCTTCGGCGAACGCCTCGGGCGAGCCCGCGGTGCCGATGACGGCGTCGGCGCCGTCGCGGCCGAGAGCGTCGAAGATCTCCTGGCGGCGCTTCTCGGGGCCGTCGCCGAGCCCGACCACGGCGTCGGCGCCGAGGCGGGCGGCCAGTTCGAGCCGGGCGCCGGGCGCGCCGACGGCGACGATCCGGGCGGCCCCGGCGGTGCGGGCGGCGGCCACGGCCATCAGGCCGATCGCGCCGGCGCCCTGGACGACGACGGTGGAGCCGATCCGGATCGCGGAACGTTCCACGCCGTGCAGCGCCACGGACAGGGGCTCCTGCAGCACCGCCACCTCGGGGGGCAGGCCGGTCCGGTAGAACACGGTGCCCGCGTTGGAGGCGTACAGGTGGGTGGCGAAGCCGCCGGTGAGGTGCGGCGGCTGGTCGGCGGGCGAGGCGAAGCCGTAGGAGGGGCGGCGGTCGGGGCAGTTGCCGGGCCGGCGCCGCACCTGGCAGTCGTAGCACCGGCCGCAGCTCAGGGACGGGAAGACGCCGACGCGGTCGCCGACCGACACCGGCCGGCCGGCGTGGTCGGTGGTGACGCCTTCGCCGAGGGCGGCGAGGGTGCCGACGATCTCGTGGCCGAGCAGCGCGGGGAAGCGCACGCTGGCCAGGCGGCCCCGGTAGATGTGCGCGTCGGTGCCGCACATGCCGCAGAGCTCGACCTTGAGGACGAACTCCCCGGGGCCGGGGCGGGGCAGCGGGTAGTCGCGTACGTCCACCGGTCCCGCGACGTCGGTGACGATCGCCGCGTGTGCCGTCGCGTCCATCCACCGCCTCCACATTCTGCTTTCTATAGAATGCAGCAGACGTTAGTTTGTGGTGTTTTGGCCGGTCAAGGCTTGTTATCGGAATGTTTTCTGGCCCACTACGCTGGAGGACATGGCGGAGATGGCAGTCCCCGACGGGGCGTGGACGTTCGACGGAGAGACGGTCCGGATCGTGCCCGGCAGCGGCCGCGAGGTGCACGAGCTGCGCAAGGCGCTCGGCGAGCTCGTCGTCCCGCTGGAGGCCGTCGCCGGGGCGACGTTCGAGCCGTCACGCAAGGGCGGCCACCTGCGCCTGCGGCTGCGCCGGGGCGCCGACCCGCTGACCGACGTGGTCGCCGGCTCGCTGACCGCCCCCGCCGACCCCTACCGCCTGGCCGTTCCCAAGGGCCGCACCGGCGCCGCCGAATACTACGCCGACGAGATCCGCGACGCGCTCGCCGCGTGGCAAACGCCCAGCGGGCCGACGGACGACTACCTGCTGCCCGGCCCCGACGTGCCGATCAGCGCGTCCGCCGGTGACGGCACCGTCGCCTTCGACGGCGAGCGCGTCCGCATCGAGTGGACCGCCTTCGCCAGCACCGCCAAGGACGAGGCCGGCCCGCAGGAGTTCCCGCTGACCGACCTGGTGGCCGTGGAGTGGAAGCCGCAGTCCGGCCTCGGCTACGGCACCCTGCGCTTCCGCGCCAAGGGCGACGGGCCGGACAAGCAGCCGCAGAAGGACCCGCGCTGCATCTCGTGGGGAGTGCAGCGCTTCGGCGGCACGACCGCGCTGGTCGCCGCCGCCGTGCACGCCCGCATCCCGCGCGGCGTCGCCGAGCTGCCCCCCGCCCCGGCCCCGGCGGGCGAGGTGGACGTGGTCCTGCGCCACCTCGCCGAGCTCGGCGAGCTGCACCGCTCCGGCGTGCTCAACGACGAGGAGTTCGCCTCGGCTAAGCAGGCCCTGCTGCGCCGCCTGGAGTGAACCGCTCGTCCGGCACGCAGTGCGTCATCTTCAGCCCGGTCACGTCACGCGGCCCGTTCCTGCCCAGCTTGGCCAGCCGGTCCCGGTCCTCGTCGGTCAGCTCCTGCTTGGGCAGCGGCTCCAGCCCGGCCACGTCGTCCGGCGTGATGCCCAGGCCCTCGCCCACGCGCAGCCCCAGGTCGTCCTCCACCAGCAGGAAGTGCCACACCATGCGCTCCTGGATGCGCCGGTCGCACTGCTTGAGCTGGGTGACGAAGTTGTCCACCAGGTCGTCGCGCTCCCACTCCTCCATCAGCAGGTAGCGCTGCCCGGCCTGCACGTAGTCGTTCGTGCGCGGGATGCGCCTGCGGGTGAGCCGGCCGGTGATGACCGGGCCCTCGATGTCCTCCGTCGGGTACTCGGCCTCGCGCAGCCCGCCCACCAGCGACGGCTCGTAGTTGATGTGCGGCGACTCGCCGCCGGTGTCGACGAAGTACGTCATCTGCCCGTCACGCTGGTTGGTGCGGATGCTCGCGTTCTTCGCCTGGTTGACCGGGAGCTGCAGGTAGTTGGGGCCGACCCGGTAGCGCTGGGTGTCGCTGTAGGAGAACGTCCGCCCGACCAGCATCTTGTCGTCGGAGAAGTCCAGCCCGTCGACCAGCACGCCGGTGCCGAACGAGATCTGCTCGTTCTCGGCGAAGTTGTTGTCCACGTTGCGGTTCAGCACCATCCGGCCCACCGGCCGCGCCGGGAACTCGTTCTCCGGCCACACCTTGGTGTCGTCCAGCGGGTCGAAGTCCAGCTCGGGGTGCTCGTCGTCGCTCATCACCTGCACGAGCAGCTCCCACTCCGGGTGGTCGCCGCGCTCGATCGCCTCGTGCAGGTCCTTGGTCGCGTGCCCCAGCTCGGTCGCCTGGATGATCGCCGCGTCGGCCGCTGTCATGCTGCGCACGCCCTGCTTGGGCATCCAGTGATACTTGACCAGGAACGACTCGCCCTGCTTGTTGGTCCACTTGTACGTGTTCACGCCGAAGCCCTGCATGTGCCGGTAGTCGGCCGGGATGCCGCGCGGGCTGAACAGGTTGACCAGCATGTGCATGCACTCGGGCGTCTGCGACATGAAGTCGAAGATGCGGTTCGGCTCCTGGCGGAACGTCACCGGGTCCGGCTTGAGCGCGTGGATCACGTCGGGGAACTTGATCGCGTCCCGGATGAAGAACACCGCCAGGTTGTTGCCCACCAGGTCCCAGTTGCCGTCCTCGGTGTAGAACTTGACGGCGAACCCGCGCGGGTCGCGGGCCGTCTCCGCCGAGTCACGGCCGCCGATCACCGTGGAGAAGCGCACCGCGAGATCCGTGCGCTTGCCCGGCTCCTGGAACAGCTTGGCCCTGGTGTAGCGGCTGACCGGCTCGTCGCCGATCTTCCCGTACGCCTCGAAGAACCCGTAGGCGGTGGTCCCCCGCGCGTGCACCACCCGCTCCGGGATGCGCTCGCGGTCGAAGTGGCTGATCTTCTCCAGGAACTGGTAGTTCTCCAGCGTGGCGGGCCCTCGCGCGCCCACCGTCCGCTGGTTCTGGTTGTCGTAGACAGGGTGGCCCTGCCGGTTCGTCAGCACTTCGCGACGGTCACCAACGTCACTCATGTCACCGTTTCCTCTCCTCGGATGACCCCTTTCCCGCCCTGCCCTCAAGCCGCCGTGCGACACCGGCAAAGACTTCGCCCCTCCGGTCAGCCGCCCTTGCCCGCCAGGTCGAACACCTGCAGCGTCGCCCCCGTGCCGTCCACGCGCCAGAAGCGGGCGCGGCCCGGGCCGCCCTGCCAGACGCGGATCACCTCGGCCCGGCCGTCGCCGTCGTGGTCGCCCACCGACCACGTCCTGATCGAGCCGCGCTCCCAGTCCTTGAGCCGCTTGCCCGCCGGGCCGCGCTCGGGGCCCCGATGGCTGAACGACAGGCCGGGGCGGCGCACGCCCGCCGGGGAGCCGGTGAGGATCTCGGCCCCGCCGACGACCCTCGCGTGCATGCCGATGACCTCGCCGGAGACCAGGTCGTCCAGGCCGTCGCCGGTCAGGTCGCCGGCGTGCAGGCTGCCCCGGACGCCGTCGAGCACCTGCGGCTCGCGGTCCGCGCCGCCGTAGAAGACACGGGTGATGCTCTCGACCGACGGGTCCTCCGTCTCCATGCCGGGCTCGTTGTTGCGGGCCCCGCTGTCGCCGATCGCCACGTCGCGGCGGCCGTCGCCGTCGAAGTCGCCGAACACCGCCGAGCTGCCCGTGGCCACCTCGCGGAAGTCCTCGCCGGTCAGCAGCCAGGCGTGAGCCTGCTCGCCGTCGTCGGGCCCGTACACGACCAGGTCCGGCCCGTACGGATCGGTGACCATCCTGCCGGGCCACTCGCCCTCGGGGAGCGGGCGGCCGCTCCGGCGGGCGGGCTCGCCGGACCTGGTGAACGGGCCGTGCAGGCGGACGAGCCTGCCGCCGGTGCCGTCGGGACGCGACGTGGTCGCCAGCAGGTCGGCGGCGTCGTCGCCGTCGAGGTCGGCCACGCCGGAGTGACTCCCGTACGGCAGGACGGCGGCCGGGCCCCGGCCGCCCCAGAAGATCATCAGGGACCGGTCGGGGATGACGACGTCCGCGCAGCCGTCGCCGTCGAGGTCGGCGAACTGCGGGGGCGCCTCGCCGGACATGGCGCCGTCACCGGCGACGTACGCGGTGGCCGGGTCGAGCCCGCGCGCCGACCCGTGCACCACCACGAGCTGGGCCCGCTCCCGCCAGTCGGCGCCCGTCCGGACGAACGCCAGATCGGCGTAGCCGTCACCGTTCACGTCACCGGGTTCGGCCTTGCCGGAGCACCGGGGCCGCGACGGCGGCGCGGCAGCCGGGGTCATCGAGATCGGCACGGGCTCCGGTGCGGACTCCGGCGTGGGCGGGGGTGTCGGCGCGGCGGGGCCCGGCCCTGCGGCGGCGCACCCGGCGAGCATCGACGACACGAGTAAGACTCCGAGCTTTCTCGCCATGGCCGCCCACTATGCCGCATCCGGCCGAGCAGCGCCCTGACACGGAATGTAAGTGTACGATTACTCTCTGTGTCCGATGTTGTTACTCCGTGAAGGGGAAAACCATGCGTTCGCACTCCGCTCTGGCCGCCGCCGCCGGCGCCCTCATGCTGGTCCTGGCGGTTCCCGGCTCCGCCTGGGCCGCCACGGGCCAGTTCCGCTACTCGTACCAGACCGCCGACGGCTACGACGCCGTCGGCTTCATCAACAACCCGCCGAGCCGGACGTGCATCGACATCCAGGGCGCCGGCTCCGACGGCACGTCGGCCGCCTACGCGCCCAAGAACCTGACCGACGCGACGGCCACCGTCTTCCTGGAGCGCGGCTGCGCGGGCGACGTCTACTACAGCCTGCGCCCCGGCGCGGGCGCCTCGGACCGCCTCCTGGTGCGCTCCGTCGTCTTCTCCTGACCCCGGCACCGAAGAACCCCGGCACGAAAGAACCCCGGCTCGGCGACCCGAGCCGGGGTTCCGCGCGTCTCCGGCCGACAGGCTGCGCTACCGGCGGAGGTAGCGCAGGCGGGATGGATCATGCCGCGCTCGCGCTGACAGGCTCGATCCGGTCGGCGGGCTCGGCGGAGCCCGCTCGCGATGGAGATCAGGGGGATCAGATGCGCGACCTCACACGGGACATCGACAGCTTGCCTTTCCTCGACGTGTACTCCGCTGACTACGTCTCGGACCCGCTGGGCATGATCGAGGCGCTCGGGCCGGGCGTTCCCGTCGCCCGGAGCCCGCGCGGGGTGGAGTTCCTCAGCTACGACCTGGCGCGGGCGCTGCTGCGTGACGAGCGGTTCACGGTGGGCTTCGCCGAGCTGCTCACCGCCTGCGGACTGAATCCGGGCGATGTCGCGTACCGCTACAGCGTCGCGAACACGGCGGCGCTCGAAGGCGAGGCGCACCGGCGCCAGCGCCGGCTGCTGGGGCCGCTGCTCGGCCCGGTGGTGATCGAGCGGTCCCGGGGCGTGGCACGCCTGATCGCCGCCGGGCTGCTCGACAGCCTGGCAGGCGACGAGTTCGACTTCGCCAAGGCCGTCGCGCCCCACGTGCCGGCCGCGTACTTCTGCCATCTCATCGGCGCGCCCGCCGAGGACCACGAGCTGGTCGCGGCCTGCTCGGACATGCTGCTCAAGGCGTTCCGCGCCGATCCCCGCCATCGTGACGAGATCGAACGCGGCGCCCGCACGCTGGTCGGCTACACCCGCGCCCACATCGAACGCCGGCGCGCCGAGCCGGGCGACGACGTGCTCTCCCAGCTCCTCCTGGCGGAGCGGCGGGGCGAGACGACCACGGAGGAGATCCTCGAAATCCTCTTCACGCTGCTGACGGCCAGCACGGACAACACGAGCGCGGCCCTCTCGCACACCGTCATGGCGCTCGCCGCGCATCCGGACCAGTGGCGCCTGCTGCGCGAGGACCCCACGCTGATCCCGAGCGCGGTGCAGGAGAGCCTGCGGGCGCGTCCGAACGTCTGGTCGGACCCGAGGCTCGGGAGCGCGGACCAGGAGTTCGCCGGGCTGGCGATCCCCTCGGGCACGTGGCTGTTCGCCTCGGTGATCGCCGCCAACCACGATCCGTCGGTCTTCACCGACCCGAAGCGGTTCCGGATCGGCCGTACGCATCCGAGACCCGTGCTGAACTTCGGCTCCGGGCGTCACGCGTGCCTGGGACGCCTGATCGCGCTCGTCGAGATCGAGGAGACCGTGCGGCTGCTCGTCGAGCGGTTCGCGAAGATCGAGGTCACCGGGCCGGTCGTGCGGGACGGGCAGCCGCACGGCGACTTCGTGCGCGCCCTGCCCGTCCGCCTCACACCGGCCCGCCCCGGCACGCGCTAGAGACGGCCGCCGCGGTCAGCCGAGGTAGGCGGCGCGGACGCGCGGGTCGGCCAGCAGGTCCGTGCCCGGCCCGGACATGGTGGTCCGGCCGAGGTCGATGACGTAGCCGTGGTCGGCCAGCATGAGAGCGGCCAGGGCGTTCTGCTCGACCATGAGGATCGTCGTCCCCTGGTTCCGGAGCAGGGCGATGGTGTCGAGGATGCGCCGGATCATGATGGGCGAAAGCCCCATGGTGGGCTCGTCGAACATGAGCAGCGCCGGCCGGGCCATCATGGCGCGGCCGATGGCCAGCATCTGCTGCTCGCCTCCGGAGAAGAGGCCCGCCCGTTGCGTACGGCGTTCCCCCAGGACGGGGAAGAGGTCGTAGACGCGGGCCATGTCCTTCGCGACGTGGCGGTCCCGGCGCAGGTGGCCGCCCAGGCGCAGGTTCTCCTCGACGGTCATGCCGGCGAACAGGCGACGCCCCTCGGGACAGTGCGCGACGCCGGCGGCGAGGACGGCGTGCGCCGGCAGGTGGTGGATGGGGCGGCCCCGGAGCCGGATCTCGCCCCGGTGCGGGCGGAGCAGGCCCGACACGGCCTTGAGCACGGTGCTCTTGCCCGCGCCGTTGGTGCCGACGAGGCAGACGATCTGCCCCTCCTGGACGGTGAAGCCGACGTCCTTGACCGCCTCGATCGCGCCGTACGCGACCGCGAGTCCGTTCACTTCGAGCATCAGGCCGCTCCTAGGTAGGCGTCGATGACGCGCGGGTCGGCGCGCACGGTCTCCGGCGGCCCGCTGGTCAGCAGGCGGCCGCGCACGAGCACGTGGACGTGGTCGCAGAGGGAGAAGATGAACCTGGTGTCGTGCTCGATCACGACCACGGAGATCCCGCGCCGGCGGATGGCGTCGATCAGGCGGCTGACGGCGGCCGTCTCGGTGGCGTTCATGCCGGCGGTCGGCTCGTCGAGCATGAGCACCGACGGGTCGCCCGCCAGCGCCCTGGCGATCTCCAGGCGCCGCTGGTCCCCGTACGCCAGGCTGCGGGCGGGGGCCTGACCGGCCGGGTCGAGCCCGACGAAGGCCAGCTCGGCGCGGGCGCGTTCGACGGCCTCCCTCTCGCTCCTGCGGAACCCGGGGCCGTGCAGGAGCGCGTTCAGCAGGCTCTGCCTGATCCGGGTGTGCCGGCCGACGAGCACGTTGTCGAGGATGGACATCTCGGGGAACAGGCGGATGTTCTGGAAGGTGCGCGCGATGCCGCCGCGGGCCGCCTCGGCGGCGTCGGCCACGAGCGGCCGCCCGTTCAGCACCACCTGTCCGGACGTGGGAGCGTACAGGCCCGTCAGGCAGTTGAAGAGGGTGGTCTTGCCGGCGCCGTTGGGGCCGATCAGCCCGACCACGCCGCCGTCGGGCACGGTGAGCGAGACGTCGTCCAGCGCGAGGAGGCCGCCGAAGGACATGAACAGGCGCTCTGCGACGAGAGTCATGAGGACACCAACCCCTTGGGCCGGAAACGCATGATGAGGATGAGGGCGAGCCCGAAGAGCATCAGCCGGTAGTCGCTGAACTCGCGCAGCTTCTCCGGCAGCACGAACAGCAGCGAGGCGCCCACGAGCGCGCCGGGCACCGTGCCCATGCCGCCGAGGATCACCGCGGCCAGCAAGGTGACCGATTCGCTGAAGTCGAAGCTCTCGTAGCCGACCGTGCCGAGCTTGTGCGCGAAGACCGCGCCCGCCAGGCCCGCCAGCGTGGCGCCGACCAGGAAGGCCAGGATCTTGGCCCGGCCGGTGCGCACGCCCATGGCCCTGGCGACGTCCTCGTCCTCCCTGATCGCCAGCCAGGCCCGGCCGGTGCGGCTGTGCTTGAGGTTGGCCAGGACCGCCATCGTGCCGGCGACCAGGAGCACGGTCAGCGCGTAGTAGAGGAAGCCGGCGGGCAGCCCGCCGACCGGCTGGTCGAAGCCCTGCCCGAAGAGGGTGATCGGCGGGATCCCCGGGATGGAGTTGGCGCCGCCGGTCAGCCCGCCGATGTCGTTCTGCGCGGCCCGGAAGAAGATCTCGCCGAACGCGAGCGTCACGATCGCCAGGTAGTCACCCCGCACGCGCAGGGTGGGCGCGCCCACCACGACGCCGAGCAGGCCCGCCACCACCGCGCCCGCGAGCGCCGCGACCGGGAAGGACACCACGTGGGCCAGGTTCGCGGCGGTGAAGGCGCCGATGCCGAGGAAGGCCACGTAGCCGAGGTCGAGCAGTCCTGCCAGGCCCACGACGATGTTGAGCCCGATCGCGGTGGCCGCGTAGATGCCGATGGTGGAGGCCACCGTCATCCAGTAGCCGGTTCCGGCCTCGGTGAGCGGCAGGAGCATGGCGCAGGCCAGCAGGACGGTGAGGCTGAAGGCCCGGTGCCGTTCGGCCAGGGCCGAGAGCCAGGAGAGCACCCCGTACGCGGACAGGATGCCGAACAGGCCGACGGCGAATCCGAGGAACGACAGGAACTCGGCCCCTCCGTGCGGGTTGGTCGCCCGGCTCTGCCCGCCCGCCGTCAGCATCGCCGACACCGCCCACAGCAGGGCGGCGAAGGCCGCCACCAGGATCGGCCAGGCCAGCGCGCGGGACGGAAGCTTCCACGTGGGGGCCGGTTCCCTCCGGCCCAGCCAGATCAGCAGGGCGCCGCCGGCCAGCGTCACCGGACCGCCGAACGACAGGACGCCGAGCGCGGCCAAGAACGCGGTGTGGACGAGCGCGATGACGGCCGCGCCCGCGCCCGCGGCCCGGCTCACACGGGGCAGCAACGCGGCCAGCCCCAGGAGCAGCAGGTGCAGGCGGAAGCCGGTGACCAGGTGCGGGGCGTCGAAGAACTGCAGCGTGGCCAGGCCGGGATAGGCGCCGCCGGGGATGACGGCCGACGCCCACGGCGACAGCGTCCCGAGCAGCACGAGCGCGGCGCCCGGCGCGGAACGCCAGACGGAGCGCGGCTCGCGCGGGGACGGCGCTTCGGTGACCGGGCGGTCCCGGACGAAGGAGGACGTCATGCCCGCACCCTCTCCGGCCGGCCGAGGAAGCCCTGCGGGCGGAACATCAGGACCAGGATCAGCAGTGCGAAGACCCACACGTAGTCGTACTGGGCGCCGCCCCAGGCGTACTGGCCGGCCAGTGACTTCACCAGGCCGATGGAGAGCGCGCCGAGCATGGCGCCGCGGATGCTGCCGATGCCGCCGAGCACGGCCGCGGTGAAGGCGAAGATGCCGTTCTGGAAGCCGATGGCGGTGTCGATCTGCGTGTAGTGGATGCCGTACAGGACGGCGCCCACCCCCGCGAGCGCCGCGCCCAGGACGAACGTCGCCAGGATCACCCGGTCCGGGTCGATCCCCATGAGCCGGGCGGTCTCGGGGTCCTGGGCCGTGGCGCGCATGGCGCGTCCCAGGCGGGAGCGCTCCACGTACAGGTGCAGCGCGGCGGCCAGCAGGGGGGCGACGGCGAGGGCCAGCACGCCGGTCCACAGGACCGTCACCGGCCCGAGCACCAGGTGCCCGTCGTGGAAGGCGCGCGGGAAGGCCAGCGGCGCTGTGGCGCCGGGGTAGAAGACCCGCACCACCTCCTGCAGCAGGATGGACACCCCTAGCGCGGTGATCAGCGGCGCCAGCTTGTGCGCGCCGCGCAGCGGCCGGTACGCCAGCCTCTCCACCGCGACCGCGACCGCCACGGAGACGGCCACCGCCGTCACGCACATGACCGGCAGCGCCGTGTACCAGGGCGTGTCCGCGGGCAGCAGACGCAGGGAGACGAAGTGCGCGCCGAACGCGCCCACCATGAACACCTCGCCGTGAGCGAAGTTGATCAACTGGACGATGCCGTAGACCATCGTGTAGCCGAGCGCGATCAAGCCGATCAGCGCACCCAGCACCAGACCGTTGACGATCTGCTGCGCCAGAGTGGACACGGCTTACTTCGCCTCGAACTGGTCACTCAGCACGTCCTTCCACGCACCGGACGTGACCTTGTACACGGTGAACATCTTGTTGACGCTGTCGCCGTACTGGTCGAATCCGATCGTGCCGTTGGCGCCCGAGTCGGTCCGGTACTCCTGGACCTGCCTGATCAGCTCGGCGCGCTGGTCGAGCCCGCCGTTCCAGCCGCCGCTCGCGGTCACCTCGCCGGCCGAGGCGACGATGACGTTGGCCGCGTCGAAGGCGAAGGCCCCGAACCCGCCGTACCCGTCGGAGAAGCCCTTCTTCTTGTACGCGTCCACGAACGCCTTGCCGCTGTCCAGCTTGTCGATCGGCGCGCCGACAGAGGTGGCGACGTCGCCCTCCTTGCCGCCGAGCGCGATGAACTGGGGGTCGAACAGGCCGTCGGTGCCCGAGACGGGCACGTTCAGCCCCAGGTCCCTGGCCTGCTTGCTGAGCGGGCCGGCCACGTGGTACTCCGAGCCGACGAAGATCGCCTCCGGGTTCAGCGTCTTGACCTTGGTCAGCACGCTGGAGAAGTCGCTGTCGTTCTCGTTGACCTTCTCGCGGATGACGATCTGGGCGCCGAGGCGTTCGGCCTCCTTGGCGAACTCCGTCGCGCTGCTCTCACCCACGGCCTTGCCGTCGGTGATGATCGCCAGCTTCTTCTTCCCCTCCTTCTGCACCATGTAGCGGGCGTTGAAGGGGCCCTGGAGGTCGTCGGTGCCGACGACGCGGAAGTAGTTGCCGTACTGCCGTTTCGGCGCGGTGGCGAAGTCGGCTCCCCTGGACAGCACCGGGTCGGTGTTGCCCGGCGAGATGAGCAGCAGCTTGGCGGCGGCGATCTTCGGCTGGATCGCCCGCGCCACGCCCGAGTTGTACGAGCCGACGACTCCCACGACGTTGGGGTCGTCGGCGAAACGCTGGGCCGCCGCGGCGCCCTTGTCCGGGTTGGCCTCGTCGTCCTGCGCGTCCATCGCGAGCTGGTATCCCTTGACCGCGCACGCCGCGTTGGCCTGGTCGACGGCGAGCTGGACCGAGTTGCGGATGCCGAGCCCGATCGCCGACAGCTTGCCCGACATCGGCGCGATCACGCCGACGACGAGCGTGCCCTTGCTCGTGTCGCACCCCCCGGCGCTCCCGGCCGTCTCGGTCTTGCCCGCCGCGCACGCGCTGGTTCCCGTGGCCGCGACGACGGCCAGCAGCGCGGACAGCACGCCGGTGGTCTTGCTCTTCAACGCAGACTCCCTCGTTCCCCTGCATCCCGACACCCCGTCGGACCGGAGGGACGCTAGAGTCCTCGGCTGTCCACGCGACAGACCCATTCACTGCCCGAAAACTGTCCGGTGAGGGACGGCCCCGGCTCAGCCGAGAGCGGACCAGTCGCGGATGGGCCTCGGCCCTGTCACCACCGAGTCCTCGTAGGCGACGTCGGTGACGCGGATCTTCATGTACCGGGCGCCCGAGAACACCCAGTAGTCGTTCGCCTCGCCCGGCACCGGCAGCATCTCGTCGATGCCCTGCCTGAACGCCGGGACCTTGTGGAACGTGCCGGGCCAGCCGTCGAGCCGCGCCGGGCCGCGGGTGATCTCACCGCCGGGGCCCTCGCCGTCCAGCCTGGCCCGGACGTACCGGTCTCCGGAGAACACCCAGTACTGCTCCGGGTCGTCCGGGGTGCGCACCACCGCGTCGATGCCGTCGTCGGCGAGGTCGCCGAACGCGTCCGCCCAGTCGCCGAGGGGTCGCGGCCCTGCCACCAGCGTGTCGTCGTACGCCTGGTCGGGGCCCGCCAGGCGGATGCGGACATACTCGCGGCCGGAGAAGACCCAGTACTCGTCGGGGGAGCCCGGGACCCGCAACGTCGCGTCGATCCGGTCCCGGAACGCGGGCAGGTCCTCGAACGTGTCGTCCCACGTGCGGAGCGGCGTGGCGGCTCGCAGGATCTCGCCTATCGGGTAACCCCGGGTGGAGAGACGGGCCCGGACGTAGCGGTCGCCGGAGAACAGCCAGTAGCCGCTCGGGGCGTTCAGCTCGGGGTCGTCGGGGACGGGCATCACCGCGTGGACGCGCCGCAGCGGCTCGGCGGCCGTGGCGCTGGGGGCGGCGGACGGACTGGCGGGCTGGGTGGCGGGCGGGGTGGCGGGCTGGGTGGCGGGCTGGGTGGCGGGGCTCGTCGTCGCCGCCGCGGCGGCGGGGGTGTCGTCCGGGGCGCGGTTCGTGAGCGCGACGGCGGCCACGGCGGCCGTGAGCACGACGGCGGCCGCGATCGCCACCAGGCCGGGCAGCCGGCGGCGCGGCACGGCGCGGGATCGGCGTCGCGGATGGGTCGGCAGGTCGGGCACGGTCGGCGTCGTCGAGGCGAAGGGCCGCAGCATCGCGCTCGCCTCCGCGATGGACGGGCGGTGGGCCGGATCCTTGCGGAGCAGGGCTTCGAGCAGCGGGGTCAGCGGCCCTGCGGCGGGCGGGAGGTCCGCCGCCTCCTGGGCGATGGCGTGCAGCACCCCGGCGGGCTCCGGCCGGGCGAACGGGGACCGGCCCGACACCAGCACGCACAGGGTGACGCCGAGCGAGAACAGGTCGCTGGGCGGCCCTCCGGGCTGTCCGCGAAGCCGCTCCGGGGCGATGTACTCGAGCGTCCCCACCACCGCGTCGGTCTCGGTGAGCGAGTCGGTCCCGGTCAGCGCCGCGATGCCGAAGTCGCACAGGACCACCCTGCCGTCGCGGCGCAGCAGGACGTTGGCCGGTTTGACGTCCCGGTGCAGCGCGCCGGCGGCGTGCACGGTCTCCAGCGCGGACAGCAGTTGCAGGCCGATCGTCGCGGCGTCGGCCGGGCTCATCGGACCGGCGGCGGCGAGGTGGTCCTTCAGCGAGGGGCCGTCCACGTACTCCATCACCAGCCACAACCGCTCGTCGTGGATGAGGAGGTCGTGCACGCCGAGGACGTTCGGGTGCGAGATCCGGGCGATGACCTGGGCTTCCCGGTGGGCCCTGGTGAGCTGGGCGGCGCGGGTCTGGCCGGTCGTCCGGAGGTGCATCTCCTTCACCGCCACCGTGCGGCCGAGGAGTTGATCGGTCGCCCGCCACACGGTGCCCGTGCCGCCGCTGCCGAGCTGGTCCAGCAGTACGTACCGTTCAGAAAGCACGCGTGGTCCCCCGAGGTCGAAGATCGCCGTATGCCCCCATCTTCGGCCATTCCCGGGCGTCAGGCGGCTCGGATTGCCCAGGCGAATGGCTGCTGACTGCCACAATTCATGATTAATTCCTGCTGAGGTAACTAGTCCGGATATAGCCTGCTATACCGTTGCATGCCCGCCTGCTCCACCTCCGCGGAGCGTCCGGTCCTCTGTCGTGGGAGTGTGGATGACGGTCGACGATCGCGGGGGTCGTCGGCGTCCGAGCGGACGCTGGGACGTGCAGGCCCGGGGCCGCGCCACGGTCGACGCGCTCGAACGCCTCGTCGGCGGCATGGGCACGGGGATCGTCGCCATGATCGCGCTGCTGCTGCTGACCGCCACCGCGCTGCTGTGCCTGGTCGGCGTGGGGCTGCTGCTGGTGCCCGCCGCCCTGCGCGAGCTGCGGGAGGTCGCCGACCGCGAACGCCGGCGGCTCTCGCGCTGGGGCCCGGAACTCACCGGCCCGGGCACGACCCCCTCCCGGCTGCGCGACGCGGCCGCCGACCGCACGGTCCGCCGCGAGCTGGGCTGGCTGGTGATCCACGCCGGGCTCGGGGGGCTCCTGGGCCTGCTCGCCCTCACGCTGCCTCTCCAGGCCCTCAAGGTCGCCGCCCTCTCGCTGTGGTGGTTGCTGCTGTCGCCGGACCAGCCCGCGGTCGAATCCTGGGGATGGTGGACCGTCAAGGACGTGCCCAGCGCTCTCGGCGTCGCCCTGCTGATCCCGGTGTGGATCGCCCTCACCATGATCGCCGCGCCCGGCCTGGCCCGCTTACAGGCCTGGCCCGGGCGTCGGCTGCTGCGCCACGCCCCGGATTCCGCCACGGATCTGACCTCGCGGGTGGCCGAGCTGACCGCGACGCGCGCCGCGGCCCTCGACGCGCACGCCACCGAGCTGCGGCGGATCGAGCGGTCGCTGCACGACGGGACGCAGAACCGGCTCGTCGCCGTCAACGTGCTGCTCGGGGCGGCCCGCCGCGCACTCGAACGTGATCCGTCCACGGCCGGAGAGCCCCTCGTGCGGGCCCAGGACGCCGTCAGGCAGTCGCTCGACGAGCTCCGGGGGGTCGTGCGGAGCATCCTGCCGCCCGTCCTGATCGACCAGAGCCTCGCCGACGCGCTGACCGGCCTGGCCGCGACCAGCCCCGTGCCGTGCACCGTGGACGTGGACCTCCCGGCCAAGGCCGCCGCCTCCGTCGAGGCCACCGTGTACTTCCTGGTGGCCGAGGCGCTCACCAACACGGCCAAGCACGGCCGTGCGCGGCACGTCGCCGTCGAGGCCCGCCGCGCCGGCGACCGGCTCCGGATCCGGATCACCGACGACGGCCGAGGCGGGGCGGACGAGCGGCACGGTTCCGGGCTGCGCGGCATCCGCGGCCGGGTCGAGGCGCACGACGGGACGTTCACCCTGGACAGCCCGCCCGGCGGGCCCACCGTGCTGGCCGTGAACCTGCCCTGCGGGCCCTGATCCCCGCCGTTCCGGAGCCGGTACGGCCTGCTGTACCCGCAGGAGGCAGTGCGCGGGATCGCCCGCGCGCACCGGCGGCCCGTACCTTCGGTCCGTAGCGGTTGATCGAGGGGGAGCAAGGCGTATGCGCCTGGCGAGCGATTATGAACCGGAACAACTGGGGCGACAGGTACACCTCGCGCGGGAGCAGGCCTTCGTCGGCCGGGGCGCGGAACTGGCGGCCTTCCACGCGGCCCTGCACGGCAGCCACAGTGTCCTGTACGTGCACGGTCCCGGCGGCATCGGGAAGTCCGCGCTGCTGCGGCGGTTCGTCCAGGACGCCGCCGCCGCGAACCGTCCGGTGGTGCACGTCGACGGCCGTGGGCTCGTGGCGTCGCCCGAGGCGTTCGAGGCCGAGGCCGCGCCGGTGCTGCGCGACCCGCGCGCGGTCCTGCTGGTCGACGCCTTCGAGCAGCTTCAGGACCTGGAGGAGTGGCTGCGGGAGGAGTTCCTGTCGAGGGTGCGGATGGGGGCGCTGGTCGTGCTGGCCGGCCGGCACGCCCCGGACGTGCGCTGGCACGCCGACCCCGGGTGGGCCCGGGCCCTGCGGGTCATGCCGCTGCGTGACCTGCCGCCCGCCGAGGCGCGGGCGCTGCTCGACTCCTGCGGGGTGCCCGAGGAGTCGCGCGAGCGGGTGCTGACCTTCGCGGGCGGCCATCCGCTGGCGCTGCTGCTGGCCGCGGCGTCGGGGGGCGCGGAGCCGGAGCACGAGCTCGTGACCGCGCTGCTGGACCAGCTCGTGGGCGAGGTGCCCTCGGCCGCGCACCGGCAGGCGCTGGAGGTCAGCGCGCACGCGTACGTGACGACCGAGGATCTGCTGCGCGCGGTGCTGCCGCACGACGCCGAGGAGCTGTTCCGGTGGCTGCGCCGGTTGCCGTTCATGGAGTCGAGCGCTTCCGGGCTGTCCCCGCACGCCCTGGTGCGCGAGATCCTGGAGGCCGACTTCCGCTGGCGGGACCGGCAGGGGCACGCCGCCATGCACGAACGCGTCCGGAACCACCTGGCCGGAAAGGTGCGGACGGCGGCCGATCCGGACGTGCCCGGCGCCGTGGCGGCCCTGCTCCACCTCCACCGCGGCGACCAGCCGGCGAGCGTACGCGACGCGCACTCGACGGCCGAGTTCCGCGAGGAGCCTCTGGACCCGGCGGACGTCGAGGCCCTGGTCGAGCTGGCCGCCGAGGCGGAAGGGGAGGAGGCCGCGGGCTGCGCCGCCTTCTGGGCCGGGCGCCGCCCGGAGGCGTTCCGCGTCTACCGCCGGGCCGCCACGGGCGAGCCCGTCGCCTGGTTCGCCTGGCTGCGGCTGCCGGAACCGGACCAGGAGGAACTCGCGGCCGACCCGGTCGTGGCCGCGGCGTGGGCGCACGCGCGGGCCACGGCGCCCCTGCGCGCGGGCGAGCACCTGGCCGTCGCCAGGATGTGGCTGCCACGGCAGCAGCCGGGCGGCAGGGCGGTGACGGCGATGATGCGCTGGCGGGCCGTCGGGGAGTGCCTGCGGTCGGAGCAGATGGCCTGGTCCTACTGGGCGCTGCCGGAGCGCGAGGCGCACGAACACCTGTGGCGCTGCGGCATCGGCAGGATCGACGTCCGGCCTCGCGTCGGGGACGCGGCCTATGACCTGTTCGCCCACGACTGGCGGGCGGTGCCGCCCCAGGCGTGGCTGGAGCGCTTCGGCCGGACGACGGCCCCGGAGGCAGGCGGCGGGGCGGGGCGGCTGGCGGTGCTGTCGCGGGCCGAGTTCGGCGAGGCCGTCCGGCAGGCGTTACGCCACTTCTCTCGGCCGGGCGCGCTGGCCGCCTCGCCGCTGACGCGTACCCGGCTGGTCGCCGAGCGGGCCGGGCGGGCCGGACGTGATCCGGCGACGGCCCTGCACGACCTGCTCCGGGAGGCGATCGACGCCCTGCGCGACGACCCGCGCTCAGTCAAGCTGCACCGGGCGCTCGCCGTCACGTACGTGAGCGGCCCGCCCACCCAGCAGCTCGCCGCCACCCGGCTGGGCCTGCCCTTCACCACCTACCGCCGCCACCTGACGGCCGGCGTGGAGCGGGTCGGCTCCGACCTCTGGCACGCCGAGCTGTACGGCGTCGCCGGTCCCCGTCACCGGCTGTGAGCCTGACCCCCTCTTATGACAAAAGCCCTGACATGGTGACATGTCGGCTATAACCTGCGTACCTCCGGTGCTGATCAGCGAACGGCCCTGTGCGTGGCCGAGGAGGTACGTTCCCATGACGGTCGCTGAGGGCTGCCGGGCCGCGCGGCTGCCGCGGGCGCGATGGCGGACGCGATGGGCCTGGCGCTGGGACGTGTTCGGCCGGGGCCGGGCCACCCTGGACGCGCTGGAACACCTCGTCGGCGGCATAGGCACGGGAGTCCTGGCGCTGGCCGCGCTCCTCACGGTGATCGTCACCGCCCTGGCCTGCCTGATCGGCGTCGGGCTGCCGCTGATGCCGGCCGCGCTGCGCGGGTTGCGCGCGGTCGCCAACCGGGAGCGGGCCCGGCTCTCTCGCTGGCACCCGGACGAGATCATCGCCGCGCCCCCGCCGCCGCCCGGGCTGCGCGCCGCCCTCGCCGACCCGCCCGTGCGGCGCGAGCTGGCCTGGGCGCTCGTGCACGCGTCCACCGACATCCTCGTGGGCGTGCTCGCCCTCACCTTCCCGGTCCACGCGGTCCAGGACGCGACCTTCGCCCTGTGGTGGTGGGTGCTGCCCGCGGGGGACGCCACGGCCGCGACCTACGGGATGTGGGAGGTCAGCGACCTGCCCAGCGCCCTCGCCGTCGCCGTGCTGGCCCCGATCGAGATCGCGCTCACCATGCTCCTCGCGCCCCGCATGTCCCGGCTGCAGGCCTGGTCCGGCCTGCGTCTCCTGCGGCCCGGCCCCGGCGTCGACCTGAGCCTGCGCGTGGCGCAGCTCACCGCGACCCGCGCCGCCGTCCTCGACGCGCACCTCGCCGAACTGCGCCGGATCGAGCGGTCGCTGCACGACGGGACGCAGAGCCGCCTCGTCGCCGTCGACGCGCTGATCGCGGACGCGCTGCGGGCGCTGGAGAGCGACACAGCCGGCGACACAGCCGGCGACACAGCCGGCGACACGGCCGGCGACACTGCCACCGCCATGACCTCGATCGAACGGGCACAGACCACCGCCGAGCAGGCGCTCGCCGAGCTCCGGGGCGTCGTGCGGAGCATCCTGCCGCCCGTCCTGACCGACAAGAGCCTCGCCGACGCGCTCACCGGGCTGGCGGCGGCCTGCCCGGTGCCCTGCGTCGTCGACGCCGGCCCGCCGGTCAGGGCCGCCGCCTCCGTCGAGGCCACCGCCTACCTCGTGGTGGCCGAGGCGCTCGCCAACGTCGCCAGGCACAGCCGCGCCAGGTACGCCGTCGTCAGCGTCCGCCACCGGGACGACCGGCTGTGCGTGCGGGTGGTGGACGACGGACGCGGCGGGGCGGACGAGAGCGGCCCCGGGCTCACCGGCATCCGCCGCCGGGTCGAGGCGCACGACGGGTCGTTCCTGCTGAACAGCCCGGACGGCGGGCCCACCATCCTCAACGTGACCCTGCCAGGACCGCTTCAGCGTTCGTCGCGCGAGCTCGACGCGGCTATGGCGGGCCCACCGCGTACGCCCGGATGACGGGCTGGGTGAGGGCGGCGCCGCCGGCCGCCTCGCCCCGGACGCGCTGATCGTGTACGTGGCGGCTCCGGCCGGCCTAGCAGCCGTGCTTGCGGTCGATCGTCCGCTTGAGCTCCTCGTCCATCGGCTCCTCGCCGACGACGAGGAACGCCTTGCCGTACTCGGACAGCCCGCCGCCGGTCACGTACAAGGAGTCGGGCGCCGTCATCGTGACCTCCGCGTCCTCGCCGTCCGAGCCGGGCTTCGTGATCACGAACTCGGTGATCGTCACGCCGAGCGAGGCCAGGGTCCTGCGCACCTCGCCCACGCGGAGGTTGACGAACGGCTTGCAGTGCAGGAGCTCGCCCCGGCCGTTCAGCGAGGTGACGACCTCGTACTCCTCCCCGGGACGGCCCTCGCGGCCCAGCTTGAGCTCGGCGGTGCCGGTGAAGTCCTTGGCGATGGTGAGCCCGATCGGGCAGCTCCGCGTGGGGTCGCAGCCCTCCGGGCGGTCGATCGTCCTGATCTTGTCCGCATGCGGGAACGGGCCCTTGGTCCACCCCGGGGTGTCGGGGTGGATCTCGCCCACGTAGGAAGGGGGGACGGGCACGACCTTGAGCGAGACGTTCAGGCCCGCCTCCTTGAGCTGGGCGGTGTAGACCTCGGGCCGGGCGTACAGGTCCTTGACCTCGATCAGGTAGTGGTCGCCCGCGTCCTTGATGTCCAGCGCGGAGGCGGGGGCGGCGCCGAGCACGGCCGTGAGCGACCAGCCCGCGGCGACCGCCGCCGCGAGCGGCAGCGCCAGGATCGGCCGCCGCCACAGCGGGCGGCGGGTGCGCGGTGCGGGCTCGGCGGTGTCCATGATCCGGGTCAGCATCTCCACGGCCGCCGGGGTGAGCCCGGGACCGGGGTCGGGGGCCAGGCTCTTGACGACCTCGTCGGGGGTCATGCGCTCTCCTTGGCAAGGCGTACGGCGCGCGTGCCGTACGCGCTCAGGTCGATGTCGTGGGCGGCCAGCTCGGTGGCCAGGCGCTTGCGCGCGCGGTGCAGGCGCTGGCGGACGGCCACGCGGGAGCAGCTCAGCACCTTGGCGATCTCGCCGGTGTCCAGCCCTTCCCAGCCCACCAGCGACAGCAGCTCCCTGTCGTCCTCCGACAGGCGGGCGAACGCCGCCCCGGCGCCTGCCGGGATCCGGTCGGCCGCAGCGGCGCCGGCAGCGAGCTCTTCGCGAAGGCGCAGCGTCAGGGCCGTGTGGCGCAGGGCGCCGCGCCGATGGTTGGCCAGGACGCGCCGCGCGGTGCCGTACAGCCACAGCCTGGCCTCGTCACCGGCCGGCACGTCCGCCAGCCGCCGCCAGGCCGTGGTGAACGTCTCGGCGATCACGTCGGCGCAGTCGTCCGGGTGGTCGGTGCGACGGCGGACGTAACCGGAGACGGCCGCGTAGTGCTCCGTGTAGAGCTCTTCGAAGCGCTGCCGGGGCGCCACGGCTTCCTTCTGGTTCAGGAATGTCACATGAGAGTGGATGTCCGGCAATGTACCGGTGTGACAGGGCGGGCTTCGGACAGCAAGAAGCCCCAGCTCAGCGAACTGAACTGGGGCTCTGTCGGGGTGCGCCGCCAGGGACTCGAACCCCGGACCCGCTGATTAAGAGTCAGCTGCTCTGACCAACTGAGCTAGCGGCGCTTGCGACAGGTGTAACTGTACCAGCCGCCGCAGGCTGCCCGCACATCAGATCATCCGAGCCGGTCAGCCAGCTCCCGGTAGGTCCCCAGCACCAGCTCCCAGAACCGCGTCACGTCCAGCCCGGTCGCCACCAGCGCGTTCGGCTGCCGGTCGCGCAGGCGGAAGTCGACGACCGTCATCCCCCGGGTGAACTCGCCGATGGTCTCCACGTTCACCACCGCCGGGGTCTGCGTGACCAGGGACGGGTCCATCACGTACGCGACCGCGCAGGCGTCGTGGATGGCCGGGCCGCCGTCGGCGGTCACCTCGCCGTAGAACTGGGCGGCGGGGACCAGGAGTTCGGCGAGCCTGCCCAGCGGCCGCATGCGTTCCAGCACGCCGGAGGTGACGGTGGCGGTGAGCGTCACGTCCAGGCCGAGCATCTTGACCGTCCAGCCGGCCCCGAACACGATCTGGGCGGCCTCGGGGTCGGCGAGGATGTTGAACTCGGCCGCCGGGTTGTGGTTGCCGCGGGTGAACGAGCCGCCCATGATGACCAGGTCACGCGCCCATTCGACCACCCGGGGCTCGCGCAGCACGGCGAGCGCGATGTTGGTGAGCGGGCCGATGGCGACCAGGGTGATCTCGCCGGGGGCGGCGCGCAGGGTGTCGATGATGCGGTCGGCCGCGTGCCCGTCGGCGACGGTGAGGCTGGGGGCGGGCAGGACGACGCCGCCGAGGCCGCTCTCGCCGTGCACGGCGGCGGCCCGTACGGTGCGGCGCAGCAGCGCGCCGGAGCTGCCGGCGGTGACGGACACGTCGCCGAGGCCGAGGAACTCGCGCAGCGCGAGGGCGTTGGCGGTGGTGAGGGAGAGGTCGACGTTGCCGCCGACGGTGGTGATGGCGACGATCTCCAGGCCCGGGGCGCCGGCGGCGAGGGCGAGCGCCATGGCGTCGTCGATGCCGGGATCACAGTCAATGAGGACTTTGGTCACGAAACCGTACGATACGCAAGAATCGGGACCGGGCAGCTTCCCCCAAAGACTGCCCGGCCCCGATCCGAAGGCGGTCCAGGCCGGCGCCTTCCCCCAAAGGCGCCGGCGGTCCCGCACTGGCAGACCGCGGTCCCCCTCCGCGTCCGCTCCGGTGTAGGTCCTCTCAGGCCGGTCGCACTGCTTCCGACCTGCTTCGACACTACCGAGCCCTATGCAACGGACGCGTCATAACGCAGTTTAATATCCGCCTAATCAGGGCTACGGGATGTCCAAACGGACCTCGGTGCCCTCCGAGAGCGAGGTGCCGACCGTGCAGTACTTCTCGTGCACCCGCGCCGCGACCGCCCTGAAGACCTCGTCGGCCTCCTCCGAGGGCAGCTCGACGTCGTAGGTGATGGTCACCGGGCCCAGGCGGTTGGGCTCGACCTTGTCCGCGGCGACGGTCATCGCCAGCCGCACCAGCCGGTGCCCGCGCTTGGCGGTGAGCGGTTCGACGGTCACGATGTTGCACCCGCCGACGGCCGCGAGCAGCAGCTCGACCGGGGTGAACACGCCCTCGTCGGTGCCGCCGCCCATGTGCACCTCGGCGCCGCGGGCGTTCGTCGCCCTGAACCCACCATCATCAGTCCGCTCAACACGCACGTTAGCCATGTTTTAGACCTTACTCAGATGGTTCTCATGTTCGGCACCCACAGTCGTGGACATGGCTCCTCTGCTGCTCTGCTCCGGCGTCGCGGCCGTCCTGCTCGGCACGTCGCGGCCCCTGGCCCTGCTCGTGTACGGCGTCGCGGCGCTGATGACCCTGCGCGGGCACCGGGGGCCCGCCCGCACCCGGGGCACCGTGCTCATCGCCACCGGCCTGGAGCCCGGCGCGCTGCGCTCCCTGCTGGCGAGCCGGGACGACGCCACCGTGGCCGTCTACCGCACCGACCGGGTGACCGAAGAGCTGCGCGACCTCCAGGACAGGTACGGCCTGGTGCTGGTCGTCGGCCAGGAACACGACCCCCGGGCCAAGGAACGGGTCAGCGCCTCCGGCCTGAGCCGGCAGGTGCCCGACATCGCCGAGCGCGAGGTGGTGCTGGCCGGGCCGCGGCACTTCCAGCGGTACGTGCGCGGCGCCCTGGCGCGGCTGGCCGTGCCGGAGACCCAGGTCAGAAGCACGACCGTCAAGTCCCGGCAATAGGCTTAACACGACATTACGCGCCATATGGGACTGTAGCTGGGGACAAGGAGGCAAAGGTGACGACTTTCCCCGGAAGCGCTCGGGTCGAGACGGTCATGGGTACGCAGGTCAGCGTCGACATCCGTACCGCCCTGCCGCAACGCGAGCTCACCCCTCTGCTGGACGACGCCTTCGCCTGGCTGCGCTGGGTGCAGGAGACGTTCGGCGCCACCAGCCCGGACAGCCAGATCACCCGGCTGAACCGCGGCCAGACCATCAGGCAGATCCCCGAGCTCATCGAGGTGCTGCACCGCTGCGACGAGCTGAGCGAGGCGACCGGCGGCTGGTTCGAGGCCCGCAGGGACGGCGTCGTCGACCCGTCCGGCTACATCAAGGGGTGGGCACTGGAACGCCTCTCCCGCGCGCTGGCCAACGCCGGCGCCGTCGACCACCGCATCAACGCCGGCGGCGACATCCGGGTGCGCGGCTCGGCCGCGCCGGGCAAGCGCTGGCGGGTCGGCGTCCGCGACCCGCACACGGGGCTGGTGCGCCGGGTGCTGTTCGCCAACGACCTCGGCATCGCCACCTCGGGCGGCTCCGGGATCGTCAACCCGCGCACCGGGGACCCGGAGACCACGCTCGGCTCGGTCACCGTGCTCGGCCCCGACCTGGGCGTCGCCGACGGCTACGCCACCGCCATGTACGCGATGGGACCCGTCCTGGCCCGGCGCTTCGCGCTGGAACAGGCGGCGGAGGGACCGTACGAGACATTGATCGTCAGCCGGGACGGACAGGAGTTCGGCACGCCCGGCCTGGCCGGCTACGGCGGGACGGAGACCCGCCTGGCCGGCTAGGCGTCGGGGTGCTCGCGCAGGTAGGCCAGGTAGACGGGGCGCAGCGCCTCGCCCAGCTCGCCCTCACCCGCGGCGAGGGCGTCGCTGAGCAGCGCCGAAACGCGGCTCAGGTCGGCCGTGGTCTCCTTCTCGTGGCCGGACGCCGCCTCGGCGGCGGGGATCACCTTCAGCAGGTTCCACAGGAATCCCACATCCCCGTGGCGCACGGCGTAGCGCACCGCGCGGTCGTGCAGCTCGACGGCCGGCAGCGATTCCAGATCAGTGGCTTCCATCTCACTCCCTCCCCCATGGGACGCACCTTTCCCTCGTCCGGGGGCCGATAACGTGGGAGGATCAATCAGCGTGAGATTCATCATCCGAACCCTGGCGGCAGCGGCCGCCCTCTGGGTGGCCCTCCAGCTCCTCGACGGCATCCGGATCACCGCCCCTGAGAACTCGCTCTCCTACTGGGGCACGCTGCTGATCGTGGCGCTGATCTTCGGCCTGATCAACGCCATCGTCAAGCCCATCGTCAAGGCCCTGGGGTGCGCGCTCATCGTGCTCACGCTGGGCCTGTTCCTGCTGGTCATCAACGGCGCCATGCTGATGCTGACGAGCTGGATCTCGGGCCAGCTCGACATCCCCTTCCACGTGGACGACTTCTGGCCGTCGGCGATCGTGGGCGCGCTCATCATCAGCGTCGTGAGCTGGATCCTCGGCCTGATCATCCCCGGCGACGACTAGCCTGTCGCGGGTCCACGCGGAGAGCTGACCGTGCCGCGTGGGCCGGCGTAGGTCAGCTCGCACTTCCCGTCGGCGCACGAGCGCCGCAACCGGCCCATCGAGACCGTCTGGGCCAGCCCGATCGCCCAGCACGCCGGGCAGCCGCGCAGCGCCAGCAGCCCGACGGGGGCCAGCAGCAGGCTGACCGGTCCGAGCACAGGCAGCAGCGCCACCGCTCCGGCCAGCGCCCCGAACCCGGCCGCCCCGCGCAGCAGGTGGCGGGGCAGCGACGCGCTCGCGAAACTCCTGCCGTCAGACATCTCCGGTTCCCCTCTCCAGTGTGTGGTGGACGGCCGCCCGGGCCCGGTGCAGCCGTGACTTCATCGCCGGGACGCTGAGGCCGAGCGCGTCGGCGACCATCCGGCCGCTGATCCCCTGCACGTCCCGCATGATCAGCACGCGCCGCTGGTCGGCGGGCAGCGCGGCGATCGCCGCCGCCACCCGCCCGGCCTCCAGGCGGTCCAGCACCTCCTCCTCCGCCGACCTCGCGGCGGTCTCCGGGGGCGGCGCGGGCGGCCGCGCCAGCATCCGGGCACGGCGCAGGCACTCGTTGCGGACGATGCGGAACATCCACGACGCCAGCGCCCCGGACGCCCGCAACGTCCCGATCTTCCGGTAGAGGATGATGAGCGCTTCCTGCGCGGCGTCCTCGGCGTCCTCCGGGGTCGCGCACAGCGAGCGGGCGAAGCGCCGCACGTGCGGGTGCGAGCCCGACACCAGCGCCGCAATCGACTCGGCGTCGCCCTCCTGCGCGCCCGCGATCAGCCTGGCGCCGGGCCAGGACTGCTCAGCCACGCGACCTGCTCCTGCGGCGCAGGACGAGCACGCACGTGCAGACGAGCACGGCCCCGGCGATGACGGCGGCGGCGACGATCATGACGACCTCCCTGGTCGATGGGTTCTCGGTCATAAGAGGCAGGGAGGCGGGCAAAGGATTCAGCGGGCGGCGACGGAGCCGCGCTCGCGGAGGGTGGGCTGCTGGACGACGCGGCGGCGCCGGGCCCCGCCGTCGGCCGCCGCCGCCATCAGGCGGACCGCGGCCGAGACGATCCCGTCGATGTTCCAGTCGACGGTCGTCAGCCCCGGCGTGAGCAGCCCGGACATCGGATGGTCGTCGTAGCCCAGGACCGACACGTCGCCGGGGATCGACAGACCCAGCTCCGCCGCCGCCGCGTAGACCCCGTACGCGATCGAGTCTGCGAAGCAGAAGACGGCGCTCGGCCGGGCGCCGGCGAGCAGGGCGCGGGCGGCGGCGGTGGCGGCGGCCAGGTCGTGCGGTGCGGTGGCGACCTCGATGTCGAGGCCCAGCCGGTCGCCCTCGGCGGTGACGTGCACGTCGGCGGGGCGGTCGGGGGTGCTGGGCCGGGTCGGGGTGAGCACGCCGACGCGGCGGTGGCCGAGAGCGCGCAGGTGCTCCAGGGCGAGCGTGACGCCGCGCCGGTTGTCGAAGACGACCTCGCCGGCCGTGCCCGCCAGCGAGTCGCCGATCGCCACGACGGGCAGCGACTCGCACAGCTCGGGCCAGAACTCCGCCGCCGGGTCGAGCGGCTGCACGATCATGCCGTCGACGCGCTGGTCGCGGAGCTGCTGGGCGAGGGCGCGCTCGCGGCCCGGGTCGCCGACGGCGTCGAGGATGAGCGCGTAGCGGTCCTTCTCGCGCAGGCCGCGGCTGATGCCGACGGCCAGCGACTGCTGCCACAGGTCCTCCAGCGAGGCGCAGAGCAGCCCGATCATGCCGGTGCGACCGCTGGCCAGGGCCCTGGCGATGGGGTCGGCCTCGTAGCCGAGCCGGTCGGCGGCGGCGCGCACGCGCTGCATGGTCTCCTCGGAGACCTGGAGGCCGCGCAGTGCGTAGGAGACCGCGGCGGGCGACAGACCGGTCGCCTGGGCCACTTCCCGGAGCGTCGCTCGCTTGCGGGGCATCCTGACACCCTAAACGGTGCCGGTGACAGAAGCTCCCCTGATTTCATGTATTGTCAGTCGGAAATACAGGAAGGAGCCGTTCCGGTGAGCATCGACGTGCACCAGCATGTCTGGACGCCCGCGTTCGTCCGCGCGCTGCGCGCCCGCGCGACCCCGCCGCGCCTCGACGGCTGGACGCTGCTCCTGGACGGCGAGCCGCCCTACGAGGTGGATCCGGCGGTCCACGAGCATCGCGACACCACCGGCCTGGAGCTGGCGCTGGTCTCGCTGTCGAGCCCGCTCGGCATCGAGTCGCTGCCGCCCGGCGAGGCGTGGCCGCTGCTCGACGCCTACCACGAGGGCGCGCTGGCGCTGCCGCCGCCGTTCGGCGCCTGGGCCGCCACCTGCCACAGCGCCCCCGACCCCGACCGGCTGGCCGCCGACCTCGACCGCGGCTTCGCCGGCCTGCAGATCCCGGCCACCGCCGGGTTCGACGACGCCCTGCTGGAGGTCCTCACCGACCGCGACCTGCCGCTGTTCGTGCACCCGGGCCCCGCCCGCGGCCCGGCGGACGGGCCCGGCTGGTGGCCCGCGGTCGTCCCGTACGTGCAGCAGATGCACGCCGCCTGGCACCGCTTCCACGCCGAGGTACGGCCCCGGCACCCGCGCCTGCGGGTGTGTTTCGCGCTGCTCGCCGGCCTCGCCCCGCTGCACACCGAACGGCTCATCGCCCGGGGCGGCGGCGGCCGGGGCCTGGTCGACCCCGACAGCTACGTGGAGACCTCCTCCTACGGGCCGCGCGCCATCGACGCCGTGGTCCGCGAACTCGGCGTCGACGTCGTCGTCAACGGCTCAGACGCCCCCTACGGCACCGCGCCCGACCTCGGGCTGGGCGCGGCGGCCGCACATGCCGTCCATGTCACCAACCCGCGCCGCCTGCTCGGCGGAAAGGAGTCATCAACGTGAGCGAGCACCTCGGCACCCCGATCCCCGAACGCACCCTGGACCGGCGGGAGCTGCGCGACCTGGTCGACCGGCTGGCCGCCGACCCCGCCGGCTGGCAGGACCAGGTCGACTTCCCGGCCGACGGCCGCAGGCACTACGCCTCGCTCTACCGGGACGCGTACGTGGACGTGTGGCTGCTGTGCTGGCGGCCGGAGGACGACACGGGCTGGCACGACCACGACGTGTCCTCGGGCGCGGTGCACGTGGTGGAGGGCGCGCTGCTGGAGTGCAACCCGCGCATCGGCGGCGAGCACCTGGAGACCGTGGTGCCCGAGGGGCGCTCGTTCTCCTTCGGCCCCGACCACATCCACCGGCTCACCGGCGCGACCGAGCGCAGCGTCTCGATCCACGCCTACTCGCCGCCGCTGTGGCGGCTCGGCCAGTACTCGATCGACGACAGCGGCGTCATGCGGCGCGTCTCGGTCAGCTACGCCGACGAGCTGCGGCCCCTCGACGGCGTCAGCGCTGTGGCCTGAGCACGCAGCAGCTTCCGCAGGCCTCCACGTCCGGCAGCGTGATCCACAGGCAGCACGTCCTGCGGAAGTAGCCGTCACCGGCGGGCTCGACGAGCCCGTCGACCGGCTTGCCGATCTCCTTGAGCAGCCCCATGTAGTCGGCCCGCTCGATCTGCGTCAGCGGGTGCGCGATCGCCTCGGCGGTCGAGCCCCACAGCGTCCGCTCGCCCACCTTGGCCATCGCGCTGAGCGCCCGGACGAGCGGGCGCTGCGACTCGGCGAGCGCGCCGCCGATCGCGGCGGGCGCGGAGTCGCCCGAGGCCCAGGTCACGCCGGTGGCGGCGATCGTCACCCCGGCGTCGGACACCTTGAAGTACGTGTCGGCCAGCCGCATGATCGGCACCCGCCCGTCCAGCGCCCAGCCGAGCGCCATCGGCAGCGTGTGCCAGTAGCCGTAGGTCTTCCAGAACAGCGCCGCGCCGACGTGCCGTGGCGCGTTCCAGCGGGCCGCAGTCTGGTCGACCAGCTCGCCCAGCAGCGTGTGGGGCTCGCGGGCCAGCTCGGCGGCGGGGGTCCAGCTCTCGTCGGGATCGATGACCAGGCCCGGCTCGACACCGATCACGCCGCCGCGCGCGTCGGCCATCCGGGTGAGCACCTCGGTCAGCACGTTCGATCCCTTCGCCTTATAGGTAAGCCTTGCCTAAGGTATCAGGGCGTCCGGCGAACCAGCCAGCGACCAGTTGCAGCCCCACCATCGCCAGCCCGAACACCAGCGGCGCCGTCCACCCGCCCGACTCCTGCCGCAGCAGCCCGAACACCAGCGGCCCCACCGCCGCCAGCAGGTAGCCCGCCGACTGGGCCACGGCCGACAGCGCCGTCACCTCGGCCGGATCGGCCGGCCGCATCGCGATGATCAGCAGCGCCAGCGCGAACGACGCGCCCTGCCCCACCCCCAGCACGATCATCGACAGCCACGGCAACGTCGCCGGCGCCACCAGCACCGCCACGTAACCCGCCGCCGTCAGCAGCGTCGCCGCCATCACGTACGGCACCTGCGACGGCCGCCGCCCGGCCAGCACCGGCACCGCCAGCGTCGCGCCCACCTGCACCAGCGTCGTCAGGCTGAGCAGATAGCCGGCCTGGTCCGCGGGCAGCCCGGCGTCCAGGAAGATCTTCGGCAGCCAGGCCAGCATCACGTAGAAGGTGAGCGACTGCAGGCCCATCCAGGCGGTCACGTACCAGGTCACCCGGCTGCGCACCACGGCGCGGAACGGGCGCGGGCCCTGCCTCGGCGCCGCCCGCCCGCCGAACGCCTGCGGCAGCCACAGCAGCGCCGCCACCAGCGCGGGCACCGCCACCAGCGCCGACACGCCGCGCCAGCCGTAGCCGGTGACCTGCTCCAGCGGCACCACCAGCGCCGACGACGCGGCGGCCCCGCCCACGATGCCGGCGCTGTAGACGCCCGTCAGCAGGTTGACCCGGCCCGGGAAGTGCTGCTTGACGAGGCCCGGCATGGCGACGTTCATCACCGCGATGGCCGTGGCCGCGACGGCGGCGCCCGCGTACAGCACGAGCGGGCCGTCGAGGCCGCGCACCGCCACGCCGCCCGCCAGCACCAGCAGGCCCGCCAGCAGCGTGCGGTCCAGCCCGATCCGCCCGGCCAGCACCGGCGCCACCGGCCCGAACACGCCCAGGCACACCACCATGACCGTCGTGATGCCCCCGCCGCCCGCGGGCGTCAGGCCGGTGTCGGTCATGATCTCGTCGAGGAGGGGGGAGATGCCGGCGATGGCCGGGCGCAGGTTCAACGCGGCCAGCACGAGCCCGGCCACGAGGAGAGCAGCTCTCATAGCGGATCTACCTTCCCATATCCGTTGACAACGTTGTCTGCGCCGGATCGGTGCGGCAGTATCCAGTCGTGAGACCGACGATGAAGGACGTCGCCTCGGCGGCCGGCGTGGCCCTCAAGACCGTGTCCCGCGTGGTCAACGGCGAGCCCGGCGTCCACCCCGCCACCGCCGACCGCGTGCGCGCCGCCATCGACACGCTCGGCTACAGCCGCAACGAGAGCGCCCGCGTCCTGCGCCGGGGCCGCACCGCCACGATCGGGCTCGTCATCGAGGACGTCGCCGACCCGTTCTACTCCTCACTCGGCCGCGCCGTCGAAGACGTCTCCGCCGCCCACGGCTGCCTCCTGCTCAGCGGCTCCTCCAGCGAGGAACCCGCCAGAGAACGCGAGCTCGTGCGCACCTTCTGCGCCCGCCGCGTCGACGGGCTCATCATCGTCCCCGCCGGCTCCGACCACACCTACCTGCGGCCCGAACTCGACGCCGGCACCCCCGCCGTCTTCGCCGACCGGCCCCCCGGGCCCGGCGTGGACGCCGACACCGTGCTCAGCGACAACACCGGCGGCGCCGCCCTCGCCACCCGTCACCTGCTGGCCCACGGCCACACCAGGATCGCCTTCCTCGGCGACGACCCCGCCATCTTCACCGCCGACCGGCGGCTGCACGGCTACCGCGCCGCCCTCGGCGACCGCTACGACGAACGGCTCGTCGCCATGCGCGCCCCCGACCTCGATTCCGTACGGGCCGACCTGCGCCGCATGCTGGCCCTCGACCAGCCGCCCACGGCGGTGTTCACCGGCAACGGCCGCCTCACCGTCACCGCCCTGCGCGCCCTCGCCGGGCAGCCGATGGCGCTCGTCGGGTTCGACGACTTCGAGCTGGCCGACCTGCTCGTCCCCGGCGTGACCGTCGTCGCCCAGGACCCCGCCGGCATGGGCCGCACCGCGGCCGACCTGCTGTTCCGCCGCATGGCCGGTGACACCGGGCCCTCCGAGCACCCGCTGCTGCCCGTCCGCCTCATCCCCCGCGGCTCCGGCGAGCTAGTGCTGTGACCAGAAAGGTTCACGGGCCTGGCCGTCCCCCGTCTCCACGTGGTGTCCCGCCTCCTCCAGAGCGATGACGGCCTCCCGCTCGCTTCGCTCGGGAACCAGAACCAGGTCGGCGTCGAAGGTCGAGGCGACGAACACCGGAACCGCCGCCTCCGCCAGTGGCCTGACGACCGCCGCCAGCATTCCGGGAACGTCCAGGCCGTGGGCTGTGGCCCCACCGTAGAAACCGATCCACCGCTCCCCCGGCTCCAGAGGCTCGGCCGCACGGACCACGGTCAGCCCTTCCGGCCCGCGGACGAGCACGACCCAGTCGTCCCCGGGCGACGCCGGATGCGGCAGCCGTTCGATGACGAACACCGGGGAAACGATGCGCAGGCGCTGAGCCGTGGGTGCGTTCATGGACGCATGCCTACCACCTGTTCGGCCAGTGGCGCCCGGTGAGCGCGCACCAGTTCACCCGACCGGCGTCGCCACCCGGCGCGGCGGGCGCAGCGAACCCGCCAGGGCGAAGGCCACGGCCACACCCGCGGCGCCCGCGGCCACGATCGCCACCTGCGGCGAGAACACCTCGCCCAGCACCCCCACCAGCGCCGCGCCCGCCGCCTGACCCGTCATCAGACCCGCCGACAGCAGGCCGAACGCCTGACCGCGCACCTCCTCCGGGACCGCCTCCAGGAAGCGGCGCTGCAGGCCCAGCTGGTACGACAGGCCCGCCGCCGCCACCGCCGCCAGGACCGCCGCCCAGCCGGCACCCGGACCCGCCACGAACCCCAGCCACGGCACCCCGAGCAGCACCGCGAGCGGCAACGACAACCGCTCCCGCAGCGACGGCGCCGCGAACCTGCCCACGGCGAACTCCCCCACCGCCATGCCGCCGGCCGCCGCCGCCAGCACCACGCCCGCCTCCCCCTGGCCGCCCAGATACGGCACGATCATCGCCTCCGCCCCGGCCAGCCACAACGTCGGCACCCACGACGCCAGCAACAGCCCCCGCACCCGGGGATCGGCCACGAGCATCCGATTCACCCGCAACGTCTCCCCCACCGCCCCCGCCGAACCCCCACCGAAGCGGACCCGCCTTTCGGAGGCAACCCGCCCGCCCGAGGCGGCACGCCCCTCAGAGACAGCGGCCGGCCCCTCAGGAGTGGCTAGCCCCCCGAGAGTGGCTGGCTCCTCAGGGGCAGCCCTCTCCCCAGGGACGGCGGCCGGCCCCTCGGGCTCGGGGCGAACGCCGGAGGCGGCGTGTTCGGCGGACGCAGCGCCCACCCCGGAGGCGCCACCGCCCCCAGGGGCAGCCGACGCTTCGGGGTTCGTCCGCCCGTCGTGGGTGGCCCGCTCCCCGGGGACGGCGGCCGGCCCCTCGGGCTCGGGGCGAGCGGCGGAGACGGCCTGATCGTCGGACGCAACGCCCACCCGGGAGGGGGCGCCCCCGCCCTCCGGGGCGGCCGGCCCCTTGGGGGTGGCCCGCCCGCCGAGAATGGCCGGCTCCTCGGGGACGGCCCGCCCGTCGGAGGTGGCGCGCCCTCCAGGGGCGGCGGCCAGGCCCTTGGGCTTGAGGTGGGCGGGAGAGGTGGCGGGGTCGGCCGACGCGGCCCCGGAGAGGGTGACGGGCTCCGGGAGGAGGGTGCGGCGGGGGGTGTGGTGGGGGAGGCCGAGGCGGAGGATGAGGGCGGCGACGGCGGAGAGGCCTGCCGTGGCGGCGAGGGCCGTGTGGGGCCCGGCGGCGGCGAGGAAGGCGCCGCCGACGGCGAGGCCGGCGATCTGGGCCGAGGCGGAGGTGACGCCGAGGAGGGAGCGCCCGAGGACGAAGGCGTCGCCGGGCAGCACCTCGGGCAGCAGGGCGCTGCGCGCGGCGCCGAAGACGGGCGAGAACAGCCCGGTGACGAGGACGAGCGCGAGCATCGCCCAGACGGGCAGTCCGGCGTAGGCGAGCAGCAGGCAGACGACGACGCGGACGAGCTCGCCGGCGATCATGAGGCCGCGGGCGGGGAGCCGGTCGGCGAGGGAGAGCAGGAAGAGCCCGCCGAAGATGTAGGGCAGCCAGCCGGCCATGTAGGCGGCGGCGGACAGCCCGGGTGAGCCGGTCTGGGCGAAGACGAGCACGGACAGGGCGAGCATCTTGATGGAGTCGCCGGCCACGAGCAGCGCGAAGCTGCCGAACAGGACCCGGAACTCGCCTACCGCGAACACCTCCCGGAAGGTGGCACCGCGTTCGGTGGACTCGGTGGACAACGTACGACTCCTTCACAGGCTGGGGGCGGCCCCGAGGGAGGGTGGGGCCGCCGGGTTCGATGGTGGCGGCCGCCGGCGTGCGGAGGCGATGCTTTCGGATATAACCGAAAGGTGGGTGTGAGCATTGAGGTGACCCCGCAGGACGTGGCGGCGAGCAGGTTCGCGATCTCGCCGCTGATCGAGACGATGCACGCGCAGTGGGTGCTGAGCGGCCGGATCGGCCCGGGCCCGCATCGGCGCTGGCTGGAGCGGTGGCGGGGGGCGTACGAGGAGCTGGAGCGCAGGCATCCGGTGCTGGAGGCGATCCTGTACGTGGCGGCGAACAAGGGGCAGGCGAACGTGGACTTCGTGGCGCCGCCGCCGGCCGGGTTGAAGGTGCCGTTCGAGGCGGAGCTGGCGGCGGTGCGGGGGACGCCGGTGGAGCAGGCGCACGCGGAGATCACCCGGGTGCTGGCGGCGCGGGCGCCGGTGCCCGCGCCGGCGCGGGAGCTGCTGCTGGGCGGCGACGTGGTGCGGCTGGTGGCGGACGCGTTCGAGGAGTTGTGGAGCAGGATCGTCCGTCACAGCTGGCCGTTCTTCCACGCGATCCTGGAGCGCGACGTGGTGCAGCGGGCCGGGCGGCTGGCGACGTACGGCTGGGCGGCGGCGCTGGAGGACCTGAGCGCGCAGGTGCGCTGGCACGACGACGGGCACATCACGGTGCGCGTGTCGGGGCGGGAGCGGCATCGGCTGGGCGGCCGGGGGCTGCTGTTCGTGCCGTCGGTGTTCACCACGGGGGTGGGCGCGTACCTGGCGGAGGCGTGGCCGTACGCGCTGGTCTATCCGGCGCGCGGCACGGGCGTGGTGCCGCCGGCGGCGGACGGCGCGGGGCTGGTGGCGCTGATCGGCCGGACGCGGGCGCGGATCCTGGCGGAGCTGGCCACGCCGGCGACGACGACGCACCTGGCCGCGCTGCTCGGGCAGAGCGTGGGCGGGACGGGCGGGCACGTGGCGGCGTTGCGCGGCAGCGGCCTGATCACCGGCACCCGGACGGGGCGCAGTGTCCTGTATGCGCGGACCGCGCTGGGGGACGCCTTGATCGCGGGTTCCCTCTAACCTTTCCTCTGGAGAGCACGAAGGTATAGTCAAAGCGCATCCGTTCAGCAACAACGTTCACGATCCAGGGGGCGCGCGCCATGAACGACGACGCCGTACAGGAAGCCCGCTTCCCGCACGAGCTGATGTACGCGGCGGCGTCGCAGTACTACCTCCAGGACGCCACGCAGGCCGACATCGCCAAGCGGCTCGGGGTGAGCCGGGCGACGGTGAGCCGCCTGCTCACGGAGGCGCGCAAGCAGGGCATCGTGGAGATCCGCGTGCACCGGCCGGCCACGCTGGCCGAGGGCCCGCTGGCCGGCGAGGTGGCCGACGCGCTGCGGCTGCGGCGCGTCTACCTGGTGCCCCGGGTGAGCGGCCCGGCGCTGGGCCCGTGGCTGGCTCCGGGCCTGGCCAGGGCGCTGGCGGGGGCGGAGCTGAAGTCGGGCGACGTGGTGCTGGTGTCGTCGGGCAGCACGGTGTACGAGTGCGCCCGGGAGTCGCTGGGCCGCTATCCGGGCGTGACGATCGCGCCGGCGGTGGGCGGTCAGCAGGACCCCCAGCCGTGGTTCCAGACGAACGAGACGACCAGGCTGCTGGCCGAGCGGGTGGGCGGCGTGCCGAGCTACCTGTACGCGCCCGCGCTGCCGGGCCCCGAGCTGTTCTACTCGCTGCGGCACGAGCCGTCGGTGCGCCGGGTGATGGACCAGTGGGCGCACGCGAAGTGCGCGATCGTGGGCGTGGGGTCGCCGCCGCTGATGCGGCAGGTGGTGCCCGCGTTCGTGCCGCGTGACGCGCCAAGCCTGCGTGAGGCGGTCGGCGACGTGTGCTCGCGCTTCTACGACCGCGACGGTGAGCCGGTGGGCTATCCGGGCAGCGAGCGCCTGGTCGCGGCCGGTCTGGAGGAGCTTCGGCGCATCCCTCACTCGATCGCGGTCGCGGTGGGCGCGGAGAAGGTGCTGTCGATCGTCGCCGGGGCCAGGGGCGGCTACTTCAACCAGCTCGTCACCGACGCGCTCACGGCCGAGAGCCTGCTCGCCGCCACTCGCTGACCCTTCCTCCGGGTGAACCCCAGGTCACAGCCATGCCAATTCCGTGAACAGAATTGCTGGACAAATATTCTGAGCCGGGCTAGCGTGAGGCGCACCACAGGACGTGACCCTGCGTGAGGGGGCGTCCCTGGTCGCACTCGGGGGACGCGACGCAACGAAACCGTCCGTGAGGACGTAGCGAGTGAGGAATGATCCCGTGAACACAACCAAGATCCGGATCGCGGCCGTGGCGGTCCTCGCGACTTCCGCGCTCGCCGCGTGCGGCTCCGGCTCCACCGGCGGCGACGCGGGCAGCGGCGGCACCGGCGGCGTCGAGAACGCCAAGGTGGCCTTCCTCATGCCGGACCTCGCCTCCACCCGGTACGAGCTGCAGGACCGGCCGCTGTTCGAGGCCAAGGTCAAGGCCCTCTGCCCGACGTGCAGCGTCATCTACCAGAACGCCGACTCCGACGCGGCCAAGCAGCAGCAGCAGGCCAACTCCGCGCTCGCCCAGGGCGTCAAGGCGATCGTGATCGACCCGGTCGACTCCGCCGCCGCGGCCACCATCGTGAAGTCCGCGCAGTCGCAGGGCGTGCCGATCATCGCCTACGACCGGCCGATCCCGGCCACCCCGGCCGACTACTACATCTCCTTCGACAACGAGAAGATCGGCGCCATGATCGGCCAGTCGCTGGTCGACCACCTCAAGGCGGAGAAGGCCGAGGGCGGCCTGCTGCAGGTCAACGGCTCCCCCACGGACGCCGCCGCCGGCCTGATCAAGAAGGGCATCCACTCGGCCATCGACAACAGCGGCTTCAAGCTGCTGGCCGAGTACGACACCCCCGACTGGCAGCCGGAGAAGGCGCAGACCTGGGTCAGCGGCCAGATCACTCAGTTCGGCGACGACATCGCCGGCGTGGTCGCGGCCAACGACGGCACCGGCGGCGGCACGATCGCCGCGTTCAAGGCCGCGGGCAAGGACGTGCCGCCGGTGACGGGCAACGACGCCGAGGTGGCCGCCGCCCAGCGCATCATCAAGGGCGACCAGTACAACACGATCTCCAAGCCGATCAAGATCGTGGCGGAGGCCGCGGCGGACGTCGCGTTCAAGTTCATGAAGGGCGAGAAGCCGGCCGGTGAGGCGACGCTGTTCAACACGCCGTCGCAGCTGTTCACGCCGACCGTGGTGACGCGGGAGAACATCAAGGAAGTGCTGTTCGACAGCGGCATCATGAAGGCCGCCGACGTGTGCACGGCCGAGTACGCCGAGGGCTGCACCGAGCTCGGCATCAAGTAGGGGAGTCTCGTGAGCGTCCTGTCCCTGCGCGGGATCAGCAAGACCTTCGGCGCGGTCGCCGCGCTCACCGACATCGCGCTCGACGTCGCCGCCGGCGAGGTCGTGGCGGTGGTCGGCGACAACGGGGCCGGCAAGTCCACGCTGGTCAAGATCCTTTCCGGGGTGCACCCGCCGGACTCGGGGACGATCACGTTCGCCGGGCGGCAGGTCGAGATCCCCACCCCGGCGGCGGCCCACAAGCTGGGCATCGCCACCGTCTTCCAGGATCTCGCCCTGTGCGAGAACCTCAACGTGATCCAGAACCTGTTCCTGGGCCAGGAGATCCGACCGCTGCGGCTGAACGACGTGGCGATGGAGACCCGCTCGTGGGAGCTGCTCCGGCAGCTCTCGGCGAAGATCCCCAGCGTGCGGGTGCCGGTCGCGGCGCTGTCCGGCGGGCAGCGGCAGACGGTGGCGATCGCCAGGTCGCTGCTCGGCGACCCGAAGATCATCATCCTGGACGAGCCGACGGCCGCGCTGGGCGTGGCCCAGACGGCCGAGGTGCTCAACCTGGTCGAGCGGCTGCGCGAGAACGGCCTCGGCGTCATCATGATCAGCCACAACATGGCGGACGTGAAGGCCGTGGCCGACACGGTGGCGGTGCTCCGGCTCGGCCGCAACAACGGCGTCTTCCCCGTGAAGGACGTCTCCGCCGAGGACATCATCGCCGCGATCACCGGCGCCACCGACAACGTCGTGGCCCAGCGGGCCGCGCGCGGGCAGGAAGGACAGCAGCCGTGACGACGACCACCGACCGCCAGGACGAGCGGTTGCAGAGCCGCGACGGCCTGCGCGGCGCGCTCACCGACGTGGTCGAGCGCGCCCGCGGCGGCGACCTGGGCATGATCCCCGTGGTCGTCGGCCTGATCGTCATCTGGACCGTGCTGCAGATCCTCAACCCGGTCTTCCTGTCCAGCGCCAACCTGGTCAACCTCACGCTGGAGTCGGCCGCCGTCGGCGTGATCGCGCTCGGCATCGTCTGCGTGCTGCTCGTCGGCCAGATCGACCTGTCGGTCGGCTCGGTCAGCGGGCTGTCGGGCGCGGTCCTGGCGGTGCTGTTCGTCGTCAAGGGGCTGCCGGTCTGGCTGGCGATCCTCGCCGCCGTCGTGCTCGGCGCGGTGGTCGGCTGGCTGTACGCGCAGCTCTTCAACCGGTTCGGGGTGCCGAGCTTCGTCATCACGCTGGCCGGTCTGCTGGGCTTCCTCGGGCTCCAGCTGTACGTGCTCGGCACCAACGGGTCGATCAACCTGCCGTTCGACTCGGGTCTGGTGAGCTTCGCCCAGTTCTCGTTCGTGCCCGACTGGCTGTCCTACACGCTCGCGGTGGTCGCCTCGGCCGCCCTGTTCGTCAGCGGCTACCTGCACTCCAGGGAGCGGCGCAAGGCCGGGCTGTCGGCCAGGAGCGTCACGGCGCTCGCCGTGAGGAGCGCGGCGCTGCTGGTCGCGCTCGGGTTCGTGGTCTGGTACCTGGGCCAGACGCGCGGCGTCGGCTGGATGTTCGTCTTCTTCGTGGCGCTCGTGCTGGTCATGCACTACCTGCTGTCGCGGACGAAGTGGGGCAGGTCGGTCTACGCGGTCGGCGGCAACGTGGAGGCCGCGCGCCGCGCCGGCATCAACGTCAAGACCGTGTTCACCACGGTGTTCGTGCTCTGCTCGACGTTCGCGGCCGTGGGCGGCATCATGGCCGCCGCCCGGCTGGCCGCGGTCAACCCGAGCAGCGGCGGCGGCGACGTCAACCTCAACGCGATCGCCGCGGCGGTCATCGGCGGCACCAGCCTGTTCGGCGGCCGGGGCTCGGCCTTCGGCGCGCTGCTCGGCGTCGTCGTCATCCAGTCGATCTCCAGCGGCCTGACGCTGCTGAACCTCGACTCGTCCATCAGGTTCATGGTCACCGGGGCCGTCCTGCTGCTGGCGGTGGTCGTCGACTCCGTCTCGCGCAGGTCGAGGACCTCGCACGGCAGGGCGTGATGGCCGCCATCTGCGTCGACGCCGGCACCACGGTGATCAAGGCGGTCGGCTACGACGAGGCCGGAGCCGAGGCGGTCGTGGTCCGGCACGACACCACGGTGTCCCGGCCCGCGCCCGGCCACGCCGAGCAGGACATGGACGCGGTCTGGGACGCGGTCGCCCGCGCGGTGCGCGAGGTGGCCGCCCAGCTGGCCGGTCCGGTCCGGTTCGTCGCCGTGACCGCGCAGGGTGACGGCTGCTGGCTGGTCGACTCCTCGGGGGTGCCGACCGGCCCGGCCGTCCTGTGGAACGACGGCCGCGCCGCCGCCGTGGTCGACGGCTGGAACCGCGCCGGCCTGGCCGAGGCCGCCTTCCGGGTCAACGGCTCGTCGGCCGCCTCCGGGCTGCCGCACGCGATCCTGACCTGGCTGAAGGAGCACGACCCGGACCGGCTGGCCCGCTCGGCCGCGATGCTGACGTGCGGCGGCTGGATCTTCTCCCGGATGACCGGGGTGCGGGCCGCCGACGAGTCCGACGGCTCGGCCCCGTTCATGGACCTGCGGACCCGCCGCTACTCCCCCGAGCTGCTGGAGCTGTTCGGGCTCGGCTGGGCCGAGCGGCTGCTGCCGGAGCTGCGTGACGACTCCCGCCGCACGGCCCCGCTCACCGCGGGCGCGGCGTCGGCGCTCGGCGTGCCCGCCGGGACCCCGGTCGTCATGGCCCCGTACGACATCGCCGCCACCGCGATCGGCGCCGGGGCGGTGAGCGCCGGGCAGGCGTGCGCCATCCTCGGCACCACCCTCTGTGTGGAGAGCGTCGTCGAGCGGCCCGCCCTCGACGGCGATCCGGTCGGCATCACGATCGCGCTGCCCGGCGGCTACCTGCGGGCCTTCCCCACGTTCGCCGGGACCGAGGTCGTCCAGTGGGCCTGCCGCCTGCTCGGCCTGGACCACCCGGCCGAGCTGAGCGAGCTGGCCGAGCGGAGCGAGCCGGGCGCGCGCGGGCTGGCGCTCCAGCCGTACTTCTCCCCCGCCGGTGAGCGGGCCCCGTTCTCCGACCCGCTGGCCAGGGGCGCGTTCCTGGGGCTGTCCGTCGAGCACGGCCGCGAGGACGTGGCGCGGGCCGTCCTGGAAGGGCTCACGCTGGTCGTCCAGGACTGCCTGGCCGCCTCCGGCCCGCCGCCGCGCGAGCTGCGGGTGTGCGGCGGCGGCTCGGGCAGCGCGCTGTGGCTGCGGCTCATCGCCGACGTGACCGGCCTGCCGGTGCTGCGCCCGGCCGACACCGAGGTCGGCGCGAGGGGCGCCTTCCTGGTCGGCCTCGCCGCCACGGGCGCCGACCTGAAGACGGCCGCCGACCGGCACGTACGCCTGCGCCCGGCCGTCGAGCCGCAGCCCGGCCCGTACGAGCACGCCTACCGCGACTTCCTCGCGCTGCGCGAGACCACCGCCGGAACGTGGCCGCTGCTGGCCGGGATGCGAGGCCGTCCATGAGCGTCCACCTGGGCATCGACCTCGGCACGCAGAGCGTGCGCGCGATGGCGGTCGACGGGACCGGGCGGGTGCTCGGCGCGGCGAGCCGCCCCCTGACCAGCCGCCGCGACGGCCCCCGCCACGAGCAGGACCCCGAGGAGTGGTGGCACGCGCTCGCCGGGGCCGCCCGCGAGGCCCTGGACGGCGTGACCGGGCCGGTGGCGGGCCTCGCCGTGGACGCCACGTCTGGAACGCTCCTGCTGACGGACGGCGCCGGCGCGCCTGTGACCCCGGCGCTCATGTACGACGACCGCCGCGCCGCCTCCTTCGCCGACCGGGTCAACGAGGCGGGCTCGGCCGTCTGGGAACGCCTCGGCTACCGGCGCATGCAGCCGAACTGGGCGCTGCCGAAGCTCCTGTGGCTGCTGGAGTCGCAGCCGGCGGGCGGCTTCCTGGCCCACCAGAGCGACTTCGTCAACCGCCGCCTCACCGGCGGCCCCGTCGCCACCGACCTGAGCAACGCGCTCAAGACGGGCGTCGACCTGATCGAGGAGCGCTGGCCGTACGAGGTGCTCGACGAGCTGGGGGTGCCCGCCGGGATGCTGCCCGAGGTGGTGCGGCCCGGCACCCGTATCGGCACGGTGTGCGCCGAGGCCGCCCGCGTCACGGGCATCCCCGAGGGCACGCCGGTGATCGCCGGGACCACCGACGGCTGCGCCGCCCAGCTCGGCGCCGGCGCCCTGACGCCGGGGAGCTGGAACTCGGTGCTGGGCACCACCCTGGTGCTCAAGGGCGTGACCCGTGACCTCATCCACGACCCGCTCGGCGTCGTCTACTCGCACCGCGCGCCCGACGGCTCCTGGCTGCCGGGCGGCGCGTCGAGCACCGGCGCCGGGGTGCTGGCCCGCGACCTGCCCGGCCGCGACCTCGACGCGCTCGGCGAGCAGGCCCAGGCCCGCTACGGCGGGCGGGGCGGCCCGCCGATCACGTATCCGCTGGTGTCGCGGGGCGAGCGGTTCCCGTTCGCGGCGGCCGGGGCCGAGGGCTTCACGCTGGGCGAGCCCGCCGACGACGTCGACCGTTACGCCGCGATCCTGCTCGGCGCGGCGTTCGTGGAGCGGCTCTGCTTCGACTACCTGGACCTGCTCGGCGCCCCCGTGGACGGCGAGATCATCCTGACCGGCGGCGCGACGCGGAGCGCGTACTGGAACCGGCTGCGCGCGGACGTGCTGGGCCGGCCCGTGACGCTGCGCGAGAACGCCGAGCCCGCCCTCGGCATGGCCGTGCTGGCGGCGGGCGCGCGGGCGGGCGGGATGGTCCGCACCCGCGCGGTGATCGAGCCGTCCGGGGCCGATCACCGTGAGCCGTACCTGCGGTTCGTCGCCGAGCTGGAGAACCGGGGCTGGCTGCCGTCGCAGGCCGCCGCCCACGCGCGTGAGAGGAGCGCCCGATGACGGACCTGGTGCTGGTGCGCCACGGCGAGACCGTGTGGCACGCCGAGAACCGCTACGCCGGCGTCAGCGACGTCGAGCTGACCCCGCGCGGCCACGAGCAGGCCGAGCGGCTGGCCCGCTGGGCGCGCACCGCCGGGCTGGACGCCGTGTGGGCCTCGAACCTGAGCCGCGCCCGCATCACCGCCGCCGGGAGCGCCGAGGCGGCGGCCGTGGAGCTGCGGGTGGACGAGCGCCTGCGCGAGCTCGACTTCGGCAAGGGCGAGGGGCTGACCGCCGAGGAGATGCGCGAGCGTTTCCCCGGGGCCCGCGCCGCCTTCGAGGCCGACCCGGGCGCGAACCCGCTGCCCGGCGGGGAGCGGCCCGGCGACGCCGCCGACCGGTTCACCGCCGCGCTCCGCGACATCGCCGCCGACCGGCCCGGCGGCCGGGTGCTGGTGGTCGCGCACACGACCGCGATCAGGATCGCGCTGTGCCGGCTGATCGGCGTGCCGCTCGGCGAGTACCGGCGGCTGTTCCCGCGCCTGGACAACTGCGCGCTCACCGAGCTGCGGCTGCGCGGCGAGCAGGTCGCGATCCTGAAGTACAACTCCCCGATTGGAGCTCTGCGTTGACCATCCGAGTCCTGGCCGCCGGTGACCATTTCGTCCGCAACGACCTGCTCATCGACGCGTTGCGCCGCGAGGTCCCCGGCGAGGTGCTGACCGGCGAGCTCACGCTGCCGTGGCCCGTGGTGCCCTTCGGCCGGGTGGGCGAGGTCGACGAGGCGTCGGACGTGGAGGACGAGCTGATCGAGGCGCTGCAGGGCGTCGAGGCGTGCGTCACCCAGATGGCGCCGCTCACCCGGCGCGTCCTCGACGCCTGCCCCGACCTGCGGCTGTTCGCGGTGAGCCGGGGCGGCCCGGTGAACGCGAACCTGGCTGCCGCCACCGAGGCGGGCGTGGCGGTGACGTTCGCGCCGGGCCGCAACGCCGTCGCCACCGCCGAGCACACGCTGGCCATGCTGCTGGCCGCCACCCGGCGCGTCCCGCAGACGCACGCCGACCTGGCCGGGGGCGTGTGGCGCGGCGACTACTACGTCTACGACAACGTCGGCCCGGAGCTGGAGGGCAGCACGGTCGGCCTGGTCGGCTACGGCGCGATCGGCCGCCGGGTGGCCCGGATGCTGGCGGGGTTCGGCGCCGAGGTGCTGGTCTTCGACCCGTACGTGGACGTGCCCGGCCGGGTGGAGCTGGACGAGCTGCTGTCGCGGTCGCGGTTCGTGTCGCTGCACGCCCGCGCCACCCCGGAGACGGCCGGCATGATCGGCGCCGCCGAGATCGCCCGCATGCCGGCCGGGTCGGTGCTGGTCAACTGCGCGCGCGGGGCGCTGCTCGACTACGACGCGCTGTGTGACGCGCTGGAGTCGGGTCACCTGTTCGGCGCGGCGATGGACGTCTTCCCCGAGGAGCCCATCCCCGCCGGGTCCCGGCTGCTGACCGCGCCGAACCTGGTGATGACGCCGCACCTGGCCGGGGCGAGCAAGGAGACGGCCGCGAAGGCCGCCTCCATCGTCGCCGCCGACGTGGCCCGCTACGTGCGCGGCGAGCCCCTGCTGCACTGCGCCAACCCGGCCGTCACCCTTTCAGCGCGCCAGCCATCAGGCCGCGCATGAAGAAGCGGCCCAGCAGCACGTAGATGAGCATGGTCGGGATCGAGGCCAGGATCGCCGCGGCCATCTGCTGGCTGTAGGGGGTGGCCTGGGCGCCGGCGATGTTGTTCAGCATCACCGTGGTCGGCCAGCTCGTCGGCCCGGTGAGGAACACGGCGAACAGGAAGTCGTTCCACAGCGAGGTGAACTGCCAGATGATCACCACGGCGATCGCCGGGCCGGACACCGGCAGCACCACCGACCAGTACGCGCGCAGCATCCCGGCCCCGTCGACCCGTGACGCCTCGATCAGCTCGTCCGGGATCGTCACGTAGTAGTTGCGGAAGATCAGCGTGCAGATCGGGATGCCGTACACCACGTGCGCGAGCACCAGGCCGGGGATGCCGCCGTAGAAGACGCCCTGGAGCCCGGTCAGCTCGTTCAGTCCGACCAGGAGCTGCACCAGCGGGATCATCACCCCCTGGTACGGGATGAACATGCCGAACAGGAACAGCGTGAACAGCACGTCCGCGCCGGGGAAGCGCCACTTGGACAGCACGTAGCCGTTCATGGAGCCGAGCGCGCACGACAGGATCGAGCCGGGCACCGCGAGCAGCACGCTGTTCCACAGCCCGGGGGCGAGCTTCTCCCACGCCACGCCCCACGCCTCGAACGTCCAGGTCTCCGGCAGGTTCCACGCCTGGCCGGGATCCGCCTCGGTCAGCGGCTTGAAGCTGGTGACCAGCAGCACGTAGATGGGGACCAGGAAGACCACCACGAACGCGATCAGCAGGACGAGCCGCACCCAGGAGCCCGCGTGCCTCATGAGCGCCTCTCCTTGCGGACGGACCAGATCAGGTACGGGATCACGAACACGGCGACGCTGAGCACGATGTACGAGGCGATGGTGGCGCCCTTGGCCGGGTCGTGGGAGTCGAACACCGCCACCCACATGAACACGGCGGGCACGTCCGTGACGATCTGCTTGCCGGAGACCGCGACGATCAGGTCGAACACCTTGAGCGAGATGTGGCCGAGGATGATCAGCGCGGACAGCGTCACCGGGCGCAGCAGGGGCAGCACGACGTGCCGGTAGACGCCCCACTCGGTGGCGCCGTCGACCCGCGCGGCCTCCCGCAGCTCCTCGGGGACGCCGCGGAACCCGGCGAGAAACAGTGCCATGACATATCCGGACATCTGCCAGACGGCCGGCAGCGCCATCGCCGCCATGCCCCACTCCTGGTTCCGGAACCACTCCCACTGCGGCAACCCCACCGCGTCGAACAGCCGGTTCAGCCCGACCGCCCGCTCGTCCATGCCCGAGTTCATCAGCCACCGCCACACGATGCCGGTGGCGACGAACGACACGGCCATCGGGAACAGGTAGATCGCCCGGAACGTCCCCTCGCCCCAGATGCCCTTCTCCATCAGGAACGCCAGGAACCAGCCCAGCACCAGCGCCCCGGCCACGAACACGACCGTGAACACGATCGCGTGGTTCACCGACAGATGCCACCTGGCCTGATCCCAGATGTCGATGAAGTTCCGCAGCCCGACGAAGCTGCCCTCGGACACCTCGTCGTGCTGGTCCGTCATGGCCAGCCGGAAGTTCCAGCCCAGCAGGCCGTACACGAACACGCCGATCGCCACGATCGACGGCGTGACCAGGAGCAGCCCCGGGAGCCAGGCGCGCACCCGTCTCAACGATTGCCTCCCTCTCCGAAGGGGGTACGGCGGGCGGGCCCGCCGTACCCGCCGATCACTGGGCGTTCGCCGTCGCGGCGGCGGCCAGGCCCTTCTGCAGCTCGGCCACGTCCTGGGTGCCGATGAACAGCCCGACCGCCTCGTTGATGGCGGCCAGCCACGGCTGGTTCACCGCGACGCCGTGCTGGATGGAGCCGGCCAGCTTGTTGCCCGACCAGTCCTTCAGCGCGTCGGCCAGGTAGTCGGTGTAGAGCGACTGGTCGGCGTCCTTGCGGGCGGGGATGGAGCCCTTCTTCGGGTTGAAGGCGTCCTGCCCCTCCTTGCTGGCCGCGACCTTCAGCCAGGCGACGGCCCCGTCACGGTTCTTGGCGCCCTTGGGCAGGGTGAAGCTGTCCGACAGCCACAGGTAGGTGCCCTCGGTGCCGGGCGCGGGCGCCCAGTCGAAGTCCGTCTTCGACGTCTTGCCGAGGCCGCCGTCCGGCGGGTTGTGGAAGTAGCCGTACGCCCAGTCGCCCATGATGTTGAACGCGGCCTCGCCGTCGGCCACCTGCTTGGCCGCGGGCTGCCAGTCGTCCTGGGGGCTGCCCGCGTACGACATGATCGTCTTGAAGTTCTCCAGCGCCTTGGCCACCTGGGGGCTGTTCCAGTCGGCGCCCGGCTTGAACAGCGCGTTGTAGGCGTCGGTGCCGAGCGAGCCGAGCAGCACGCTCTCCAGCAGGTGGGTGACCGTCCACTCCGAGCCGATCGACAGCGGGATCTTGCCCGTGGCCTTGACCTTCTCCAGGGCGGCGACGAACTCCTCGATCGTCTTGGGCGCGCCCGCGACGCCCGCCTCCTTCAGCACCGACGGGTTGAACCACAGCACGTTGGACCGGTGGATGTTCACCGGCACCGAGTAGATCTTGCCGTCGACGCTGATCTGCTCGACGAGCTGCGCCGGGAAGGCGTCGGCGAGCTTGAGCTCGTCGTAGAGGAAGTTGAGCTCCTCCAGGTCACCGGCCTTGATGTAGCCCTGCAGCTCGGCGCCCGCGTGCCCCTGGAACGTGTCGGGCGGCGTGTCGGCCTGCAGCTTCGAGGCGAGCAGCGCCTTGGCCTTGTCGCCGGAGCCGCCCGCGACCGCGGCGTCGAAGAACGTCAGGTTCGGATTCTGCTGCTCGAAGATCTCGCGCATCGCCTTCAGGCCGTCGGCCTCACCCGGCCCGGTCCACCAGGAGAACACCTCGACCTGCTGCTTGCCGCCACCGCTGCCGCCGCTCGCGGCCGGCTCGGCCGGGGAGCCGCCACCGCCGCACGCCGACAGCCCGAGCAGGCCCGCCAAAGTGATCGCGACGGTCGCCGTCCACCGTCGTCTCATCGCACACCATCCCTTCGAGAAAACCCCCGAGCTGGTGACTTGACAACGTTGTCAGTAGGGCCATCAACGCACTTTGCCCACTTCTGCGTCAAGGAGTGCACGGATAACAGGTCCGCATACCACGAGAACTGTCAGTGCCCGCGGGCACACTCCAGGTATGGCCGACGAGCCCCTCGAACTGGGCGAGATCTCCCTCTCCGACTGGCACGCTCACAACGACACGATGGCCGACGTGGGGTTCCTCGTCATCGCGAGGCGGCTTCCCTCACTCGTCCGCCAGGCCATGAGCATGGCCTGGCGCGCCAGCCCCCGCGACACCGTCGCCACGGTCGGGCTCAGCCTGCTCGGCGGCGTCTTCACCGCCTTCGGCCTGCTGGCCACCACCGGGGTGCTCAACGCGCTGTTCAGCGAGGGGCCCACCCCCGACCGGGTGATCGCCGCGCTGCCCAGCCTGGCCCTGGTCGCCGCGATGGCGACGCTGCGCACCTCCGTCCAGGCCGGCGCGGGCTGGGCGCAGTCACGCCTCGACCCGCAGGTGACCCGGCTGACCGAGGAGCGGCTCTACGGCCTGACCAGCCGCGTCGAGCTCGTCGCCTACGACGACCCCGACTTCCACGACGCGCTCCAGCGGGCCCGCAGCCGGGGCGTCCAGATGGCCGACATGGTGGTGACCTCCGCCATCAACGTGGTCACGGCCGCCGTCGGCATCGCCGCCGTCGCGGGCGTGCTCGGCGTGCTCCACCCGGTGCTGCTGCCCCTGCTCCTGCTCGCCGTGCTGCCCGACGCCTGGGCCGCCGTGCGCAGCGCCCGGATGCGCTACACGGCGATGTTCTCGCTCATCCCCGCCATCCGCCGCAAGTGGATCATCGCCGAGCTGCTGGCCGACCGCGACCCCGCCGCCGAGGTCCGCTCGTTCACCATGCGCGGCTTCCTGCTGCGCATGTACGACGCCGTCGCCAAGGCCGAGCAGGACGTGCTGCTCGGCCTGGCCAGGCGGCAGACCGTCGCCAGGCTCGTCGGCGAGGCGCTGGGCGGCCTCGGCAGCGCCCTCGTCTACGTGGCGCTCGGCGTGCTGCTCGCGATCGCCGCGATCCCGCTCGCCGTCGCCGGCACCGCCGTGCTGGCCATCAGGTCCGGCCAGAGCTCGCTGGCCAACCTGATGTACGCCACCAACCGGCTCTACGAGGAGGGCCTCTACTTCACCGACTTCCTGGAGTTCTGCGACTCGGCCGAGCGCTGGCTGCCCGGCGCCGCCCGCACGACGGCCCCCGAGCGCTTCGAGCGCATCAGCGCCGTGGACGTCACGTTCACCTACCCGGGCTCCGACGAGCCCGCTCTGCGCGGCGTGTCGGTCGAGGTCAAGCGCGGCGAGGTGATCGCCTTCGTCGGCGAGAACGGCTCCGGCAAGACCACCCTCGCCAAGATCCTGTCCGGCCTGTACGAGCCCGACACGGGCAGCGTGCTGTGGGACGACGTCGACCTGAGCACGGTCAGCCCGGAGGACCTGCGGCTGCGCACCGCGGTGATCGCCCAGGACCACACCCGCTGGCCGCTCGCCGCCCGCTACAACATCACGATGGGCACCGACAAGGGCCAGGACGCCCTCGACGCGGCGGCGGCGGTCGCCGGGGCCGACGAGGTCGTCGCCGGCCTCCCCCACGGCTACCGCACCCTGCTCGACCGGCGCTTCAAGGACGGCCACGAGCTGTCCGGCGGCCAGTGGCAGCGCATCGCCGTGGCACGCGGATTTCATCGCGACGCCTGCCTGCTGATCTGCGACGAGCCGACGGCGGCCCTCGACGCCCGCGCCGAGCACGCCCTGTTCGAGCGCATCCGGGGCCACTCCGACGGCCGCACGGTCCTGCTCATCACCCACCGCCTGGCCAGCGTCCGCTACGCCGACCGCATCTACGTGCTCGACCACGGCCGCGTCACCGAGGAGGGCGACCACGCCACGCTGATGGCGCTCAACGGGCTCTACGCCGAGCTCTACACCCTCCAGGCGTCCGCCTACCAGTGATCAGTGGCTGGCGAACGCCTGCGTCCAGTGGCCGCCGGCGAAGCCGACGCCGATGTGGGTGTAGGCGCAGGTGAGGATGTTGGCCTTGTGGCCGGGGCTGTCCATCCACCCGGACATGACCTCGGCCGCCGTGCGCTGACCGGCCGCGATGTTCTCGCCCCAGGAGCCGATCGGCGCGAAGCCGGCGTCGCGGATGCGGTCCTCGGGCCCGTCGCCGTCGGGGGCCTCGTGGTCGAAGAAGCCGCGGGCGGCCATGTCCTTGGAGTGGGCCAGCGCCGCCGCCCGGAGTTCGGGGTCGTGCTTGAGCGGCTTGCATCCGGCCTTGGCCCGGGCCGCGTTGGTGAGCTTGACCACCCCGTTCTCGGCGGCCGTGCCCACGGCGCCCCCGGTGCCCACGGTGGCGCGCTGCTCGGCGCGGGCCGGGGTCCGGGTCCGGGTGGGGGTCGGCTTGGGCTTGGGGCTGCTGGTCGTGCGGGCGGGCTTCGGGGTCGGCTTCGGGGTGACCGGCTTGCTCTTCGTGGGAGTGGGAGTCGGGGTGGGGGTGGGCGTCGGGGTCGGGGTGGGGGCCGGCGCAGGGGAGGTGGTGGTCGCCGCGGCGACGATCTCGGTCGCGGGGCGGCGGTCGGGCGCGGGGGCTCGGGTGGCGAGGATGACGGCCAGCCCGGCGACGGTGCCCACGATGACGGCGAGGGTGGCGAACAGGAGCTTGCGGGCTGTGGTCATTGATCACACAATGGGGGTTTTGGTCCAATAACTAGCACAATGTCGGAGTTTATCCAGATTTACGGTGACGGCAATGGCTAGGACAGCACCGCCTGCATGATCGTGCGGGCGATGGGCGCCGCCGGGCCGGGACGTTCCAGCACCACCCCCACCGCCACCTCCGGCGCCCCCGCCGGGGCGAACGCCGTGAACAGCGCCGGACCGCCCGGCCCCGCCGACTTGGCCGCCACCGAGATCCCCGGGATGGCCGCCGCCGTGCCCGGCCCGCCCGGCCTGGTGATCGTGGTCATCATGGCCGTGAGCTGCCCGGCCAGCTCGGGGGCCAGCGTCGTGCGGTACGGCGCCGGCGCGGCCCGCCGGATGACCGAGCCGTCCCGCAGCCGCACCTCCTCCACCAGGTACGGGCGCATCAGCGTGCCGTCGTTGGCCACGGCCGCCGACAGCATGGCGACCATGAGCGGCGTGACGCGCCCGCCCGGCCCGCCGATGGCCGCCAGGGCGGTGTGGGACCGGTCCGCGGCGCCGTCGAACGAGCTGGGCGTCACGGGCAGCGGGATCGTCAGCTCCGGGGCGTTGAAGCCGAACGCGTCCGCCTGGTCCCGCAGCGTGTCCTGGCCGAGTTGCAGGCCGATCCCGGCGAAGGCCGTGTCGCAGGAGCCCTGGAAGGCGCGGGCCAGCGTCGGCCGGGCGTCGCGGCCGCACGGCCTGCCGTCGACGTTGTGCACGTACCGGGTCGTTCCGGGCAGGCGCAGCCTGGCGGGGCCGGGCAGCTCGGTGGCGGGCCCGTACTCGCCGGTGGCCAGCGCGGCGGCGGTCGTGACCAGCTTGAACGCCGAGCCGGCCGGATAGGTCTCGGCGGTCGCCCGGTTCAGCAGCGGGCTGCCGGGCGCGCGGCTCAGCCGCCGCTCGACGCGCGCCAGCGCGGCGGCGTCGAACGTGGCGAAGGCGTTCGGGTCGTAGGACGGGTAGCTGGCCAGGGCGAGGACGGCGCCGGTCGCCGGGTTGATCGCGACGGCGGCGCCGGGCGTGCCGGCGGCCCGCAGGCTCTGGTAGGCGGCCCACTGGGCCCGGTCGCTGATCGTCAGGCGGACGTCGGCGGCCTGCTCGGTGCCGATCCTGACCAGCGACTGCATCTTGACCTTGGCGTCGGTGCCCGACAGCGCCGCCTCCAGCGCCCGCTCGACGCCGGTCGCCGGCCCCGCCGTGAGGTGCCCGGTCACGGGCGCGAACATCTCCCCGTGCGGGTAGAAGCGGCGATAGCGGTACGGCCCGCCGTCCGTCTCCCGGCTGGTGGCCACCACGGTGCCGTCGAAGCTGAGGATCGCGCCGCGCGGCTCGTCGAACCGGGCGATGCGGGCCCGCTCGTTGCGCGGGTCGGCGTTGAGCGACCTGGACGAGAACGCCTGGACGAAGGTCAGGTGCGCCAGCAACGCGAACAGCATCCCCGCGCAGATCCGTGCCACGCGGCGCAGCGTGCCGTTGATCCTTCTCGCCCTGGTCATGGATTCCGGTTTTAGCAACCGGAGATCCAAGCCCCGGCTAGAGGACGCTGCGGTAGTAGGAAATCTTGTCGCTGACGTAGCGCTTGCGCTCGATCAGGTTGCCGATCTGCGCCTCGACGCGGCGATCGTGCTCTTCGAGAAGCGCGATGCGGTCGGCGATCGTGTGGTCGCCGGCGCGGACCAGCTCGGCGAAGCGCAGCATCTCGGCGATCGGCATGCCGGTGTCGCGCAGGCAGCGGATGGTGCCGAGCCAGCCGACGTCCTCCTGGCTGAACCTGCGCTGCCCGGCCGCGTTGCGCTCGACCGGTTCGAGCAGCCCGATCTTCTCGTAGTAGCGCAGAGTGTCGAGGGAGAAACCGGTCTCCTCGACCACTTCGGCGGGGGTGTAGACGCTCACGGGAGCCAAGCATTGCACCTGGAGTGGGCTCCAGGTCAACCATTTGACATGGAGTCCACTCCAGGTCGCACAGTTCGGTCCATGAACATCGCACTCGGCACGATTCCGTTCGGCACCAGCGTCAGCCGTGAGGACACCTTCGCCATCCTGGACCGCTTCGTCGAGGCGGGCGGCAGCATGCTCGACACGGCCAACAACTACCCGTTCTGGGTCGAGGGCCGCACCGGGGACGAGAGCGAGCAGACCATCGGGGCCTGGCTCGCCGCCCGGGGCAACCGCGACCAGGTGTTCCTGAGCACGAAGGTCGGCGCCCGGCCGACGGTGCCCGGTGACGTCACGCTGGACTCGGCGGAGGGCCTGTCGGCGCCGGCCGTACGGGCGGGCGTCGAGGGCAGCCTGCGCCGCCTCGGCACCGACCACGTGGACCTCTACTGGGCGCACATCGAGGACCGGTCGGTGCCGCTGGAGGAGACCCTGGGCGCGTTCGACGAGCTGCACCGCCAGGGCAAGATCGGCAAGGTGGGCGCGAGCAACCTGCCGGCCTGGCGGCTGGAGCGGGCCAGGAACGTCTCGGCCGCGCACGGCTGGCTCCCCTACACGCACCTGCAACTGCGCCACACCTACCTGCGCCCGCGCCCGTACACGCGCCCGGCCGAGACCGGCCACCGCGTGACGGGCGACGAGCACCTGGAGTACGCGCGGGAGGCCGGGGTGACGCTGTGGGCGTACAACACGCTGATGTTCGGCGCCTACACCCGCGCGGACCGGCCGATCCCGGAGATCTACGACCACCCGGGCACCACGCGGCGGCTGGCCGTGCTGCGCGAGGTGGCGGGCGAGCTCGGCGCGACGCCGAACCAGGTCGTGCTGGCCTGGCTGATGGCCGGCGGGCACGTGCCGATCGTGGGCGTGAGCACGATGGCGCAGCTGGAGGAGGCGATCGGCGCGGCCGACGTCAAGCTCGACGACGAGCTGCGCCGCCGCCTGGACGAGGCCGTCTGATCACGGCAGATGGTCGGCCAGGTAGCGGCGGACGAGCTGCTTGCACTCGGCGATCAGGTCGGGGTCGCCGTCGGGGTGCGCCCGGAAGGCCAGCTTGAGGACCGCGTCGCAGGCCTCGACCGCGACCAGCAGCGCCCGGTCGAGGCCCGGCCCCCGGGGGGCGCCGAGCAGGTCGACGGTGAGGGCGCGCAGGCGGTCGGCGACGATCGCGTTGTTCTCCAGCGCGGCGTCGAGCGTGTGGTTGGCGCCGTCGGAGGCGTGGCCGCCGGGCGCGGCCAGCGCCTCGCCGAAGTCGACCACGCCGAACCCGGGCGTCGTGCGTTTCATCGCCACGAACTCGTCGATGGCCAGCTCGACCAGGTCGGTCCAGTGGCCGAGCTCGGCCTCGGCGATCCGCTCGGTCACCCGGCCCAGGAACGCCTCCAGGTTGCGCAGGGCCAGCGCCCGCACGAGCCCCTGCTTGTCGGGGAAGAACTGGTAGAACGTGCCGATCGGCACCTCGGCGCGGCGGGCGACCTCCTTGGTGGTGACGGCGTCGTAGCCGACCTCGTCGAGCAGGAGCGCACACTCGTCGAGCATCCGCTCCACCCGCTCCGCGCTGCGACGCTGGGCGGGGCGGCGGCGCAAGGTACTCGTCATGCCCTCATCTTGGCCCATTACCAACAAGTAGAGGTTAACATGAGCCCGACTCGCGAAACTTGAGGAGCACGGCATGTTCCTGTGGGGCACGGCGACGGCGGCGTACCAGATCGAAGGCGCGGCGGACGAGGACGGCCGGGGCCCGTCCATCTGGGACACCTTCTCCCACGAGCCCGGCCGCACCCGCGACGGGCACACCGGCGACGTGGCCTGCGACCACTACCACCGCTGGCCCGAGGACGTCGCGCTGATGTCGGAGCTCGGGGTCGGCGCCTACCGCTTCTCCATCGCCTGGCCGCGCGTCCAGCCCTCCGGCGCCGGCCCGGCCAACCCCAAGGGTCTCGACTTCTACGAACGCCTGGTCGACGCCCTGCTCGCGGCCGGGATCACGCCGGTGCCGACGCTGTTCCACTGGGACCTGCCGCAGGCCGCCCAGGACCGCGGCGGCTGGCTGAACCGCGACACCGCGCACCGCTTCGCCGACTACGCCGCCCTCGTCGCCGGCCGGCTGGCCGACCGCGTGCCGATGTGGATCACGCTCAACGAGCCGTTCGTGCACATGGCGTACGGCCACGCCCTCGGCCTCCACGCGCCCGGCCAGGCCCTGCTCCTCGACGCGATGCCCGTGGCCCACCACCAGCTCCTCGCCCACGGCCTGGCCACGGCGGCGCTGCGCGCGGCGGGCGCCGGGCAGGTCCTGCTCACCAACAACTGCACGCCCGTGTGGGCCGCCTCCGACGCGGCCGAGGACGTGGCCGCCGCCGAGGCGTACGACATCCTGCACAACCGCCTGTTCAACGACCCCGTCCTCACGGGCGCCTACCCCGACCTGTCCGCGTACGGGGCGAAGGAGCTCGGCTTCGTCCGCGACGGGGACCTCGCCGTGATCGCCGCGCCGCTCGACGGGCTCGGCGTCAACTACTACAACCCCACCCGCATCGCCGCCCCCGCCGGGCCCGGCCTGCCCTTCACCGACGCCGGCGTCACCGGCCACCCCACCACCGCCTTCGGCTGGCCCGTCGTCCCCGACGGCCTGCGCGAGCTCCTCACCGGCCTGCTCGCCCGCTACGGCGACGCCCTGCCGCCCGTCTACGTCACCGAGAACGGCTGCTCCCAGCCCGACGTCCCCGGCCCCGACGGCACCGTGGACGACCAGGACCGCATCGCCTACCTCGACCGGCACATCGCCGCCGTCCACGCGGCCCGGCGCGAGGGCGTCGACGTGCGCGGCTACTTCGTCTGGTCACTGCTGGACAACTTCGAGTGGGCCGAGGGCTACCACCAGCGCTTCGGCCTGGTCCACGTCGACTTCGCCACCGGCCGCCGCACCCCCAAGGCCTCCTACCACTGGCTCAGGGCCCACCTGGCGACGCTCTAGAAGACCGAGACGTGGACGTGGTCGTAGTGGTTGGCGGTGACGCCGCCACGGTCGGACATCATGTCCCACCCACCGCCTGAGCGGATGTCGTAGTAGCGCTGCTTCCAGATGATGTACATGACGCCGAGCCGCGAACCGTTCTTGATCAGGTAGTTGGCCAGCGCGTCACCCCGATCGGACTCCAGCCCGGAGGCCATTCCGCGCGAGATCATGAAGTCGCAGGCCCGCCCCTTGCCGTGCTCGCCCGGGTCACCGGGGCGCAGGCAGCCGACGCCGTACGGCATGGGGAAGTTCTGCATCACGTCGGCCCGTACGGAGATCATGCGGGGAGTCAGGCCCTCACCGCCGCCGGGCTGCTGGAAGCCGTACTTGGCGAGGAGGCGGTCGAGCTCGGCGCGCCGGCTCTTGATCGCCTTGATCTCCTTCTGCATCTTCTTGATCTTGTCGTTGGCCGCGAGCTTCGCCTTCTGGGAGTCGGCGATGAGCTTCTGCACGTGGGCGACCTGGCCGGCGCGGACCTGGGCCATGAAGTTCATGTTGGCGGCGTGGCCGAGCGTCTTGTACGGGTCGACCTGGGTGGCGAAGAGCTGGGTGCCGTCGATGGGGCCGAGCATGTAGCTCGTCTGGGCGATGGCGGCGAGCTTGCCCTGGGCGTCGGCGAGCCGCTTCTGCAGGTGGCCGGAGGTGTCGAGGGCCTTCTTGGCCTGGACCTTGATCTCTTCGAGGCTCTGGATGGAGCCGCGGTAGCGGTTGTTGAGCGCGGCGGCTTCCTTGGTCAGCTTGCGCAGCTGGGCGGGGGTCGGATCGGCGGAAACCGGCTGCGGGGTGAGCAGGGCGGCAAGGACCACGGCGAACACGGCGAAGCGCCCGGTCTTCACGCCACGACCTCCCCTCGTAGACGGTCGAGACTATAGAAGATGATCTTCAAGCCTGTCACCTGAACAGTGGAACTCGTGCCTCATTGACCCCCCAAGTGCCCATATGTCCGATATAAGCGGTATATAAAGTTGGGCCTTGCCGAGAGCGTGAACCCGGATTGAGATGGCGGTCGAACTCGTCTCTGCGAAGGGGCAGACCCGTGTCTCGATCACTCACCATCGTCTCAGCCGTCATCATCGGCTTAGCCACGTCCATGGTCGCCCTGGAAGCCCAGGCGGCCGTGGACCCGCTGCCGCCCGGCGACAGGATCGAGCTCTACCAGCTCGACAGCCCGCCGGGCACCGCCCAGGCCCTCCGGGAGCAGGGCTTCGACGTCGTCCAGCAGGAGATCAAGGACGGTCGGGAGCACGTCGAACTGACCGCCGCCCAGGCCGACCTGGCCGGGCTGAAGAAGCTCGGCCTCAAGCCCGAGCCGGTGCGCAACCCCCAGGGTCAGACCCAGCTGGAGGCCGCCAGGACCCAGGCGGCCGGCGGCTACACCGTCTTCAGGTCGTACTCCGAGCCCGGCGGCATCGCCGACCAGCTCAGGGCCATCGCCGACGCCAACAAGGACGTCGTGAAGCTCCAGTCGATCGGCAAGACCGTCCGGGGCCAGGACATCCTCGCCGCCAAGGTCAGCACGATGGCCCGGCTGCTGCCCGACGGGATCAAGCCCGCCTCGCTGTTCTCCGCCACCCAGCACGCCCGCGAGTGGATCGCCACCGAGGTGGACATGCGGCTGCTCAAGCACGTGGTGGCACACAAGGGCGAGCTGCGCGACCTGCTGAACAGGACAGAGCTGTGGTTCGTGCCGGTGGCCAACCCCGACGGGTACGACTTCACCTTCACCGAGGGCAACCGGCTGTGGCGCAAGAACCTGCGTGACGTGAACGGGGACGGGCAGATCACGCTGGGCGACGGCGTGGACCCCAACCGCAACTTCCCCACGAACTTCCACTACGACGAGGAGGGCTCCTCCTCCATCCCGAGCAGCGAGACCTACCGGGGCGCCGGCCCGGCCAGCGAGCCGGAGACCAGGGCCATGGACGGGCTGATGCGGCGCGTCCGGTTCGAGACGCAGCTCAACTACCACTCCTTCGGGCCGCTGCTGCTCTACCCGAGCGGCTTCCAGATCGCCACGGAGACGGCCGACAACCCGATCTACGAGGCGCTGACCGGCACCGACGACCGGCCTGCGGTGCCCGGCTTCGACCCTGACCTGGGCGCCGAGCTCTACACGACGAACGGCGACACCAACGACCACGCGCACCGCCAGTACGGCACGCTGTCGTGGACCCCGGAGCTCAACGAGGGCTGCGACGGCTGCGGCTTCGTCTTCCCCGACGACGAGGCGCTGGTGCAGGCCGAGTTCGAGCGCAACCTGCCGTTCGCGCTCGACGTGGCGCGCTCGGCCGTCAACCCGGTGGAGCCGGTCACCCACCTGGGCAACAGGACGCCGGACTTCGTCGTGGACGCCTTCGGCACCAGCCACGGCCGCACCCAGGCCGTCCAGGTCAACGCCAAGCGCAAGCTCGGCCCGGTCTTCCTCAACTACCGGGTCAACGGGGGCCGTACGAAGACCGTCCTGACGCGTGAGTGGCGCGGCGGCGAGCGCTACGGCGACGGCTACGACCGCTACTACCACCGGATGCGCGGCACGGTCACGGGCACCCGGCCGGGCGACAAGGTGGAGGTCTGGTTCAGCGCGTTCGGCAAGAAGAGCGACGCGTTTACGTACGAGGTGGCCGCGGACATCGGCGGCAAGGTGCTGGTGCTGGCGGCCGAGGACGTGACGGGGATCAGCCCGGCGCAGGGCGTGACCGAGGCCAAGTACGCCGACGAGTACGCCAAGGCGCTCGACGAGGCGGGTTACAGCTCCGACGTGTACGACATGGACAGGAACGACCGGAAGGCGCCGCACCCGCTGGGCGTGCTGAGCCACTACGACGCGGTCGTCTGGGAGACCGGCGACGACATCATCCCGCGCAGCGTGGGCCAGGCCCCCGGCACCACTTCCAAGGCGGGCGTGGACGTCGAGCTGGCCGTGCGCGACTATCTGAACGAGGGCGGCAAGCTGCTGCACGCGGGCAAGTACCCGTCCTACGCGGCCAACGCCAACGGGTCCTACTACTACCAGCCCGACCAGCCGGCGCGGCCGGAGTGCGGCGAGCCGAGCGACCCGCCGTGCATCCCGGTGTTCAACGACTTCCAGCAGTACTGGCTGGGCGCGTACGTGTTCTTCGACAACGCGGGCAGCGACGCGGCCGGGCAGCCGTTCGCGCTGGGCGGGACCGGCGGCCGGTTCGAGGGCTTCTCCGCCACGCTGGAGCCGGACGTGCACACGAACTCGTTCGTGGCCACCTCGGCGATCCTGCCGCCGGACCAGTTCCCGCTGTTCGCCAGCTCGGCGCCGGTCAAGTGGGTGCGGCCCGGCGGCCCGTTCGACCCGCACACCGGCTCGTGGGACGTCTACAGCGGCATCGCCGACGTGTCGTGGAAGCGGCTGACCAGGACCTTCGACCTGACCGGCAGGAGCAGCGGCGAGCTGACGTTCTGGACCTCCTACGACACCGAGTCCGCCTGGGACCACCTCATGGTGGAGGCCAGGACGGCGGGCGGCGACGACTGGACGACGCTGCCCGACGCCAACGGGCACACCACGCAGGCGACCGGCAGCAGCTGCCAGTCGGGCTGGAGCGACATCCACCCGCACGTCCTGCGCTACCAGGGTCCGCAGTGCGAGTCGACCGGCACGTCCGGCTCCTGGAACGCGGCCTCCGGCAACTCGGGCGGCTGGCAGCAGTGGAAGATCGACCTGACCCCGTACGCGGGCAAGACGGTCGAGCTGTCGATCTCGTACGTGAGCGACTGGGGCACCCAGGGCGCCGGCGTGTTCCTCGACGACGCCACGGTGACGCTGGACGGGGCGACGGCCGAGGAGACCTCGTTCGAGTCGGACCTGGGCGGCTGGACCGTGGCCGGGCCGCCGGAGGGCAGCGCGCCGTCGATCAACAACTGGTTCCGCACCGACCAGGTCTTCGAGGAGGGCGCGGGCATCGTCACGAAGGACACCGTCTACCTGGGGTTCGGCGCTGAGAGCGTGGTCGATCAGGCCGCGCGGGCCGACCTGGTGAAGCGGTCGATGCAGCACCTGCTGGGCAGCCGGCGCTGACCGCGGCGAGGGGCGCGGCGCGCGGTGCCGCGCCCCTCTTGCGCGCCCGGACAGAACATGGTTCGGTCGAGAGCATCACCACCGGTCAAGCAGGAGGCACACGACATGCGCCGGCACGACAAGCTGTTCATCGGGGGCGAATGGGTGGCCCCGGCGGGCACCGGGACGATCGACGTCATCTCCCCCCACACCGAGGAGGTCGTCGGCCAGGTCCCCGACGGCACGGCCGAGGACGTGAACCGGGCCGTCGCCGCCGCCCGGGAGGCGTTCGACCACGGGCCGTGGCCCCGCCTGAGCTTCGCCGAACGCGCCGAGGCGATCGGCAGGCTGGCCGAGATCTACACCGCCCGGCAGGGCGAGCTGGCCGCGCTCATCACCGAGGAGATGGGCTCGCCGATCACGTTCTCCAACCTCGCCCAGGCGCCGCAGCCGCTCGCAATGCTGCAGTACTACGCCGAGTACGGCCGCACGTTCGAGCAGGAGGAGCAGCGGCCCGGCCTGTTCGGGCCGGTCACCGTGCGGCGCGAGCCGGTGGGCGTGGTGGCGGCCGTGGTGCCGTGGAACGTCCCGCAGTTCGTCACCATGACCAAGGTCGCGCCCGCGCTGCTCGCCGGGTGCGCGATCGTGCTCAAGCCCGCCCCCGAGACGCCGCTGGACGCCTACCTGCTGGCCGAGATGGTCCAGGAGGCCGGCATCCCGGCGGGCGTGCTCAACATCGTGCCCGCCGGCCGCGAGGTCAGCGAGCACCTGGTGTCCCACCCGGGCGTGGACAAGGTGGCGTTCACCGGGTCCACCGCGGCGGGCCGCCGCATCGCCTCGATCTGCGGCGAGCAGCTCAAGCGCGTCAGCCTGGAGCTGGGCGGCAAGTCGGCGGCCATCGTGCTGGACGACGCCGACCTGCCCTCGTCGATGGGCATGCTGGCGATCGCCTCGCTGATGAACAACGGCCAGGCGTGCGTGGCGCAGACCCGCATCCTGGCCTCGCGCAACCGCTACGACGAGGTCGTGGAGGCGGTGGCCGGCATGGTCACCTCCCAGGCCGTCGGCGACCCCGCCGACCCGGCCACCGGCATCGGCCCGCTGGTCGCCCGGCGGCAGCAGGAGCGCGTCGAGGGCTACATCAGGGCGGGCATGGAGGAAGGCGCCAAGGTCGTCGTCGGCGGCCTGGACCGGCCCTACGATCGCGGCTGGTACGTGGCGCCGACCGTCTTCGCCGGCGTCTCCAACGACATGCGCATCGCCCGTGAGGAGATCTTCGGCCCGGTCCTGGCGGTGATCCCGTACGAGGACGAGGCCGACGCCATCAGGATCGCCAACGACAGCGACTACGGCCTGGCCGGGACGGTCTGGACCGCCGACGCCGACCACGGCATGGAGGTGGCCCGCCAGGTCCGCACCGGGACGTACGGCGTCAACTGCTACATGATCGAGCCGAACGTGCCCTTCGGCGGCTACAAGGCGAGCGGCGTCGGCCGCGAGCTCGGCCCCGAGGGGCTGGCCGGCTATCTGGAGCACAAGACGATCGCGCGGCTCGGCTGACGACGCCGGTGGTGGCCCAGCGAGCCCCCGCAACGCTGGGCCACCGACCGACTACTAGAAGTATGTCCCAGTCCACCACCGGCGGCGGTTTCCTTCCCCAGGGACTTTCTCCTGGCGGATTCTTACCTTCCGCCCTAGGTAGACGCTTATTACTCAGGAAAAGTTGGAAGAGATCCACTTTCCGATGCGACGGATGAGTTCGGGGGTCGCCGCGGACTCCGCGTGGCCGAAGCCGGGCTCGATCCAGAGCTCCTTCGGCTCCCGCGCGCCCTCGTGGAGCTGGTGCGCGTGGTCCAGCGGGAAGAACGCGTCGGCGTCGCCGTGCACGACCAGCAGCGGCACCGGCGAGATCAGCGCCGCGGCCTCGTGCGGCGGCATCGGCAGCGGGTCCCACCGGCCGCTGGAGATCCTGGTCCGCTTCGCCATCCGCGCCGCCCACCGGCCCACCGGCCGCTCGATGGCCCAGTGCACCTGCCGCATCGGCCGGGTGCCCCGGTAGTACCAGCGCGCCGGGCCGCTCACCGCCACCACCGCGTCCACGCCGCCGCGCAGCCCCGCGTGCCGCACGGCCACCGCCGCGCCCATGGAGAACCCCACCACGGCGATCCGCCGGTAGCCGATCACCCGGGCGTGCCGCACGGCGGCGTCCACGTCGAGGATCTCCAGGTCCCCCACCGTGCTCCGGCCGCCGGAGCGCCCGTGGCCGCGGAAGTCGAAGGCCACCACCCCGCCGGTCTCGCTCAGCACGTGCACGATGCGGCGCGCCGTGCGCTCCCGCCACGACCCGGTGAACCCGTGGGCCACCACAATGCCGATCTCCTGGCCGATCTCCTTACCGGTGGGCGCCGTGTGCGCGGCGTCGATCCGGACGCCGTCCTCGGTCCTGAGCATGACGGGGAAGTGGGGCGCGAAAGGCATGCACCCGAGCTTAGAACGGGCCGTCACGCAGGTCGGCGACGCCCAGCACGACCCGTACGCGCGACTCGTCTGCCGCCTCCCTGACCGCGACCAGATCCGTGATCAGGACGCGGGCGCGGCTGGCCCGGATCCGGTCGCGCAGCAGGCCGGGCTCCAGGTCCGGCGACACCGGCCAGGCGATCCCGCCCGCGGCGATCACCGCGTCGGCCGCCACCAGCAGGTCAGGGCCCACCGGCAGGCAGACGAGGACCGTGTCGCCCGCGCGCACCCCGCGCCGCCGCAGCACGACGGCCGCCGCCGCCGACCTCTCGTCGAGCTGCCGTTCGGTGATGGTCCGGCCGGTGCCGGGATCGACCATGACGATGCGCTCCATACGGGCCAACGTTAGGCAGGCCACTCCCCCGGATACATGGGGCGGAATATGCAGATCCCTATGCAGAAGGCTGCTCGGCCGCCCAAACGGCGATCTGCGCGCGGGAGGTGTAGCCGAGTTTCTCCATGATGTTGGCGATGTGCCGCGCCACCGTCGCCGGGCTGATCACCAGTTCCTCGGCGATCGCCCGGTTGGACAGGCCGCCGGTGAGCAGCCCGGCGATCTCCCGCTCGCGGGCGGTCAGCGGCGAGTGACCGACCGGCAGCGCCGCGACGAGCGGGCCGGCGGCCGACGGGGTGATCGCCAGTGGCATCGCGCCCGGCGGGGCGGGCGGGCCCGGGTCCGCCTCGGGGGGCCGGACGCCCTCCAGGACGAGCCGCGCGGCGTCGTCGGGGCTCATCCGCCCGCCCCGCGCCCACAGCGCGGTCGTGCGGCCCTCGCCGAGCTTGGCGCGGGCGCGGGCCACCAGCTCCTCGATCCGGGCCGTGCCCGACCGCTGCCCGATCGACGCGCGCAGCGCGGCGGCCGCCGCCGCGGCAGGCACCGCGCTCTCCAGGTCGCCCTCGGCCTCGGCCAGCACCGACAGCCCGACCAGGCAGCGGGCCACCCCCTGGCGCTGGCCGGTGCGCCTGCTCAGCTCCAGGCTGGCCGCCAGCCGCTCGCGCGCCGTCGCGAACTCCCCCAGCAGCGCCGCCACCCGCCCGATCCTGGCCAGCACGCGCGCCAGGTCGACGCCGCCGCCCAGCTCGTCCAGCCAGGGCACGGCCAGCTCGTAGCGGGCCTTGGCGGTCGCCAGGTCGCCACGCGCCTCGGCCACCGCGCCGAGCTGGGTGGCGGCCCTGGCCATGATCCACCGGTGGCCGTGCTCGCACGCCCTGGCCAGCGCCTCGTCACCGTGCCGCTGCGCCTCGCGCAACCGGCCACGGACCAGCGCGACCGCCGACAGGCCCGCCAGCCCGGCCGCCTGGTTCCACGTGTCTCCGGCCGCCGTGGCCAGCGCCAGGCCGAGCTCGGCGTGGTGAGCGGCCTCGCCCGCCCGGCCCATGCGCAGCAGCACCATGACGAGCAGGCTGTGCATGACGCACCGCTGGAAGCCCTCGTCCAGGTCCTCCAGGCTGCGCAGCGCGTACTCCAGCGAGCGGCCCAGCTCGTCCCTGGCCTCCAGGCCGTAGGCGAGGAACCCGTCGGCCTGGGCGACGCGGCCGGGCGTCACGCCGCTCAGGTCGAGGGACAGCAGCCGCTCGATCCAGCCGACGATCTCCAGCGGGTTGCCGCTGACCGGCAGCAGCCCCGTACTGGTCGAGCAGAGCCGCAGCGCCCGGTCGACGTCGCCGGACTCGGCGGCCCAGTCGAGCGCGGCCCGCTGGTCGTCGAGCAGGCCGCGGCTGCGCGTCAGCGCCTCAAGCCGGCGCGGCCACGGCACGCCGGGCTCGACCAGCTCGGTGGCGAAGTAGCGCTCCTGCAGCTCGCACAGCACGGCCAGGTGGCGCTCGCGCAGCACGTCGTGCTCGCCGGCCTCCCGCAGCAGCCCGGCCGCGTAGTGGCGGATGGTGGCCAGCAGGCGGTAGTGGCTGCGCGACTCGTCGCAGAGCACCAGCGACTTGTCCACCAGCGCGCCCAGCAGGTCGACCAGCTCGGACCCGGCGATCGGCGGGCCGCCGCACACCTGTTCGGCCAGGTCCAGGTCGAACGGCCCGGCGAACACCGACAGCCTGCGCAGCAGCACCTGCTCGCGCTCCGACAGCAGGTCGTAGCTCCACTCGACGGCCGCCAGCAGCGTGCGCTGGCGGGCCGGGGCGGTGCGCTCGCCGGTCGTGAGCAGCGAGAACCGGTCGTGGACGCGGTCGGCGATCTGGCCGGGGCTGAGCAGGCTGGTGCGGGCCGCCGCCAGCTCCAGCGCCAGCGGCAGCCCGTCGAGCTCCCGGCACAGCCGTACGACGTCGGGCAGGCTGCCGTCGTCCAGCCGGGTGCCCGCGGCGGCGGCCCGGTCCAGGAAGAGCCGCACCGACTCGGCCCGCGCCTCCGCGCCCTCGGGCAGGTCGAGCGGCGGCACCCGCCAGACGAGCTCGCCCGCGATGCGCAGCGGCTCGCGGCTGGTGGCCAGGATCGCCAGGTCGTCCCAGGAGGCCAGCAGCGCGGCGGCCACCTCGGCGCACTCGTCGATCAGGTGCTCGCAGTTGTCGAGCACGAGCAGGCAGCGCCCGTCGCGCAGCCGGGCGGCGACGGTGCCCAGCAGCGGCCTGCCGCGCTCCTCACGCACGCCCAGCGCGCGGGCGATCTCGCGCACGACCAGCTCGGGCCGGCTGATCCTGGCCAGCTCGGCCAGCCACACGCCCTCCGGGTAGGCGGGCGCGCACTGCGCCGCCACCCGCAGCGCCAGCCGGGTCTTGCCGATGCCGCCGATGCCGCACAGCGTCACCAGGCGGGCGTCTCCGACGAGCCGGCACAGCTCGCCGATGTCGCGCTCGCGGCCGACGAAGCTGTTGGGCTCCGCCGGGAGGTTGTGCCGGGGGGCTTCTCGCATGTGGTCACCCTGCGTCGCGGAAGGATCACACTCTCCCACAGTGTGACACTTTCCACGCGACGAGCCAGCTTTCCAGGGGATGGCCGGGCCTTCTAGGGGCTGAGGGAGTCCGCTAGGGGATGAGGGAGTCGACCAGCGCCCGTTCGTCCAGCACCCGCAGCGACGGCTCGCCCAGGAGGCGCTTGGCCAGGTCGTGGGGGGCGACGGCGAGCGTGGCGCGGCGCTCCTGGGCCAGCACCCGGCAGCCGATCAGCGTCGGCTCGTGGGCGACCACGACGTGCGCGCCCACCATCAGCGCCAGGTCGAGCAGCCGCAGCCCGGTGAACACGTCGCTGACCGCCGCCAGCACCACGTCGCTGCTTCTCACGCTCAGCCGGGCGGGCAGCACGCGCAGGTCGCGGCCCAGCTCGGTGTGGTCGAACACCCGGCCGCCCAGCGCCAGCGCCGGCCCCGCCAGCGGCCCGAACTCCAGCTCGCCGTGCCCGCGCAGCTCGCCGAACGGCGCAGCCCCCGGCTCGGCCCGCACCGCGAAGACCCGCTGCACTCCCGCCGCGGCGGCGGCGTCGGCCGGACCCTGGCCGATCATGAGCCGCGCGTCGGCGGAGGCGTCGAGCGAGGCGATGCCGCCCGCCCAGGCGACGCCGTGGACGGCGACGGGGAGCGACGCCCCGACGGGCAGGCGCACCAGCACGCGCTCGCCGCGCCGCAGTCCGTGGCGATGCAGACCGGCCGCCACCTGCTTGACCCGGCTCGCGAAGATCGCGTAAGACAGCACCTCACCGCTGCGGACGTCGCTCACGGCCGGCCGGTCACCTCGCCTCGGCGCCGCCCCCATCACCAGTTCAGACCAGGTCATGCGGTCAATGTAGGGACCCCGGCGGGCTTCGCCATGCGCACAAATGTGCAACACCATATGTATGTCGCGGCATCACCATGTGTACGCCCGCCCGTCAGGTGGTCCTGCTCTTGCCATTCGAGGGGATCAACTAGACTTATAAGGTCGCGACATCGCGCGGCCGCCTCCACGAACACAGAGCGAGACCTCATCATGCCTTTGAACAGCCGCGACGACCTGCGGAACATCGCGATCATCGCGCACGTCGACCATGGCAAGACCACGCTCGTCGACGCCATGCTCTGGCAGTCCGGGGCATTCCGCGCGAATCAGGATGTCGATGACCGCGTCATGGACTCCAACGACCTCGAACGCGAGAAGGGCATCACCATTCTCGCGAAGAACACCGCCGTCCAGCACGGCGGGATGACCATCAACATCATCGACACGCCGGGCCACGCCGACTTCGGCGGCGAGGTCGAGCGCGGCCTGTCGATGGTCGACGGCGTGGTGCTGCTGGTCGACGCCTCCGAGGGGCCGCTGCCGCAGACCCGGTTCGTGCTGCGCAAGGCGCTGTCGGCCAAGATGCCGGTCATCCTGTGCATCAACAAGGTCGACCGGCCCGACGCGCGCATCAAGGAGGTCGTGGACGAGGTCTACGAGCTCTTCATGGACCTCGACGCGACCGAGGACCAGATCGACTTCCCGATCGTGTACGCCTCCGCGAAGGCGGGGCGGGCGTCGCTGGCGCGTCCCGAGGACGGCGGCATGCCCGACTCCACCGACCTCGAGCCGCTGTTCGACATCATCAAGTCGACGATCCCGGCGCCCACCTACGACCCGGCCGCGCCGCTGCAGGCGCACGTCACCAACCTCGACGCGTCCTCCTACCTGGGCCGCATCGCGCTGTGCCGGATCCACCAGGGCGTGATGCGCAAGGGTCAGCAGGTGGCCTGGTGCCGCACCGACGGCTCGATCCAGAAGGTCAAGATCACCGAGCTGCTGATGACCGAGGCGCTGGAGCGCAAGCCCGCCGAGGAGGCCGGGCCCGGCGACATCATCGCCATCGCGGGCATCCCGGAGATCATGATCGGTGAGACGCTGGCCGACCCCGACGACCCGCGCCCGCTCCCGCTCATCACCGTCGACGAGCCGGCCATCTCGATGACCATCGGCACCAACACCTCGCCGCTCGTCGGCAAGGTCAAGGGCTCGAAGGTCACCGCCCGCATGGTCAAGGACCGCCTGGAGAAGGAGCTCGTCGGCAACGTCTCCCTGCGCGTGCTGCCCACCGAGCGGCCCGATGCCTGGGAGGTGCAGGGCCGTGGCGAGCTGGCGCTGGCCATCCTGGTCGAGCAGATGCGCCGCGAGGGCTACGAGCTGACCGTCGGCAAGCCGCAGGTCGTCACCAAGGTCATCGACGGCAAGGTGCACGAGCCGGTCGAGCGTCTGACCGTCGACTGCCCCGAGGACTACCTCGGCGCGGTCACCCAGCTCCTGGCCGTCCGCAAGGGCCGCATGGAGCACATGACCAACCACGGCACCGGCTGGATCCGGATGGAGTTCGTGGTGCCGGCGCGCGGCCTGATCGGGTTCCGCACCGAGTTCCTCACCGAGACGCGCGGCACCGGCCTGGTGCACCACGTGTTCGACTCCTACGAGCCGTGGTTCGGCGAGCTGCGCACGCGCAACAACGGCTCGCTGGTGGCCGACCGGTCCGGCCCCGTCACCGCGTTCGCGATGCTCAACCTCCAGGAGCGGGGCACGCTGTTCGTGTCGCCGACCACCGAGGTCTACGAGGGCATGATCGTCGGCGAGAACTCGCGCTCCGACGACATGGACGTGAACATCACCAAGGAGAAGAAGCTCACCAACATGCGCTCCTCCACGAGCGAGGAGACGGAGAAGGTGATCCCGCCGCGCGTCCTGTCGCTGGAGCAGGCGCTGGAGTTCATCCGCGAGGACGAGTGCGTGGAAATCACCCCCGACGCGGTCCGTATCCGCAAGGTGGTGCTCGACGCCGCGACCCGTGGCCGTGCCGCGGCCCGCGCCAAGCGCGCTTGACAGTCGCATTGACTTCGGGCTTGACCGGCCCGGGACATGGGGAAACATTGATTTCCCCATGAAATCTCTCTAGCTAACCACGTCGGTTGACTAGAGAGATTTCTCATTTGGGCGGGACAAATACGGACCTTTGTCAAGACCGAAGCAGCTGTAATCACACCGTTACCGTATGAGATGGAACATCCGGCCAACCGCGTGAATCATCCAAACTGTGGAGAGGATCCGGGCGGTCATCGCGTTCGGGCTGGCCGCGATTTCGGTCGGGGCCGTTGCCTGGTGCACGGTGGTGGCCGGCCCCGTACCCGGGCTTGAGCCGCCGCTCTCCACAGCGGCGACCGACCCGTGGGACCTGTCCGCCGCCGCGCCCGCCGTCGAACGCGGCCGGCAGGCCGCCACCGAGGTGATCCTCGCCAGAGCCGGCCCCGACGACCTCGGCCCCGTCCCCGAAGGCCGGCTCGACGAACGCCGCCGGCAGCTCAAGGTCACGATCACGCACCGGCTCCAGATGGACGAGTCCGACACCCTCGCCGAGACGCTGCGCCGCGGCGACGGCTTCCCCCAGGACATGCAGCGCTTCACCGACGACGGATTCGGCGCGATCAAGGTCAGCGGCACCACGCTGACGCCCGCCCGCCGCCTGGCCCCCGTCCTCACCACCGCCGGCGGCCGCACCACCGTCCGCTTCACCGTCACCCTGCTCCGGCAGGTCGAACCCGGCGAACTGGTGCAGATCGACTTCAACGCGCCCACCGCCCGGCCCCTGCTCATCGTCTACCGCAAGGTCACCGTGCTGCCCGGCGACTGGACCGTGGCCCGCGCCGTGTCGATCAGGCCCGACCGTGAGGAGGCCAAGCGGCTGGAGTTCACCGTCGGCCTCTACCCCGTCAGCCTCACCCTCGCCCAGGACTCCTACGGCTTCCCCGACGTGCCCGAAGAGGACGACTTCTCCTGGGAGACCGCGCTCGGCCTGCTCACCGCCGTCGTGCTCGCCGGCATGCTGCTGCGGGCGCTCGGCACCGGCTGGTGGCTGCGCCCGCCCAACCGCGAGCTCGTCGCCGGGCTCGCGCTCTGCGCCCCCCTGCTGATCGTGCCCGTCCTCGCCGGAGGCTGGACGGTGCCCGCGTACGTGATCCTCTTCGGCGTCGTGCCCGCGCTCGCCGTCCGCCACGCCAGCCGCATCCTGCCCACCAGCCCCCGCTGGACGTCCCACGACGTCCTCGGCGCCACCGGCGTCGGCGTGCTCGTCGCGATCGGCATGCTCTCCTGGTCCTACCTGTACGGCCAGCTCCCCGGCCACACCCTGCTGGCCGGCGGCGCCCTCGCGGCGGTCACGGCCGCCGGATCTGCCGTGGCGTTCAGCGTCGACCTCGGCGTACGCATCGTCATCATCCGCCTCGCCGCGCTCGCCGCCGGCGCCGCCATCGGACTGCTGGCACTGGCCCTGTGGGTCAAGGCCATGATCACCGGCGCCTACCCGCCCGACAGCGTCAGGCTCGTCCTCGCCTTCGGCTGGGCGCTCATCCCCGTCGCCGCCGTCGCCGTCGCCACCAAACGCTGGACCCGCGGCGCCGTCGTCGTCGCCGTCGTCGTCAGCCTCCTCGTCCAGGGCTGGCCCACCGAATGGCTCGACGCCGGATCGTGGAGCCGCGCCGTGCCCGGACAGCGGGTCCCCAGCATCGGCGACCTCCAGCTCACCCCGCTCGTCCGCGGCGTCATGGGGCTGCTCCTGCTCGGCTTCCTGCTGCTCGTGCTCCGCCTCAAACGGCTCGGCGCCACGGTCGAGGGCGCCGCCTCCCACACCGCGCAGGCCACCGTCATCATCTGCCTCATGGTCGTCTACCTGACGCCCCGCGGCAGCGCCACCATCGCCGACATCAACGTGCCGCTGCCCATGCTCTCCATCACCTCCCTCATCGCCTGGGTGACCGCCCTCTGGCTGCTCGACCGGCCCCACCCCTCCATCGTCGAACCCGCCGACCAGGCCGCGCACCGCCACCTCATCCGCACCGCGCTCCACCGGCGCCTCCTGCTCGTCGCCGAACAGGAGCTCTACCGGATCGGCCGCGGCAAACTCGGCAACGGCGACCTGTCCATGGACGACTTCGACCAGCAGCGCCGCGCCCTCGAAACCGCCCTCCACCGCCACGGCGGCCACCCCGAGACCGCCTTCGCCACCTCCGCCGGATGCACCCCCTGGCACAACGGCGTCCACGCCTTCGTCGTCAGCCTCCTGCTCAGCCTGCCGTTCCTGTTCGTGTACGGGCTGCCGACCGGGCTCGACCTGAGCAGCTTCGTCTTCGAGGCCCGGTCGCTGATCGCGTTGCCCGCCTACGGGTTCGTGTTCGGCTACTTCTACTCGCGGGTGCGCGGCACCCAGCCCATGACCAAGGCCCTCCACCTCATGGCCGCCGCCCTCGTCACCGAGCTGTCCGGCTACCTGTCGGCCCTGGTCGAACCCGACATCGGGCCCGACGCCAAGCTCCAGGTCGTGGCCATCGTCGTGGGCGAGGTCGCGCTGGTGTGCATCGGGCTGGGGCTCTACTGGGAGTGGCGGCTCATGCACCTCGCCGGGGAGCCGTGGGGGCGCGTCCGCAACATCCGCAGCCTCCGCAGCCTGGCGACGCCGCTGCTGGCCATCGTCATCGCCGCCGTCACCACGGCCGCCACCCAGGCAGCCGGCCAGACCGTCGACCGCATCCTCCGCGGCGACCAGGAAACCTCCCAACGCCCCTGAGCCCGGGCGACCGTCTCCCGAGGGCTCTCCTTCAGACCCGACGCTTCCCGGGAGGCGGGGCCCTCCCGACCCAACCGGCGTACGGGGGCACGCGCCGCCGCCTGCCCCGCCCGGGAGGCGCGGGCCTCCCCAGACCCGCCCCCTCCCCGGAGGCGTGGGCCAGGCGCGCGTGGGAGGCGGCGCTTCCCCAGAGGGTGCCCCTGGCGACCCCGACGGCGTGCGGCGCGCCGCCTCCCCAGACCCGCGTGCCCCCACCCCGAAGGCGCGGGGCGGGCGCGGGAGGGGCCGGCCCCCGGTGGGGCTGCCTGGCCCCTGGCGACCCGACGGCGTGCGGTGCGCTGCCTCCCCTGACCCGCGTGCCCCGCAGGCCAGGCGCGCGAGAGGCCGCCCTCGCTGGGGGCGTTGCCGCATCGGGGTGTCCGTGCGGCTGGGGTCAGCGGCGGGGGAGGGTGGTGGTGTGGACGTGGGCGCAGAGCCAGTCGACCAGGGGGCCGAAGGCGCGCCAGGAGCGCTGGACGTGCCCCAGGACGTCGGCCGTGTGGATCCAGGGCTCGGGGTCGTGGCGGCGGCCGGCGTAGAGGGTCCGGTGGCGCAGGAGGTCGATGCGGGGGTGGTCGGCCGGGTAGTCGCGCGGCCGGGTCTTGAGCCGGTCGCCGCCGATCTCGTAGCCTCCGGCGCGCAGGGTTTCGACGATGCCGTCGAGGGGCTTGCCGGTCAGGGGCTCGGCGACGGCGGCGCGGTAGCGGGCGAGCTGGTCGGCGGCCTGGGAGTAGAGGCCGCCGGCGACGAAGAGCCCGGCGGCGCTGATCTCGACGTAGAGGCCGATGGCGGGCAGGAGGTCGACGAAGGCGCCCTGGTGGACCTTGTAGGGCGTCTTGTCCTTGGAGAAGCGCACGTCACGGTAGGGCCGGAACAGGTGCGCCTCGCCGAACTCGGGCCCGAGCTCCTCCACGAGCGCCAGCATGGGGGCCCGTACGGCCTCTTCGTAGAGCGCCTTGTGCCGGGTGAAGTAGGTCTTCGAATTGTCCGCCTCCAGCCCCTCGTAGAAGAGAAAAGCCTCGTCGGGGAAGCCGGTGAAACCCATGTGACCAGCCTCCCATGCGGCACCGACGGTTTCAGCGGCGGCGTAGCTGCTCGTACCTGCGGCCGGGGCGCAGCCGGTCGCCGTACAGTTCGGTCACGGTCACGAACGAGTAGCCGCGGTGGTCGAGGGTGTCGAGCAGCCGGGGCACGGCCTTGACGGTCGTGGGGTGGATGTCGTGCATGAGCACGATGGACCCGGGCCGTACGTGGGCGCCGCGTTTGGCGACGAGGGCGGGCACCCGGTCGCGCCAGTCGAAGGTGTCGACGTTCCAGAGGATCTGGGCGAGCCCGCGTCGGCGGGTCTGTTCGGCGACGGCGCGGTCGGTCGCCCCGTACGGCGGTCGCATGACGCGCATGCGCACGCCGGTGATGCGCCGGACCAGGTCGCCGGTGTGGCCGATCTCGTGGGCGAGCCGCTGCCCGGACAGGCCGGTGAGCATGGGGTGGCTCCAGGAGTGGTTGCCCAGTTCGTGGCCTTCGGCGACGATGCGGCGTACGGTGGCGGCTCCGTGTGCGGCGGCGACCATCTGGCCGACGACGAAGAACGTGGCTTTGGCGCCTTTCTCCCGCAGGATGTCGAGGAGCCTGCCGGTGTGTTCGCCGGGCCCGTCGTCGAAGGTGAGGGCGACGCACTTGTCGTGGGTGCAGTCGGGCTGTCTGGGCCAGGCGGGCTGCATGGCCTCCAGCCGTTTGACGAGCGATTCGGGGGCGACGGCGAGCGACGGCGGCGCGGGGACGGCTTCGGGGGGTTTGGGGGCGGGGGCGGCGTCACATCCGGCCCCCGCTGGAAGAACCGCCAAGGCCAGCAAAACCACGCAAGCCCGCATATATCCCCCCGAAACCACCGGAACGGAGGGTTACCAAAACACCCGGCCCAGATCCCCCCGCACGTCCTCAGCCAGGTCGTCCCACCAGGATCGGATATCAGCCCGTAGTTCCTGGTAGCGACGCGCCACCCTTATGCCACATCCAGCCGGATCGGTGCCCAGATGGCGACGTTTCGGCGTCACTGGTCTCCCACGTCGCGCGGCTCGGCCACGACCATGACGAACCTGAGCTCCCGATCGCCCTGGTTGGAGTAGCGGTGGGGGCGGTCGGCGGTGAAGAGCACCGCGCCGTCGGCCACGATGACGTGGTCGCGGCTGTGCACGGTCAGCGTCAGCTCGCCCTCCAGCACGGTCAGCATCTCGCGGGTGCCCGCCGGGTGCGCGTCGCCGTCGTGGTGCTCGCCGGGGGCCAGCCGCCAGTCCCACAGCTCCAGGATCATCGGCGAGTCGGCGCCCACGAGCAGCTTGGCCCGCACGTCGCCCTGGTGGAAGGTCACGGCGTCGGCCGGCTCGACGATCCGCACCATCGGCACGTCGCCCACCTCGACGAGCCTGGCCACGGTCACGCCGAGCGCGGAGGCGATCCGGGTCAGCGTGGACACGCTCGGGTTGGTGCGGCCCTGCTCGACCTGGACCAGCATGCCGCGGCTGACGCCTGACCTGGCGGCCAGCGCGTCGAGCGTGAGCCCCCGATGGGTGCGCTGGGCGCGCACGTTGGTGGCGATCGCCTGGTTGATCATCTCAGGATCCTGCACGAGTGCAGTGTAGTGGAAAGGATTTGCACTGTGGTGCACTCTATGTGTTGTACTAGACGTCCACTCCATTGAACTTTCGCAGGAAGGCAAGACGTGACCGCGGTGATCCTGGCGACCGCCTGCGCGGTGGTGTACGGCACGGCCGACTTCTTCGGCGGGCTGGCCACGCGACGCTCGCGCGTGCTGTCCGTCGTCGTGCTCTCCCAGGTGGCGGGCCTGGCGCTCGTGCTGGTGCTGCTCCCGGCGCTGCCCGGCCTGCTCAGCGGCGGCGCGCTGGCCTGGGGCCTGGCGGCGGGGCTGTCGGGGGCGGCGGGCCTGGTGCTCTTCTACCGCTCGCTGGCCACCGGCGTGATGTCCGTGGTGGCGCCCACGACCGCGGTCACGTCGGCGGCCCTGCCCGTGGCGTTCGGGCTGGCGACCGGCGAGCGCCCGGAGGTGCTGGCGCTGGCGGGCATCGCGCTGGCGCTCGGCTCGGTGGTGCTCATCAGCCAGGAGCGGACGGCGGGCGGGAAGGGCTCGTCCGCCGCGGTGCTGACGTCGCTGGCGGCCGGCGCCGGGTTCGGCGGCTTCTACATCCTGCTCGCGATGGCCCCGCACGAGGCCGGGTTGTGGCCGCTGGTGGGCGCTCGGGCCTCGTCGATCGCGGTGGTGGTCCTGCTCGCGCTGGCGCTGCGGCGGACGCTGCGGCCCAGCTCGGGCTCGCTCGGCGTGATCGTCGCCGCCGGGGTGCTCGACATGGCCGCCAACGTGCTCTACCTGCTGGCCAAGCAGCACGGCCTGCTCAGCCTGGTGGCGGTGCTCGTCTCGCTCTACCCGGCCAGCACGCTCCTGCTGGCCAGGCAGGTGCTCGGGGAGCGGCTGCGGGCGATCCAGCTCACCGGCGTGGCATGCGCGCTGGGTGCGGTCGCGCTCATAGCCGTTGCGTAGCCGCCACGCCCTTGTTACGTTTCGCCCGTGCCCCACGACCGGGCCCCCTCCTCCGGCGAGCCGTCGCAGCACGTGGCCGTGCCGTACGGCTCCGATGAGGGTTTTCTCGACCTGGCCGTCCCGCGCGTCCGGAAGGCGCTGGCCGGCGGCAGGCGGGTGCTGGTCGTCACCCGCCCGGCGCTGCTGTCGCTGCTGGCCGAGGCCCTGGGCGACGACTGGCGCGAGGTCGACCGCCGCGACTCCGGCTCCTGGTACGACCATCCGCAGCGCACGCTGGCGAGCTGCTACGACTACGCGCACGGCAGGCCCACGCTGCTGGTCGGCGAGCCGGTCTGGGCGGGTCTGGGCGAGATCGAGACGCGCGAGTGGATCCGCTACGAGTCGGTGCTCAACACCGCGCTGTCCGGCGTCCCCACCCGCGCGCTCTGCTTCTACGACGTGCGTACGGCGCCCGCGGACGTGCTGCGTCACGCGGAGACGACCCACCCGGTGATCCTCGGCCCCGGCGGCGAGCGGCCCAGCCCGCGCTACGTCAGGCCGGACGAGCTGGTGCTCAACGGCGACCGCGGCCCTCTCCCGGAGCCGACCGGCCGGGTGCGCTCGGTGCCGTTCACCGCCGACCGGCTCAAGGAGCTCAGGCACGAGGTGGCGGGCTACGCCGGGGCCGCCGGCATGGACCGCGACCTGGTCGCCTCGCTGGTGCTGAGCGTGTCGGAGATCGCCGCCAACAGCGTCGAGCACGGGCCGGGCCACGGCCTGATCAGGATGTGGAGGGGCGGCAGGGGCGTCGTCTGTGAGATCAGCGACCCCGGCGGCCCGCTGGAGGACCCCTTGCCCGGCTATATACCACCAGAGCCCGGATCCCTGCGGGGATACGGGCTCTGGATCAGTCGTCAGCTCTGCGACCTCGTCGAGCTGCGGGCGGACGACGGGATGCTCCGCGTCCGCCTGCACATGCGGCTGCGCCCCTGAGGGTCAGGCCGCGCGCTGGGCGGGCAGCCGCACGGCCCCCTCCTCGCGCACGTAGTCCTCCAGCATGCCGCGGAGCTGGCGACGGCCCCGGTGCAGCCGGGACATGACGGTGCCGATGGGCGTGCCCATCCGGTCGGCGATCTCCTTGTACGGGAAGCCTTCGACGTCGGCGAGGTAGACGGCGACCCGGAAGTCCTCGGGCAGCGAGCGCAGCGCGTTCATCACCACGTTGTCGGGCAGCCGGTCGAGCGCCTCGTTCTCGGCCGAGCGCAGACCCGTCGAGGTGTGGGACTCGGCGGCGTGCAACTGCCAGTCCTCGATGTCCTCGGCCGCCGACAACTTCGGTGAACGCTGCTTCTTGCGATATTCGTTGATGAAGTTGTTGGTGAGGATCCGGTGCAGCCAGGCCTTGAGGTTGGTGCCCTCACGGAACTGGTGATAGGAGGTGTAGGCCTTGGCCACGGTCTCCTGCACGAGGTCCTCGGCGTCGGCGGTGTTGCGGGTCAGACGCATGGCGGAGGCGAACAGCTGCGACGTGACGGGCACGACGTCGCGCTCGAACCAGTCCTGACGCTGCTCATCGGTCATGGTGATCAATTCATTCCCCCTTGCGCTATCCCCCGTCGGCATCCAGCCGTCTGACAGCGATTCCATGCTCCCAGGCCCCTCGTAAGGGCCGCGTTAGGGCTTCCGCACTGGTCAGCGGGGTGAACAGTCCATCTGCTCGCGGCGTGCGTCATCACGTCCACGGCCGGACAGATTTCATAATCATAACACTATCCCCTCAATTTTCCGCAAAGTGTGGCCAGCTTCACATGGGATAGCGTATGGGCCATGGAATACCTGGACCGGCATGACTCGGGGACTCGGTCGTGGGTGGCGGAGGCCATCCGCAAGGTGGAGGCCGACGCCAACCGTAGTTGCGATACTCACCTGCACGTCTTTCCGCTGCCCTCGCACTGGGGGGTAAACCTCTATCTGAAAGACGAGTCGGTGCACCCCACCGGTTCACTGAAACACCGGCTGGCTCGCTCACTTTTCCTGTACGGGCTGGCGAACGGCTGGATCGGCCCCCGCACCACCATCGTCGAGGCGTCCAGCGGCTCCACCGCCGTGAGCGAGGCGTACTTCGCCCGGCTGCTCGGCCTGCCGTTCATCGCGGTCATGCCCGCGTCCACGTCGCCGGAGAAGATCCACCTGATCGAGTTCCACGGCGGCAAGTGCCATCTGGTCAGCGACCCCGGCACGATCTACGCCGAGTCCCGGCGGCTGGCGGCCGAGACCGGCGGCCACTTCATGGACCAGTTCACCTACGCCGAGCGGGCCACCGACTGGCGCGGCAACAACAACATCGCCGAGTCGATCTACAACCAGATGGCGATGGAGCCGTACCCGGAGCCCGCCTGGATCGTGGTCGGCGCGGGCACCGGCGGCACCTCCTCGACGATCGGCCGCTACATCCGCTACCGATGTCACGCCACCCGGCTGGCCGTCGTCGACCCGGAGGGCTCGGCGTTCTACCCGAGCTGGGTGTCGGGCGACGGCGCGGCCACCGCGCCCGGCTCGCGCATCGAGGGCATCGGGCGGCCGCGCGTCGAGCCGTCGTTCCAGCCGACGGTCATCGACCGGATGGTCGCCGTGCCCGACGCCCGCTCGATCGCGGCCATGCACTGGGTGCGCGAGGTCACCGGCCGCGACGTGGGCGGCTCCAGCGGGACCAACGTGGCCGCCTGCGTGGAGCTCATCAGGGAGATGCGCGAGGCCGGTGAGCGGGGCAGCGTCGTCACGCTGATCTGCGACAGCGGCGACCGCTACCGGGGCACGTACGGCGACCCCGCGTGGCTGGCCGGCCAGGGCCTCGACATCGAGCCCCACCTGGCCGACCTGCGCGCGTTCCTGCCCAGCTAGGCCGTCACGCCTTGGCCGGGTCCACCTTGAAGAAGCCGGCCAGGTCGTCGAGCATGCTGTGAGCGCCCTGGAGCCCCACGGCGCTCATCCACGTCAGGTCGCTGACCTCGTGCTTGACGCCCTTGAGCTTGCCCCACAGCGGGTTTCCGGTGAACTTGGCCTTGGGCCCGTCGGCCGTCGGGTCCGGGTAGGTGGCGACGAAGATGTGGTCGGCGTCCACGTCCGCGATCCGCTCCTCGCTGATCTCCACCATGATCGTCTCCGTGGTGCTCGGCTGGCCCTCCGGGCGGGGGAAGCCGACGTCCTTCAGCACCAGGCCGGAGTAGGAGTTCTCCACGTAGAGGCGGGCGGTGGGCTCACCGGCGAACCGCACGACCGAGACCGTCGGCAGCTTCCCGTCCTTCTCCTTGATCGCGGCGCCGATCTTGCCGGCGCGGTCCTCGTACTCCTTGATCCTGGTGTCGGCGAGGTCCTCCTTGCCGAGGGCCTGCCCGACGAGGCGCAGGTTGTCCTTCCAGATGGCGCCGGTCGTCTCGCTGAAGACGGTCGGGGCGATCTTGGAGAGCTTGTCGTACAGGGCCTCGTGGCGGACCTTGGCCGAGACGATCAGGTCGGGCTTGAGCGCCATGACCTTCTCCAGGCTCGGCTGCTCCAGCGTGCCGACGGAGGTGGCCTCCTTGCCGTACTCCGCCAGGGCCGGCCCCAGGTAGTCGGGCAGCTTGTCGTCGATGGCCCGGTAGGTGGTGTAGCCCACCACGGGCGTCTCCAGCGTGAGCACGGCGTCGACGAAGCTCTGGTCGAGCGCGACGACCCGCTTGGGCTGGGTGGGGATGACGGTCTCGCCCATCGCGTGCTTGATGGTGCGGAACGGCTCGGCGGCCTTCTGCGTGGTGGCCGCAGGCTCGCTCGCACCGCAGGCGGCCAGCCCGGCCACCAGGACGGCGCCCACCAGCGCGCGCAACGATCTCATCGGAACCCTTTCGACGATCAAGTAAGGCAAACCTAAATTAGGTTAGCCCTGCCTAAGCTGGCATACTGCACCAGGGTCAGGCAACTTCGGAGGAGGACGGGTGAGTGCGACCGCCGTGGCGCCGCGCCTGCACGGCATCCGTCACCGCCGGATCACCGTCCTCGCCGTCCTGGCGGCGGCCGTGCTCGCCGGGGTGGTGCTGAGCATCACGATCGGCTCCCGGTCCGTGGCGCCGCTCGACGCCTGGCACGCGCTGACCGCCCCTGCCGACACCGAGAGCGACATCATCATCCGCTCCCTGCGCGTGCCCAGGACCGCGCTCGGCGTGCTGTCCGGGCTCGCGCTCGGCGTCGCGGGCGCGCTCATGCAGGGCCACACCCGCAACCCGCTCGCCGACCCCGGCCTGCTCGGCGTCACCCAGGGCGCGGCGTTCGCCATGGTGGCCTCGATCATGTGGCTGGGCGCCTCCAGCCTGCTCGCCTACATCTGGTTCGGCCTGGCCGGCGCGCTCGTCGCCAGCGTCGGCGTGTTCGCCCTCGGCATGGTCGGCGGGCGCGGCGGGCCGACCCCCGTGACGCTCGCCCTGGCGGGCACCGCCGTCAGCGCTTTCCTGTACGCCCTCACCTCGGCCCTCGTGCTGCTGGACGAGCAGGCGATGGACGTCTTCCGGTTCTGGCAGGCGGGCTCGATCGCCGCGCGCGGCCCCGACGTGGTCTGGCAGGTGCTGCCGTTCATCGCCGCCGGGCTGGTGCTGGCCATGATCAACGCGCCCGGCCTCAACGCGCTGTCGCTGGGCGAGGACGTCGCCCGCAGCCTCGGCCAGCACATCGCCCTGACCCGCACCGTCGGCGTCGCCGCCGTCACCCTGCTGTCCGGCGCCGCCGTGGCCGCCTGCGGCGCGCTCGCGTTCGTCGGGCTCATCGTCCCGCACCTGGCCAGGGCGCTGTCCGGCACCGACCACCGCTGGCTGATCCCGTACTCGGGGCTGCTCGGAGCCGCGCTGGTGCTCCTCGCCGACGTCGTCGGCCGGGTCGTGGCGCCGCCCGGCGAGCTGGAGGTCGGCGTGGTGCTCGCGCTCATCGGCGCCCCCTTCTTCGTCGCGCTCGTCCGGCGCAGGAAGCCGGTGCGCCTGTGACCTCGATCCCGCTGCGCCTCGGCGGCCTGTCGTGGCGGATCAGGCCGCGCGGCGTGGTCGTGACGACCGCCGGGCTGGCGCTGCTCGCCCTGCTCATGGCGCTGAGCATGCGCATGGGCGACATCGAGCTGACGGTCGCCCAGGTGCTCGCCGCCACCTTCGACCCGGCCGACCCGGCCCACTTCGTCATCATGGAGCTGCGCCTGCCCCGCGCGCTCACCGGGGCGCTGGTCGGCGCGGCCCTCGCGCTGTCCGGCGCGATCATCCAGTCCATCGCCCGCAACCCGCTCGCCAGCCCGGAGATCCTCGGCGTCACCAACGGCGCCTCCGTGCTCGTCGTCGCCGGGGTCGTCGCCAGCGGCAGCGCCTACGGCGGCACCAGCGGCCTGCTCACCAGCCTCGGCGTCCCCGCGCTCGCCCTGCTCGGCGGCCTGATCGGCGCCGTCATCGTCTACGGGCTCGCCTGGCGGCGCGGCCTCGACGGCTACCGCCTGGTCCTCGTCGGCATCGGCGTGGCCGCCGTGTTCACCAACGTGAAGTTCTGGCTGCTCACCGTCGGCGACGTCAACGACACCGGCCGCGCGATGGTGTGGATCAGCGGCTCGCTCCACGGCCGGGGCTGGGAGCACGTCCAGCCCGTGGCCGTCGCGCTGGCCGTGCTCGTGCCCCTGGCCCTGACCGGCACCCGGTCGCTGAACGCGCTGCGGTTCGGCGACGACACGGTGACCGCGCTCGGCCTCCGCATGAACCGCGCCCGCGCCGCCATGATCCTGGCCGCCGTGCTGCTCGCCGCCGTGGCCACCGCCTCGGCCGGGCCCATCGCGTTCGTGGCGCTGGCCGCGCCGCAGATCGCGCTGCGCCTCACCAGGTCGGCCCAGCCGCCGCTGCTGTCGTCGGCCGCCGTGGGCGCGGTGCTCATCACCGCCGCCGACCTGCTCGCCCGCACCCTGTTCGCGCCGGTCGAACTGCCGGTCGGCGTCGTCACCGCCGTCCTCGGCGCCCCGTACCTGATCCACCTCATCTGGAGGGCGAGGAAATGAGGCTCCAGGCCGCCGCCGTCAAGCTCGGCTACGGCGACCGCACCATCGTCGACGGCCTCGACCTCGGCATCGAGGCGGGCACCGTGACCACGATCATCGGCCCCAACGGGTGCGGCAAGTCCACCCTGCTGCGCGCCCTGGGCCGCCTGCTCAAGCCGCAGGGCGGCGAGGTGCTGCTCGACGGCAAGCGCATCGACCGCATCCCCACCCGCGAGGTGGCCAAGGTCCTCGGCGTGCTCCCCCAGGCGCCGACCGCGCCCGAAGGGCTGACCGTCGCCGACCTGGTCGCCCGGGGCAGGCACCCGCACCAGACCTGGTACCGCCAGTGGTCGACGGACGACGAGTCGGCGGTGGCCGAGGCGCTGACCATGACGGGCCTGGCCGACCTGGCCGAACGGCCGCTGGACGAGCTGTCCGGCGGGCAGCGGCAGCGGGCGTGGATCTCGATGGCGCTGGCCCAGGGCACCGACCTGCTGCTGCTCGACGAGCCGACGACGTTCCTGGACCTGGCCCACCAGGTCGAGGTGCTGGAGCTGGTCCGGCGGCTGCACCACGCTTCGGGCCGGACCATCGTCATGGTCCTGCACGACCTCAACCTGGCCGCCCGCTACGCCGACCGCCTGGTGGCGATGCGCGGCGGCCGGGTGATCGCCGCCGGGGAGCCGCACGAGGTGCTCACCGAGGAGCTGCTGCGCGAGGTGTTCGAGCTGGACGCCAAGGTCATCCCGGACCCGGTGGCGGGCACCCCGCTCGTCGTCCCGATCGGCACCCACCGCCAGTCCTCCTGAGCGTCACTCCCCGGCCAGCGCCCGCTCGATGTCCTCGTCGCCCGGCGCCAGCTCCCTGGCCCGCAGCAGGTCCTGCCTGGCCTGCTCGGCCCGGCCCGCCGCCCGGTGCGCCACCGCCCGGTTGAACAGCAGCTCGGCCGTCTCGCCGAGCTCCAGCGCCCGGGTGAGGTCGGCGACCGCTTGATGGTGCTCGCCGCGCTCGAACGCCAGCTCCCCGCGCCCCGCCCACGCGGCCGCCAGCCCGGGATCGGCCGCCAGCGCCTTGTCGTAGGCCGCCAGCGCCTCCTCCGGCCTGCCCCGCGCCGCCTCCACCTGCCCGAGCACGGCCAGCAGGTGCGCGTTGCCCGGGTCGGCCGCCAGCCCGCGCGCCACGTCGGCCTGCGCCGCCTCGTACTCCCCCAGCCCGGCCAGGATGCCCGCCCGGTTCACGTACGCGGGACCGAACCCCGGGTCCAGCTCCAGCGCGTGGTCCAGGTCGGCGCGTGCCCCGGCGAGGTCGCCCGCCGCGAAGCGGATCTCCGCCCGGTTGTAGTACGGCTCCGGGAACGGCGGCCCGAGCCGCATCGCGCTCTCGTAGTCGGCCAGCGCCTCGGCGACGCGGCCCAGCTTGTGCAGCAGGTTGCCCCGGTCCAGGTAGTAGTCCGGGTAGCCGGGGTCCATCGCGATCGCCGTGCCGTAGCCGATCAGCGCCTCGTCGGTGCGCCCCGCCTGCGCCATGAGCTGCGCCCGGTTGGCGTGCAGCACCAGCCGGTGGATCGGGTGGGCCGGGGCGAGCTCCCGCTCCCCCAGCGCCAGCGCCTCCTCCACCAGCTCCAGCGCCTGCGCGAACCGGCCCAGCCGCACCGACACCAGCGCCTTGCCGTTCAGGTCGAAGCCCAGGTGGAACGCCCGCTCCCGGGGATCGGCCAGGCTGCCCGCCAGCGCCACCGCCCGGTCGATCCACTCCATCGCCTCGGCCGGGTCGCGCCGGGCCGGATCGTGGTGCCTGACGAGCAGCATCGCGGTCGCGTACGCCGCCGTGGCGAGGTTCTTGGGGTCGTGGCCGACCCGGCGGGCCAGGTCCAGCAGGTCGCGGGCCTCGTCCTCGCGTTCGAGCGCGGCCAGCGCGGTCGTGGTGCGGTGCAGCAGCGTCCACCACTCGTCGCCGCCTTCCGGCAGCCCGGGCAGCAGCGCGGCCCCGGCCTCGGCCATCGCGTGGTGGAAGCCCTCGTTGCGGTAGCGGTCGAGCTCCGGCCCGAGCCGGTGGACGGGCCCCGGATGCGGCGGCCCGTGCTCCTCGCGGACCACGGTGAGCGCCGGCACCCGCCGCTCCAACACCGCCAGCAACTCGATATCGGTCGGGTCCGCTTCGGCGACGTTGACCACCCGCAGCTTCAGCGGCCCCGCCGCCTCCAGATGATCGCGTACGAACTCCGCCACCCCGTTCGCCAGCCGGAGCGTGCGCAGGGGCGCCGGGATGAGGATCCGCTCCTCCTGCGGCAGCCGGTCGGCCAGCGAGGACCGTCTGACCGGCAGGTTCAGCATGGGCGCGACGGCCCTGAGCTCTATGTCGTGGGCGGCGGCCAGCTCCGGCGCCGCTCCTGGAACCAGCGCCGCGGCCAGCCCGGCCGCCATGGTGTAGGGGCCGAGCAGGCCGCGGTGCGCGTCAAGCGTGATCTCGTGCAATTTCCCCGTCCGCCAAGAGAATGGGCCGGCGCATCCACCGCAATGCGCCGGCCCTCTGCCATGGAGGAGGTTAGGCCGCGTGCTTCGGAGTCGCCGCTCCGGTCAGCTTGACGGTGCCCGGCTTGTGAACCACAACCTTCTTCATGTGCACTCATTCCAGGTCAAACGAAAAGGACCGCTCAATATCAACACGAAAGCGGTCAAACAACAAGGGATGACCTGGTAAGGGAAATTTCCTAGGGGTTTAAGGATCAATCGCCCAGGATGGCGTCGACGAACACCTCTGGGTCGAAGGGGGCCAAATCATCCGGACCCTCGCCCAACCCGACCAGCTTGACCGGGACACCCAGCTCCCGCTGGACCGAGATGACGATGCCGCCCTTGGCCGTGCCGTCGAGCTTCGTCAGCGCGATGCCCGTGATGTTGACCACCTCGGCGAACACCTGCGCCTGCCGCATCCCGTTCTGGCCCGTGGTGGCGTCGAGGACGAGCAGCACCTCGTCGACCGTGGCCTTCTTCTCGATGACGCGCTTGACCTTGCCCAGCTCGTCCATCAGGCCGGTCTTGGTGTGCAGGCGGCCCGCCGTGTCGACGATGACCACGTCGGCCTGCTCCTCGATGCCCCGGGCGGTCGCGTCGAAGGCCACCGAGGCCGGGTCGCCGCCCTCGGGACCGCGCACCACGTCGGCGCCGACCCGGTCGCCCCACGTCTGGAGCTGGTCGGCGGCGGCGGCGCGGAACGTGTCGGCCGCGCCGAGCACGACCTTCTTGCCGTCGCCGACGAGCGAACGGGCGAGCTTGCCGGTGGTGGTGGTCTTGCCGGTGCCGTTGACGCCCACGACCAGCACCACGGCCGGCCGCTCGCCGTGCTTGGCGGTGTGGAGGGTGCGGTCGAGGTCGGGGTTGACCTGGATGAGAAGCTGCTCACGCAGCAGCGCCCGCACCTCCTGCGGCGACCGGCTGCCGAGCACCTTGACCTTGGTGCGCAGCTCCTCGACCATGACCTGGGTCGGCGCGACGCCGACGTCGGCCGTGATCAGGCGCTCCTCGATCTCGTCCCACACCTCGTCGTCGAGCCGGTCACGCGACAGCAGCTCCAGCAGGCCGCGGCCGAGCGCGCTCTGCGACCTGGCCAGCCGCGAGCGCAGCCGCACCATGCGTCCCTCGGACGGCGGCGGCACCTCCACGGGCGGCGCCACGACGGCGGGCTCGGCGGGCTTGGCCGGAGGCGGCAGCGTGGTGGTGGCGCCTTCGGCCTCGTCGGCCGAGGCGGGGCGCGGCTCCGTCTCCTCCGGGAGCGGCGGCGCCTCCGGAGGCTTGACGGGCGGCGGGGCCGCCTTGCCGCCCGGCCGGAAGATCAGGAAGAGGCCGCCTGCCGCCACGAGGGCGACAAGCACCACGATCACTATGACGCCGAGGTAACCATCCACAAGATGTCAGTTTTCCAGATCGTCCGGCATGCTCATGCCCAAGGCCACGCCAATCACGCCGTTTCGCGCTCGCGAAGCCGCTGGCTGACGACCTGGGTGACGCCGTCGCCGCGCATCGACACGCCGTAGAGGGCGTCGGCGATCTCCATCGTGCGCTTGTTGTGCGTGATGACGATCAGCTGCGAGCTCTGCCGCAGCTCCTCGAACAGCGTCAGCAGCCGCTGGGTGTTGGTGTCGTCGAGCGCGGCCTCGACCTCGTCCATGACGTAGAACGGCGACGGCCTGGCCTTGAAGATGGAGATCAGGAACGCGACCGCCGTCAGCGACCGCTCGCCGCCCGACAGCAGCGACAGCCGCTTGACCTTCTTGCCCGGCGGCCGCGCCTCCACCTCGATGCCGGTGGTCAGCATGTCGTCGGGGTCGGTCAGCACGAGCCGCCCGTCACCGCCCGGGAACACCCGGCCGAAGATCTGCTCGAACTCGCGCGCCACGTCCTCGTACGCCGACGAGAACATCAGCTGCACCCGGTCGTCGACCTCCTTGACCACGGTCAGCAGGTCGCGCCGGGTCTTCTTCAGGTCCTCCAGCTGCGAGGTCAGGAACGCGTGGCGCTCCTCCAGCGCCGCGAACTCCTCCAGGGCCAGCGGGTTGACCTTGCCGAGCTGGTTCATCTGGCGCTCGGCGGCGCGGGCCCGCTTCTCCTGCTCCTCACGCACGTACGGGACGGGCGGGTCGCCCGGCACTGGGGCGTCGGGGCCGTACTCGGCGAGCAGCGTGTCGGCCTCGACGCCGAACTCGTCCATGGCCCGCTGCTCCAGCTGCTCCAGCCGGAGGCGCTGCTCGGTGCGGGCCACCTCGCTGCCGTGGACCCGGTTGACCAGCTTGTCGAGCTCCTGGCTGAGCTCGCGCACGTGCAGGCGTACCTGCTTGAGCTCGGCGTCGACGGCGACGCGGGCGAGGTCGGCCTCGTCGCGCTCGCGGGCGGCGAGCTGGATGGAGGCCGCGAGGCTCGTCAGGACGCGCTTGGCGCCCTCGGCGACCGCCTGGGCCAGGACGGCCTGCTCACGGCGGCGGGCGCGCTGTGCGGCGGCCTGGGCGCGTTCCTGGCGCTCGCGGGCGGCGGCGCGGATGAGGCCGTCGGCGCGGCCCTCGACGCCCTTGACCCGCTCCTCGGCGGTGCGGACCTGGAGGCGGGTCTCGACCTCGCGCTGCCGGGCGCTCTCGCAATCGGCGGCGAGCTCGTCGCGGGCCTCGGTGGTGGGCTCGGTCTCCAGCTCCTGGGAGTATTCGGCCTCGGCCAGCCGGATCTCCAGCTCGGCCAGCTCCTCCAGGCCGTCGGCGCGGGCCTCGCGGGCGGCGGCGACGCTCTGGCCGAGCCGTTCGGCCTCGGCGCGGGCGGCCTCGGCCGCGGCCTCCAGCTGGGCCAGCCGCTTGGCGGCGGCGGCGTCGCGCTGGTCGGCCTCCCGCTGGCGGGCCCTGACCTGGTCGAGCGTGCCCTGCGCGGAGCTGACCCCGGCCTGGGCGGCGCTGACCGCGCTCTGGGCCTCGGCGACGTGCGCCTGGGCGGCCTCGAACGCGGCCTGGGCGGCCTGCTCGGCGGCGGCCGCCTCGGTCAGCGCGGCGGCGGTCTCCTCGGCCCGGGTCCTGGCGTCGGCCAGGTCGGCGACGGCGTCGTCGAGCGCGGCGCGGACCTGGAGCACGGACGTGCCGCCCTCGGAGCCGCCGCCGGCGACGTGCGCGCCGACGAGGTCGCCCCCGACGGTGACGGCGCGCAGGGCGGGGTCGGCCTCGACCACCCGCCGCGCGGTCTCCAGGTCGTCGACCACGACGACCCCGCCCAGCACGTGATCGAGGGACGCGCGCAGCCGGTCGGGCACGCTGACCAGCTCGGCCGCCCACCGCCCGCCGCCGGGCGCGCCGCCCGGCGAGCCGGGCCCGGCGCCGTCGCGGGAGCCGGCGACCAGGAGGGTCGCCTGGCCCGCCTCCTTGACGCGCAGCAGCTCCAGCGCCTCGACGGCAGTGCCGAGCGACGTGACGGCGATGGCCTCGGCGACCGGCCCGAGCACGGCGGCGACGGCCACCTCGGCCCCGGGCGTCACCTGGAGTGACGCCGCGAGCGGCCCGAGCACGCCGGCCAGGTCGGCCTCCAGCAGGGCCGCGCCGCCGTCGCCCTTGGCCAGGCCCAGCTCCAGGGCGTCGCACCGGGCCTGGAGCGCGGCGACGGCCCGCTGCGCGTCCTGGTCGGCGGCGCGGGCGGTGCCGACGCCCGACTTCGCGGCCTGGAGGGCGGCGCGGGGCGCGTCGAGCGCGGCCTTGGCCTCCTCGACGGCGGCGCGGGCCGCGTCGGCGGCCAGCTTGGCCTCCTCGACCAGCGCCTGCGCGGTGGCGAGCTCCTCGGCCAGCGCCGGGTCGGGGGCGGGCTCGTCGAGCCGCTGCGCCTCCAGGTCCTCGCGGGCGCGCCGCTCGCGCTCGGCCGCGTCGGCGACCGCCCGCTCCAGCCGGCCGATCTCCTCCTCGGCCGCCCGTGACCTGCTCCGTACGGAGTCGACCTCGCCGCGGAGCTTGGCCAGCCCCTCGCGGCGGTCGGCGGCGGCCCTGGCGGCCATCGCCAGCCGGCGCTCCTCGGCGGCCAGCTCGGCCTCGGCGGCGGTGCGGCGTTCGACGGCGTCGTCGAGCAGCTCGCGGGCCTGCTCCAGCTCGGCCTGGAGGATCAGCTCCTGCTCGCGCGCCTCGGCGGCCTCGCGCTCCAGCTCTTCGGGCTCGCGGCCGCGGCGTTCGATGGAGGCGGCGTCGACGGCGTGGCGGTGGCGTTCGGCGGCGAGCTGGGCCAGGCCGGTGATGCGCTCGCGCAGCGACGACAGCCGGAAGTAGGTCTCCTGGGCGGCGCTCAGCCGGGGCTGCGCCTCGGCCTCGGCGGCCTCCAGCAGGGCCTCGCGCTGCTGACCCTCGGCCAGCCCGGCCTCGACCTGGGCCCGCCTGGCGAGGATCGCGGCCTCGTCGGCGGCCTCGCGCTCCAGCGTGGCGCGCAGGATGCCGACGTCGTCGGCCAGCAGCCGCAGCCGGGCGTCACGCAGGTCGGCCTGGATGACGGCGGCCTTGCGGGCGATCTCCGCCTGGCGGCCGAGCGGCTTGAGCTGGCGGCGCAGCTCGGTGGCGAGGTCCTGGACGCGCGTCAGGTTGGCCTGCATCGCGTCGAGCTTGCGCAGCGCCTTCTCCTTGCGCTTGCGGTGCTTGAGGACGCCCGCGGCCTCCTCGATGAAGGCGCGGCGGTCCTCGGGACCGGCGTGGAGGACGGCGTCGAGCTGGCCCTGGCCGACGATGACGTGCATCTCCCTGCCGATGCCGGAGTCGGACAGCAGCTCCTGGATGTCGAGCAGGCGGCAGGTGTCACCGTTGATCGCGTACTCGCTCTGGCCGGACCGGAACATCAGCCGGCTGATCGTGACCTCGGTGTAGTCGATCGGCAGGGCGCCGTCGGTGTTGTCGATGGTCAGCGTCACCTCGGCGCGGCCGAGGGGCGGCCGGGAGGAGGTGCCGGCGAAGATGACGTCCTCCATCTTGCCGCCGCGCAGCGACTTGGCGCTGTGCTCGCCCATGACCCAGGCCAGGGCGTCGACGACGTTGGACTTGCCGGAGCCGTTGGGGCCGACGACGCAGGTGATGCCGGGCTCGAAGCGGAGGGCGGTGGCCGAGGCGAAGGACTTGAATCCGCGCAGCGTGAGGGTCTTCAGGTACAAAGCGCGGACCCCCTACTCCTGGACGGAACTCCGGGAAAGCCTACTGGCCCCGGCTGCCCGTCGCTGGCGGGCGCAGTCAGGAGGTGAGGAGGGTCTAACGCAAAACAACGGTCCCGCGAAAAATAACAAGGGACGCCTCGGTGAGACGTCCCTGATCTTGCGCTCCGATCACTCTCAGGTGAGTGCCGGCTCGCGCTCCTGCATGCGGCTGATTGCCTCATCGCGGGTTTGCGCCGCAAGAGCGTCATTCTGGGCCTGGAGTCGGATGAGTTCTGCCTCCAGGTCACGGATCCGCTGCTGCAATCGCCGCATCTCCGAGACCATTCGAGGGTCAGGACCGCCGACGTGGCCGAGTAGAGCCTTCGCCATGGTAAAGGGTCCTCCACGCTGAGTGACCAGACTGGTTCGCGCACTTCTATTCCGCGGGAGGGGTGCGCGTGGTACCTAACAAGAGTCGCACCGGCCGTGTGGGCGGTCAAGTCGAACGCACCGCTCTGCCCTACCGACAGGCACTCCCGACATATAACTATACCCTATTTGAGCCGTTTAACGAAACGGGTCACCGCTCCACAAATCCGCCCAAGCTACCTCGGGGTTCGCTCCAGCGTTCCACTACTCCATCCACCCTGCCCGGCGTGTCGCAACCTCTGAGCAGGTCGAGGAGCTTGACGCACGACTCGCGCGGCCCCTCGGCGACGACCTCGACCCGGCCGTCGTCGGTGTTCCTGGCCCAGCCGGTCAGGCCCAGCTCCAGCGCCCTGGCCCTGGTCCACCAGCGGAACCCCACCCCTTGCACCCTGCCCCGCACCCAGGCGGTCATACGCGCGTCGTCCATGATTCCTCCCTGCTGACGTCAGGCTGCCACGAGCCTCAGCGCGTGACCGGCCGCCGCCCGCGCGAACGCCCTGATCGCCGCGGTCTCCGCCGCTTTGACCCAGGCCAGGCCGAGCACTGACGGCGGCAGCCCGGTGACCGGCACGAAGCTCACGTCGGGCCGCCTGTGGTGGGCCGCCGTCGGGGTGCAGAACAGCATGCCGCCCCGGCCGAGCGCCACCTGGGTCAGGCCCTCCTGGCTGGTGGCCACCGTACCTGCCTGGGGAATCGGCTGTCCGGAAGGGGTCACGCTGGGTGCCGCCCGCTCGCGCCATCCGCGCGGCGCGGGCCCGTCCAGCCCGATCAGCGGCACGCCGGCCAGCTCCTCCGCGCCGATGCTGACCCGCCCGGCCAGCGGATGGCCGGCGGGCAGCCCGAGGTGGTAGGGGACGCGGTTCAGGGCCTCGCCGGTCGCCAGGTCGGGCTCGTCCACCGGCAGCAGCGTGAACGCGACGTCGACCTGCCCGGCCCGCAGCCTGCCGAACGGGTCGGACAGCGGGATCTCCACCAGCTCGACCGACGAGCCGGGATGCCCGCTCTCGAACGCCAGCACGCTGCCCGTGACCACGTCCGTCGGCGTGGCCAGGAACCCCACCCTGAGCACGCCCGTGACCTCCCGCGCCGCGGCCTTGGCCCGGCTCACGGCGCTCGCCAGCCCGGCGTAGGCGGGCCTCAGGTCGGCCAGGAACCGCTCGCCGAGCGGCGTGAGCCGCACCCTCCTGCTGGTGCGCTCGAAGAGCCTGCCGCCGATCCTGGTCTCCAGGGCGCGCATGAGCTGGCTCACCCGCCCCGGCGACAGGTAGAGGCGCTCGGCCGTGCGCGCGAAGTGCAGCTCCTCGCTCAGCACGACGAAGCACTCCAGCTCCCTGAACTCCATCCCCGCCTCCAGCATCGCTTAGCCTGCCTAAACCAAGGCTTCGCCGTTCGTCATTGTTCCCCACGCGTGCCGCCGCGAGGCTGAGCGGCATGACGACGACTGACGCACCCGCCGCCGCTCCGGCGCGCTGGCTCGCCGTGACCTCGGTCGCGGCGGGCACCTTCACCCTCGTGACCAGCGAGATGCTGCCCGTCGGCCTGCTGACCGAGATCGCCGCGTCGCTCGGCGTGTCGGACGGCACGGCCGGGCTGATGATGACGGCCCCCGGGCTGGTGGCCGCCGCCTCGGCGCCCGTGCTGGCGTTCACCACCCGGCGGCTGGACCGGCGGATCATGCTGCTGGCGTTGATGGCGTTGCTGGCGGCGGGCAACCTGATGGGCGCGCTCGCGCCGAACTACCCGGTGATGCTGGCGGCCCGGGTGCTGACCGGGGTGAGCATCGGCGGGTTCTGGGCCATCGCGGCCGGGCTGGGCCCGCGCCTGGTGCCGGAACGGGCGGTCGGCCGGGCCACCTCCGTCATCCTGTCCGGCGTGGCGGTGGCCTCGGTGCTGGGGGTGCCCGCGGCGACGTTCGTGTCGTCGTTCGCGGGATGGCGCACGGCGTTCGCCGCCATGGGCGCCGGCGCGCTCGTCCTGCTCGCGCTGCTGGCCGCCACGCTGCCGCCGCTGCCGGGGACCGACAGCCGCAGCGCGCTGTCCGGCGCGTTCTCGGGTCCGCTCAGGCTCGTCCTCGTGCTGACCGTCCTGATCGTGGCCGGCCACTTCGCCGCCTACACCTACGTGCGGCCGTTCATGGAGCAGGTCACGCACGCCGGCCCGGTGCTGGTCGGCGTCGCGCTCCTGCTGTACGGCGCGGCGGGCGTGGCGGGCAACTTCGCCGCCGGCGCGCGGGCCGCCAGGAACCCGGCGGCGGTCCTGATCACGCTGGTCGCGCTCATGGTCGCGGGCATGGCGGCGCTGCCGCTGATCGGCCTGCCGCTGGCCGTGCTCGTCGTCTGGGGTCTCGGCTACGGCGGCGTGGGCGTCACCCTGCAGCTGTGGATCATGCGGGCCGGCGGCGGCGAGCTGGGCACGGCGCTGTTCGTCGGCGCGTTCAACGTCTCCATCGCGCTCGGCGCGCTCGCCGGCGGCCGGGTGGCCGACGGCGTCTCGGTGACCGCCGTGATGTGGCTGGGCGCGGCGCTGACCGCGCTGGCGGCCGTCCTCATCGCCGTACGGGGCTCACGGGCGCAGCAGCCGGCCGTGACGCCCGCCGGTGAACACGCCTGACTCGACCGCCACCCGGCCCTCCAGCAGGACGTGCACGATGCCCGTCGGCCGGGCGGCCGGCTCGGCGTACGTCCCGGCGTGGCCCACGCTCTCCGGGTCGAACACGCACACGTCCGCGTACGCCCCCGGCACCAGGCAGCCCCGCCCGCGCAGCCCGAACTGGGCGGCGTTGGCCGAGGTCATCTTGCGCACCGCCTCCGCCCAGCCGACCACCCCGCGCTCGCGCACGTACACCCCGAGGAACCGGGGGAAGCACCCCCACGTGCGGGGATGCTCCAGCCCGGCCGGGGCGCCGTTGTCGGAGCCGATGCCGATCAGCGGGTCGGCCATGATCTCGGTCACGTCGGCCTCGGCCATCATCTCGACGACCATCTCGGCGGCCGGATCGGCCGACACCAGATCGCACAGCGTCTCCCAGGCGTCGCCGGAGGCGGCCACGTCCGCGAGCGTGCGGCCGGCGTACCCCGGCTCGGCGTGCGAGGTGATCAGCACGCCCTCGGGGACGGCGTCGCGCCAGAGCCCGGAGCCCGAGCCGCCCGCCTCGGCGCGGGCCCGCAGCCGGGCCCGCTCGCCGGGCGAGGCGAGCGTGTCGCGCACGCCGCCGCCGGCCAGCGCGGCCGGCGGCAGCAGCGCCGCCAGGACGGTGGAACCCGCCGTGTAGGGGTACTGGTCGCCGCGCACGTCCACGCCCGCCAGGCGGGCCTCGCGCAGCTTGCCGAGCAGCATCCCCGCCCCGCCGTGGTTGGCGCGGCCGGCGACCTTGCAGTGGGACACCTGAAGGCGCACCCGCGCCCGCCGGGCGATCTCGACGGCCTCGTCCAGCGCCTGCCCCAGCGCCGACCCCTCGTCGCGCAGATGAGTCGTGTACGGGACGCCGTAGCGGTGCGCGACCCTGGCCAGGGCCACCAGCTCGTCGGTGTCGCCGTAGCTGCCCGGCGGGTAGATGAGGCCGCTCGACAGCCCGCACGCGCCCGCCTCGAACGCCTCGGCGGCCAGCTCGCACATCCGCTCCAGGTCGCCGGGCCGCAGCTCCGGCTCGAACCCGGCCACCGCGCCGCGCAGCGTCGAGTGTCCGACCAGCGTGGCCACGTGGTTGGTCGGCCCGGCGTCCGCCACGGCCGCCAGGTAGCCGGCGAACGTCCAGTCGGGCACCCCGTCCCCGGTCAGCTCCTCCAGCCGGGAGGCGTCCGGGGCGTAGGAGAAGCCGCAGTTGCCGTTGATCTCCGTCGTCACGCCCTGGAGCAGCTTGAACGGCTGCGCCCGCGGCATGAGCGGCACCAGGTCGGAGTGCGCGTGCGGATCGACGAACCCGGGCGCGACCGCGAGCCCCGTCACGTCCAGCACCCGGCGGGCGGCGCCCAGGTCACGGCCGACGGCCACCACCCTGCCGCCCTCGACGGCGACGTCCGCGGTCACGGCCGCGGAGCCCAGCCCGTCGTACACCGAACCACCGCGCAACAGCAGATCCACCATGAGACCCACCCAACACCGTCAGGGCCGCCTCGCGCTTGGTGTCAGCGGCCCAACACCGGGCCCGAGGTTGGTCCGCTGCGACGATGATCGGGGCCACGCTCTCGGATCAGCGCGGCCGCCGCTGGCACCTCGGGCAGGAGTAGGACGACCGGTTCATGAACGGCTCACGCCTGATCGGGGCGCCGCAGCGCGAGCAGGGCTGGTCCTGCCTGCCGTACACCTCCAGTGAGCGGTCGAAGTAGCCGCTCTCGCCGTTGACGTTCACGTACAGGCTGTCGAAGGACGTGCCGCCCTGCTGGAGCGCGGCGCCCATCACCTCGCGCACCGCGGCCACCAGCTCGGCGACCTTGGGCCGGGTGAGCGTCTGCGCGGGCCGCGCCCAGTGCAGCCGGGCCAGCCACAGCGCCTCGTCGGCGTAGATGTTGCCGACGCCGCTGATCAGCGACTGGTCGAGCAGCGCCCGCTTGATCTCCGTCTTCTTCGCGCGCAACGCCGCCGTGAAGGCGGCCTCGTCGAACGACTCCTCGAACGGGTCGGGCGCGATGTGCGCGATCGGCTCGGGCACCCCGCCCACCAGCGTGGTGAGCATCACGTGCCCGAACGTCCGCTGGTCGACGAAGCGCAGGTCGGAGCCGCCGTCGGCGAACCTGAGCCGCACCCGCAGATGCTTCTCCGGCGGCGCGTCCGGATCGACCACCAGCAACTGGCCGCTCATGCCCAGATGCGCCAGCAGCGCCTCCTCAGGCCCCGACAGCGGCAGCCACAGGTATTTGCCGCGCCGCTCGGCCGACTTGACCAGCCGCCCGCGCAGCCGCGCCGCGAACTCGTCGGCGCCCGGCAGATGACGCCGGATCGCTCGCGGGTGCAGCACCTCGGCGGAGGCGATCTCACGGCCGGTCACCCACTCCGCCAGACCGCGGCGGACGACCTCGACCTCGGGAAGCTCGGGCAACCTAGCCCGCCGGCTGGCTCTCGCGCTGCTCGCGGCGGGCCCGGATCCGGGTCCACGCCGCCTCGGCCGCCTGCTGCTCGGCCTCCTTCTTGCTGCGCCCGCTGCCCTCGCCGTAGGGCTCGCCGCCCACCCGCACCACGGCGGTGAACGACTTGGCGTGGTCGGGGCCGCTCTCCTCGACGTGGTATTCGGGCACGCCCAGCGCCTCGGAGGCGGTCAGCTCCTGCAGCGAGGTCTTCCAGTCGAGCCCGGCGCCCAGCGACGCCGAACGCACGATCAGCGGGTCGAACAGCACGTGCACGACCCGGAACGCCTCGTCCAGCCCCTTGTCGACGTAGACGGCGCCGATCAGCGCCTCCAGCGTGTCGGCCAGGATCGAGGACTTGTCACGGCCCCCGGTGCCCTCCTCGCCCCGGCCCAGCCGCAGGAACCGGCCCAGGCCCAGGCCACGCGCCACGTCGGCGAGCGCGCGCATGTTGACCACCGCCGCCCGCAGCTTGGCCAGCTGGCCCTCGGGCAGATCGGGGTGATTGCGGTAGAGCGTGTCGGTGACCACCAGGCCCAGCACCGAGTCGCCGAGGAACTCCAGGCGCTCGTTGGTGGGCAGGCCGCCGTTCTCGTACGCGTAGGAGCGGTGCGTCAGCGCCCGCTCCAGGATGTCGGAGTCCAGGCCGACCGCCAGGACCCGCTCCAGCTCTTCTCTGGCGACCTCCACGGCCACCGGCTTAGGACCTGCGCCCACGTGCTTTCCTCCTCGGAACATCTTCACCAGGCACGACGGCTGCGGAAGATGCCCGAAAACGTGGTGGGCGTCGGGGGGAACAGGCCCCGGCGTCCACCACGACCGCGGGCGAAACCGTAACCGCACGCATCTGAGACGGTAACGCCGACCGGGGCACAATGGCACCCGGTCGGCATCACGTCAACTCAGCGAGATCAGGCAGACGGCTCGATGACCTGACGGCGGTTGTAGGTGCCGCAGGTGGGGCACGCGATGTGCGGCTGCTTCGGCGAACGGCACTGCGGGCAGCTCACCAGGGCGACAGCAGTCGTCTTCCACTGGGAGCGACGGGCGCGGGTGTTGCTCCGCGACATCTTTCGCTTCGGGACGGCCACGTCACTTCTCCTGATCGTTATCGTTCTCGGTAACCAGACCTTGCAACGACGCCCAGCGGGCGTCGATCTTCTCGTGCCGGTGATCGTCGCCGGCCTCGGCCAGCTTGATCCCGCACTCCGTGCAGAGCCCCGGGCAGTCCTCGCGGCAGACGGGGCTCAACGGCAGTGCGAGCACCACCGCGTCACGGAACGTCGGCTCGAGGTCGAGCAGCTCTCCGTCGAGCAGCGAGTCGTCCTCCGAGGCGTCCTCGTCGGAGTAGAAGAACAGCTCCTGCAGGTCGACCTCGATCTCCGAGGTCAACGGGTCAAGGCACCGCGCGCACTCCCCGGCGAGCGGGGCCTGCGCCGTGCCCGAGACGAGCACGCCTTCCATCACTGCTTCGAGCCGGAGGTCCAGCTCGACTTCGGCGTCCTTGGGAACGCCGATCATGTCGACGCCGAGATCCGCCGGAGCCGGAAGGGTCAGGGTGATCTCTCGCATCGTGCCCGGCCGCTTTCCCAGGTCGTGAGTGGAGATCACCCAAGGGGAGCGGGGGTTGAGGTGCTGAGTCATCCTGCTCTCGCTAGGCATGGCGATAACGCCGTCGTACAAGGCCGAAATGAAAGGATACCAGGTCGCCGTCAGCCTCTGAGCCGCTCGACGAGCAGCTTGTGCACCAGGTCCGGCACCAGGCCGGACACGTCTCCGCCATAACGGGCGATCTCCTTCACCCGGCTCGACGACAGGAACGAGTATTCGGGGTTCGTCGGCATGAACAGCGTCTCCACGCCCGACAGCCGGTAGTTGAGCTGGGCCATCTGCAACTCGTAGTCGAAGTCGCTGACCACCCGGATGCCCTTGACGATCGCCGGGATGTCGTTCTGCTTGCAGAAGTCGACGAGCAGACCGTGGAACTTCCTGACCTTGACGTTCGCGTATTCCTTGGTGACGGTCTGCAGGATGTCGATCCGCTCGTCGACCGTGAACAGGCTGCTCTTCTCGACATTGATCAGTACGGCCACCGTCACCTCGTCGTACAGCCGGGCGGCCCGGCCGATGATGTCGAGATGACCGTTGGTGATGGGGTCGAACGACCCCGGGCAGACAACGCGGCGCAACACGCCTCCCAGGTCTACGGGTGGTCTACGGTTTCCCCGGCGGCGCGACCGTACCAAACGGACGCTTCACCATATCGACGGACCCTCTCCTCAACGTACCCGTCAGGCCACATCAGGGCCTTCCCCCTGCTTTCCCTCTCGAAAGCCACCAAAGCCCCCGGGACCAGCCACCCGTTGTCCCGCAGCGCCACCAGCACCCGCCCCACCTCGTCATCCGACACCGCGTACGGCGGATCCGCGAACACGATGTCGAACGGCTCCTCCCCCGCCCTGGCCAGCACCCGCTCCACCCGATCGGCCACCACCCGCGCCCCGGCCAGACCCAGCGACGCCACGTTCGACCTGATGACCCGCACCGCCTTCGGGTCCGACTCCACCAGCACCGCCTCGGCCGCCCCCCGCGACAGCGCCTCCAGCCCCACCGCCCCCGACCCGGCGTACAGATCCATCACCCGCGCCCCGTCGAGCCCGTACAGCGAGTCGAGCGTCAAGAAGACGCCTTCCCTGGCCCTGTCGCTGGTCGGCCTCGTCCCGCGCCCCGGCGGCGTCTCCAACCGGCGCCCACCCGCGCTCCCCGCGATGATCCGAGTCATGCGCCCCATTGTTCCGCATGTCCGCCCAGGTCAAGAGTGGACAAGTGTCTGCCTCGACTGCGCAAGGGTGATTCACATCGGGGGGCCCAGTGAGCAAGATGAGTCCTGCGGCCTTCGAGGTGACCCACATGAAGGCCGACCGGCGTGATCGTGAGCCCTTCCGCACGCCGGTTCCCTCGGCACCTGACCCGAGGGTGGGCCCAGCCGGGGACGGCATTCGGGGGGAGGCCGTCCCCGCGGCTGGGCCCTGGGCACCCCCTCCCCACACACCTGACGGCGCCGTCCGCCGGTGCCTCACCCTTGGCCTTCCGCGCCGTACGCGCCCCTCAGCCCGTGGCCCCATCGCGCTGGCTCCAGCCGCCCCGCCTCCCCGACCCTTCCGCGCCGTACGCCTTGCGCCGACCTCCGCCGTACGCCCCTCTCGCCGCACCGGCGCCGGGGGGGTGGCCTCCCGCAGGAAGCCGCCCTCCCCTCCCAATGCGCACGCCCCCGCCCGACAGGCCCCAGCCCCGTCCGCTCCGTACGCCTGCGCCGACCTCCGCCGTACGCCCCCTCGCCGCACCGGCGCCCGGGGGGTGACCACCGCAGGGAGCCGTCCCCCCTCCCCTCCCAACGCGCACGCCCCTCCCGGCAGGCCCCAGCCCCCGCCCGCGCCGTACGCCCCCTCGGCGGGGTTAGGTCTTTTCCAGGTATTCGGCGCGTTCGTCGGCCAGGAGGCGGTCGATCTCGGCGCGGAGGCCGGGGTGGGTGGTGAGGGCGGGGTCGGCGGCGAGGAGGGCGGCGGCCTCGTCGCGGGCGGTGGCGATGACGTCCTCGTCGCGCAGCAGCTGCAGCATCTTGAGCGACGACCGTTTGCCCGACTGGGCGGCGCCGAGGACGTCGCCCTCGCGGCGCTGTTCCAGGTCGACGCGCGAGAGCTCGAACCCGTCGAGGGTCGCGGCGACGGCGTCGAGGCGGGCGCGGGCGGGGGTGTTCTCCGGGAAGTCGGACACCAGCAGGCACAGCCCGGGCAGCCCGCCCCGCCCGACGCGCCCGCGGAGCTGGTGGAGCTGGGAGACGCCGAACCGGTCGGCGTCCATGATGATCATCACGGACGAGTTGGGCACGTCGACGCCGACCTCGATCACCGTGGTCGCCACCAGGATGTCGATCTCGCCCCGGCTGAACGACCGCATGATGGCGTCCTTCTCCTCGGGCGGCAGCTTGCCGTGGAGGACGGCCACGCGCAGGTCGTGGAAGGGCCCTTCGGACAGCATCTCGGCCACCTCCAGGACGGCCAGCGGCGGCCGGCGCTCCTCGTCGGCGGAGGCGGAGCCGGAGTTGGAGTCGGAGGCGGTGGGGGCCAGGTCGCCCTCGTCGCCCTCCAGGTCGCCGATGCGGGGGCAGACGATGTACGCCTGCCGGCCGAGGGCGACCTCTTCGCGGACCCGGGCCCAGGTGCGTTCGAGGTAGTGGGGCTTCTCGGCGGCGGGGACGACGTGGGTGGTGATGGGCGCCCGCCCGGAGGGGAGCTGGGAGAGCGTGGAGACTTCCAGGTCGCCGAAGACGGTCATGGCGACCGTGCGCGGGATGGGGGTGGCGGTCATGACGAGGACGTGGGGCCGGGCGTCGCCGGCCTTCTCGCGGAGCGCGTCGCGCTGCTCGACGCCGAAGCGGTGCTGCTCGTCGACGACCACGAGGCCGAGGTCGGCGAACTGGACGTGCTCCTGGAGCAGGGCGTGGGTGCCGACGACGATCCCGGCGGTGCCGGAGGCGGCGTCGAGCAGGGCCGCGCGCCGGGCGGCGGCTCCCATCGAGCCGGTGAGCAGGGTGACGGCGGTGCCGCCGAACATGCCGCCCTGCGCCAGGTCGCCCAGCATGCCGCTGATGGAGCGGTGGTGCTGCTGGGCGAGCACCTCGGTCGGGGCGAGCAGCACGGCCTGGCCGCCCGCGTCGACGACCTGGAGCATGGCGCGCAGCGCGACGACGGTCTTGCCGGCGCCGACCTCGCCCTGGAGCAGCCGGTGCATGGGGTGCTCCAGCGCCAGGTCGGCGGCGATCTCCTCGCCGACGGCCGCCTGCCCCTCGGTGAGCGAGAACGGCAGCCGCGCGTCGAAGTCGGCCAGCAGGCCGCCGTCGCGGCGCGGGCGCGGCTTGGCCGGCCACGCGGTGGCCGCCTGCCTGCGCTGCAGCAGCACGGCCTGGAGCAGGAACGCCTCGTCGAACTTCAGCCGCTTGCGGGCCCGCTGCACGTCACCGAAGTCCTTCGGCCGGTGGATCGCCGTCAGCGCGTCGTCGAGGCCCGGCAGCGCGTGGCGGGCGCGCAGGTCGGCGGGCAGCGGGTCGTCGAGCGGGCCGAGCGTGTCGAGCATCATGCCGATGGCCCGCCGGATCGCCCACGGGGTGAGGTCCTTGCCCGCCGGGTAGATGGGCACCGGCGCCGCCGCGAAGTCCTCGGCGCTCGCCTCGCCCTCCTCGAACAGCTCGAACTCGGGGTGGGCGAGCTGCCAGCGCGGTTTGCCCCGCGCCCCGAACAGCCCCACCTTGCCGGCGAACATGCCGCGCCTGCCCGGTTTGAGCCGCGACTCGGCCACGTGGGAGCCCTTGCCGAAGAACGACAGGTAGATCTTGCTGCCGCTGCCGTCGACGACCTCGACCTCCAGCCAGGTGCCGCCGCGGTTGCGCATCGGCTTGCGCATCAGCCGGGTGACCTCGCCCACCACGGTCACGTGCTCGTCGACCTCCAGGGCGTCGAGCGAGGTCAGCTCGCCGCGCTCGGCATAGCGCCGGGGGTAGTGGCGCAGCAGGTCGCCGACCGTCTCCAGGCCGAGCACGGTGTGCAGCAGCTTGGCGGTCTTCGGGTCGAGCGCCTTCGTCAGAGGCTCGTCGAAACGGCTCACGCCACCTAGTTCTACCGCTTGCGGCCGACAGGAATCACTCGACGCCGATGAGCAGCGGGTAGCCGTCCTGCTCCCCCTGGTAGACGACGAGGTCGACGTCGGGCCGTACGCGCGAGAGATGCCCGGCCACGTGGTCGGCGAGCAGGGCCGGGGCGCGGGCGCCCGTGACGAGGGTTACCAGCTCGCCGCCGCCTGCCACCATCCGGTCCACGACGAGCGTGGCGACGCCGTCGAGCGTGTCGCCGATCACGGCCACGTCGCCGTCGATCAGCCCGAGCACGTCGCCGGGGCGGCACAGGCCGGCGCTGGTGACGGCCTCCTGGTCGGCCAGCGCGAGGTGGCCGTGGCGGGTGTGGCCGGCGGCGTCGGTCATGGCGACCACGTCGTCGTCGAAGCGCCGCAGCGGGTCGTGCACGGCGAGCGCGGCCAGGCCCTGCACGGTCGCCCTGGTCGGCAGCACGCTCACCGCGACGCCGTCCTCGCGGGCGATCTCGGCGGCGGCGGAGGCGACGGCTCCGGCAGCCTCGTCGTTCGGGAGCACGACGACCTCGTCCCCGGCCTGCCGGATGGCGGCGAGCATGGCGGGCAGGGCCGGCCTGCCGCCGGGCTCGCGCCGGACGACGACCGCGCCGCACTCCTCGAACAGCGCCGCGATCCCGTCGCCCGCGGCGACGGCCACCACGCCCCGGCCGGGTCCGGCCCGGTGGGTGCGCTCGGCCAGGTAGGTGATCCTGATGCGGTGGGGGCGGCCGGCCCGCAGCCCGGCCTCGACCGCCGGGCCCGCCTCGCCGACGTGCACGTGGACGTTCCACAGCCCCTCGCCGCCGACCACGACGAGCGACTCGCCCATGGCGTCGAGCTCCGTACGCAGCCGGGCGACGGCCTCGTCGTCGGCGTCGAGCAGGTACATGACCTCGTAGCCCGCGCCCACCTCGGTCATCGGCGACACCCGGGCGGTCGGTCCGGGCACCTCGTAGCGCTCCCGGTGGACGCCGGTGATCACCGCGGCGAGCGTCTCCAGCACGATCGCCAGCCCGGCGCCGCCCGCGTCGACGACGCCGCTGCGGGCCAGCACGTCGAGCTGGTCGGGGGTACGGCGCAGCGCCGCGCGGGCGGCCTCGGCGGCGCGGCGCGCGACCTCGCCGGGCCCGCTCCGCAGGTCCTGTACGGCCTGCGCGGCGGCGGCCAGCACGCTCAGCACCGTGCCGTCGACGGGCCTGGCGACGCTCTGCCTGGCGAGCGCGGCGGCCCTGGCCAGCCCGGCACGCAGGTCGGAGCCGTCCTTCAGCACCTCGGCCAGCCCGCGCAGCGCCTGGCTGACGATGACCCCGGAATTGCCGCGCGCCCCGACCAGCGCCCCGTAGGAGAGCGTCTGCCACACGACCTCGGCGCCCACGTCGTCGGGCAGCGACTCGACCGCCTCGGCCGCCGACAGCATCGTCAGGTGCAGGTTCGTGCCGGTGTCGCCGTCGGCCACCGGGAACACGTTGAGCGCGTCGAGCTCGCCCCTGGCCCTGCCGAGCGCGTCCGCGGCCAGCCGGGCCCAGCGTCGCACCGCGGGCGGGTCGAGATCCTCCATGTGCGCGCTCCGGCCTCCCCGCGTGCGCTACCGTTAATCGAGGAGAATATCGCCGTGTCCGGCGTCGTCCAGTGGTGATCGAGTTCGCCGTGGTGGTGCGGATCGGATATTCTCGTCTGGCTGGCCGGTTGTCCCGGCATGCCCTCCGCCCGACGAACATCAGCGGACCGGGCTACATCGACTGTTTTAAGGAGCGATACCGTGGCTTCCGTCTGCGATGTCTGCCGCAAGGGGCCGACCTTCGGCAACAACGTGTCCCACTCTCACCGCCGCACCCGCCGTCGTTGGAACCCCAACATCCAGACGGTTCGCGCGGTCGTCGGCGGCACGCCGAAGAAGATGAACGTGTGCACCTCGTGCATCAAGGCGGGCAAGGTCACCCGCTAACCCACGCTCTGACGAAGGCCCGCCGCTCACCCGAGCGGCGGGCCTTCGTCGTGCCCACCGAGCGGCAAGGCCCGCCGAACGGCGAAGGCCGCTGGACGCCACAGGCCCGCCGTACGGGCTCGGTCATCGCTGGGTGCGCTGCTGCCAGGCGTGGTCGACCGGGCCGATGCCCGCGCCCAGGGGGAAGCCGTGGGCGATGGCGCCCGTCACGTACGCCTTGGCCTTGGCGACGGCGCCCGGCACGTCCTCGCCCAGGGCCAGGTGGGAGGCGATGGCGGAGGCGAGCGTGCAGCCGGTGCCGTGGGTGTGGCGGTTGTCGTGGCGTTCGGCGGTGAAGCGGTGCTCGGCCGCGCCGTCGGTGAGGAGGTCGACGGGCCGGCCGGGCAGGTGGCCGCCCTTGACCAGCACCCAGGTGGGCCCGAGCTCCAGGATGGCGTCGGCGGCCCGGCGCAGGTCGTCCTCGTCCTCGACCTTGACGCTGGTGAGCTGTTCCACCTCCCACAGGTTGGGGGTGACGACGGTGGCGACCGGCAGCAGGCGCGTCCTGAGCGTCTCGACGGCCTCGGGGGCGAGCAGGGAGTCGCCGTGCTTGGACACGCCGACCGGGTCGACGACGAGCGGCGCGGGGTAGCCGGCCAGCTTCTCCGCGACCAGCTCGACCAGGGCGGGCGAGGCCAGCATGCCGGTCTTGACGGCCTGGGCGCCGATGTCGCCGAGCACCGAGTCGAGCTGCGCCCGCACCGCCTCGGGAGGCAGCTCCCAGTAGCCCTGGACGCCGATGGAGTTCTGCGCGGTGACCGCGGCGATCACGCTCATGCCGTGCACGCCCTGGGCCAGCATGGTCTTCAGATCGGCCTGGATGCCCGCACCGCCGCCGGAGTCGGATCCGGCGACGGTCAGCACGCGTGGGGGAGTCGAAACCGTCATATCCCCCATCCAACCACTTAGCTGACGGAACACTCCCCGCCGACCATGCCGCAGCTACGCGGCTGGCCCGCCTTGCCGAGGGCCTTGACGGTGATCTCGCTGGAGTCGCCGGACGCGATCGTCGCCGGCAGGTCCACGATCAGCAGGTTCCCGTCCTGCGTCCAGGTGGCGCCGTCGACATCCGTGACGCGGCCCCGTACGGGCAGCGACAGCGTGAGGGCGGTCAGCGGGCCGGCGGAGGAGTTGCGGACGTTCACGGCGGCGGTGTAGCCGGTGAGGCCCTGCTTGACCACGTCGAAGTCGACCCGCACGGAGGAGCCGCCGGCCGCGAGCTGGGTGGTGGCCGTCGGGGCCGGCTGGGTGGTGCTGTCCTGCCTGGGCCGGCCGTCGGCGTCACCCAGCGGGGACGTCTCCTCGCTGGGCGTCTCGGTCGGGATCTCCTCGATGATCTCGTCGACCGGCTCCTCCACAGGCTCCTGGGCCTGCTTGGACTTGGTCTTGGTCGGCTTGGGGGTCGGCGACGGGGTGCGGCGCGGCTGGACCGGGGCGTTCGTGGCCTTCGGCGCCGGCGGGTCGGCCGCCTCGCTCTCCTTCTCCGTCGGCTCGTCCTCCACCGGCTCCTCGGCGGGGTCCGCCACGGGCTCGGTGTCCTCGGCCGGGGGCTCGGACACGGCCGGGCCCGGCTGGTTGCTCGCCTGGACGGCTGCGCAGGCGCCGCCGGGGCAGTCGGCCGCGCCGCCGGAGCTCATCAGCTTGACGCCCGCCACGGTGCCGCCGAGCACGATGGCGACGGCCGCCACGGAGAGCAGGGCCAGCTTGCCCCTGCCGCCGGACGGGGCGTCGTACGGGTCCTTGGGCGGCTTGCGGCGGCCACGGCGCGAGCTGGGCTCCGGCTCGGCGGGCTGCTCGCCGTCCGACGACCAGCCGGAGCCGAGGAAGCCGCTCTCGGCCTCGGCCCACGCGGGGGTGGGCGCGGCCATCGTCGGCTCGCCTGCCACCTTGACGTCGCCCGGCTCGGGCGGGCCTGCGGTGACGGGCGGGTCGAACCTCGCCGTACGGTCGTCAGGGAAGGGATTGAACGCGCCGGTCCGCTCCGCCGGGCCCTCGTCGAACGCCTCCCCGCCGGCGAACCCGCCGGGCCGGGCGTACGGGTTCGGGTGGTCGCCGCCCACGGGCTCGAACGACCCCGTCTGCGGCCCCTGGTCGAACGGATTGGGGACCGGGACCTGCGGGTTCAGCGGAGGGTCCGGCTCGAACGGGTTCGGCTGCTTGGCCTGGCCGAAGGGGTCCGACGGCGGGCCGAAGACGGCCGTGCTGTCGTGCGGGGCCGGGTCGAAGACGCTGGGCCGGGACGGCGGCTGCGCGGCGGCCTCGGGGACGTCGTCCCAGGAGGCCGGGCGGGCGAAGGCGCCCGTGACCTCGAAGGGCTGGTCAGCCGGCGGGACCGGGCGTCCGGGCTCCGGCCGGGGCGACGCGGCGAAGGCGCCGGTGACCTCGAACGGGTCGGACTGCGGCACGGCTGAGGACGGGGCGTCGTCCCGCTGGGGCATGGGTGACCACTGGCCCGTCACCTCGACCTGGTCGGGCAGTGACGGCCAGCCTGGCTCGGACGGCTTGCCCTCCGAGCCCCAGAAGGACTCGGGCTGCTCGTCGTGCGAACCCCAGAAGGCGCTGGTTTCCCCCCGTTCGTCCCCATCTTCGGATCCACCGGTGCCGTGGCGGCCCATGACAGCCCTCTCTGCCGGTTACAGTTGGCCGCCAATCTTCATAACACCTTTACTACGCCTTTGTCCCAACATTCCCCGCAGTCACGCCGGAAATCCGGAAAATACTACGCAAATCGGGCTAGTTGGTCACCTAAAGTGATCCCATCCGCCGGGCCCGGTCTCACGCCCCGTGACCCCGACGCCCTCCCCCTCGACCACCCGCCCCACGACCTGCCAGGAGGCGGGAAGCCGCACGTCAGGAGGGAACGTGGCGGCCAGGGCGTGGTCCTCGCCGCCGGTGAGCACCCAGTCGAGCGGATCGGCGCCCAGCTCCTTGGCCGCCGCGGCCACCGGCTCCGCCACCGGGAGCGCCCCCGGGTCCAGCTCGACGCGCACCCCGCTGGCCACGGCCACGTGGCCCAGGTCCTGCAGCAGCCCGTCGCTCACGTCCAGCATGGCGCTCGCGCCCAGCCGAGCCGCCTCCGGCCCGCACGCGTAGGGCGGGCTGGGCCGCCGGTGACCGGCCACCACGTCGCCCCAGCGCGGCTCCCGTTCGGCCTGCTCGCCGCCGGTGGCGCGGCCCGCCTCCAGCAGGGCCAGCCCGGCCGCCGAATAGCCCAGGCGCCCCGCCACGGCCACCACGTGCCCGGGCCGGGCGGCGGCGCGGGTCACCGGCGCGCGACCCTGGAGGTCGCCCAGCGCCGTCACCCCGATGACGACCAGGTCGCAGCGGGTGACGTCGCCCCCGGCCACACTGGCCCCCACCAGGGCGCACTCCTCGCGGAAGCCGTCGGTGAGGCCGTCGAGCCAGGTGAGGGGCAGGTCGGCGGGCATCCCGAGCCCGACCACGATGGAGGTGGGCACCGCGCCCATGGCGGCCACGTCGGCCAGGTTCTGGGCCGCGGCCTTGCGGCCGACGTCGTAGCCGCTGGACCAATGGCGGCGGAAGTGCCTACCCTCGATCAGCAGATCCGTAGAGACCACGACGCGCCCGTCCGGCGCGCCGACCATCGCGGCGTCGTCGCCCGGCCCCAGCAGCACCGCGGCGCCCTGAGGCAGGCGCGCGGCGATGCGGGCCACAACTCCGAACTCGCCGAGTTCACCGACTGTGATGACGCACCTCCTGACGCTCACAGGGTACGGTGGCCCTTCGGCGTGATCCAATCGCCTGGGAGGACGTAATGGTGCAGGCCTACATCCTTATTCAGACCGAGGTCGGCAAGGCGGCGGCGGTGGCCCACGAGATCTCCGGCATCACCGGGGTGACTCAGGCGGAAGACGTGACGGGCCCCTACGACGTGATCGTGCGCGCCGAGGCTCGCAACGTCGACGAGCTGGGCAAGCTCGTCGTGGCCCAAGTTCAGGCCGTGGAGGGCATCACGCGTACCCTTACGTGTCCGATCGTCCATATCTGAGGTAGATCTTTCCATGCGTACGGCCCCCGTCCTGCTTGTCCTGCTCGCACTGGCCGGATGCGGTGGCGCCGTCCAGGTCGAACCGCCCAAGCCCGAGGGTGAGGCGGTGGCGGCCTGCGACCGGCTGGCCGGCCTGCTGCCCGCCAAGATCGGGGCCGACGGGCGCACGGAGTCCACGCCCGCCTCCCCGTACGTCGCGGTGTGGGGGCCGGGCACGGTCGCGCTGCGCTGCGGCGTGCCCAGGCCGGCCAGGATGGCGCCCACCGACCAGCTCCAGGAGATCAACGGGGTGGGCTGGTTCGCCGATCCCGAACGGCCCACCCTGTTCACCGCCGTCGCCGCCCCGCTCTACGTGGAGGTCACGGTCGGCGGCTCGCACGTGGCCCCCGAGGTGCTCGCCGAGCTGTCGGGCCCGATCGGCCAGGTGTCAGCGCAGCCCCGGTGACCGGTTGAGCGCGAGCTGCACGAGCCGGTCGACCAGCGCCGGGTAGGGCAGCCCGGAGGCGGCCCAGAGCTGCGGCGCCACCGACAGCGCGGTGAAGCCCGGCATGGTGTTGATCTCGTTGAGCACCAGCCGCCCGTCGGGCGTGTAGAAGAAGTCCACCCGCGCCAGCCCCTCGCACTCCAGCGCCTCGAACGCGCGCACCGCCATCGCGCGCAGCTCCTCGGCCGCCTCGGCCGGGATGTCGGCGGGCACGGTGAGCGACATCTGGTCGGGGTAGTACTTGGCCTCGAAGTCGAAGAACTCCTGGCCGCCCTCGACCCTGACCTCGCCGGGCGCCGACGCGGCGGGCGGGTCGTCGCCGAGCGACTCCAGCACCGCGCACTCGACCTCGCGCCCGGTCATGGCCTCCTCGATGAGGACCTTGGGATCGTGCTGCCTGGCGAACTCCACGGCCCGCTCCAGCTCGGCCCGGTCATGCGCCTTGGAGATGCCCTGCGAGGACCCGGCCCTGGCCGGCTTGACGAACACCGGCCAGCCGAGCTGCTCCTCGGCCTCCTTCACCACCCGGTCGCGGTCGAGCCGCCAGTCACGGTCGCGGACCACCACGTAGCGGCCGATCGGCAGCCCGGCGGCGGCCAGGACCGTCTTCATGTAGCCCTTGTCCATGCCGACCGCGCTGGCCAGCACGCCGGAGCCGACGTAGCGGACCCCGGCCATCTCCAGCAGCCCCTGGATGGTGCCGTCCTCGGCGAACGGCCCGTGCATGACGGGGAACACCACGTCGACCGAGCCCAGCTCGACCGGGATGCTGCCCGGGTCGTAGGCCACGAGGGAGCTGCCGCCCGAGGGCAGCGCGAGCGCCGCGCCGGTGGTCTCGACGGCGGGCAGCTCGCCTTCCTCGATCTGGAAGCGCTGATCGGCCGAGGCCAGCACCCACCTGCCGTCCTGGGCGATCCCGATGGGGATCACCTCGTACTTGCTCCTGTCGATCGCCTCCAGCACGCTGCCCGCCCCCATCAGGGACACGGCATGCTCGGAATTGCGACCTCCGAAAACGACGGCGACGCGTGGCTTGCTCATGAGGTCCGAATCTACCGGCGCGCTCCGCCCACAGCGAGTCAAGCACGCGTGTTTCGGGACATCAGACGCCGTAACGCTCGGGTTTGGGTGAGCGCGACATGAGCAGCATCCCCGCCTCCGCAGGCGACATGCCGTCGTGGACGACGCCGACGACGACTTCGGTGATCGGCATCTCCACGTCGTGTTTCCTGGCCAGCTCCAGCACCGACTCGCAGGACTTGACGCCCTCGGCGGTCTGCCGGGTGGCGGCGACGACCTCCTCCAGCGTCATGCCGCGCCCCAGGTTCTCGCCGAAGGTGCGGTTGCGTGACAGCGACGAGGTGCAGGTGGCGACCAGGTCTCCCATGCCGGCCAGCCCGGCGAACGTGTGCGGGTCGGCGCCGAGCGCGGCGCCGAGGCGGGAGATCTCGGCCAGGCCCCGGGTCATCAGCAGCGCGCCCACGTTGTCGCCCATGCCCATGCCCGCGGCCACGCCGACGGCCAGCGCGATCACGTTCTTGACGGCGCCGCCGAGCTCCACGCCCACCACGTCGGTGTTGGTGTAGGGGCGGAACCACGGCGGCAGGTGGCACGCCTTCTGCAGCCGGTCGGCGACGCCCTCGTCGGCGCAGGCGACCACGGCGGCAGCGGGCTGGCGCTGGGCGATCTCCTTGGCCAGGTTGGGCCCGGAGACGACCGCCACCCGCTCCGGCGGCACCCCGGCGACCTCGCGGATCACCTCGCTCATCCGCTTGGTGGTGCCGAGCTCGATGCCCTTCATGAGGCTGACCAGCACCGCGTCACGCGGGATGTGCTCGCGCCAGGCGGTCAGGTTGGCCCGCAGCGTCTGCGAGGGCACGGCCAGCACCACGAAGTCGGCCCCGTCGAGCGCCTCGGCGACATCGGTGGTGGCGCGCAGCGAGGTGGGCAGCGCGACGCCGGGCAGGTAGTCGGCGTTCATGTGGGTGCGGTCGATCGCCTCGACCACCTCGGGGCGGCGCCCGTACAGGACGGTCTTGTTGCCGGCCTCGGCGAGGATCATCGCGAACGTGGTCCCCCAGGAGCCGGTGCCGAACACGGCGGCCTTGGTCATCTCGTCACCGTCCGGCGGGGTCGTAGGGAGTCTCGGGTGCCTTCTCGCCGCGCAGCTCGGCGAGCTGGGCGGTGAGCGCGGCCATGATGTCGGCCGTGGCCTCGCGCAGCACGTCGGCGTGCGGCGGCCGGCCGGCGTAGCGCGACAGGTCGACCGGGGGGCCGACCAGCACGCGGAACGTCTTGCGGGGGAAGAGCCTGGGCCGCTTCTGGCCGTAGGGCAGCAGCTCGTGGGCGCCCCAGTGGGCGATGGGGATCACCTGGACGCCGCTCTCCAGGGCCAGCCGGGCGGCGCCGGTCTTGCCCACCATCGGCCACAGGCGAGGATCGCGGGTGCAGGTGCCCTCGGGGTAGAACAGGATCGCGCCGCCGTCCCTGAGCCGCTGCTCCGACTCCCGCAGCGACCTGGCGGCGTCGGCGCTGCCCCGGTAGACGGGGATGGCGCGCAGCGAGCGCACCGCGTGGCCCAGCAGCGGCACCTTGAACAGCGCCGCCTTCGCCAGGATGATCGGCCAGCGGCCGTTGTTGTAGAGGAAGTGCGACAGCAGCACCGGATCGGCCCACGACAGGTGATTGGCCACGATGATCACGCCTCCCGTGCGCGGGAGCCGGTCGCCGCGGCGCCAGTCTTTCTTGACCAGGAGCCACGAGAGCGGTTTCACGATCACGACGGCCAGGGTTTCCCAGAAACGCGACGGTCGCGTGACGCGGCTCATGGTCTCCTCCAACACCTCTGGTATGCGCACAAGTCTCCCGGTTGGCCGCCAGGGATGTCGAGGCGCGATGCTTAAGCCTATGAGCATCCGCTGGTCGCTGGTCATTCCGGTGAAGACCCTGGTAGCGGCGAAGACCCGGCTGGCCGCCGCCACGGGCCCGCACCGCACGCGGCTGGCCGTCGCGGTCGCCTGCGACACCGTCACTGCCGCTCTCGCCTGCCCGGCGGTCGCCAGGGTAATCGTGGTGACGGCCGACCCGGCCGCCGCGGGGCCGCTGGCCGGGCTCGGCGCCGACGTGGTGCACGACCCGGACCGGGGGCTCAACACGGCGCTGCGCACCGGCGCGGCGCACGCGGTGCGGCTGGCGCCCGGCGACCCCGTCGGAGCGCTCCAGGCCGACCTGCCGGCGCTGCGCCCGGCGGAGCTGGCGATCGCGCTGGGGGCCGCCGCCGAGTTCGACCAGGCGTTCGTGCCCGACGCGCTCGACGTCGGCACCACCTTCTACGGCGTACGGCCCGGCAGGCCCTTCCGGCCCCGGTTCGGCGGCGAGTCACGGGCCAAGCACCTGGCGGGCGGGGCCAAGGAGCTGACCCCCGAGGGCATCGACTCGCTCCGGCGCGACGTCGACACGCCGGACGACCTGCGCGCCGCCATGACGCTCGGCCTGGGCGCCCACACGGCGGCGGTGGTGGCCGAGCTGTGGCCCGACGGCGGTGACCAGGTCTAGGCTGGGAAGCATGCAGGGGACGGTGCGCAGCTTCGACGAGGCCACCCGGTCCGGCTCGGTCTTCCTCGACGACGGGACCGTGCTGGCCTTCCCCGCCCGTGCCTTCGACGCCGGGCCGCTGCTGCTGTTGCGCACCGGCCAGCGGGTCAACTTCACGGTGTCCGGCGGCGAGATCAGCTACATCACGCTGTCGACCTTCCCGCTGCCGTGAAAAGGCCCGGACCCCCGCAAGGGGAGCCCGGGCCTTTCGCCGCTGTGGTGCCTACTTCTTCTTTGCGGCCTTCTTGCCGCCCTCGTTCACCAGATCCTTGAAGTCCGAACCGGGGCGGAACTTGGGCGCCCAGCTCTCCGCCACCTTGATCTCGGCGCCGGTCGAAGGGTTCCTGGCCGTCCTGGCCGGCTTGTGCACCATCTCGAAGGCGCCGAAGCCCGTGATCGAGACCTTGTCGCCGTTGGCCACTGCCTTCTGGACGGCGTCGATGACCGCGTTGACGGCCTCTGTCGCCGTCTTCCTGTCGCCGACGCGATCCGCGATGGCGTCGACGAGTTCCCGCTTGTTCATGAAAGTTTCTGCTCCCCCAGTTACGGCTCGGGGTTCCAGCTCACGAGTCTGACGTAGAAACCCCTTACGCGCTCGAAAGTAGGCGGGATCGGGGGGGAACTCAATCACCCGGCGTGTTTTCGTCCTCGCGTGGCGTGTCGGCGGCCTCGTCGAGAACGGCCAGGAAGTTGTCCAGGCGGGCGGCCGCGCGGCCGGGATCGAGCTTGGCCTGGTCGCAGATGGACAGGTAGTGGCGCGCCAGCCGCTCGCGGTCGGCGCGGTCGGTCAGGGGCAGCATGCGGACGCGGCGGTGCGCTTCGCGCAACCGCCGCGCCAGCTCGTCGTCGTCTAGACGGTGGTCGGCAGCCATGGCTGCCGACCATTCTCGTACGTGGCGATGTCGTCGGCGTGACGCAGGGTCAGCCCGATGTCGTCCAGGCCCTCCATGAGCCGCCAGCGGGTGTAGTCGTCGATCTCGAAGGCGACGGTCTCGCCGGCCCAGCGGACCTGGCGCTCGGCCAGGTCGACGGTCACCTGGAGGCCCGGGTCGGCCTCGACGGCGTCCTGCAGCGCCTCGACCTTGTCGCCCGGGAGCACGACCGGCAGCAGCCCCATCTTGGTGGAGTTGTTGCGGAAGATGTCGCCGAACCGGGCGGCGATCACGACGCGGAACCCGTACTGCTGGAGCGCCCACACGGCGTGCTCGCGCGAGGAGCCGGTGCCGAAGTCGGGGCCGGAGACCAGGACGGACGCGCCCGAGTAGGCGGGGTCGTTGAGGACGAAGGCCGGGTCCTCGCGCCAGGCGGCGAACAGGCCCTTCTCGAACCCGGTGCGGCTGACCTGCTTGAGCCAGACGGCCGGGATGATCTGGTCGGTGTCGACGTTGCTGCGGCGCAGCGGCACCGCCGTACCGGTGTGGGTGGTGAAGGCTTCCATCGGTGGGTCTCCTAGAGGTCGGCGGGGGCGGTCAGGCGGCCGGTGACGGCGGTCGCGGCGGCGACCTGCGGCGACACCAGATGGGTGCGGCCACCCTTGCCCTGGCGGCCCTCGAAGTTGCGGTTGGAGGTGGAGGCGCTGCGCTCGCCCGGCTGGAGGGTGTCGGGGTTCATGCCAAGGCACATGGAGCAGCCGGCCTCGCGCCACTCGGCGCCGGCGGCCTTGAACACCTCGTGCAGGCCCTCCTCCTCGGCCTGGCGCTTGACCAGCATCGAGCCGGGGACGATGAGCGTGCGCGTCCGGACCTGGCGGCCGCGCAGGATCTCGGCGGCCGAGCGCAGGTCCTCGATGCGGCCGTTGGTGCACGAGCCGACGAAGACGGTGTCGACCTCGATGTCGCGCAGCGGGGTGCCGGCGGTCAGGCCCATGTATTCGAGGGCGCGCTCGGCGGCCGAGCGGGCGACCGGGTCGGCGAAGCTCTCCGGGGCGGGGACGCTGCCGCTCAGCGGCAGGCCCTGGCCGGGGTTCGTGCCCCAGGTGACGTACGGCGTCAGCGTCGAGGCGTCGATCTCGACGACCTTGTCGAAGACGGCGTCGTCGTCGCTCCTGAGCGTCTTCCAGTAGGCGACGGCCTGGTCCCACGCCTCGCCCGACGGCGCGTGCGGGCGGCCCTCGAGGTAGGCGAACGTGGTCTCGTCGGGCGCGATCAGGCCGGCCCTGGCGCCCGCCTCGATGGACATGTTGCACACCGTCATGCGGCCCTCCATGGAGAGCTTGCGCACGGCCTCGCCGCGGTACTCGACGATGTAGCCCTGGCCGCCGCCGGTGCCGATCTTGGCGATGATGGCCAGGATCAGGTCCTTGGCGGTGACGCCGACGGGCAGCTCGCCGGAGACCTCGATGGCCATCGTCTTGGGCCGGTAGGCGGGCAGCGTCTGGGTGGCCAGCACGTGCTCGACCTCGGAGGTGCCGATGCCGAACGCGATGCCGCCGAACGCGCCGTGGGTGGAGGTGTGGGAGTCGCCGCACACGATCGTCATGCCGGGCTGCGTCAGGCCGAACTGCGGGCCGATGATGTGGACCACGCCCTGGCCGGCGTCGCCCATCGGGTGGAGCCGCAGGCCGAACTCGGCGGCGTTCTTGCGCAGGGTCTCGACCTGCGTCTTGGACACCGGGTCGGAGATCGGGCCGAGGACGGTCGGCACGTTGTGGTCCTCGGTGGCGATGGTGAGATCGGGCCTTCGCACGGTCCGGCCGGCGAGACGGAGACCGTCGAACGCCTGCGGGCTGGTCACCTCGTGGATGAGGTGCAGGTCGATGTAGAGCAGGTCGGGCTCGCCGTCGGCGCGGCGCACGACGTGCTGCTCCCAGACCTTCTCGGCCAGTGTGCGGCCCATGGGATCTCCTCCTTGAGACAGACCTCCGACTTGCCTTCTCATATGTCGAGACGGCAGTATCGGTGTATGGACAACTCTAGCGGAGTCGGAGTACTGGACAAGGCCGTTCTGGTGCTCAACGCCCTCGAAGCCGGACCGGCGTCACTGGCGCAGCTCGTCCAGGCCACCGGCCTGGCCCGCCCCACGGCCCACCGGCTGGCCGTCGCCCTTGAGCACCACCGCATCGTGACCCGTGACACGCAGGGCAGGTTCGTGCTCGGCCCCAGGCTTTCGGAGTTGTCCACGGCCGCCGGCGAGGACCGCCTGCTCGCGGTCGCCGCGCCCGTGCTCATGCAGCTGAGGGACCTGACCGGCGAGAGCGCGCAACTCTACCGGCGGCAGGGCGACGAGCGGGTGTGCGTGGCCGCCGCCGAGCGCTCCAGCGGCCTGCGCGACACCGTGCCCGTCGGCTCGGCGCTGCCGATGACCGCCGGGTCGGCGGCCCAGATCCTGCTGGCCTGGGAGGAGCCCGATCGGCTGCACCGGGGGCTGCGCGGCGCCAAGTTCACCGCCGCCACCCTCGCCTCCGTGCGGCGCCGGGGGTGGGCCCACAGCGTGGGAGAGCGCGAGCAGGGTGTGGCGAGCGTCTCAGCCGCCATAAGGGGCAGCGGCGGCAAGGTGATCGCGGCGGTCAGCGTGTCGGGTCCCATCGAGCGCCTGACCCGCGCCCCGGGGCGGCTGCACGCGGTGCCGGTGATGGCCGCGGCCGAGCGCATCACGGAGGCCATGCGACGCACGTCATGATCCGCCAAAGCCGGTATTTAGGGAGCCGAGTGCGTCGCTGGCGCACTAGCCTGAGTGCGTGACAGATCGCATCGAGGTAGCCGCCACTGAGCTGCGACCCCTGCTCGAAGAGTTCATCTTGTGGGCACGGACCAACGCGCCCGACAGCGACCCCGAGCTCGTGGGGCCCGCCGCACTGTGGCACCGTCTCGCCTTCTCGCAGGACCTCGGCACGTGGAAGCGCGCCGACCTGCGCAACCTGCTGCTCGATCGCATGCCGAAGGTCGTCGACGACCCCGACGCGGCCGCCGACGGCATGCTCCCCGCCGTCGACGCCTACCTGACCTTCCTGTCGAGCACCGGCAGGCTGGCCAAGGGCTCCGACAGCCTCGCCGATCTGCAGGCCGAGCTCGACGACGTGGAGGACGACTTCGTCGAGCTGATGGAAGACCTGATCGAGGACGTCGAGGACGAGGACGAGACGGGCGACCTCGGCGACTTCGAGCCCTTCGCCGACGATCTGGCCGACCTGCCCACGATCAGGCTGCGGCCCGACGCCGAGCTGGCCGCCGCCGCGCGCGCGGTGCCGCTCATCGCCAAGGCCCGTGACCTGGCCCTGTGGGTCGGCTCCGGCCGCCGCGTCGGCGAGGACACGCTGCTGTCCGACGCCGAGGTCGAGGAGGCGCTGGCCGCCGTCGGCCTGCCCAGGCCGGAGACCGAGGGCGCGCTCGCCGAGGCCGTGCCCGACCTGTGGAACCTGTGGAACCTCGCCGTCGACCTGGAGTTCCTGGAGCCGGGCGAGGGCAACACGGTGGCCGTGCAGGACGACACCGCCGAGTGGCCGTTCGACGACGACGAGGACGTGCTCGACGCCTGGATGCTCGGCCTCCACTCCGTCGACTACGGCGACCCCGAGCTGGCCGACGAGGACCTCACCATGGCCCTGGCCGGCCTCACCCGGGGCCTGCTGGTCAGGCTGCTGCTCGCGGGCGGCTCACGCGATCTGGCCGGGCTGCGGCGCGAGCTGGCCGAGGCCGCCGCCGAGATCGACGAGCTGGGCGCCCAGGCGTGGCACGAGGCGGGCGACCCGCTCGCCCCCGCGCTCACCTGGCTGGCCGGCTACGGCATGACGGAGGTCTCCGGCGACACCGTCAGCCTCACGCCGCTCGGCACCGAGGGCGTCGTCCACCTGCTCGACGACTCCGACATCGAGATCGACGCCCGGCCCGCCATCGAGTCGATGAGCGCGCACGAGCTGCTGGTCCTCAGCGCCGAGCTGCCCGAGGAGGAGGCCGACGCGGAGTTCGCCGCCTGGATGCGGCTGCGCGAGCCCGCCAAGGCCGCCGAGGAGCTGCTGGAGGCCGCCGCCAAGGACGGCGACGACGCGCTCATCCGGGTGCAGGCGGCCAGCGTCGTCGGCACGCTCGGCGAGGCCGCCGTGCCCGCCTGGCAGGCCGCGCTCGACGAGGTGTCGCTGCGCCCCTACGCGGCCACGCACCTGAGCCAGCTCGGCGTGGAGGGCGCCCCCGAGCCCACCCCTGACGACACCAACTGGCTGATCCTCGACATGTGGACCATCTCGGCCGGGCTGGGGCGGCAGGAGTTCGTGGGCAGCCTGCGCGACATCGGGCCGGAGCTGCTCAACAACCTGCTGGACGTGGTGTGGAAGATCCCGCACGCGCACGTGGAGGAGCTGCTGGACCTGATCTCCCAGGTGCATCCGGACAAGCAGATCGCCAAGGCGGCCCGGCGGGCGCTGTTCAAGGCCCGCTCCGCCGCGCAGTAGTCCGCCGCACAGTAGGAAGCGCGCCTCCCGCACCGGGGGGCGCGCTTTCGCGTCTCATTGCGTAAAACGAAAAGACCCGGCGCCAGATGGGCCGGGTCTTCAGGTGAAGGCGTAGTCCCGACCGGATTCGAACCGGCGCTACCGCCTTGAGAGGGCGGCGTCCTGGGCCACTAGACGACGGGACCTTCATGAGCTTGTGACAGTGGTAGTCCCGACCGGATTCGAACCGGCGCTACCGCCTTGAGAGGGCGGCGTCCTGGGCCACTAGACGACGGGACCCTGTCCACAAGCTGGTGCCGGGCCTCCCCGGCAACGGACGTAACTCTACCGCACGGCGAGGAGCACAACCAAACCGCTATCGGGCCATCAGATCGGGCCTGCGCTGTCGTACCAGCTCACCCATCGGCCCGCGCTCCCACAGCGGGTCGATCGCGCCGAGCGGGATGCCGAGCCACTGCAGCCCGGACTCGGGGTGGACGGGCACCCGGGCCAGGTGGTCGCGCATCCAGCCGGGGACGCGGCCCGGCAGCACCCGCGAGCCCCAGCCGACGAGGCCGATCGTGCGCATCTCCCCGGCGCGCACCCGGACGCCGCCGGGACGGCCGATCACCCTGCGGCCGGCCATCGGGCTCTCCACCACGTCGACGCGCTCGATGTCGGCCCACGCCAGCCGCAGGCGGAAGCCGTACGAGTCGGACAGCTCGACGCCCTGCGGCGAGAAGCGCACCACGGTGCCGTCGACCATCCGCCGGTATTTGACCGCGAGCACGCCGACGAGCGCGGCCGTGGCCGCGGCGGCGACGAGGACGCCGAGGAGCGTGCTCCGGGTGAGGATCGCGCCCAGCGCCAGGCAGACCGGGAAGAAGAGCGCGAGCGGCATCAGGAAGGGGGCGGCGAACGCGTAGAAGGAACCGCGACGCATGCGGAACTCGGTCATGCAAACAAGAAAGCGGATGTTTCTGATCGAAACATCCGCACTGTCACTGCACTGTGCTGGGGTACCAGGACTCGAACCTAGACTAACTGAACCAGAATCAGTCGTGCTGCCAATTACACCATACCCCACCGCGGCGGACCCCCTGCGGGGCGCGCTCGGCGATGTCCGAAAGAATAGCCCAGCTCGGGGGGTAAGACCAAAACGAATACGCGGCGGGGTCCGGCACCGGCCGTGACGTGCCAAGCTGATGGGGACAAATCACCACGTGGAGGAGCCTCAGCGTTGGCCGAGAACCCGTTCTTCGCCCCAAGCACCCTGCCCTATCAGCTGCCGCCCTTCGCGGAGATCCGGGAGGAGCACTACCTGCCCGCGTTCGAGCGGGGGATGGCCGAGCAGCTGGCCGAGGTGGCGGCCATCGCGTCCGCCGAGGAGCCGCCCACGTTCGACAACACGGTCGCCGCGCTGGAGAGGTCCGGGCGCGTCCTGAACCGGGTGGCGACGGTCTTCTACTCGATGGCGTCCTCCAACACCTCCGACGCGCTGATGGAGATCGAGAAGCGCATCTCGCCTGAGCTGGCCAGGCACAGCGACGCGATCCGCCTCGACCGGGCGCTGTGGGACCGGCTCAAGCGGGTCACGACCGACGACCCGGAGGAGGCGTGGCTGCTGGAGAAGTACCGCGACGACTTCGTCCGCGCCGGCGCCGACCTGTCGGAGCCGGAGCAGGAGCGGCTGCGGGCGCTCAACGAGGAGCTGTCGACGCTGTCGACGGAGTTCTCGCAGAACCTGCTCAAGGCCTCCACCGAGTCGGCCCTGGTCGTCGACGACGCCAAGGAGCTCGACGGGCTCGACGAGGCCACGATCAGGTCGCTGCGCCAGGACGGCCGTTACGTGCTGCCGCTGCTCAACTTCACCAACCAGCCCGCGCTGGCCCAGTTCACCGACCGCGACGTGCGCCGCCGCCTGTACGAGCTGAGCGTCGAGCGGGCGCCCGGCAACCGCGCGATCGCGATCCGGATGGCGAGCCTGCGCGCCGAGCGCGCCGCGCTGCTCGGCTTCCCCAGCCACGCCGCGTACGTGGTCGCCGACGAGACGGCCAAGACCGTGGAGGCCGTCGAGGAGATGCTCTCCCAGCTCGTCGGCCCGGCCGTGCGCAACGCCCGCGAGGAGGCCGAGGCGCTGGCGGAGCAGGCCGGGTTCGCGATCGAGCCGTGGGACTGGTCCTACTACGCCGAGAAGGTGCGCCGGGCCCGCTACGACCTCGACGCCGACGCCATGCGCCCCTACTTCGAGCTGGACCGCGTCTTCCGCGACGGCATCTTCCGGGCCGCCGAGCTGCTGTACGGGCTGAGCTTCGCCGACCGGCCCGACCTGCACGGCTACCACGAGGACGTGCGCGTCTTCGAGGTGTCCGACGAGGGCGGCGAGGCACTCGGCCTGTTCCTGCTGGACCCGTACGCCAGGGCCAACAAGCGCGGCGGCGCGTGGATGAACAACCTGGTCGACCAGTCGTTCCTGTTCGGCGAGAAGCCGGTCGTGATGAACAACCTGAACGTCACCAAGCCCGCCGAAGGGCCGACGCTGCTGACGTACGAGGAGGTCAACACGGCCTTCCACGAGTTCGGGCACGCGCTGCACGGGCTGTTCTCCGAGGTGCGCTACCCGAGGGTGTCGGGCACCAACGTGCCGCGTGACTTCGTCGAGTATCCGTCGCAGGTCAACGAGATGTGGGTGACCTGGCCGGAGATCCTCGAAAGCTACGCCCGCCACCACGAGACCGGCGAGCCGATGCCGGCCGAGCTGGTGGCCAAGCTGAAGGCGGCCGAGCGGTTCAACCAGGGCTTCAAGACCGTGGAGTATCTGGCCGCGACGCTGCTCGACTGGGCCTGGCACAAGCTGGCCCCGGGCGAGGAGGTGACCGACGCCGAGGCGTTCGAGGCGGCGGCGCTGGAGGCGGCCGGCATCGCGTTCCCGCTGGTGCGGCCGCGTTACCGGACCAACTACTTCGCGCACGTCTTCTCGGGCGGCTACAGCGCGGGCTACTACTCCTACATCTGGAGCGAGGTGCTCGACGCCGAGAGCGTGGAGTGGTTCAAGGAGAACGGCGGGCTCAAGCGGGCCAACGGCGACCACTTCCGGCGGGAGCTGCTGTCGAAGGGCGGCAGCGTCGACGCGCTGACCGCGTTCCGCAACTTCCGGGGCCGCGAGCCGGGCATCCGCCCGCTGCTGGAGCGCCGCGGCCTGGTGTGACCCGGCCCGGGGTCACCAGGGTCACCGGGGTCACCAGTGTCATCGCGCGGGGTCGTCGCGGGGAGTTTCGAGCTCCGCGATGGCCTCGCGCAGCCATGTCCGCTCGGCCTCGCTGGAGGCTCGGGCGACGATCAGCATGCCGCGCCGGTACGGGTCGTGCTCGTCCTTGATCCGCACCGGCGCGCCCCCCTCGTGGAAGAAGCTCGCCGGGGCCTCCAGGAACGCCAGCCTGCGCCGTAGCACCCCGGCCCGCTCGGCCCGGTCGCGCAGGGCTGACAGGAACGTCAGCAGGCCGAAGAACCGGGTCTGGTCGCTGATGTCGAGGTCGCTGGGCTCGCGCAGGCGCCTCAGCAGCTCCTCGCGGCCCGCCGGGGTGAGCGTGAGGACCTGGCGGCGGGCGGCGTGCGTGCCGGCCTCCTCGTGCCGCTCGACGAGGCCCTTGGACTCCAGCCGGGCGATCGCCGGATAGAGGGCGCCGTCGCTGACCGGGCGCAGGTGGCCGGTCAGCGCGGCGATCCTGGCCTTGAGCTCGTAGCCGTGCATGGGGCGCTCGCCGAGGAACCCCAGGATGGACAGGGTCAGGTCACCGCCGCTTGCCATGGGATGCATCGTAACGCTATACCTCTAATCGAGATATTACGATTCGAGGTATGCGTGTTCAGGCTGGCGACGCCCATCTACGTGGAACTGCTCACGGCCGTCGTGGCGGTGGGGCTCATCGACCTGCTCTGGGTGTCCGGGCTCGGCGAGGACGCCATCGCCACGGTGACCATCGCCACGACCGCCGAGACCCTGGCCTACGGGATCTTCCTGGCCGTGCCGACGGGCGTGACCGTGCTCGTCGGGCGGCGCGACGGGCACGCCCCGCTGGCGCCCGTCGTCAGGACCGGGTGGGTGCTGTGGGCGGGACTCTCCGTGCCCATCACGGCAGCCGGGCTCTGGCTGGCGGGCGGGGAGGCGTACTTCCTCCTCGCCTTCGCCGGATGGCCCGTCTACTTCGCCCAGACGGTCGTGGACGGGGTGCTCAAGGGCCGGGGCGACACCAGGCGGCCGATGCGCCACGCGCTGCTGTGCAACGCGCTGGTCGTCGCGCTGGACCCGCTGTTCATCCACGGGCTCGGCCTCGGCGTCGAGGGCGCCGCCCTGGCAACCGTGCTCGCCCGCGCCATCACCCTGGCGGCCTCCTTCCCCGCCCTGCGCAGCCCTGAAGCGAGCACGAAAGCGAGCACGGAAGCGAGCACGGAGCCCGGGGCTGGGTTGCTCGTGGGGGCGGTGGTGCGCACCGGGCTTCCCATGTCCGGGGACTTCCTGGCGCGGGCGCTCGTGGGCATGGTGCTCGTCGACCTCGTCGCCGGCTTCGGCACCGCCGAGCTGGCCGGGTACGGGGTCGGGCAGAAGGTGATGCTGGCCGGGGTGATGGCGTTCTACGCGCTCCGCCAGGCCACGATGATCCGCACCGCCCGGGGCGAGCACACCGGGTCGCCCCTGCTCGCCGGGCTGGCCACGGGCGCCGTGGTGGCGGCGGTGCTCAACGTGGCCGCCGAGCCGGTCGCCGCGCTGTTCGCCGCCGACCCGGGGCCCGCCGTGGGATTCCTGCGCTGGATGACGCTCTATCTGGTGCCGTTCGGCGGGCTGATCGCCGTGGGCGGCGTGCTGCAGGCCACCGGGAGAGGCGGCCGGCTGCTCGCCGCCACCCTGGCGGGCTTCGCCGTCCAGCTGCCCCTCGCGTACGCGCTGAGCGTCTGGCTGGGCGTCACCGGGGTGTGGCTGTCGATGGCCGCCGGCGCGACCCTCAGCCTCACCGCCGCCGTACTCCCCCGCACCACGCGGGCGGGCGGACCGCGGTGACCGGCCCGAGGGGCCCCGGCCGGTGGCCGGGGCGGCGGCGGGTCAGCCGTCGAGGCGGCTGAGGGCGGCGCGGAGGCGTTCCTGGGAGCGCTCGCGGCCGAGGACCTCGATGGACTCGAACAGCGGCAGCCCCACCGTGCGGCCGGTGACGGCGACGCGGACCGGAGCCTGGGCCTTGCCGAGCTTGAGGCCGTGGGCGGCGCCGACCTCCTCCAGCGCGACCTTGAGCGACTCGGGGTCCCAGCTCACGGTGTCGAGCCGCTCCAGGTAGCCGGAGAGGATCTCGCGCGGCGAGTTCTTCATCGCCTTGTCCCAGGACGCCTGGTCGAAGACCGGCTCCGGCAGGAAGAGGAAGTCGACGTTCTGCCGGATCTCCGACAGCACGCCGATGCGGGTCTGGGCGAGCGCGGCGACCTTGCTGAACCGCTCGCGGTCCCAGGACGGGTCGAGGTAGGGCAGGCACCGCTCCTCGAACGTCTCGATGGGCAGCGCCCGGATGTACTCGCCGTTGAAGGCGCGCAGCTTCTTCTCGTCGAAGAAGGCGCTGGAGGAGTTGACGTCCTCCAGCCGGAACAGCGGCACCATCTCCGACCAGGGCATGATCTCGCGGTCGTCGCCGGGCCCCCAGCCGAGCAGCATGAGGTAGTTGACCATCGCCTCGGCCAGGTAGCCCTCGGCGCGGTAGTCCTCCAGGGCGACCTTGTCGCGGCGCTTGGACAGCTTCTTGCGCTGCTCGTTGACGATCACCGGCAGGTGGGCCCACACGGGCGGGACCGCGCCGAGCGCCGGCCACAGGAGCTGCTGCTTGGCGGCGTTGCCCAGGTGCTCCTCGCCGCGCACGACGTGGGTGATGCCCTGGGTGATGTCGTCGACCGCGTTGGCGAGCACGTACAGAGGCGAGCCGTCGGTGCGGGCGATGACGAAGTCTTCCTGGGCGTCGTTGGGGAACTCGACCCGGCCCCGGACCAGGTCCTCGACGACGGTGACGCCCTCGTCGGGCGTGCGGAAGCGAACGGCGCCCTCGGTGAGGCCGCGCTCGCGGCAGTGGCCGTCGTAGCCCTTGTGCTCGGAGCCGGTGCGGGCGACGAGCTGCTCGCGGGTGCAGTCGCAGTGGTAGGCGCCGCCGCCGGCCAGGAGCTTGGCGACGGCCTCGCGGTGCTGCGGCTCGTAGGCCGACTGGAAGTACGGGCCTTCGAAGACGGGGTTGGTGCCGTTGATGCCGATCCAGTCGAGGGCGGAGATGATGCCCTCGGTCCACTCCGGCCGGTTCCTCGTGGCGTCGGTGTCCTCGATGCGCAGCACGAAGCGGCCGCCCGTCTGCTCGGCCAGCGCCCAGTTGAACAGCGCCGTGCGGGCGCCGCCGACGTGGAACATGCCGGTTGGGGACGGGGCGAAGCGCACCCGTAGATCAGTCACGAGAGACCACCTTGTTCGTCAGAGTGCCGATGCCTTCGATCCCGACGCTGACCTCGTCGCCGATCTCCAGCGGGCCGACTCCGGCCGGGGTGCCGGTCAGGATCACGTCGCCGGGGATCAGCGTCATGACCGCGCTGACGTAGGCGACGAGGGCGGGGATGTCATGGATGAGCTGGCTGGTGCGGCCGCTCTGCCGCATCTCGCCGTTGACCGTCGTGGTCAGCGCCAGGTCGGCGGGGTCCAGGTCGGTCTGGATCCACGGGCCGATCGGGCAGAACGTGTCAAACCCCTTGGCCCGGGTGAACTGCACGTCCTTCTTCTGCAGGTCGCGCGCGGTGACGTCGTTGGCGCAGGTGTAGCCGAAGATGACGTCCTTGACGCGCTCGGCGGGCACCTCGCGGCACAGCCGGCCGATGACCACGGCGAGCTCGCCTTCGAAGTCGACGCGGTGCGAGAGCGTGGTCGGGTAGGCGATCGCCTCGCCGTGGCCGATCACGGAGGTGGACGGCTTCATGAAGATGAGCGGCTCGTCGGGCACCTCGTTGCCCATCTCCCGGGCGTGCTCGGCGTAGTTGCGGCCGATGGCGACGACCTTGCTCGGCAGCATCGGGGCGAGCAGCCGCACCTGGGAGAGCGGGAAGCGTTCGCCGGTGAACTGGACCTGGCCGAACGGGTGACCGGAGATCGCGGAGACGAACTCCTCGCCCGGACCGCCTTCGACCACGCCGAACGAGACGCCTTCACCTGTGGAGAACCTCGCTATACGCACCTGACAAGGCTATCGCCGCCACCGGTGCGGGTCCGCCCGGTACCGGGGCGGGGCGTGGTTTGCTTGGTGGACCAACTTTGCCGAGGAGCTGACATGCCTTCCGTCGTGAAGATCAACGTGCTGACCGTGCCCGCCGAGATGCGGGAGCAGCTGGAGCAGCGGTTCGCCAACCGGGCCGGGATGGTCGAGTCGGCCGATGGGTTCGAGTGGTTCGAGCTGCTGCGGCCGGTCGACGGCACCGACCAGTATCTGGTCTACACCCGCTGGCGCAGCGAGGAGGACTTCCAGCGCTGGCAGGAGAGCCAGGCGTTCCAGCGCGGCCATGCCCAGGCCAGGGCCGAGGCCGAGGGTCAGGGCCCTGCCCAGGGTCAGGGACCCGGCCAGGGCCACGGGCACGGTCAGGGACCCGGCCAGGGCCACGGGCACGGTCAGGGGCCGGCCGCGTCGGGGTCGCAGCTGTGGTCGTTCGAGGTCGTCCAGAGCGCCACCCCCAAGTCCTGAAATTTCACCTGTCGAGCGGGTTCGCGGCGATGCGCTGGGCGATGCCCGCCCGCACGAACCCGCCCGCGAAACTGTCCGGCTTGCGCGCCCCCTGGTCCGCGATGCAGGCGGCGAACTCCCCGGCGATCTCCAGCCTCGGGTAGCGCCGCAGCACCTCCTGCCGCACGCCGCCGGGGATCCGGTCGGTGTTCCTGCCGGAGATGTCCATGCCGGTCGACAGCTCCAGCAGGTGCCCCTCCGGGTCCTGCTCGACCGACACCTCGGCCCACATGTGCCGGACGATCACCTCGGCCGCCCGCTGCCTGCGCTCCTCCGGCCAGCCGGCGCCGGCGCAGAACGCCCAGGCCACGTGCCCGCCCGCCTCCTCGTACGGCACGGTGTGGCTGTCGAACTCGGCGGCGAGCCCGATGTCGTGCAGCATCGCCGACACCCACAGCAGCTCGGCGTCGAACGCGATGCCGTGCTCCGGCGCGTACGCGGCGGCCCACAGGTAGGCCCGGATCGAATGGTTGAGCAGCGACGGCGTGTGGTAGCGGGTGGCCACCTCCAGCGCGGCGCGGCAGACGGACGTGTCGGGGATCACCAGGTCGTCGTATCGCATGGCAGAAGCATGGCGCATCGAGCCGCTAACGATCGCGGGGGCCAACTTGACCTTGAGTTCGCCGGTCGGACAGCATGTGGCGCCCCCGTCTTTCGGTCCGGAAGGAATCTGGCGTGCGCCGCCTCGCGATCCCCCTTGCTCTCACGCTCCTGCTCAGCGGGACGGTGAGCCCGGCGCGGGCCGAAGCCCCGGTCAAGCGGACCGCCCAGTGCCAGGGCGACTGGCTGCCGGGCACCCCCACCGCCGCCGACGTGATGGCCGGCGAGATCTCCCTGGTGGGCCTGCCCGCGTTCAAGCTCGGCAAGAAGATCAACTGGGCGGCGAGCCCGTACAGGAACCGGTCCTGGGAGTACGTGTTCCAGTCGCTGCGCTGGATGGGCACGCTCGTCGTCGAGTACGAGCGGACCGGCGAGGAGCGCTACCTGCGGCGCGCCGAGGAGATCACCAAGGACTGGGTGGCCCACAACAAGCTGGGCGCGCGGGGCACCAAGGCGTACGTGTGGAAGGACCACCCGGTGTCGCTGCGCACGCAGCCGCTGGTGTGCCTGAGCATGCACGTCAAGGACGCGTGGCTGAAGGAGAGCCTGGCCACCCACGCCAAGCTGCTGTCCGACGCGCGGCTCTACAAGAAGGGCCACAACCACGGCATCGACCAGGACATCGCGCTGCTGGCGATCGGCTGCCGCTACGACCGGCGCGACTGGGCCGACCTGGCGGTCAAGCGCCTGCGGGGCACGGTCAGGCTCGACGTCGACTCGCAGGGCGCGCTCATGGAGCAGGCGCCGCGTTACGCCGTCTACGTCCACAACCGGCTGCAGGTCGCGATGGAGGGCATGCGCTCGTGCGGCCGCAAGGTGCCGGGCGACATCAGCGAGCGGACCCACGCGCTGAAGGACTTCATCGCCCACTCCACCCAGCCCAACGGCTACATGGTGCCGATCGGCGACGGCAGCGCCGAGACCGAGCCGAAGATGGACGCGGGCACGCCCAAGCAGGAGGTCAGGACCTACAACGCGGGTTACGTGTTCGGCCGGACGGCCTGGGGCAAGCCGGAGTCGGCTTTCTACTCGATCCGGTTCGGCCCCGGCATGAAGTGGCACGGCCACGAGGACCATCTGGGCGTCACCTATTACGCGCACGGCCGTGACATCCTGGTCGACGCGGGATTCCACTCCTACGAGAAGAACTCCTACCGTTACTGGACCCTCTCGCCGCAGGCGCACAACGTCCCGACCGTGGTGGGCGAGCGTTTCCGCCCGCGTACGGCCAGCAAACTCACCAAGACGAAGTACGGCTCCGGCCGCCAGTCGTTCCGCCTTTCCGACAAGGCCTACGGCGTGACCCGCACCCGTTCGGTCCTGGTCAACCACGGCGACGACCTGATGGCGGTGCTGGACGAGGCGTCGGGCGGCAAGAAGGTGCAGAGCCTGTGGCGGTTCGACGACGCGTTCAAGCTCGTGTCCAACCGGGGCGGCCGGGTGGTGCTGAGTGACGGCAAGTTCAAGGTGACGCTGGTCCAGCTCTCCTCGTGCAAGCCGGTCGGCGGGCAGAAGGTGCAGCGCGGGGGCAAGCTGGGCTGGATGTCGCCCACCTACCTGGCCAAGCAGCGGACCAACGTGGTGGTGTCGCCGGCGGCCAGGTCGCTGCTGACGATCGTGGTGCCGGGCACCGGCTCGCCGAAGGTGTCGTGCTCGGGGGGCAAGGTCACGGTCGACGGGGTGAGCTTCGCCGCCGGCCTCTTCTGACGGAACAATGTTTCGTTATTGATTTCATCGCGAATATCCAGGTCACCCACAGTTCCCGGCGCTCTTCGGACGCCGGGAATTGACATTTCAACGACCGCACTACACCCTAATGGGAACTGCGCCAATGGGGTCGCGAAAACTTTACTCACCGGTTTTCCTATTTCCTGCATTCACCCCGCAGGAGCGGCATTCGGAAGGTGATCCCATGCACCCCCTAGACCGGTTCGCCCAGCCCGTGCTCGCGCTCTTCCGCATCGTCACCGGATTCCTCTTCAGCATTCACGGCGTTACATCGCTGTTCGGCGTGATGGGAGGCAATCGCGGAACCGGCCAGGCCGTCGCCTTCATGGCGTGGCCGAGCTGGTGGGCGGCGCTCATCGAGCTCGTCTGCGGCCTGCTGGTGATGAGCGGCCTGTTCAGCCGCGTCGCCGCCACGCTCGCCTCGGGCACGATGGCCTACGCGTACTTCATGGTCCACCAGCCCGCCGACCTGCTGCCGTTGCGCAACGGCGGCGAGCTGGCGGCGATGTACTGCTGGGCGTTCCTGCTCATCGCCGTCCTGGGCCCGGGAGCCTGGGCCCTGGACAACCTGCTCGGACGCCGCCGCCAGCACCTGATCGCGGTGCGGTCCTAGTCGGTCTCGTGGCCGGCCCTGAGCAGGCCGTACGTGACCGCCTGCTCCAGGGCCTGCCAGGAGGCGTCGATGATGTTCTCGGCCACGCCGACGGTCGCCCATTCGGCGGTGTCGTCGCTCGAGGTGATGAGCACCCGGGTGATGGCGCCCGTGCCGTGGGTGCCTTCGAGGATCCGCACCTTGTAGTCGACCAGCTCCAGCCTGGCCAGCTCGGGGTAGAGCTTCTCCAGCGCCTGGCGGACCGCCTTGTCCAGGGCGTTGACCGGGCCGTTGCCCTCGCCGGTGGCGACGATCCGCTCGCCCTTGGCGTGGAGCTTGACCGTGGCCTCGCTGACCAGCTCGCCGCCCTTGGTGCGCTCGACGATCACCCGCCACGACTCGACCTCGAAGTGGCGGCGCCGCTCGCCGTGGACGGTGTCGCGCAGCAGCAGCTCGAAGGAGGCGTCGGCCGCCTCGAACGTGAACCCCTTGGACTCCAGGTCCTTGACCCGCTCGACGAGCGTCTTGGTGTCGGCCGCGCCGAGCTCGTAGCCCAGCTCGCGGCCCTTGAGCTCGACCGAGGCCCGCCCGGCCATGTCGGAGACCAGCATCCGCATGTCGTTGCCCACCTGGGCGGGGTCGATGTGCTGGTAGAGGTTGGGGTCGACCTTGATGGCGCTGGCGTGCAGCCCCGCCTTGTGCGCGAAGGCGGAGGCCCCGACGTAGGGGGCGTGGGAGTTGGGCGTGACGTTGGTGACCTCGGTGATCGCGTGGGCGATGCGGGTCATGTCGGCGAGCGCCTCCGGCGGCACCAGGTCGAAGCCGCGCTTGAGCTGGAGGTTGGCCACGACGGTGAACAGGTTGGCGTTGCCGGAGCGCTCGCCGTAGCCGTTGGCGCAGCCCTGCACGTGGGTGGCGCCGGCCCTGACGGCGGCCAGCGTGTTGGCGACGGCGCAGCCGGTGTCGTCGTGGCAGTGGATGCCGACCCGGGCGCTGGTCTGCACGGCGGCGTGCACGACCTCGGCGAGCTCGTCGGGCAGCATGCCGCCGTTGGTGTCGCACAGGGCGATGACGTCGGCGCCCGCCTCGGCGGCGGTGCGGATGACCTCCAGCGCGTAGGCTGGGTTGGACGTGTAGCCGTCGAAGAAGTGCTCGGCGTCGAGGAAGACTCGCTGTCCCTCCGCACGAAGGTGAGAGACCGTGTCGCGGATCATCGCGAGGTTCTCCTGGAGAGTCGTGCGGAGGGCCAGCTCCACGTGCCGGTCGTGACTCTTGGCGACAAGGGTCACGACCGGCGCGCCGGATTCGCGCAGAGCGGCCACCAACGGGTCGTCGGCTGCCTTCACCCCGGCTCGGCGGGTCGCACCGAACGCGGCGAGCTGCGCGTGCTTCAGGTCGAGCTCTGTTTGAGCGCGCCTGAAGAACTCTGTGTCCTTGGGGTTGGCGCCCGGCCAGCCCCCTTCGATGAAGCCGACGCCCAGGCCGTCCAGGTGCCGCGCGATGCTGATCTTGTCGGCGACGGTGAGGTTGAGCCCCTCCTGCTGTGCGCCGTCACGCAGCGTCGTGTCGTAGACGTGGAAGCGGTCGTCGGCCATGGTTCTTCTTTCTGATGGAGGTCTGGAAAACAAAAAGACCCCTCACGGACGTGAGAGGTCTGCGCGCTGGCGTTGTCCCTGTGTCAGCCAGCGCGCCTGCCGATAATGAGCAGACCGTAGAACATGGTGCTTGTGAGTGTGCCACACCCACTCACCATCTGGCACATCGATCTCATCCTGTGGGACGGTGTCGTCAGACGGTCACCCCGGTGCCGCCCGTGATGGCCTGCTCCAGCGCGGCCGGGTCGAACGCCTCGTTGCCCAGCACCCGGCCGTTCAGCACCACGGTGGGCGTGCCCTCGATGCGGATCTTGGCGCTCGCGGCCACGTGGGAGTCCGCGTACGCCTGCGAGGTCACGCACTCGCCGACGGCCGTCGCCCCGGCCGTGCTCGCGGCCTTGGCCAGCTCCTCCACGGTGAACCCGGACGCGATGCCGTGAGGCGCCGGCTGCATGGCGTAGAGGGCGTCGCGGAAGGCCAGCCAGTTGGCCTCGGGCACGCAGCGGGCGGCCGCGGCGGCCCGGATGGAGTTGGAGCGCATCGGCTCCTGCTGGAAGATCGTCACCGGGTGGAAGACGACCTTGACCCGGCCCTCCCTGGCCAGCCGCTGGATGGTGGCGTCGACCCGGCTGTGCAGCTCCTTGCAGACGGGGCAGTCGAAGTCCTCGTACAGGTCGAGCACGGGGGCGTCGCCGCCCTTGTCGGCCAGCACCATGGAGCCGTCGGGCTGGCGCATCAGCCGCACCTCGCCGGAGGCCGACGACCGGCCGGGCCCTGACACCGTCACCACCGCGATCACGGCCAGCGTCACGCAGGCGACCACCACTGCCGCCACCCTCTTCATCATCCGCCCGACCCTACCTGACCCGGCCGCGAGCCCTTCCGGGTGGTAAACAAGATCCATGAAGGCATACGTCCTGACCTCGCAGGTCGCGCAGTACATCCTCGACCACTCCACCCCGCCCGACCCGCTGCTGCGCGAGCTGGCGGCCGAGACCGCGGAGCTGACGGGCGACGACGCGGGGATGCAGATCTCCGCCGACCAGGGCACGTTCCTGACGATGATCACCCAGCTCGTCGCGCCCCGGGTGGCGGTCGAGGTGGGGACGTTCACCGGCTACTCGTCGGTGTGCATCGCGCGCGGCCTGTCGGGCGGGCGGCTGCACTGCTTCGACGTGAGCGAGGAGTGGACCTCCGTCGCCCGCCGCTACTGGAAGCGGGCCGGGGTGGCCGACCGGGTGACGCTCACGCTGGGCCCGGCCGTGGAGACGCTGGCCGGCTTCGACGAGCCGATCGACCTGGCGTTCCTCGACGCCGACAAGCCCAGCTACCCCCGCTACTACGAGCTGCTGGTCGACCGGCTGCGGCCGGGCGGGCTGCTGATGGTGGACAACACGCTGCGGCGCGGGCACGTGGCCGACCCGGCGCACGACGACGCCCCGACGGCGCTGATGCGCGAGTTCAACGACCTGGTCCGGGAGGACCCCCGGGTGACCGTGCTCATGCTGCCGGTCGCCGACGGCCTCACGCTGGTGCGAAAGCTCTGACGCAGGGCGGCTTCGTCATGATCGTGTACGAGGCGGCCGCGACGAGCAGGCCGATCCCCCACACCGTGTAGCCGGGGATCACGGTCAGCGTCCACCAGAGCGGCTGCCCCGTGCCCTCGGTCAGCATCATGCTGAACCCCGCTATCCCGAAATATCCGGTAAGTCCGCCGCCGACCAGGAACGCGGGCACCAGCACCACCCACCGAGGCACCTCCCGCCCGGCCACTCCCGGCACCCAGCCCGGCCAGATCCGCCCCCACCGGTGCACCAGCGCCATCGGCAGCAGCGTCCCGGCCAGCGCGTACAGCGTCAGGAAGATCGGCCCCGCCGGGTCGCCCGTCGCCCACGGCCAGTCGGCGAGCTGCCCGGCGATCCGCGCGACGGCCCCCGCCACCGCCGCGTACGCCGCCACGTACGCCCAGCGCGGGGACGGGTCCGTACGGGACTCCGGGCTGCTGCCGTGGGAGCGCCCGCAGGCCGGGCAGGCGCCGGCGACGAGCCGCCGGGCGGCGACCGCGCGCAGCATGGTCAGCACCCCGGCCGCCACGCCCGCGCCCCGGACGAGGAAGCCGGGCACGTCCAGCGGCTCACCGAACAGCAGGCCCACCAGGTCCAGCGCGAACAGGAAGCAGTAGCCGACCAGCCCCGCCCCGGCCGTCCAGCCGAGCGCCACGGCGGCCCGGCCCGCCGGGAGCAGGCAGGCCGTCGTGGCCAGCGCCGCCAGCACGATCGGCGGCCACTCCCCCGGCACGAACGACTCGCCGAACCTCCCGAACTCGGGAGCCCCGGCCACCAGCCACCACACGTGCACCGCACCGTAGGCGGCGGTCCAGGCCGCCGCGAGCCGCTTCGCCATGCCGTCGAGTCTGCGGGCCGGGGCCCCGCCGCCGACTCCCCCGCCGCGGGGAGCCGCCTCCCCCGCGCCGGGGACCGCTCAGACGTCGAGCAGCTTGCCGGTGTCGAGCGTGCAGTCCCACGGCGCGGGCAGGCGCAGGGCCACGCCCACCGGCTCCACCGTCACCTGCGTGTAGCCGCTCACCTCGGGCGCGCTGTGCAGCTTGACCATCCGCTGGAACGGGTCGACCACCAGGTAGAGCGGCACCCCCGCCGGGGCGTAGCTCATCGGCTTGACGACGTGGTCGTCGTAGGCGTTACCCGCGGCCACCACGTCGACGAGCAGCATCGTGCTGTGGCCGTGGACCGCCTCGTCGGTCTCCATCACCGGGTTCGGCGGCACCACCGTCAGGTCGGGCACGTAGCGGTCGGCCTCGGGGCCGATGAACACGCTGATGTTGGGCCACACCTCCCAGCCGCGCTCGGCTACGGCGGGCAGCAGCTGGAAGAGCGCCTGGGCGATGATCGTGTTGTGCTGCCAGGTGCCGGGCTCGTTGACCACGATGCGACCGCCCACCATCTCGATGCGCAGCTCGGGGAACAGGTCGCGCACCGTGCGGTATCGCTCTTCGACCGGCCTGATCATGCCTTTTCCCTCACCTGAGTGTGATCGCTTCCTGGCAGAGCGTATTGCGCGCAGGCCGGGACAGTCTCGGGAAACGGTGAAGTACGTCTCACTCCCGGGCGGCCAGCGCCTCGGCCGGACGGGCCCGCAGCGCGAACCTGGCCGGGACCGCGGTGGCGGCCAGCGCCAGCGCGACGGTGGCGGCGACGACGCCCAGGTAGCCGAGCGGCTGCGGGTAGGGCGTGGCCGATCCCGTCATCCCGGCGCCGAACGCGGCCAGCGTCAGCAGCGAGATCCCGGTGCCGAGCGTCACGGCCAGCGCGGCGGCGACCGCCGTCTCCGTGCGCAGCATCCCCAGGATCTGCCGCCGCGTGGTGCCGACCATGCGGAGCAGCGCCAGCTCGCGGCTTCTGGCCGAGGTGGACATGGCCAGCGTGTTGACCACGGCGATGGCGCAGAAGCCGATGATCAGGCCCATCGCGACGTACGTGACGGCCGCGTTGGAGGTGCCGGCCTCCGCCGCCTCGGCCCGGTCGCGCACGGCCACGCCGGGCAGGGCGCGCTCCAGCGCGGCACGTTCGCCACCGGAGACCAGGACGGTGGCGCGGGGGTCGTCCACGTGCGCGGCGACCAGCTCGTGGGGCAGCGTCAGGTCGGCGAAGCCGAGGCCGCGCGCGTAGACGGCCGCGATCCGGACCGTGGCGGGGGTGCCGTCGCCGAGCGTCAGGGCGAGCCGGTCGCCGACGCCGACGCCGAGCCGGTCGGCCGCGGTGCGGCTGACCGCCGCCGACGTGCCGCCGAAGCCGTCCAGCGAGCCCGCCGTCACGCCGAGGTCCATGGTGCGGTCCAGGCCCTCGGGCGTGACCGCCTGCACGCCGTACTTCTCCAGCTCGATCCGGGCGGTGGTGCGCAGCACCTCCGTGGCCGCGCGCACGCCGGGCACCTTGCGGGCGGCCTCGGCGGACGCGCCGGGGTCGAGCACGTGGTCGGCGGTGATGCCGGCGTTCAGCTCCCGCTGCGCGGCGTGCCCGAGCGTGGCGGGGGAGAACAGGATGGTGCTCGTCATCGCGGTCATGAGGGTGAGCGGCCCGATCACCGCGGCGAGCCGCCCGGTGCCGGCGCGCAGGTTGCGGTGCGCCAGGTAGCCGCCGGCGCCGGGCACGCGCAGCGGCAGCGCCGTGACCGCGCGGGCGAGCGCCGGGCCGAGCAGGATCACCGCGACCGTCCAGACCAGCGCGGTCAGCATGGAGACCGGGCTGGAGGCCGCCTCGACGGACAGGTTCGCCAGCAGGATCGTCAGCGCCACGGCGCCCGCGAGGACGAGCACGCCGGCGACCGTCCGCGCCCGGGGCAGCCCGGCAGCGGCCAGCGCCGCCTCGCTCAGCGCCTCCACCGGCCTGATCCTGGCGACGCGGCGGGCCGACACGCGGGCGGCGGTCCACGCCGCGGCCAGAGTGGCGAGCAGCGCGGCGAGCGCCGGGAACGGGCTGACGACGAGCGCCAGGTTCTCCGGCACGGCGCCGAGCTCGACGAAGCGCTCACGCAGCCAGAGCCCCAGCAGGATCCCGCCACCCGCGCCGATCGTCCCGGCGACCACGCTGATCGTCAGCGCCTCGCCGCCGATGAGCTTCCTGATCTGCCGGGGCGTGGCCGCGACGGCGCGCAGCATGGCCAGCTCGCGCCGGCGCTGCTGGATGGAGAGCGCGAACGTGCCGGCCACCACGAGGATCGCCACGAGCAGCGAGGTGCCGCCGAGCGCGCCGCCGAGGCTGATCAGCTTGACCCTGGCGTTCTCCGCGTCGAGGAACTCCACGGTGCCGCGCGCGTCGCCGGTGTAGGCGAGCGCGCCGTCGACCTTGACGTCCACCCGGGGGAAGACGCCGATCGCGGTGACGAGGCCGTCGCGCCCGGCCAGGCGGCGGGCCTCGGCCGTGCTGAAGAAGATCGTGTCCTGGCTGGGCAGCGCCTGCGCGGTGACGCCGACGACCCGGTATCCGGGGATCTTCGCCGTACGGTGCCGGGCGTCCACGACGACCTCGCCGGCGGCGCGCGGCGGGCGGCCGCTCGCCAGCGTGAACGGGGTGAGCGCGGCCGACTCCCAGCCGTGCGCGGTGAACCCGGCGAACGGGAACGTCACCTCCGTCACGACCTTCGTCACGCCCGGCGCCCGCCTGACCTCGCCGGCGATCCTCTCGGGGATCCAGCGGCGCTCGGCGAGCGGTTTCGCCTTCGTCTTGCCGTTCGCCTTGGTGTGCCGGGCGTACTGGTCGCCGGCCAGGACGACGGGGGCGCCCGCGTAGCGATCCGGCGCCACCGCACCCCGCAGGCCCGTCTCCAGCAGCATGCCGCAGGCCGTCACCAGCGCCGCCGCGCACAGCAGCGCCACGAACGCGCCCGCGAACCCGGCCCTGCGGTGCCCGATGGTCCGCCACGCGAAGGAGATCATCACGTCCACGCCCCCAGCCTGGTCATCCGCTCGGCGACCTTGTCGGCGGCCGGGGCGCTCATCGAGTCCACGATCCGGCCGTCCGCCAGGAACAGCACGGTGTCGGCGTACGAGGCGGCCACCGGGTCGTGGGTGACCATCACCACGGTCTGGCCGAGCCCGGAGACGACCTCGCGCAGCAGGACCAGCACGTCGCGTGCGGTCATGGTGTCGAGCGCCCCCGTGGGCTCGTCACCGAACACCACCTCGGGCCTGGTGACCAGCGCCCTGGCGATCGCCACGCGCTGCTGCTGCCCGCCGGAGAGCTGGGCGGGACGGTGCCCGGCGCGCCCGTCGAGCCCGACCCGGCGCACGATCTCCGCCAGCCAGGCCGGGTCCGGCCTGACGCCCGCCAGGGTGAGCGGGAGCGTGATGTTCTCGGTCACGGTGAGGGAGGCGACCAGGTTGAACGCCTGGAAGACGAAGCCCACGCGCTTCCGGCGCAGCTCGGTCAGCTGGGTCTCGTTCATGCCGGCCAGCTCGGTGCCGCCGAGCCGGACCGACCCCGAGGTGGGCAGGTCCAGGCCGGCGGCGCAGTGCAGGAACGTGCTCTTGCCCGAGCCGGAAGGACCCATGATCGCGGTGAACGTGCCCGCCGGGATGCCCACCGACACCTCGCGCAGCGCGGCCACCGCGCCGTGTCCCTTGCCGTACACCTTGCTCACGGCGTTCAGCCGCACGACTTCTGTCATGGGAACCAGCCTGCTGATCTGGGCTTTCCCGGACCAGAGAGCCGATCATCACCCGGGCATGACGTCATCATGATCCGGACATACTGGTAGACATACCCTCGTGATTCGCATACTCCTGGCCGAGGACCAGCACGTGATCCGGGAAGCGCTCGTGACGCTGCTGGGCCTGGAAGCCGACATCGACGTCGTCGCGGCGGTCGAGTCGGGCGAGGCGGCCGTCGCCGCCGCCGTCGAGCACCGGCCGGACGTGGCCGTGCTCGACATCGACATGCCAGGGGCGATGGACGGCCTCGACGCCGCCGCCGAACTGCGCACCCGGGCGCCCGGCTGCCGCACGCTCATGCTCACCGCGCACGGCAAGCCGGGACACCTGCGGCGGGCGCTCGCCTCGCAGGTGGACGGGTTCGTGCTGAAGACGGCGCCGCCGGACGAGCTGACCGCGGCGATCAGGAAGGTGACGCGGGGGGAGCGCGTCCTGGACCCCTCGCTCGCCGTCACCGCCTGGAACCTGGCCGACAACCCGCTCACCCCGCGCGAGGCCGACGTGCTGCGGCTGGCCGCGGGCGGCGCCGAGGCCACGGAGATCGCCGCCGAGCTGTTCCTGAGCGCGGGGACGGTGCGCAACTACCTGACGGCGATCGTCACCAAGCTCAACGCCCGCAACCGCACCGACGCCGCCCGCATCGCCGCCGAAGCCGGCTGGATCTAGAGGCCCCCGGCGGGGGCGGCTCTATCGAGCAGGGGCCGGGGTCAGGGCCGGGGCGGGGATCGTGGCGGTCAGTTCGAACCAGCCGCCCTCGCCGCAGACGGCCAGGCGCCCGTCCAGCTCGGACAGGCGGGTGGTGAGGTTGCCGATCCCGGCCGAACCACGCCGCCCCTCCGAGGCGCGCGTCCCGTCATTGCGGACGCTCAGCCGTACGACGCCGTCGCCGGCCGCGGTGGTGATCGAGCAGCGGCTCGCCGCGCTGTGGCGCAGCACGTTGGTCACGGCCTCCCGCAGCACGGCGCCGAGCACGTGCTCCACCTCCGGATCGAGGCCGGGATGGCGGAGGTCGAGCGTGGCGGCGACCCCCGCGGCGGCCAGCACCGAACGCGCCGACTCCGCCTCGGCGGCCAGCGAGAGCCGCCCGTGCTCGCCCGAGACGGTCGCGAGGTCCGCCGTCGCCCGCTCGGTCATCGCCGCCACGTCGGCGAGCTCCTTACGGGCGCGTTCGGGGTCGAGGCGACGGGCGAGCTCGCACTTCAGCAGGATCGCGGCCAGCGTGTGCCCGAGCAGGTCATGCAGGTCGCGGGCGGCGCGCAGCCGTTCCTCGACCACGGCGGCGCGGGCCAGGCCGTCCCTGGACTCGCGCAGCTCCCTGGTGAGCCGGGCCAGCGTGAGCAGCCCGTACATGACCAGGCCGGTCACGACCGTGCTGATGGCGTAGTTCACGGTCAGCGGGACCGGCAGGCGGAGCAGGACGCCGGCGGCCGTGACGACCGCGACGATCACGGCGGTGAGCGGCAGCGCCACCGCCCACCGGAACGCCAGCAGGACCGGACCGGCCAGGAAACCGGCCACGCCCAGCCACGCCTGCCCGAACAGCGGGATCGGCGCGAACGTCAGCACCGCCATGATCACCAGCGCCGTCCTGTGGCGTCCCTCGATCGAGCGGAGCTGCATGACGATGATGACCAGCAGCAGCGGCGCGGGCCAGAACGAGCCCGCGAGCAGCAGCGCCTTGGCCGAGAAGCCGACCATGACGGTCGCCAGCAGCGCCGTCGCCACCGGCGCGTCGGCGGCGGGCGGGGCGGGCGCGCGAGTGGCGGGCAGCGTGGCCTCGACGACCAGCTTGGAGTCCGGTGCCAGGCCGACCGTGAGCGTGCCTCCGGCCGCCTCGACCTGCGCGGGCAGCTCGCCCAGCCGGTCGTCGCCCGCGGTGCGCGCACCGTCGTCACAGACGCGCAGCCGTACCGAGTCCGCGACGGCGACGGTCTCGATCAGGCAGGTCGTGGCCGAGCGCCGGCGTACGACGTCGGTCACGGCCTCGCGCAGCACGGCCGCGAGCAGCGCGCCCGCCGGGCCGAGCGGTTCGGCGTGGCTCATGCGCACCTCGGGGACGATGCCGGCGGCGGCGAGCATGGCCTTGGCCGTGGTGACCTCCGGGGCCAGCGACATCGCACGGTAGCCGGCCGCCGCGGCCCGCGCGTCGGCCAGCGCGCGCCGGGCCGTCTCCACGTCAGGGGCGCCGGCCGCGGCGCTGCGGGCGATGGCGGCCAGTGCCTCGCCCAGGCCGCGGCTGAGCTCGGCGGCGATGCGCAGCCGTTCCTCGGCCGCGGCGGTCAGGGCCAGGGACAGGCGGGCGGCGTTCACCTCGTCGATCCGGTCGACCATGATGGTGAGGCCGCGGACGAGCAAGCAGATCAGCACCATGCTGATCAGCGGGTCGACGGGGCCGATGAGGGCCGCGACCCCGACGACGCCCAGCGCGAGCGGCCACAGCCTGGTCAGGAGCAGCGACCCGCCGACGAAGCCGAGAATCCCGACCGACGTGCCGTACAGCAGCACCGAGCCGCAGGTCACCACGGTCTGCGCGGCGAGCACCCACCACGTCCGGCGCCTGACGAACGCCACCTGGAGGGGGAAGGCGAGCAGCGCCAGCGGCGAGCCGGCCACCACGTAGACGCTGGTGAGTCCCGCGAACACCACGGTGACGATGGCCATTGCCCGCTTCTGCACCCACGCAGCCTACGAGACACGCGCCCGCCCGCCCGCGGCGGCCACCACGCGCGCTGCGCACCCCGGCCCGGCGTGATCTCATCATGAACCGGACAATTGACTCTCCAGCAGGGGGAGACGCGAAGGTGGGGGCATGGACGGCACGCTCTACTCGATCGGCGACCTGGCCCGGCGCACCGGGCTGACGGTCAAGACCATCAGGTTCTACTCCGACCAGGGCATCGTGCCGCCCGCCGACCGCGGCCCCACCGGCTACCGCCGCTACGACGCCGCCGCCGTCGCCCGCCTCGATCTCGTACGGACGCTGCGCGAGCTGGGTGTGGGCCTGGCGACCATCCGCAGGGTCGTGGACCGGGAGGTCACACTCGCCGAGGTCGCCGCGGCCCACGCCGAGGCGCTGAGCGTGCAGATCCGCACGCTCAGGCAGCGCCGGGCGGTGCTCACGGCGGTGGCCAGGCAGGGCTCGACCCCTGAGGAGATGGATCTCATGCACAAGCTGGCCAGACTGTCCGAGGAGGAGCGCCGGGAGCTGATCGGCGGCTTCCTGGACGCGGTGTTCGACGGGCTGGTGGTCGACGGGCTGGAGCTCGACGGCCCCAGGCGCTCGATGACGCCCGAGCTGCCCGACGACCCCACGGCCGAGCAGGTCGAGGCCTGGGTGCGGCTGGCCGAGCTGTCCCGCGACCCGGACTTCCGCGCCTCGATGCGCCGGCTGGCCGAGGACCACCGGGACGACGGCCTCGGCCTGCGACCCGGCCCGGTCGAGGCGGCCCGCGCCCGCGCCGGGGCGCCTCCGTCGGCGGCCGACGTGGCGGCGGTGGCGGGCGAGTACGCGCGGGCGCTCGGCGTCCCCGACGACGCCGCGCTGCGGCGCCGCCTCCTCTCCCGCCTGGAGGCCGCCGCCGACCCTCGCCGCGAGCTCTACCTGGACCTGCTCGCCGTGATCAACGGCTGGCCGGCCCCGGAGCCGCTCGCCCCGGCTCTCACCCCGTTCGTCGAGGCGCTGCGCGGGCGGCCCGGCCCCTGAGGTGCGCCAGGATGGTGGAGTGAGAATCTCGTACGTCCTGGTCGTGGCGGCGCTGGCGGTGGCCGGGTGCGGCACGCGGACGGCCGGCGCGGCGGGGTCCCCGCCGGCTCCGCCCCGGCACACCGTCCAGGCCACGCCGATCCCGCCCCTGGACTCCGAGCGCGCGGCGCCGGCCAGGAGCCGGTGTCCCCGGTCGGGGCTGCGGCTCACCGCCGAGCCGGCGAACGCGGCGATGGGCCTGCGGGCACAGACGCTGATCCTCACCAACTGCGGCAAGCGGGTGCGCCAGGTCAGCGGCTACCCGAAGGTGCGGCTGCTGGACACGGCCGGCGACCCGCTGAAGGTGCGCCTCGACCGGGGCGCCCAGGAAATCACCACGGCCGTCGCGGACCCGGGGCCGGAGACGGTGACGTTGCGGCCCGGCCGATCGGCGCACTTCAGCCTGGCCTGGCGCAACACGTACACGGACACGAGCCGCCGGTCCGAGGTCGGGGCCACGACCGGGGCGACGGTGGTCGTCACCGCCGCCGGAACCCGGCTCACCGTGGACACGCCCGTGGACCTCGGCTCGACGGGCGTCCTCGGCGTCACCGCGTGGACCTCCCCCAAGGGGGGCTGACTCAGGCCAGCCAGCGGCCGTCGCGCATCAGGTCGCGGCCCTTCAGCTCGTTCACCTCGCGCCACGCCTGGATCCGCTGCGGGCGGACGCGGAAGAAGGGGTAGGGCTCGCCGATCTCGCGCGGGTCGAAGCCGGTCTTGGCGGCGAACGCGTCACCGACCTCGGCCGTGATCTCGGTGATCTCCACGGTGCCGTCGATCAGGACGACGTCCGCGTCAGCCCCAGCCCCAGCCGGACCAGCCCGGTGGCCGCCAGGTTACGGCCGGTGGGGCTGGCGGCCGGGGTCGACAGCAGCAGGCTGGAGCCGTCCCACAGGAAGGACAGCGGCACCAGGAACGGCGCCCCCTTCTCCGGGTCGGCCGTCGCCACCCACGTGTCGACGTCGGACTCCAGCCGGCGCAGCGTGTCCTGCTTGCGCTGCTCGAACGTGCGGGGGTCGGGCAGGGTCATGCGGTGTGCTCCTGGAGGATCGGGGTGGCGGCCACGGCTAGAGGATCTTGTGGACCCAGTCGTGCGTGTCGGGGCGGGCGCCGTACTGGATGCCCACCAGCTCCTCGCGGATGCGCATCGTCACCGGCCCCGGGGTCCCGTCGCCGACGGTCCAGGCGCGGTCGGCGCCCTTGACGGAGCCGACGGGCGTGACGACGGCGGCCGTGCCGCAGGCGAACACCTCGGTGAGCTCGCCGGACTCGCACCCGGCCTGCCACTCGTCGGTGCTGATCAGCCGCTCCTCGGCCTCCAGGCCGAGCTCGTCGGCCAGGCCGAGGATGGAGTCGCGGGTGATCCCGGGCAGGAGGGTGCCGGTGAGTGCGGGGGTGACGAGCTTGTCGCCGAAGACGAAGAACAGGTTCATCCCGCCCATCTCCTCCACGTAGCGGTGCTCGTGGGCGTCGAGCCAGACGACCTGGTCGCAGCCCTGCGCGACGGCCTCCCGCTGGGCCACGAACGCGGCCGCGTAGTTGCCGCCGCACTTGGCGAAGCCGGTGCCCCCGGGAGCGGCGCGGGTGTACTCGGTGGACAGCCACACCGAGACCGGCTTGATGCCCCCGGTGAAGTAGGAGGCCGCGGGCGAGGCGATCACCAGGTACTTGTACGTCTTGGACGGGTAGTTCACGCCGAGCCCGACCTGGGTGGCGATGATGAACGGCCGCAGGTAGAGGCTGTGCCCCTCGGTGGTGGGCACCCAGTCGCGGTCGGTCTGGACCAGGAGCTCCAGCGACTCGACGAACGTCTCCTCGGGCAGCTCGGGCATGGCCATGCGGGCGGCGGACCGGTTGAACCGGCTCGCGTTGGCATAGGGCCGGAAGGTCACCACGGACCCGTTGACCTGCCGGTAGGCCTTGAGCCCCTCGAACAGCTCCTGCGCGTAGTGGAAGACGGACGTGGCCGGGTCGAGGCTGAGCGGCCCGTACGGCTGGAGGCGGGCGTCGTGCCAGCCGCGGCCCTCGGTGTAGTCGATCGAGATCATGTGGTCGGTGAAGACCTGGCCGAATCCCGGGTTCGCCAGTACCTGCTCGCGCTCGGCCGCGGTGCGAGCGTGGTCGGATAGCTGCACGTCGAAGCTGAGCTTCTGAGCGATGGTCATGACGCGGGTCCTTCTCTCTGCGATTCCTGCGGGTGCTGCCGCGAAACGGCAGTCCGTACTTCCTATTGTCTCGCTATTTGGGATGGCAAGGGGGTGACGCCCGTTTGGACATGAAAAAGCGCCTGGCGGGTCCTCGTTCGGGACCGCCAGGCGCTGCTGAGCAGGGGCGGCCCCTAGCTCGATACGCGCGCGGTGATGTCGTCACCGATCTCGTGCGTGGTGCGTCCGGCCCAGCCGGTCAGGCGCTCGACGATGTCGTCGGCGACGGCCTGCTCGATCCTGGCCGCCTCGGTGCTGAGGCCGAGGTGGTCGAGGAGCATGGCGACCGACAGGATCGTGGCGGTCGGGTCGGCCTTGCCCTGCCCGGCGATGTCGGGCGCGCTGCCGTGCACCGGCTCGAACATGCTGGGCGCGGTGCCCTCGGGGTTGATGTTGCCGCTGGCGGCCAGGCCGATGCCGCCCGCGACGGCCGCGCCGAGGTCGGTGATGATGTCGCCGAACAGGTTGTCGGTGACGATGACGTCGAACCGCTCCGGCTGGGTGACGAAGAACATCGAGGCCGCGTCGACGTGGCTGTAGTCGGTGGTGACGTCGGGGTACTCCTCGGCCACCCGGTTGACGGTGCGCTGCCAGAGGTCGCCGGCGAAGGTGAGCACGTTGGTCTTGTGGACGAGCGTGAGCTTCTTGCGCGGGCGCGAGCGCGCCTTCTCGAACGCGTAGCGCACGACGCGCTCGACGCCGTGGGCGGTGTTGAGCGACTCCTGGGTGGCGATCTCGTACGGGGTGCCGCGCCGCATGGTGCCGCCGGTGCCGGCGTAGAGGCCTTCGGTGCCCTCGCGGACCACGATCATGTCGATGTCCTCGGCCGGGGTGTCGGCCAGGGGCGTCTCGACGCCGGGGAAGAGCTTGACCGGGCGCAGGTTGACGTAGTGGTCGAACTCGAAGCGCAGGCGCAGCAGCAGCTCGCGCTCCAGGATGCCGGGGGGCACGCTGGGGTCGCCGATGGCGCCGAGCAGGATCGCGTCGTAGCCGCGCAGCTCCTGCATCACACTGTCGGGCAGGGTCTCACCGGTGCGGTGATAGCGGGCGGCGCCCAGGTCGTAATGGGTGGCTTCGATCTTGGTCCCGACCGCTTCGAGGACCTTCAGACCTTCGGCCACGACCTCGGTGCCGATGCCATCACCAGGGATGACGGCCAGACGAATGTTGCGCGACTCCATGGGCGTACCTTACCGGCTTGTCTCGGCTGCCGAACACATGATCTCAGTGGCTGGGATGCGGCGCGCCGCCGTTGTCGCGGCGGTCCAGGGCCGTCTGCAGGGCCTCGGCGGCCTCGTTCTCGTGCTCGTCGGCGCTGTTCCAGGCATACATCTCGTACATGAGGTGACTCATCTCGTTTCGCGGGGCGTCGGATGTGTGAAGTCGGATCCCGGTCGCGAATCCGTCCGGGCCTGTGTTCGCGGTCCGGATCACGGACCGGCGAAGGAGGGACTTACCGGCCGACAGCAACGCCACTCACCGCGGCGAGTCGTCGACCTGCCCTAACAGGCCCCGCCGCGGCAGGTAATGAGTACGAGAACCTGGCGCATTACTCGTCAGACTACCAGCGCGTCTCGTTGGATGTCCTACTATCTCGCATCCTGAGACACGAAGGAGGGGCCACCGGTGCGGCGGCCCCTCCTGTCGGGAGTGCGTCAGAGGTCGACCGAGCGGCCGCTCTCCGCGCCGATCTCGGAGCCGATCTGCTCCAGCACGTCGGACGGGATCGCGGTGTCGACGGTCAGCGCGATGAGCGCCTTGCCGCCCTTGACGTCACGGGCCACCTGCATCGAGGCGATGTTGATGCCCTGCTCACCGAGGATGCGGCCGACGACGCCGACGACGCCGGGCCGGTCGGTGTAGGTGAAGAACGACAGGTGCTCGGTCGGCTCGATCTCCATCTGGTAGCCGTTGACCTCGACGATCTTGGTGATCTGCCGGGGGCCGGAGAGCGTGCCGGACACCGAGACGTGGCGGCCGTCGGCCAGCACGCCGCGCACGGTGATCACGTTGCGCCAGTCGGGGCTGTCGGAGCTGGTGACCAGCTCGACGGCGATGCCCCGGTCCTTGGCCAGCAGCGGCGCGTTGACGTACGTGACCTGCTCCTCGATCACGTCGGCGAAGACGCCCTTGAGGGCGGCGAGCTCGATGACCCGCACGTCCTGGGCGGCGATCTCGCCGCGGACCTCGATGTCGAGCTTGGTGGCCACCTCGCCGGCCAGCGCGGTGAAGACCCGGCCCAGCTTCTCGGCGAGCGGCAGGCCCGGCTTGACGTCCTCGGCGACGGCGCCGCCCTGGACGTTGACCGCGTCGGGCACGAACTCGCCGGCCAGGGCCAGCTTGACGCTGCGCGCGACCTGGGTGCCGGCCTTCTCCTGGGCCTCGTGCGTGGAGGCGCCCAGGTGCGGCGTGACGACGACCTGGTCGAGCTCGAACAGCGGGCTGTCGGTGCACGGCTCCTTGGCGAACACGTCGAGGCCGGCGCCGGCGACGCGGCCCTCCTTGATCGCCGAGTAGAGGGCGGCCTCGTCGACGATGCCGCCGCGGGCCACGTTGATGATCCGCACCGACGGCTTGACCTCGTGCAGCTCGCGGTCGCCGATGAGGCCCAGGGTCTCCTTGGACTTGGGCAGGTGGACGGTGATGAAGTCGGCCTGCTTGAGCACCTCGTCGAGGCTGAGCAGCTTGACGCCCATCTGCGCGGCGCGGGCCGGCGGCAGGTAGGGGTCGTAGGCGATCAGCTCGACGCCGAACGGCTGCAGCCGCTGGGCCACGAGCTGGCCGATCTTGCCGAGGCCGAGGATGGCGACGACCTTCTCGTCGAGCTCGACGCCGGTGTACTTGGACCGCTTCCACTCGCCGTTCTTCAGCGCGGCGTGGGCCTGCGCGGTGTTGCGGGCGCTGGCCAGGATGAGCGCCACGGTCTGCTCGGCGGCGCTGGTGATGTTGGAGGTGGGCGCGTTGACCACCATCACGCCGGCCTTGGTGGCCGCCTCGACGTCGACGTTGTCGAGGCCGACGCCGGCGCGCGCGACCACGCGCAGCTTGGGCGCGGCGGCGATGGCCTCAGCGTCGACCTGGGTGGCGGAGCGGACGATGAGCGCGTCCACGTCGGCCAGGGCGGGCAGCAGCTGGGAACGGTCGGCGCCGTCGGTGTGGCGGACCTCGAAATCGGCGCCGAGGACGGCGAGACCGGCCTCGGACAGCTCCTCTGCTACCAGAACGACGGGCTTGTTCACGAGTGTTGGATCCTTAGGCGAGCGGCGGGCGGGAGGGACACGTCCCTGGGTCCCTCGGAGCTCTCAGAGTCTATCCACCGCTTGTGAACGCGTTCACGAGAGACCCAGCATTCGAGACGCCTCCGGCGGTACCCAGCACCCGGAAACTCATCCACACTGCACCCATCTTTGTCTTGATCGGGAGATTTATTCGCCATTAGCCTGATAAGCCGTGGCCTACTACCTATGGTTCGTCATATGAGCATCGGGAATCCTGCGCTTGCCGACGTGCTCGCCCAGCATGGTGGTCCGCACCGCCTGCTGGCGGCTCTCGCTGACTGTGGAGTCCTGGTGGCCGTGCGACCAGATCGATCCGTCGTCCTCGGGACGACCCAGGCCGGTGACCGGGTCCTGCTCGGCTACACCAGCGCGGTGACCTATGCCCGGCACCGCGGCGGCCATTCCCTGTCGGCGTGCGACGCCGACACCATCCTCGACATCCAGCGCGTCACCGGCGTGCGGGAGATCGTGATCGACGCCGCAGGCCCCGCCGCCGCCGCCGTCCCCATCGACGACCTGGCGCGCTTCCTCACCTCCACCCGTACGGGCCCGACGCCGGTCCTGTCGGGAGCCGCGCCGGCCGCCTACGCCACGGGCGCGATGGCCACGGTGTCGCGCGGGACCGTGATGGCGCAGGCGACCCCCGCCTCGCCCGAGGCGCCCCCGATGCCGTGGATCCCGGCGCCGCGCCCGCACCTGTCGGGCCCGATGCAGCAGGTCGACCCCGGCTACCGGCGCTGCACGCACCCGATCCTGCCCGCGCTGCGCCAGGCGATCGCCCAGCTCCTCCAGGACTTCCCGCTGGTGCACCACGTGTGGATCTCCGAGGCCCGTACGGCATCCGGCGCGACCGGGATCATGCTGCACGTCAAGGTGCACATGTCGGCCGCCGAGGACGTCGTGCGCGACCTGCACCGGGGCGCCAGGGCCCGGCTGCCGCAGTTCGCGGCCAGCGGGGCGCCGATCCTGATGGCCCGGGTCGCGGACTCGCGCAGCGAGCGCCGGATGATCGAGATCGGGGCGCACGTGGTCTGCGCGAACGTCCACGAATAGCGAAACTGGGCCCTACCGAACAAGCCTCTGCTCGGCTTCAATGAGGCCATGATCGCACCCGGCGTGGCCGCCCCCACGGTCTCCAGAGGCGTGCGCCTGGGCTACGGCGTCGGGTCGTTCTGCACCGCGACCTTCACCGCCGTGCCCGGGCTGCTGCTGCTGTACTACATGACCAACTTCCTGGCGGTGCCCGCGTGGCTGGCCGGGGTCGTGGTGACGGCGCCCAAGGTGTGGGACCTGCTGATCAACCCGCTGGTCGGCCGCTGGTCCGACCGCACCGCCTCACGGCTCGGCCCGCGCCGCCCGTGGCTGCTGGCGGGCGCGTGCACGCTGCCCGTCGCGTTCTTCCTGGTGTTCGCCGGCCCGCCGCTGACCGGCGTCCCCGCCGCGCTGTACGTGGGCGCCTGCTTCCTGGCGGCGGCCACGGCCTACGCCCTGTTCGAGGTGCCGTACAAGGCGATGCCCGCCGAGATGACCGACGACTACCACGAGCGGACGTCGCTGCTGCAGTGGCGGATGGTGTTCGTCGGCGCGGGCACCGCGATCGCCGGCATCGCCGCCCCGGCCATCGTCAACAGCCAGGGCGACAGCGGCACGCTGGACAGCTACCGGCTGATGGGCGTGGTGATCGCCGTCGTGCTGCTCGCCGCCATGCTGGGCTCGTTCCTCGGCACGGCCCGCGCCCCCATGACGGGCGCCCCCGAGGCCGACACCGGCAGCCTGATCAGGCAGTTCGCCGTGGTCAGGGGCAACGCGTCGTTCCTGTGGCTGACGGTGCTGAGCTGCACCCAGCAGCTCGCGGTGGCCATCATGCTGGCCGCCGCGCCGTACTTCGCCGCGTACACGATCGGCGACCCGAAGGCCACGACCTCGCTGTTCGCGGCGCTGGTGGGGCCGATGATGCTGACCATGCCGCTGTGGTCGTGGCTGTCCAGGCGCTTCGACAAGCGGGGCGCGATGATCCTGGCCGCGCTGACGTTCGCGACCGGCACCGCTCTGGCCCTGGCCACCCCGCTCTTCGGCGGCTGGTACGCGCACGCGATGATCCTGCTGGTGGGCACCGGGGTGGCCGGGGTGACGCTGCTGCAGTTCTCGATGCTGGCCGACGTGATCGCGCAGGACGCCGCGGACACGGGCAAGCGGCGGGCAGGCGTGTTCACCGGGCTGTGGACGGCGGTCGAGAGCGGCGTGAGCGCGTTCGGGGCGCTGATCTTCGGCGTGATCCTGTCGGTCGGCGGCTTCCTGTCCTCGGAGCCGAGCAGGCCGGTCGAGCAGCCGGACAGCGCGGTGACCGCGGTGCTCGTCGGGCAGACCGCGGTCCCCGCGCTGATCATCCTGCTGTCGGTGGCGATGACGTTCGGCTACCGGATCAAGGACCCTATGCGAGCCGCCGCGCCGGCGCCGGACGGGTCCGGGTGACGAGCCCGGCCACCGCCGCGGCCAGCAGTGGCAGGCCGAGCACGACCACGGCGCAGAACAGCCAGGGCACCGCGATGTGGGGCGTGCCGAGCTCGAACTGGAAGTCCCCCGGAGCGCCCGGCCGCGGGACGCGCGACCTCGTCAACAGCCAGGCCAGCGTGATGCCCGTGACCGACCCGGCGACGGCGCCGACCAGTGCGCCGAGCCCGGCGATGTAGCCGGCCTGGGCCGCCACGATGAGCCTGCGCACCCGGGGCGGCGCGCCGACGGCCGACACGGTGTCGAGGTCGCGCCGCATGTCGGCCACGGCGAGCCCGGTGGCCGCGAACGTGCCGCCGAGCACCAGCACCACGGCGAGCCCCAGGGCCAGCCAGAGCACCCCCGTCGGGTAGTCGTCGTAGCCGTTCTCCACCCTGACGTGCGCGTCGCGGTGGGCCGCCTCGATCTGCTTCTCGAGCGTCGCCGGATCGGCCGGCCGGTGCGCCGCGTACAGCGTGCGCTCGCTGATCTTCAGGCCGGCCGCCCGCAACGCGGTGGCCGGGATCAGGGCGCCGGCCTGCTTCGGCTGCGCCGGGCGGGCCTCGACCGCCGGGATCTCGAGGTCGCGGCGGTCCAGGGACAGCCCGACGCGCACCTTGCCGTCGCGCACCGCTCCGGGCTGGAACACGATCGCCTTGCCCTCGGCCAGGGCCGCCGCGGCCACCGGGTCCACCCGGCCCTGCAGGAGCGCGAGCAGCCGGGCGTCCCCCACGGGCAGGTTGAACACCGCGAGGTGGCAGAAGTCCCTGCACGCCTCGAACGGGGCTTGCAAATGGAGCGAGGCCTCCTCGCCCTTCTCGGTGACGGCCCGATGCCCGCTCACCAGCGGCACCCCCGGGAGCGCCTTCTCGGCGGCGGCGCGCACCCGCGCCCACTCCCCGTCGTCCAGGCCGTTGCCCCTGATCACGAGCGTGCCCGTCGGCTCGACGGCCCACGTGTTCTCCTTGCGGACCGCGAACTGGCTCTCGGCCCCGATGCCCAGCGTGATCGCCCCCATGGTGGCGGCCATGACCGCCGCCACGGCGGAGGCCGTACGGACCCGGTGCCGGGAGGCGTCGCGCACGGACAGCCGGAGCGGGAGCGGCAGCCGCGCGGCGAACCGTCCGGTGGCGCGCACCAGCCACGGCGTGACGGCGACCAGCCCCAGCACGAACGGGACCACGCCGATCATGATCAGCCGTCGCTCGCCCATGAGCCCGAGCACGCATCCGGCCAGCCCGGCCGCGATCAGCAGGAGGCCGAGGACCGGGTGGCCGGCGCGGTCGCGGGCCATGACCCGGGCCTCCCGTCCGGCGAGGACCCGCGCCGGGCTCTGCCGGGCGGCCTGCACGGCCGGGACGAGGGCGGCGATCACCCCGGTGGCCGTGCCGAGCAGGACGACGCCGAGGATCTGGAGCCAGGGCACGTCGGGCGGGCCGTAGCCGCCGATCATCTCGCGCACCAGCGGCGCCGGGGCGATCGCGGCGGCGATGCCGAGCGCCGCCCCGGCCGGCGTCGCGATCCCGCCGAGCACCAGCCCGTCCGCCAGCACGATCAGCTTCAGGTGGGCCGGGGAGCCGCCATGGGCGGCGATCACGGCCAGCTCCCGGCGCCGCCGGCGCAGCCCGACCGCGAAGGCCGGCCCGGCGAGCAGGACGGTCTCCACGATGACGAGCACGCCGGCCACGGCGGCGGCGATCACCACGTCGGTGTCCCTCGGGGAGTACGCCGGGTACAGGCGCGGGCCCGCGGGCGGGTCCTCGATGACCGCGCGGGACTCGACGCGGAGCCCCGAGGCGTTCAGCCGGCGCACCTGGTCCCAGCCGACCGGAGCGGGCGCGTCGGCGAGCCAGCCGGTGCCGTGCCCGTCCTTCTTGTCGCGCAGCAGCGTGCCCGGCAGGCTCACGACCTCGCGCTGCAGCGCGTGGTAGGGGTACTCGACGACGCCGACCACCCGCACCTGGCGGCGCTCGGCCAGCACGCTCATCGGCCGGCCCAGGCGCACGTCGGGGCCGAGCATCGCGGGCGTCACCGCGACCTCGTCCGGCGCGGCCGGGAAGCGGCCCTGGAGCAGCGGGCGCATCCCGCGCGTCAGGGGATCGCGCAGATCCACCTCCGTGACGCCGGCCACGTCCTCGCCGTTCGGCAGGTTCACCATCACCGAGCCGCGGTTCAAGGGGATGAGCCGGGCGTCGAGCAGCGCGCCGACCTCGGCCTGCGTCCACGGCCGCGTGGACTTCGGCGCTCCTTTCGCCTCCTTGAAGAAGCCGGAGACGTCCTGCCTGATCGGCCCGCGGTACTCGGTCGTGGCGATCTGCGCGTCGGCCGCGCCGAGGTTCCTGGTCAGGCCCTCCCGCCTGGAGACGTCGCCGGTGGCGAGCCCGGTCAGCAGGGTGGAGATCACCAGCACCGGCAGGCCGATCATCACCATGATCAGCGCGCTGCGGCCTTTCGCGCGCAGGGCGTCCCTGCGGGAGAGGCGTAGAGCCGCGCGGAAGGCGCTCATCGGGCGCTCTCCAGCCGCACGGCCGCCGCGTCCGCGATCGCGCCGTCGCGCAGGTAGACGACCCGGTCGGCCCAGGCGGCGTAGCGGGGCTCGTGGGTGACGAGCAGCACGGCGGCGCCCGCGTCGCAGCGCTCGCGCAGCAGCCGCAGGATGCCGTCGCCGGTCGCGGTGTCGAGCGCGCCGGTGGGCTCGTCGGCCAGCAGCAGCCGCCGCTCCCCTGCCAGCGCCCTGGCGATGGCCACCCGCTGGCGCTGGCCGCCCGACAGCTCCTCGGGGAAGCGGTCGGCGACCTGGCCAGCGCCCACCTCCTCCAGCGCGGCCTGCGCCTCCTCACGGGCCCGGCCCGCGGCCACGCCGTCGAGCTCGCGGGGCAGCATCACGTTCTCGGCGGCCGTCAGGGACGGGATCAGGTTGAGGTCCTGGAACACGTACCCGACGCTCCTGCGGCGTAAGGCGGCCAGGTCCTTGACGGCGGCCAGGTCGACGCCCTCGATCACGACGCTGCCGGAGGTGGGCCGGTCGAGGCCGCCCGCCACGTTGAGCAGGGTGGACTTGCCGGAGCCCGACGGGCCCATCACCGCGACCAGCTCGCCGCGCGCGACGTCGAGGCTCACGCCCTTGAGCGCGTGCACGTCCCCGTGGGTCCGGGTCACCTCACGCAGGCTCACCACAGTCATGCGTTCTTCTCCTTGAGTACGGCCTCGCAGTGGTCCAGCCAGCGCTGTTCCGCCTCGGCCTTGAAGATCATCGAGTCGATCACGAGCCGTTGCGCCGGTCCACCCGTCCCTCGGTGCTTGGCCCTGGTCAGCTCCTGGAGCATGCGCATGGTGGCCATGCGCTGGGCCAGGATCACCGCGGCCACGTCCACGTCGGCGGCGGCCACGGCCATCGCGATCTTGATGACCAGCTCGTCACGGGGCCGGTCGGTCTGGCCGACGGGGGTGGCGAACCACTCCGCCAGCTCCCGCCGGCCGGATTCGGTTATCTCGTAGACCGCGCGCCCCTGCTCGTCGGTGCCGCCGGGCGTGACGAGGCCGTCACGTTCCATGCGGGAGAGCGTCGTGTAGACCTGGCCGATGTTCAGCGGCCAGGTCGCCCCCGTCGACGCCTCGAACTCCACCCTGAGCTGGTAGCCGTAACGCGGCCCGCTGCTCAGCAACGCGAGCAGCCCGTGCCTGATCGACATGAATACTCAGTATGCATACCGAGTATGCTCGCCGCAACAGATCCGCGTATTCTGGACAGCGAACACGGTTCAGGCCGATACTCAGGGCATGAGCTCGACGCATCCGCCGTTCCGCGCATCCGACGGTGAGCGTGACCGCGCGATCGGCGAGCTGCGTGACCGCGCGGTCGAAGGGCGGATCTCCCACGACACCTTCGTGGGCCGCGTCGACCAGGCGCTGCGGGCGCGCAACCAGGAGGAGCTCGACGCGCTCGTCGCCGACCTGCCCAGGCGGCCGACGTTCCGTGGGCGGGTGACCAACCTGGTGACCAGGGTGGTCGGCGCGACCTCCGACTTCACCACCAGCCTGCAGTCCGCCTGGCGGCGGCCCCGGCTGCCCCGCCTGGCGCTGCCCGACGACGACCGGGTCCGCTACGTGGTCGGGCGCGGATCGGCGTGCGACCTGGTGCTGTCGGACCTGACGGTGTCGCGCGTCCACGCCGAGCTGCGGCGCGACGACGACGGCGGGTGGATGCTGGTCGACCTCGGCTCGCTCAACGGCACCCGGCTCAACGGCTGGCGGCTGGTGGGCCCGGCCAAGGTGCGCCCGGGGGACGAGATCTCGTTCGGCGACTGTGGCTTCCTGGTGAGCTCCGCCCTCCCGTAACGGCCGGCCGCCGGTAAAGATACGGATATTTGCGGATTACAGCCCGCAGGCGCTCCTCGATGATCCGAAGGCGAGACCCCAAGTCGCAGCCCCTTTGGAGACCCCCATGCGGCGCACCTCTGCATCCCTCGTCGCGGGCGCGCTCGTCGCGGCCCTCGCGTGGGCGTCAGGCCCCTCCTCCCCCGCGATCGCCCTCGAACCGTCACCCGGCCTGGCCGACCTGGCCCAGGACATCAACCAGATCCTCGGCGACTCGCGGCTGACCATCGCCCAGGCGGGCGTGCTCGTCAAGAGCGCCACCACCGGCGAGGAGCTGTACGCGACCGACGCCGGCAAGCTGCTGCTCCCGGCGTCCAACACCAAGCTGTTCACCTCGGCCGCGGCGGCCGAGACGCTCGGCCTCGACTACCGCTTCCCCACCACCGTGCTCAACGGCGGCCGCAAGCACGGCTCGGTGCTCCGCGGCGACCTGGTGCTGCGCGGCACCGGCGACCCGACGATGCTGGCCGAGGACTACGACGCGCTGGCCAAGAAGGTGGCCGACGCGGGCGTCAAGGTCGTCACCGGCAAGCTGGTGGCCGACGACACCTGGTTCGACGACGTACGGCTCGGCACGGACTGGGCGTGGGACGACGAGACGGCCTACTACGCGGCGCCGATCTCCGCCCTGACCACGTCGCCGGACCGCGACTACGACGCCGGCTCGGTGATCGTGGGCGTGGCGGTGGACGGCGGTCAGGTCAAGGTGACGACCACCCCGGAGACCGGCTACCTGAAGATCGTGAACAAGGCCACGGTCGGCGCCGAGACCGACGTGCTGATCCAGCGCCTGCACGGCACCCGTACCGTGGAGATCACCGGCACGGTGGCCGGGTCCTACCAGGAGTGGGTGTCCGTCGACGACCCCACGGCCTACACCGCCTCCCTGTTCCGCGACGCGCTGGCCAAGCACGGCGTGCGGGTGCTGGGCAAGACCGTGTCCGGCGCCGCGCCGTCGGGCGCCGGGGAGCTGGCCAGGCACGAGTCGATGCCGCTGAGCGAGCTGCTGGTGCCGTTCATGAAGCTGAGCAACAACATCCACGCCGAGATCCTCGTCAAGGCCATGGGCCGCAAGGTCGCCGGCCAGGGCACCTGGGCGGCGGGGCTCAAGGTCGCCACGGACTTCGCCAAGGCCAACGGCGTGCAGGTGCTGAACATGCGGGACGGCTCCGGGCTGTCGCGGCGCGACGGGTTCACGCCCGCCTCGATCGTGCAGCTGCTGACGGCGGTGCGGGGCAAGCCGTGGTTCGAGAGCTGGTACGCGTCGCTGCCGGTCGCCGGCAACCCGGACCGCTTCGTCGGCGGCACGCTGCGCAGCCGGATGCGCGGCACGCCCGCGGCCGACAACGTGCGGGCCAAGACCGGCTCGCTCACCGGCGTGACCGCCCTGTCCGGGTACGTCACCAGCGCCGACGGTGAGCCGCTGGTGTTCGCCATCATGCTCAACCAGTATCTGTCGGGCTCGCCGAAGGACATCGAGGACAAGATCGCGATCCGGCTGGCGCAGTTCAAGCGCGGCGCGGCGGTGGACGGGACGCCCGCCCAGCTCCGCACCGCCGCCGAGACGGCCGGGGACCTGGAGTGCTCCTGGCTGAAGCCGGTGATGTGCTAGCCCCGGAGCGGGTGGAGCTCCAGGTATAGCGCCGATTTTCAGGACATAGCCGACGGGTGGCGGCCAGAATTCAGGGTCAAGCCAGGGAGCGCCGGGCACGACCGGCCCCACCCGCCGGTCTCCCACCGCACGCCCGCAGCGCTCCCCTCCGGCGGGCCCGGCCGCCATTCCCCCGCATCGGACCGCGGCCGGGCCCGCACACCCGGCTCAGCGGGCGCCGGAGAGGCGCCCCAGGACGTCAGCGGTTGTCGGAGAAACGCGCCAGGACGAGCGACTCGACGACGCCCACCGCCGCGTACGCCACGATCGACACGCTGGTGACGACCACGATGTCCGCCCACACCTCGTCGTAGCGGAAGCCGCCGATCGCCCGCAGGATCTCGGCCCCGATCCCCTGCCCGGTGGCCAGCCACTCGGCGATGAGCGCGCCGATGATCGACGACGGCACCGAGATGCGCGCCGAGGCGAACACCGACGGCATCGCCGTGGGCACCGCCACCTTGCGCAGCACCGTCGTCCGCGTCCCGCCGTAGGCCATGACCAGGTCGGTGGCCTGCGGAGACGCCGAGCGCAGCCCGAAGGCGATGTTCACCAGCGCCGGGAAGAACACCACGATCCCGCCGATGACGGCCACGCCGAGCAGGTCGCGCCCGAACACGAGCGTGATCAGCGGCGTCATGACCACCAGCGGCACCGACCGCAGCAGCATCGCGACCGGCATGAACGTCTGCTCGACCGTACGGAACAGCACGAACGTCATGGCGACGACCACGGCCGCGACCATGCCGGTGGTGAACCCGATGGCCGCGTCCCTGATCGTGATGCCGAGCGCGCCGAACACGGCGTCGCGGTGCGCGGCGGCCTCCGGCGCGCTGAACAGGTACTCCCACACCTGGTGAGGCCGCTTGCCGACGAGCGGGCTGATGCCGAACGCCTCCAGGAACAGCCACCAGGCGGCCACCACGATGAGCACGGAGGGCAGCAGCGGGCCGACGACCCGCAGCACGGTACGGCCGATCACAGCGCGGACCCCGTTTCGGCTCTGCCGGTCGACCAGGGCGTCACCAGCCGGGCGACGAGCGCGACGACCCCGTACCCGAGACCGGCGATCAGCCCCGCGACGAGGGCCAGCCCCCACGTGCGCGGCACCTGGAACTGCTGCTGGGAGATCATCAGCGAGACGCCGAGCCCCTGGTCGTTGCTACCGAGGTATTCGCCGATGATGGCGCCGAGCAGCGCGGACGGGGCGGAGATCTTCAGCCCGGCGAACGTGCTGGGCAGCGCCGAGATGATCTGCACGTGGCGCAGCTTGGCCAGCTTGCCGCCCCCGTAGACGGTGATGAGGTCGAGGCTGGCGCGGTCGGCCGAGCGGAGCCCGAGCAGGGCGCCGATGAGCGTGGTGAAGAACACCGAGATCGCCGCCAGGAACACCACCGTCGCCTCGCCGCCGAACACGACGAGGATGATCGGCCCGATGGCCAGCAGCGGGATGCAGTAGCTGATCACCGCGAGCTGGGTGGCGACGGCTTCGAGCCTGGGAACGAGCAGGACGAGCACCGCGACGCCGATCGCCAGCCCGTTGCCCCACAGGAACCCCTGGAGCGCCGCTGTCAGCGTGGCCGACACGTTCGGCCCGTAGAAGCCCCAGCCGTCGGCGGCCATCCCGGCGAGCACCGCCCACGGCGTGGGCACGGCGCCGTCGCCGGCGAACACCGTGGCGGCGAGCAGCCACCAGAGCCCGACCAGGGCGACGACGCCGAGCAGGCCGTGCAGCCGCCTCATGAGCCGTGCCCGAACAGCAGGTCGCTGAGGTGGTCGTGGTAGGCGTGGAACTCCGGGGTGCGCATCATGTCGGGCGTGCGCGGGCGCGGCAGGTCGATCGGGACCAGCTCCACGACGCGGCCGGGGCGCGGGCTCATCACGGCGACCACGTCCGACAGGAACACCGCCTCGCCGATGCCGTGGGTGACCATGAGCGTGGTGGCGGGCTTCTCGGTCCAGATGCGCAGCAGCTCCAGGTTGAGCCGCTGCCTGGTCATGTCGTCCAGCGCGCCGAACGGCTCGTCGAGCAGCAGCACGCTGGGCTTGACGACGAGCGCGCGGGCGATGGACACACGCTGGCGCATGCCGCCCGACAGCTCGGCGGGCCGGGCCTTCTCGAAGCCCTCCAGGCCGACGAGCTTGATCAGGTCCTCGATCACGCCGGGCTCCGGCTTGAGCCCGGCGACCTCCAGCGGCAACCGGATGTTGGCGTGCACGCTGCGCCAGGGCAGCAGCGCCGAGTCCTGGAAGGCGATGCCGAGGTGGTGGCTCCTGCGCAGCTCCTCGGGCGACTCGCCGTTGACGCGGATCTCGCCGGACGTCGGCTCCTCCAGCCCGGCCAGGATGCGCAGCACGGTCGACTTGCCGCAGCCCGACGGGCCGAGCAGCGACAGGAACGAGCCCTTGGGAGTCTCCAGGTCGACGCCCTCGACGGCCGTGACGCCCTTGCCGAAGGTCTTGCTCAGCCCGGTGATCGAGATGCCGCTCATGCGAGCTTCAGGCTCGGGTCGGCCTGGTAGACCTCGTCCAGGACCGACAGGTCGAACAGCTGCTCGGCCTTGACGGCGAGACCCGCCTTGCCCAGCGACTCGACGTTCTGCGCGATCAGCTCGGGCGTCATCGTGAACAGCCCGTTGGCCTTGGCGTCCGGGGTGACGACGAGCTCGTTCTGCATCTTGGCCTCCTCCGTCTGCTCCTTGACGTCGAGGTTGAGGTCCTTGCCGTACGTGTTGGCGGCCATCTCGGCGGACTTGGCCGGATCGGCGACGGCGTCCTTCCAGCCCTTGATCTCGGCGGTCAGGAACGCCTTGAGCTTGTCGCGCTCGTTGTCGATCGTCTCCTGGCGGACCGTGAACGTCTCGGCGGCCAGCGGCAGGCCGTGGTCGGCGAACAGCAGGTAGGTGGCGTCCACGCCCTGCATCTTCAGCCGGACCGGGCCGCTGGTGACGAAGCCGACGTAGCCGTCGAGCTGGCCGGAGGTGAGCATGGACGGGTCCGACTGGAACGGCACCCGCGTCACGCTCGCCGGGTCGATCTCGTTGGCCTTGAGCAGCGCGTTCCACACCAGCTCGTTGGAGTCCTGGACGCCGATGCGCTTGCCGACCAGGGCCTTGGGGTCCTCGATCGGGTTCTTGCCGAGAGAGATGATGGCGAACGGGTTCTTCTGGAACGTCGCGCCGACGATCTTGAGCTGGGCGCCCTGGAGGACGGCGGGCGCGGTGATCGTGGGCGCCGACAGGCCGATCCAGCAGCGGCCGGTGGCCAGGCCCGACTCGACCGAGGTGCCGGAGCCGCCGCCGGACAGCAGCTCGACCTGGGAGAACCCGGCGGCCTTGTAGTAGCCCTTGCTGTCGGCGAAGTACTCGCCGGCGAACTCGACGTTCTTCTTCCACGACAGCTGCAGCTTCACGGCGCCGAACCCGCCGCCTTCGCCACCGCCGCCGGTGGACGTGCCGCCGCCACCGCAGGCGGCCAGCCCGAGCGCCAGCCCGGCCAGACCAGACGTCCGCAGGAACGCACGACGGTCGAGGGAAGCCATGATTCTCCTTGGGCTGAGCGATGAACGTGCAGGTCAGGAAGCTATACATCGATTATTACCATCGTGTGACAGAGTTTCGGCCACCTCGTCCGCCCTCACCCCGGTTTCCGCGCACGCAGGCAAAACACGGGGCCGATTCTGTAGCTCCCTACGAGCGCGCCACGCGAGGTCCGTAGATCCCTCCAGGTCGGGAGCGGGTCAGGTACCGTCGGGTGGAATGAGACTGGACGGAATCCCGCTTTGGGACGGCACTGAACCACGCGGCCCGGTGGACCTCACCTGGGAGCCGGACCGGATCACCGGCGTGACCCCGGCGGCGCCGCGCGACGACGACCTGTGCGTCATTCCCGGCCTGGTGGACACGCACGTCCACCTGATCGGCTACGCGGGCGACGGCTCGGCCGACTTCACCACCTGGCCGCTGGTCACCACCCGCGACGAGCAGGTGCTGCACGGCGTCGCGCACGCCCAGCGGGCCATGCGCCACGGCGTCACGACCCTGCGCGACCTGGCCGGAGACGAGGCGCAGGTGGCCATCCGCCGGGCCTTCGACGCCGGCATCCTGCCCGGCCCGCGCATCCAGGTGCACGGCGTGGTGGGGATGACCGCCGGGCACAACGACCTGTTCGTGCCGCCCGCGTTCCCGCTGCGCAAGCCCACCGCCGACGGCCCGGACGAGTGCCGCAAGCTGGTGCGCGCCTGGGCCCGCGCCGGCATGGACGGCATCAAGCTCACGACCAGCGGCGGCGTGCTGTCCATCGGCGACAAGAGCGTCTGGCGCAACTACACCCGCGAGGAGATCCGGGCCGTCGTCGACGAGGCGCACGCGCTCGGCATGCTCGTCGCCTCGCACGCCCACACCGAGGACGGCATCCGGGTGGCCGTCGAGGAGGGCGTCGACTCCATCGAGCACGGCACGCTGATGAGCCGCGACCTGGCCGAGAAGCTGGCCGCCCAGCGCACCCCGGTCGCGCCGACGCTGCTGATCAACGAGGCCATCACCGAGGGCCGGGTCCCGGTCCCCGAGGACGCCCGGATCAAGGCCGGCGAGCTGGTGGTCCAGCGTGACGCGCTGTTCGCGGAGGCGGCCAAGCTCGGCGTCCGGTTCGTGCTGGGCACCGACGCCAACGGCCACCACGTGCAGTTCGGCGACCAGCTCGCCGAGATCGTGCACATGACCCGGGTGTTCGGCATGGACGCGGGCGCGGCGCTGCGCGCGGCCACCTCCGACGCCGCCGACGCGATCCGCATGCCCGTCGGCCGGATCGCCCCCGGCCTCGCCGCCGACCTGCTCGTGATGCGCGGGCGGCCGTGGGAGCGCATCGAGGACCTGACCGTGGACAACATCGTCGCCGTGGTGTCACGGGGTCACGTCGTCGCCGGCCGCCTCCCCTGCCCTGTGCTGTCCTGACCCGAGCTGCCCCGACCTGAGGGCCAGGTAGAGGTCCGTCCGGTCGCGCATCGACGACATGCGGCGGCCGGTCAGCTCCTCGACCCGCTGCATCCGGTAGCGCAACGTGTTGACGTGCACGTACAGCTCGTCGGCGGCGCGCTGCCAGGAGCCGCACGTCTCCAGGAACACGTCCAGCGTGCGCAGCAGCTCCGAGCCGTGGCGCGCGTCGTACTCCTCGACCGGCCCCAGCAGGTGGTCGCGGAAGGAGCGGCGCACGCCCATCGGCAGCGCGGCCAGCAGCAGGTCGTAGCTGTCGACGTCGGCCACCGACATGATCGACACCGGGCCCTCGCCGTCGCGGGCCGACTCCATGCCCCGGCGCGCGGTCTCCAGCGCCTCGCCGAGCTGTGACACGCTGGCCGTCGCGTCGCTGATGCCGGCCGCGAGCCGCAGCCCCGGCCGGTCGGCCGCCAGGGCGCGCAGCTCCTCGCTCAGCGCCTTGCGCGTCGCCCTGCCGTTGACCAGCACGATCGCCTCGTCGGCCCGGCCGCCGACGATCAGGTGACGGCCCTTCCTGGCCAGCGCCTCGTGCAGCATCGCGGGCAGGTCGTGCCCGGACGGCCCGCTGACCACCATCGCGGTCGTCGGCAGGCCCGGATCGGCGCCGAGCAGCCGCAGGTGCGCCGACACCTCGCCGGGCGCGATCTGCTGGGAGGCGAGCACGTTCAGCAGCGTCTGCGCGCGGCCCCGCTCGGCCCGGCGCCGCTCGGCGGCGAACGCCTCCGCGACCACCGCCTCGGTGATCGCGCCGAACGACTGGTCGGGCGCGGCCAGGATCAGCGGCACCCTGCGCCGCTCGCACGCCGTCACCAGCGCCTGCGGCAGCTCGCCCAGCACGATCAGGCCCACGACCAGCCCGGCGACGTCGCTCGCCCACAGCGCGTCGGCGAACCTCTCGCAGTCGGCCGGCTCGCCGTACCAGACCCCGCTGGTCAGCACCAGGTCACCGGGCCGCAGGTAGCGGCGGGGATCGGGCAGGTCCGTCGGGTACGCGCGGCGTACCTCCCGGTCGAGCGTCCCGGTGCCGGTGACGAGCGTCAGCCGGAGGTCGTCACGCGCCAACAGCTCCGCCAACCTCATGAAATCTCATGTTATGCCAGGTCAAACGGCGAAGGTTCGGAGGTTCGCACGATACCTCGGCCGGTCATGGTCGGGTTTACTCGATCCATGCGCGCCAAAGCCGAACTCCACCTGCACATCGAAGGCACCCTCGAACCGGAGCTCGTCGTCGAGCTGGCCCGGCGCAACGGGGTCGCGCTGCCGACCTTCGACGTGGACGCCATCCGGGCGCGCTACGACTTCACGAACCTGCAGTCGTTCCTGGACGTCTACTACGAGAACATGGCGGTCCTGCGCACCGACCGCGACTTCTACGACCTGGCCGCCGCCTACCTGCGGCGGGCCGAGGCGCAGGGCGTGCGGCACGCGGAGATCTTCTTCGACCCGCAGGCCCACCTGGCGCGCGGGGTGCCGCTGGAGGCGGTGTTCGCCGGGCTGACGGGCGCCATCAAGGACGGGCCGTTCTCCGCGTCGCTGATCCTGTGCTTCCTGCGCGACCAGGGCCCGGAGGAGGCCGAGCGGGTGCTGCGGGCGGCGCTGCCGTTCCGGGACCAGTTCATCGGGGTCGGGCTGGACTCGGCCGAGGTCGGCCATCCGCCGTCGCTGTTCCGCCGGGTCTTCGAGCTGGCCGCCGCCGAGGGGCTGCACCGGGTCGCGCACGCCGGCGAGGAGGGCGGGCCCGACTACGTGTGGGAGGCGCTGGACATCCTGCGCGTGGAGCGGATCGACCACGGCATCCGCGCCATGGAGGACCCGGAGCTGGTGGCGCGCCTGCGCGACGAGCGCATCCCGCTGACCGTGTGCCCGCTGTCGAACGTGCGGCTGCGCGCGGTGCCGTCGCTGCGTGACCACATCCTGCCCGCGATGCTCGACGAGGGTCTGGTCGTGACCGTGAACTCCGACGACCCGGCCTACTTCGGCGGCTACGTCGAGGACAACTACCGCGCCCTGCGCGACGAGCTCGGCCTCACGGAGGCGCAGCTCGACCGCATCGCCCGCGACTCGTTCGCCGCCTCGTTCAGCTACGAGGGCTGACACAGCGACGGGGCCCGCCTCCGGAGAGGCGGGCCCCGTAACGGTGCTTGGGACGACTAGTCCTTCGCGGTCAGGATGTCCGAGAGGACCTGGTTGAGAATGTCCAGGTCAAGGACGTCGTCGTCCGACCCGTTGTTGTTCCACTGCCCCTCGACTTCGTCGTCGTTGTCCTCGCCGAAGTTGTTCCGCTCGCCGTACGCGCGGATGTCGTTGTCGTTGTTGTCGTCGTCCCCATGCGTGGGCCACGCGACCACCGAGGCGGTGTTCATCGCGTAACCTTCGGCGAGCGCGGGACCGCCGCCCAGCATGACCATCCCGCCGACCAGACCGGCCAGGATGAGCCCCGTCTTGTACATACGAATCCCCTTTGTTACCTATCGACTACTCTCCGTCGGTAGCGGGAGGAGATCTTCCCGGTGATCGTCAGCGGCAAACGCCGCTAATCTGCTTTTGACGTGCGGAAACGGTCCTTTTGCGAAGACGGGGGTTAACGCGGTCACGCATTGCGGATCATTGACGAGACACGCGGCGACACCAGGCCCAAAGCAACGGGCGGGGGCGCATCAGCGCCCCCGCCCGTCCGCCGCGAACGCGCGAACTCAGCCCTTCAGCCAGCTCATCATCGGGCGCAGCTTGGCGCCGGTCTTCTCGATCGGGTCCGCCGCCAGCTCCTCACGGTGACGGGCGAACTCCTTCTGGCCGCCGTCGAACTCCTCGACGAGCTGCCGGGCGAAGGTGCCGTCCTTGATCTCACCCAGGATGCGGCGCATCTCCTCACGGGTCTCGTCGGTGATGACGCGCGGGCCGCGGGTGTAGCCGCCGTACTCGGCGGTGTCGGACACCGACCAGTACATCTTCGAGATGCCGCCCTCGTACATGAGGTCGACGATGAGCTTCATCTCGTGCAGGCACTCGAAGTAGGCCACCTCCGGCTGGTAGCCGGCCTCGATGAGGGTCTCGAAGCCCGCCTTGATCAGCTCGGAGACGCCGCCGCACAGCACGGCCTGCTCGCCGAACAGGTCGGTCTCGGTCTCCTCGGTGAACGTGGTCTTCAGCGCCCCGGCGCGGGTGCCGCCGATGCCCTTGGCGTAGGAGAGCGCCAGGTCGAGGGCCTTGCCGGAGGCGTCCTTCTCCACCGCGACGAGACACGGGACGCCGCGCCCCGCCTCGAACTGGCGGCGGACGAGGTGGCCGGGACCCTTGGGGGCGACCATGCACACGTCGACGCCCTCGGGCGCCTCGATGAGGCCGTAGCGGATGTTGAGGCCGTGGCCGAAGAAGAGCGCGTCGCCCTCCTTGAGGTTGGGCGCGACGTGCTCGGCGTAGAGGTGGCGCTGGATGTGGTCCGGCGCCAGGATCATCGTGACGTCGGCCTCCTTCACCGCCTCGCCCGGCGTGAGCACGCGCAGGCCGTCGTTCTCGGCCTTCTCGCGGCTCTTGGAGCCCTCCGGCAGGCCGACGCGCACGTCGACACCGGAGTCACGCAGGGAGAGCGCGTGGGCGTGGCCCTGGCTGCCGTACCCCAGCACGGCCACACGGCGCCCCTGGATGATCGACAGGTCGGCCTGGTCGTCGTAGAAAATCTCGGTCACTTGCTGAAAACCTTTCAGGCGGTACGGTCCAGTGCCCTGAGGGACCGGTCAGTGATGGAACGGGCGCCGCGGCCGATGGCCACCATGCCCGACTGGACGAGCTCTTTGATCCCGAACGGCTCCAGGACCTTGACGAAGGCCTCGAGCTTGTCGGGAGTGCCGGTGACCTCGATGGTCACCGCGTCGGCCGCCACGTCCACGCAGCGCGCACGGAAGAGCTGGACGAGCTCCAGCACGTGCGAGCGGCTGTCGGCGTCGGCCTTGACCTTGATCAGCATGAGCTCGCGCTGAACGGACTGCGAGGTGTCGAGCTCCACTATCTTCAGCACGTTCACCAGCTTGTTGAGCTGTTTGGTGACCTGCTCAAGCGGCAGCTCCTCGACGCTGACCACGATCGTCATACGGGAGATGTCGTCGTGCTCGGTGGGCCCGACGGCCAGCGAGTCGATGTTGAAGCCCCGCCTGCTGAACAGCGCGGACACCCGGGCGAGCACACCCGGCTTGTTCTCCACGAGCACAGAAAGCGTGTGTCTACTCATCGTCGCTCTCCCACTTCGGCGCCATGTCACGGGCGATCTTGATGTCGTCGTTGCTCGTGCCGGCCGCGACCATGGGCCAGACCATGGCGTCCTGGTGGACGACGAAGTCGACCACCACGGGCACGTCGTTGATCTCCATGGCCTTCTTGATGGTCGCGTCGACGTCTTCGGGACGCTCGCACCGCAGGCCAACACAACCATAGGCCTCCGCCAGCTTGACGAAGTCGGGGATGCGGCGGGTCGCCTGCAGGTCGGTGTTGGAGTAGCGCTGGTCGTAGAAGAGGGTCTGCCACTGGCGGACCATGCCCAGGTTGCCGTTGTTGATGACGGCGATCTTGACGGGCACGCCTTCCAGCGCGCAGGTGGCGAGCTCCTGGTTGGTCATCTGGAAGCAGCCGTCGCCGTCGATGGCCCACACGACGTCGTCCGGGCGGCCCATCTTGGCGCCCATCGCCGCCGGCACCGCGAAGCCCATCGTGCCGGCGCCGCCGGAGTTGATGAACCGGCCCGGCCTCTCGTAGCGGACGAACTGCGAGGCCCACATCTGGTGCTGGCCGACGCCCGCCACGTAGTAGGCGTCGGGACCGACGATGGCGCTCAGCCGCTCCATGACGTACTGCGGGGCCAGCGAGCCGTCCTCGAACTCCTCGTAGCCCAGCGGGTAGGTCTGCTTGTAGCCGTTGAGGATCGTCCACCACTCGTCGTAGTCGCCCTGGACCCCGGCGGCCTCGACGGCGGCGATCAGGTCGCCGATGACCTCCTTGCAGTCGCCCACGATCGGCACGTCGGCGTGGCGGTTCTTGGAGATCTCCGCCGGGTCGATGTCCGCGTGGACGACCTTGGCGTAGGGCGCGAACGTGGACAGCTGCCCGGTGACGCGGTCGTCGAAGCGGACGCCCAGCCCGATGAGCAGGTCGGCCTGCTGGAGCGCGCCCACGGCCGAGACGCTGCCGTGCATGCCCGGCATGCCCATGTGCTGCGGGTGGCTGTCGGGGAACGTGCCGCGCGCCATCAGCGTCGTCACGACCGGGATGCGCGTCAGCTCGGCCAGCCGGATCAGTTCCTCGGACGCGCGGGCCTTGTGCACGCCGCCGCCCACGTAGAGCACCGGGCGGCGGGCCTCGGCGATCAGCTTGGCCGCCTCGCGGATCTGCTTGGAGTGCGGCCGGGTCACCGGCCGGTAGCCGGGCAGCTGCATCGTCGGCGGCCAGCTGAACGTGGTCTCCGCCTGCAGGGCGTCCTTGGCGATGTCGACCAGCACCGGGCCGGGACGGCCGGTGGAGGCGATGTGGAACGCCTCCATGATCGTGCGGGCGATGTCGGCCGGGTCGGTGACCAGGAAGTTGTGCTTGGTGATCGGCATGGTGATGCCGGAGATGTCGGCTTCCTGGAAGGCGTCCGTGCCGATCGACTTGCTCGCCACCTGCCCGGTGATCGCCACGATCGGCACCGAGTCCATGTACGCGTCGGCGATGGGCGTCACCAGGTTGGTCGCCCCCGGGCCGCTGGTCGCCATGCACACGCCGACCTTGCCGGTGGCCTGCGCGTAACCCTCGGCCGCGTGGCCGGCGCCCTGCTCGTGCCGTACGAGCACGTGCCGGACCTTGGTCGAGTCGTAGAGGGGATCGTAAGCCGGGAGGATGGCGCCGCCCGGGATCCCGAACACGGTGTCGACTCCCACGTGCTCCAGTGCCCTGACCAGGGCCTGTGCACCTGTCATCCGTTCGGTCATCGGCTCGTTCCTTGCGTGGTCACACGTTCAGGACATAAAAAATGCCCCTCCCCGCCGGACGAACGGCGGGGCTGGGGCGGCGCGCAGGTCGGAGTGCTTCGCTAACGGCCTGCGCGCCGGCGAAGTACTACGAGAATCCCACTGCGAAGCATGTCTAACACCATAGCTGGTCGGAAGCACCAGGTGTCAACTTGGTGAGAAACACGTCTCACACGGTGAGACTCGTCCTCATCAGCGAGTCGACGCCCCTGGCCGCCATGGGCCGCGCGACCAGGAAGCCCTGGCCCTTCATGCAGCCCATCTCACGCAGCAGCTCAAGCTGCTCCGGGCGTTCGATGCCCTCGGCGACCACGGTCAGGCCGAGGTCGTGGCCGAGCCGCACGATCGTGCGGGTGAGCAGCGTCAGCGTGTCGTCGCGGCCCAGCCCGGACACGAACGACGGGTCGATCTTGATCATGTCGACCGGGAGCTGCCTGAGGAACGCCAGCGAGGCGTAGCCGGTGCCGAAGTCGTCGATCGCCAGCCGCACGCCGAGAGCGCGCAGCTCCGACAGCCGCTTGACCGTCTCCTCGGCGTCCTCGACGAGCATCTCCTCGATCACTTCGAGGGTCAGCGCGGAGGCGGGCAGCCCGCTCTCCTCCAGCGCCTCCCGCACGGTCTCGACGAAGCGGGGGGCGGTGATCTGCCGGGCCGACAGGTTGAGCGACAGCCCGATGTCCCAGGACGAGGCCCGCCAGGCGGCCACCTCACGGCACGCCTCGCGCAGGATCCACTCGCCCAGCGGCACGATCAGCCCGGTGTCCTCGGCCGGGCCGAGGAACTGGTCGGGCGGCACGAACACCGAGCCGCGCCACCAGCGCACCAGCGCCTCGACCGCGGTCACCCGCGACGTCGCCAGGTCGACCACCGGCTGGTACTCGATCGCGAACTGCTGCTCGATCAGCGCCCGCTGCAGGTCGGCGGCCAGCTCCAGGCGGCGCAGCACGTCGGCGTGCATCTGCGCGGCGAACACCTCGACCCGGCGCCCGCCCAGCTCCTTGGCCCGCGCCATGGCCACGTCGGCGTTGCGGATCAGGTCGCCGGCGGGCAGGTCGTCCTCGGCGAAGGCCACGCCGACGCTGGCGGTCAGCGCCACGTCACGGTCGGCCACCCGGAACGGCTCCTGCGAGACCGCCCGCACCAGCCGCTCGGCGAGGTCGACGGCGAGCTGCGCCTCCCCGCCGGTCTCCAGCAGCACGGCGAACTCGTCGCCGCCCCACCGGGCCAGTGTGTCGTCGTGGCGCACGGCGCCGCGCAGCCGGCGCGCGGCCTGGCCGAGCAGGTAGTCGCCGCTGGCGTGGCCCACCGAGTCGTTGACGGAGGTGAACCCGTCGAGGTCGAGGAAGATGACGGCGACCTGGCCGACGCTGCGGCCGGTCAGCACCTCGCGGGTGCGCTCCTCGAAGTAGGAGCGGTTGGGCAGCCCGGTGATGCCGTCGTGGAAGGTCAGGTGGGCGACCTGGTTGCGCAGGGCCTCCTCGTCGCTGATGTCGCGGGTGGTGACCAGGACCTGGTCCTCGCCGCCCGCGTGACGGGTGGCGACCGACTCGGTGGGCCGCCAGGTGCCGTCGGCGGCCCGCACCCGGCAGGCGATCAGGCAGGCGCCGGGGCTGGCCTCCTCGTCGTCGCCGTCGGGGCCCATGCCGTGCAGCGCCGACTGGATGTGCGGCACGTCCTCGGGATGGATGTAGTCGAAGATCGACCCGCCGATCACGTCCTCGGGGCGGTAGCCGTAGGTGACCTCGATGCCGTCGCCGATCTCGTGCACCATGCCGTCGTAGTCGCAGATGAGCACCACGTCGCCGGTGCTCTCGGCCAGCTCGCGCAGCTGCGTGTCGCCGAGCGAGACGAGCGTGCGCAGCCGCGCGTTGGCCCCCGACAGCACGAACACGCGCAGCAGCAGGAGCAGCACGACGGAGGCGGCGACCGCCACGACGCCGGTGGCGGGGGGCTGGCGCATGCCGCCGGCCAGGTGCGCGAGCATCGTGACGGTGGCGACGGCGACCAGCGCCAGCGGCAGCGCGTCCACCAGGTTGTCAGGCGCCTGTGCGGCGGTGACCTGGCGCGGGCGCGCCCAGGGCACGGCGGCCAGCAGCAGGAAGGCCACCGGCGTGATGACCATGCTCCACACGGGCGGCGCGCCGCCGTCGAGCCGGGCCACGGCGGTCGCCATGCCGGCCACGGTCGTGGTGGCGAGCACGCCCACGCTCGCCAGGCCGAGCGGCCACGCGGCGGAGCGCACCGCGGCCACGGACGGCGCCACGGCGCAGGTCGCCACCAGCGCGAGCATCGGCGGCAGCATGGCGAAGGCGAACAGCGCGGGGTCGGCGGTCGCCTCGTAGACGTGGCGCAGAGCCACCACCCAGCCGATCAGGAACAGCGAGGCGGCGCACAGGTAGGCGTCGATGAGCTGTCTCAGCACCAGGGCGGCAGGCGGCTTGCGCCCGGCCGCGACGAGCGCGCCGCCTCCGGTCAGCACGGTGCCGAGCAGCACGAGCAGCTCGGCGAAGCTCACCATGAACGTGGAGCTGTCGGTGAACGGCCGCAGCGCCACGCCGGCGGCCCAGATGGCGGCGCCACCGGCCATCCAGCGGATGCCGAGTGCCGCCGAGGGGTGCTCGGCCGGCCGCACCGAGGCGGCCAGCAGTGACACGGTGGCCAGCAGCGCGGCGAGGCAGCCGGCGACCGCGCCGATGACGAGGGCCGGGCCGCCCGCAAGGAGCGCAGCCGCGAACCCCGCGGCACCGATCGCCGCCGCGGCGGTCAGCGGTGCCCGTGGATCACGCCAGCGGATCACAGTCGTCGCCCATCCCGTCTCGAACCCTGCTCCCGTGAACCGCCGGTCGGCGGTGCACATCGCCAGTGTGTGCGGTCGGTGGTGCGCGGGTGGTGACAACGCCGATGTCGTCACCGATCTGATAACCACACGGACCTGATTGCCGCCAGGATCTCCTTGACAGGAAGTCAGGAAACCTTGGTTAGACGCCACCGTACGCACCCAAGGTCACGGACCAGCCACGGTCCGGATTCCTCTCAATACGCGTCGGTGATGACGTTGTCGAGCGGCTCGCCCGCGAGATAGCGCGTCAATTGCGCGCGCATGAGCCGGAGCATGCGGCGGTTGGAGGCGGGCGTGCTGCCCGCCACGTGCGGCGTGATGAAGACGCCCGGCGCGCTCCACAGGGGGTGACCGGCCGGCAGCGGCTCGGGCGCGGTCACGTCGAGCGCGGCCCGCAGCCTGCCGCTCTTGAGCTCGGCGAGCAGCGCGTCGGTGTCGACGACGCCGCCCCTGGCCGCGTTGACCAGCACCGCGCCGTCCTTCATCCGCGACAGGAACGCGGCGTCGGCCATGCCGGCGGTGTCGGGCGTGGCGGGCACGAGCAGCACCACGACGTCGGCCCCGGGCAGCAGGGCGGGCAGCTCGGCCATGCCGTGGACGCCCTCGCGGGCGCTCCTGGCGACCCGGACGACCTCGACCTCGAAGCCGTCGAGGCGGCGTTCGAGCGCCTGGCCGATGGAGCCGTAGCCGACGATCAGCACGGTGGAGTCGGCCAGCACGCCGGTGTGGCGGTAGGTCCACTCGCCCCGGCGCTGGGCGTCGGTGAAGCCGGGGAACTCGCGCAGCACCGCGATCATCGCGCCGACGGCCCACTCGGCGGTGCCCGCGTCGTGCACGCCGCGCGCGTTGCACAGCACCGCGCCCTCCGGCAGGTGCGGCCGGTAGGCGTCCACGCCCGCGGTGACGGTCTGGACCAGGCGCAGCGACCGCATCCGCGCCAGCGTGCCCGGCACGTCCGGCACGGTGACCAGGGGCGGGATCCACACTTCGACGTCCTCGATCCCGTCGGGCTCCGGCCCGGTGCCGTCGTAGACGGAGCACGCCACACCCGGCAGATCGGACAGGACTTCGGCGACCGACTCGTACGGGACCCAGATCTTCATGCGGGAAACTTTATGGCTCGGGGGCAAGTATGGGAGACATGAGGGCACTCTGGCTGACCATGCTCGCGGTGGCGCTCGCCGCCTGTTCCGGCGCGGGCGGGGTGCCGCCGACCGCCTCTGACCAGGGCGGAGGGCCGCCGACCGCTTCGGCGCCTGGCGGGCCGTCGCCCGGCGAGCCGCGCGTGGTGGCGCGCGACCTGGCCGTGCCGTGGGCGATCGCGTTCCTGCCGGGCGGCGACGCGCTGGTGACCGAGCGCGACTCGGCCAGGCTGCTGCGGGTCTCCCCGGCGGGCCAGGCCCGGGAGCTGGCCGTGATCGAGGGCGTGAAGCCCGGCGGCGAGGGCGGCCTGATGGGCGTGGCGGTCAAGGGCGAGCAGGTGTTCGTGTACTGCACGGCCGCCTCCGACAACCGGATCGTCCGCTACCGGCTGACCGGCGACACGCTGTCGGAGCCGCGGGTGATCGTCCAGGGCATCCCGAAGGGGACCGTCCACAACGGCGGGCGGCTGGCGTTCGGCCCCGACGGCCACCTGTACGCCACCACCGGCGAGACCGGCGACCGGTCCCTGTCGCAGGACCGCGACTCGCTCGCGGGCAAGATCCTGCGCATGACGGCCGACGGGCGGCCGGCTCCCGGCAACCCGTTCGGCACGCTCGTCTACAGCCTGGGCCACCGCAACGTGCAGGGCCTGGCCTGGGACGGCTCGGGCCGGCTGTACGCCTCCGAGTTCGGCGCCGACGCCCACGACGAGCTCAACCTGATCGAGGCGGGCGGCAACTACGGCTGGCCGGAGGTGGAGGGCCGGGGCGGCGCCCCGGAGTTCACCGATCCGGTCGTCACCTGGGACACCTCCGAGGCGTCACCGTCCGGTCTGGCGTTCGCCGGCGGCTCGCTGTGGATGGGCGCGCTGCGCGGCGAACGGCTGTGGCAGATCCCGCTGGCCGCCGACGGCTCGCCGGGCACGCCGGTCGCGCACTACGGCGGCACGTACGGCAGGCTCCGCGCGGTGACCGCCGCCCCCGGCGGCGGGCTGTGGGTGGGCACCAGCAACAGGGACGGCCGGGGCGAGCCGCGCGCGGGCGACGACCGGATCCTCGCGGTCACGCCCTAGCCGGTGCACACCACCTGGGCCTGGGGGCGGTACTTCGTGGTGACCTTCTTGTCCCGCTTGATCTCTTCGCCGTCGCGGATGAAGACCCGGGTGACGTCGACGGTGAAGCCCTGCTGGCCGGTGGTGGGCCGGCAGCCGGCGGCGTCGCTGGTCTCACGGCGGAACGGGGTGAACTCCCGCCGGTCGGACTCGACGGCCTTGATCTCGTCGTAGCGCCTGGTGCTCCACAGCACGACGGACACCGACGTGGCCGTGGACGAGGTCTTGATCAGCACCCCGTGGTCGGAGTCGTTGCGCCACTTCAGGTCCAGGTCGGGGTAGAGCAGCGCGGCGTCGCGGCCCGCCGGGTAGCGGGCGGAGAAGTAGTCCATCGGCGTGTGCTCGACGTCCTCGAAGCCGCCGTAGTAGGCGGCGTTGTAGAGGGCGGTGGCGAACTGGGAGGCCCCGCCGCCCATGATCGTGAGCGTCCGGCCGCCGACGATCTGGTCGGCCGGCACGTAGCCGCCCTCGGCGGTGCGCTCCCCCACCAGCTCGTTGAGCGAGAACGTCTCGCCGGGCTTGACCAGGACCCCGTCGACCTGCTCGGCCATCCGGCGGATGTTGGTCACGCGCGGCAGGCAGCAGTCGAAGGTCGTGGTGAACGACGACACCGTCTCCTTGATGCCGAGGTCGGCCACCTGCTCGGTGGTGACCTCGGGCGGGGCGTCGGCCAGCGTCACGGGGACGACCCGGTTCCCGCCGCTCCGCACCAGCTTGACCACGTCGCGGGCGAGCGCCTTGGCGTTGACGCCCCGGCCCTCGCGCGAGGGCACGAGGACGGGCTTGCCGTTCACGATCTCGTACGTGGCGTCGCGCGGCACCTGGGTGGCGTCCACCAGACTGCTCTCGACGGTGGCCAGCGCCCCCTTGGCGTCGAAGTCGGGCCGCAGCCCCCCGTCGCCGTCGGGCACGAAGGTGAGGTTGGCGGCGATCGTGGCCGGGGTGAGCTGCGCCTGCTTGCCGCCGAGGGTCAGCGTGATGGGCGCGGACACCGCCCGCCTGGCCTGCGCGGTGGCCTTCTGGACGGCGCGGGCGCTGGTGGCGGGCTCGGCGGGCACCAGGCTGACGATCGCGGTGCCGGTGCCGTTCAGGAATGCCTCGCTGATCACGCGGACGGCCTCGCCGCGGTCGAGCAGCGCGCCCGAGCGCGGCTGCGTCGCCACCGGGCGCAGTCCCTTGTACGTGACGCGGCCCTCGTGCGGCCGCCGGTCGACGGTCTCGGCCAGCGCCTCGACGGTCCTGGTGAGCTGGGAGGGGTCGACGGTGACCTTCGGCTCGATGTCGGTCGTGGTGGTGAGCGCCCGCCACACCTCGATCGGGCTGGGGAAGCCGCTGGGCGCCTGGCCGATCGTGGCCACCACGTCGAGCTCCAGGCCGGCCTCGTCGGGCTGGATGGTGTCCTTGCGCCCGCCAAGGTCGACGACGACGGGCTTGTTGAGCTTGACGGCGAGCTCGCTGCGCAGCTTGTCGGCCGCCTGGGTGACGGTCATGCCGCCGATGTCGACGCCGCCCACGCGGGTCCCGCGCAGCACGGCGTCGGACATGAGCACGGCCGGGACCAGGTAGGCCAGGGCCAGGGCGAGCAGCACGAGCACGGCGATGCCGGGCAGCAGGCGGCGCTTGCGCGGCGGGTCGGCGTCGGGCGCCGGGGGCCGCTCCAGCGGCGTGCGCATGCCGAACGGCGGCGGCTCGGACCCGTTGCCGTTGACCGGCCAGGGCTGCGACGCGGTCGGCACCGGGGGCAGGGTGCCGCTCTTGGGCGGCTCCTGCGGGCGGGGCTCCTGCGGCGGCTGCTCCTGCGGGCCGAAGATGTCGCGGGAGACGCCCGGGGGCAGGCCCTCGATCTTCGGCTTCCTGCTGGTGCCGCGCGAGGGCAGGGGCACCGAGGCGAACGGGTCGGTCGGTGATTCGATCGGTCCGGCGTTACGCACGCCTCAATCTCCTCCCGTTCCGCAGCCAAGTCTCAGGCAACAGTAAGGCACGAGGGTCGGCATATGTCACGAGAAAAGACTACGGAACTGTGTCAGCCGAGCCAGCGGTACCGGTGCTCCGGACGCCCGGCCGTGCCGTAGCGGGGCCGCAGCTCCGCCCGCCCTCCCGCGCACAGGTGTTCGAGGTAGCGGCGGGCGCTGACCCGCGACAGGCCCGCGAGCTGCGCCGTCTCGGCCGCCGACAGGTCACGCCCGGCGTCGCGCAGGGTGTCGGCGACCAGCGCGCAGGTGGCCGGGGACAGCCCCTTGGGCAGCGGCGCGGCGGCGGCCGGCGTGCCGAACAGGCGGTCCACGTCGTCCTGGCGGGCCTCGGGGCCGATGGCGTGGAGCCGCCGCCGGGTGTCGGCGTAGTGGCGCAGCCGCTCGGTCAGCGCGTCGGCGGTGAACGGCTTGATCAGGTAGTTGATCGCGCCGCCGCGCATCGCCGCGCGGACCGTGGGCACGTCGCGGGCGGCGCTGATCACGAGCACGTCGACGCCGCTCAGCGCCTGCAACACCGCCAGGCCCGACATGTCGGGCAGGTAGATGTCGAGCAGCACCAGGTCCGGCCGGTGCTCGGTCACCGCGGCGAGCGCCCCGGCGCCGTTGCCGACCGTCGCGACGACCTCGAAGCCGGGCACCCGGGCCACGTAGGCGCCGTGCACGCGCGCCACCATGAAGTCGTCGTCCACCACCAGCACGCGGATGCTCACACCGTCACCTCCTCGGCGGGCAGGTGGGCGGTGAACACCGCGCCGCCCGAGTTGCGCACCTTGACCCAGCCGCCCCGGCGCAGGCACGCCTGCCGGGTCAGCGCCAGGCCGAGACCGCGCGGCCCGGAGTGGGCCGCCTTCGTGGTGAACCCCTCCCGGAACACCTCCTCGACCAGGTCGGGCATGATGCCGGGCCCGGAGTCGCCGACCCGTACGCGCAGCCCGGCCGCGTCGGCCACGACCGAGACCTCGATCGTGCCGGCGGCGCCGTCGAGCGCGTCGATCGCGTTGGCCACCAGGTTGCCGACCACCAGAACCGCGTCCTGGGGGTCGCCGAGCACGTCCGCCGGCACCCGGGAGTCGCCGGAGAGCACCAGGCGGGCGCCGCGCTCGGCGGCCTCGGCCGACTTGGCCAGCAGCAGCGCGGCCAGCGTCGGGTCCTCGACCTTCTCGCGCAGGTCGCCGAGGTAGGCGGCCGGGGTGCCGCTGGTGATGAACGCGATCGCCGCCTCGTGCTCGCCCAGCTCCAGCAGCCCGACGACGGTGTGCATGCGGTTGGCGAACTCGTGCGCCTGGGCCCGCAGCGCTCCCGTGGCGCTGCTGGTGTCGTCCAGCTCGCGCGCCAGCCGTACGAGCTCGGTGCGGTCGCGCAGCGTGACCACCCACCCTCGGTGCTGGCCGCGTACGGACACCGGGGTGCGGTTGAGCACCAGCACCCGGTCGCCGTGCAGGACGATCCGGTCCTCGCCCGGGTCGGCGCCGCCCAGCACGTCGCGCATCCGGTCGGAGACCGGCATCCGGGTCAGGTCGTCGCCGACGTCGCCGAGCAGTTCGCGGGCGGCGTCGTTGACCAGCGTCACCCGGCCTTCGAGGTCGAGCGCGAGCACGCCCTCCTTGACGCCGTGCAGCACGCCCTCGCGCTGCTCCAGCAGGGCGGCGATCTCGCCCGGCTCCAGGCCGAACGTCTGCCGGCGCACCCGCGCGGTGATCAGCGCGGCCGCCGCGAGCCCGGCCAGCAGCACCGCCGTCGCCGTCCACAGCAGCGGCGGCAGCGCCTCGGCGACCTCGCCCGTGACGGTCGTCTCCAGCACGCCGACCGAGACCAGGCCGATGACGTCGCCGTACTCGTCCAGGACCGGCGTCTTGCCGCGCACGGTGACGCCGATCGTGCCCTTCTCGGTGCCGACCCAGTCGCGGCCGGTGGTGAGCACGTAGGTGCCGTCGGTCGACAGCTGCTTGCGGATGAGCGAGGCGTTGGGGTGGGCGTAGCGGATCTGGTCGTCGTTGGCGATCACCACGTAGTCGGCGCCGGTGGTCTGCTGCACGCTGAGCGCCAGCGGCTGGAGCACGGACTCCGGCCGGCGCAGCTCGAACGCCTCGCGCACCTGCGGCAGCCCGGCCACGGACTGCGCGATGGCCAGCGCCCGCTGCTGGTAGCGGCCGTCGAGCTGGCTGCGCGTGTGCTGCGCCCACACGCCGGCGGTGCTCCCCACGGCGAGCAGCACGATCGCCATCTGAAGCACGAACAGCTGGGTGCCGAGGGAGGCGTCACGGACCCACTTCACGGTCCACATGCAAACACCCCGAGGTCACGGCGGTGTTGCGACCAATACGACCATTACGACGCCTACCGGCAAAGGCTCGACTCCGGCGGAGTACGGGCTCACCATGCGGTTCCCAAGAAGGTGAAATCCCCCCTTGGAGTGATCAATGCGTCTGCGCATACTCGCCGCCCTCGCGGCGCTCTCGGTCGCCGCGCTCACCGGCTGCGGCGACACCGGCACGGGCGGCGGCACCAGCGCGCTGCGGATCATGGCGCCGGCCTCGCCCGGCGGCGGCTGGGACCAGACCTCCCGCACGGCCGAGCAGGCGATCAAGGCCGCCGCGCCCGACCGCAAGGTCGAGGTGTTCAACGTGCCCGGCGCGGGCGGCACCATCGGCCTGGCCCAGCTCGCCGGCGAGAAGGGCAACGGCAACCTGCTGATGACGATGGGCCTGGTCATGGTCGGCGCCATCGAGCAGAACAAGTCCCAGGTCACGCTGGACGAGACCACGCCGATCGCCAAGCTGACCGAGGAGTACGAGATCGTCGTGGTCCCGGCAGAGTCGCCGCTGAAGACGCTGGCCGACCTGGTCGCGGCCTGGAAGGCGGACCCGGCCAAGGTCTCGGTCGCGGGCGGCTCGGCCGGCGGCACCGACCACATCGTGGCCGGCCTCATGGCCAAGGCCGCGGGCGTGGACCCCAAGCAGGTCAACTACATCGCGCACTCCGGCGGCGGCGAGGCGCTCAACGCGCTGCTCGGCAACAAGGTGACGATCGGCATCTCGGGCGTCGGCGAGTTCGCCGAGCACGTGAAGTCCGGCAAGCTGCGCGCGCTCGGCGTGACCTCCGGCGAGCGGCTGCCCGACCTCGACGCCCCCACCCTGAAGGAGGGCGGCCTGGACGTGGAGCTCGCCAACTGGCGCGGCATGGTGGCGCCCGGCGGGCTCAGCGACGCCGACAAGAAGGCGCTGACCGACCTGGTCACCAAGATGCACGACTCCCAGGCGTGGAAGGACGCGGTGGCCAAGAACGGCTGGATCGACTCCTTCCAGACCGGCCAGGAGTTCGCCGACTACCTGGCGGCCGAGCAGACCCGGGTCAAGGCGATCATCGCCGAGCTGGGCGTCGTCTCCTGATGCCCTCCGCTGATTCCGGCAAGCGCCCGCGCTGGTGGCGGCCCGAGCTCGGGCTGGCGCTGGTGGTGCTGGGGCTGGGCGTGTTCGTCGTCGTGGGCACGCTGGACGTGTCCGCGGCGGCCTCCCAGCTCGGCCTCGGCCCCCGCTTCTTCCCCATGCTGGTGGGCGGCGCCATGGTCCTCATCGGCCTGTTCTACGTGGCCGACGTGCTGCGCGGCGGGCGCGGCGACCCGGAGGAGAGCGAGGACGTCGACCCCGACGCGCCCGCCGACTGGCGCAGCGTCGGCCTGGTCAGCGGCGTCTTCCTGGGCTTCGCCGCGGTGCTCGACCTGCTCGGCTGGATCATCTCGGCGAGCCTGCTGTTCTTCGGCCTGTCGGTGGTGCTCGGCGCCGCCCACCGGCTGCGCGCCGCCGGCATCGCCGTGATCCTGGCCGTCACCACGTACCTGCTGTTCGTCAAGGGGCTGGGCGTCACGCTGCCCGCCGGGGTGCTGCGGGGGGTGATCTGAGTGGAGTCGGTGCAGCTCCTGCTCGACGGGTTCGCCGCCGCGCTCACCCCGGTCAACCTCATGTACGCGCTCATCGGCGTCACCCTGGGCACGCTGGTCGGCGTGCTGCCCGGGATCGGGCCGGCGATGACCGTGGCGCTGCTGCTGCCGATCACCTTCACGGTGCCGCCGGCCAGCGCGTTCATCATGTTCGCCGGCATCTACTACGGCGGCATGTACGGCGGCTCGACCACCTCCATCCTGCTCAACACGCCGGGCGAGTCGTCGTCGATGATCACGGCGCTGGAGGGCAACAAGATGGCCCGGCGCGGGCGGGCGGCGCAGGCGCTGGCCACGGCCGCCATCGGCTCGTTCGTGGCCGGGACCATCGCCACCGCGCTGCTCGTCGTGGCCGCGCCTGCCGTGGTGAGCTTCGCGATCTCGTTCGGCCCCGCCGACTACTTCGCGCTGGCGATCCTGGCGTTCACCGCCGTGTCGTCGGTGCTGTCGCGCTCGGTGGTGCGCGGCCTGGCCTCGCTCGGGTTCGGCCTGGTGATCGGGCTGATCGGCATCGACCAGCAGACCGGGCAGGCGCGGCTCACGCTGGGCCTGCGGCAGCTTCTCGACGGCGTGGACGTGGTGATCGTCGCCGTCGGGCTGTTCGCGCTCGGCGAGGCCCTGTACGTGGCGTCGCGGCTGCGGCACGCCGCGCCCGAGGTGGTGCCCGTCGGGCGGGCCTGGATGGGCCGCTCCGACTGGGGCCGCTCGTGGCGGCCGTGGCTGCGCGGGACCGCGCTCGGCTTCCCGTTCGGCGCGCTGCCCGGCGGCGGCGCCGAGATCCCCACCTTCCTGTCGTACGCGGCCGAGAAGCGCCTGGCGCGCGGCGTCGCCCGCGAGGAGTACGGCAAGGGCGCCATCGAGGGCGTCGCCGGGCCGGAGGCGGCCAACAACGCCTCCGCCGCCGGCACCCTCGTCCCGCTGCTGACGCTGGGCCTGCCCACGTCCGCGACCGCCGCCATCATGCTCGCCGCCTTCCAGCAGTACGGGCTGCAGCCCGGGCCGCAGCTGTTCGACCACAACCCGGCCCTGGTGTGGGGCATGATCGCGTCGCTGTTCATCGGCAACGCCATGCTGCTCGTGCTCAACCTGCCGCTGGCGCCGCTGTGGGCGCGACTGCTGCTGATCCCGCGCCCGTACCTGTATGCCGGGATCGTGGTGTTCGCGGCGCTCGGCGTCTACGCGCTGAAGGCCAGCGTCGTCGATCTGGTGGTGCTGTTCGTGCTCGGGCTGCTCGGGTTCGCGATGCGGCGCTTCGGGCTCCCGGTCGCCCCCGCGGTGATCGGGATGATCCTCGGGCCGATGGCGGAGATCCAGCTCCGCCGCGCCCTGGCCATCGGCGCGGGCGACGTGAGCGTGCTGGTGGAGAGCTGGGTGTCGGTGGTGCTGCTGCTCCTGTCGGGCGCGGCGCTGCTGACGCCGCTGTTCAGGAGGCTCTGGGCGCGGCGCGCCGGGTGACGCCCGCGGGCCCGGGACCGTCCCCGGGCCCGCGCGTCACGCCGACGCGGTGGCGGCGGGCGCGGCCGAGCGGACCGCGCGGGGCGCGATCGCCAGGCCCGCCAGCGCCATCACCAGCGTGGCCGCGAACACCGCCCAGTAGGCGGAGCCGACGGCGGTGAACAGCGCGCTGGTGATCGCGACCGCCACCACCGAGAACACCGACTCCCCCACTTGCAGCGCCGAGCTGTTGACGCCCTCCTCGCCCGGAGCCGACAGCTCCAGCGTGAGCACCGACAGCGTCGGATAGATCAGCCCCATGCCGAACCCGGCCAGGATCCACGACGGGTAGGCCACCGCGACCGGCACCCCGTCGAACGTCACCGCGCCCATGAGCAGGATGCCGCCCGCCAGCGCGGCCGAGCCGAGCACCAGGTTCGTCATCCGGCCGAACACCTCGCGCCCCTGCAGCCACGACGCGAACGACCAGGTCACCGCGCCGCCGGTGATCGCGATCCCGGCCAGGAACGGCGACAGCCCGCGCTCCTGCACCAGCATGAGCGGCACGATCACCTCGGCCGCGAACAGCGCCCCGGTCGCCAGCCCGCGCAGCCCGACCACCGCCGGAAGCCCGCGGGCGGCCCGCAGCGTCCCGGCGGGCAGCAGCCTGGGCAGCGCCACGGCCAGGATGACCAGCCCGGCGACCAGCAGGATCGGCGACCCGCCGCTCCCGTACTGCATGAGCCCGGCCGCCACCGCCGTCACGGCCGCCCAGGCGACCTTGGCCGCCAGCCCCGGCGCGGGCGTGCCCTGGCCGCCGCGCACCGGCTGCCCGGCGACCCCGCGCGCCAGCACCAGCCCGCTCACCACGGTCAGGATCGGCACCAGCAGGAACACCCACCGCCAGCCCAGCGTGTCGACCACCAGGCCGACGATCGCCGGCCCCACCATCGACGGCACAACCCAGGCCGTGGCGAACAGGGAGAAGATCTTCGGATGCAGTTCCTCGGGGTAGGCCCGCGCCACCACCACGTAGAGGGCCACGCTCACCAGCGCGCCGCCGAAGCCCTGCACCAGCCGCCCGGCGATCAGCGCCTCCATCGAGGGCGCCAGCCCCGCCAGCAACAGGCCGCCGATGAACCCGGCCACCCCGGTCCACAACGGCGGCAGCGGCCCGCGCAGGTCGGCCCACCGCCCGCCGAGCACCGTGCCCACCACGGCGGCGGCCATCGCCCCGCTGAACGCCAGGCCGTAGAGTCCCACACCGTCCAGATCCGCCGCCACGACGGGCATGGCCACCGCGACGGCGACGTACTCGAAGGCCACCAGTGACACCATCGCCACCAGGCCGGCTGTCAACGCAGTTCGTCTCATGGAACCCGACGTTAGGCCGTCGCGCGCGCGGGCACCTCCCGCCGCGGTCCTAGGTCCACCCGGTCAGATGGACCTAGGCCGCGTACGGACGTGCGGAGCCGCTAGGCGGAGACGCCCAGCTTCTCCAGGATCAGCTCGCGCGCCCGAGCCGCGTCGGCCTTGCCCCGGCTGGCCTTCATCACGCCGCCCACCAGCGCGCCGACCGCCGCGATCTTGCCGGACCGCACCTTGTCGGCCGCGTCGGCGTTGGCCGCCAGCACCTCGTCGATGATCGCCGACAGTTCGCCCTCGTCGTTGACGATCTTGAGCCCGCGCTTCTCCACGACGTCGTCCGGCGTGCCCTCACCGGCGAGCACGCCCTCCAGCACCTCGCGGGCCAGCTTGTCGTTGAGCGCACCGGACGCCACCAGCTCGGTCACCCGGGCGATCTGCTCCGGCGTGATCGGCAGGTCGGCCAGCGGCGTCGCCGTCTCGTTCGCGCGGCGGGCCAGCTCGCCCATCCACCACTTGCGCGCGTCGGCGGCCGGCGCGCCCGCCTTGACCGTCGCCTCGACCAGCTCGATCGCGTCGGCGTTGTGCATCGCCTGCATGTCGAGGTCGGACAGGCCCCACTCGGCCTGCAGCCGCTTGCGCCTGACCGACGGCAGCTCCGGCAGCGCCGCCTTCAGCTCCGCCACCCACGCCGGGTCCGGCGCGATCGGCACCAGGTCCGGCTCGGGGAAGTAGCGGTAGTCCTGCGCCTCCTCCTTGGACCTGCCGGGCGTGGTGGTGCCGGTGTCCTCGTGGAAGTGGCGCGTCTCCTGCACGATCCGGCCGCCGCCGGCCAGCACGCCCGCCTGCCGCTCGATCTCGCTGCGCACCGCCCGCTCGACGCTGCGCAGCGAGTTGACGTTCTTGGTCTCCGTACGGGTGCCCCACTCGGAGGCGCCGCGCTCCATGAGCGAGACGTTCACGTCGCAGCGCAGCGAGCCCTCCTCCATGCGCACGTCGGAGACGCCCAGCGAGCGCATGATCTCGCGCAGCTCCGTCACGTACGCCCTGGCCACCTCCGGCGCGAGCCGGTCGGTGCCCGGGATCGGCTTGGTGACGATCTCGACCAGCGGGATGCCCGCCCGGTTGTAGTCGACGATCGAGTAATCGGCCCCGTGGATGCGGCCCGTCGCGCCGCCCACGTGGGTCGACTTGCCGGTGTCCTCCTCCAGGTGCACGCGCTCGATCTCGATCCGCACCGTCTCGCCGTAGACCTCGACGTCGATGTAGCCGTCGAAGCAGAGCGGCTCGTCGTACTGGGAGATCTGGTAGTTCTTCGGCATGTCCGGGTAGAAGTAGTTCTTCCTGGCCATGCGGCACCACTCGGCGATCGAGCAGTTGAGCGCCAGCCCGATCCGGATCGTCGACTCGATCGCGGCGGCGTTGGCCACCGGCAGCGCGCCGGGCAGCGCCAGGCACGTCGGGCACACCTGCGTGTTGGCCGGCGCGCCGAACGCGGTGCGGCAGCCGCAGAACATCTTGGAGTTGGTGCCCAGCTCGACGTGCGTCTCCAGCCCGAGCACCGGCTCGAACCGTTCGAGCGCTTCGTCATAGACCATGGTCATAGCGACGGGGCCTCCTTCAGCAACGGGCCGCCCCAGCGGCTCTCCAGGGCCTTCTCGACGGCGGCGCCGACCCGGTAGCAGCGGTCGTCGCCCAGGACCGGGGCCATGATCTGCAGGCCGACCGGCAGACCGTCCTCGTCCGCCAGGCCGCACGGCACCGAGATGGCCGCGTTGCCCGTCAGGTTGGACGGGATGGTGTAGAGGTCGGCCAGGTACATGGCCATGGGGTCGTCGGCGCGCTCGCCGATCGGGAACGCCGTCGTCGGCGTCGTCGGCGAGATCAGCACGTCCACCTGCTGGTAGGCGGCCTCGAACTCGCGGGCGATGACCGTGCGGACCTTCTGCGCCTGGCCGTAGTAGGCGTCGTAGTAGCCGCTCGACAGCGCGTAGGTGCCGAGCATGATGCGCCGCTTGACCTCGGGGCCGAACCCGGCCGCCCGGGTCAGCGCCATGACCTCCTCGGCGCTGCGCGTGCCGTCGTCGCCGACGCGCAGGCCGTAGCGCATGGCGTCGAAGCGGGCCAGGTTGGAGCTGCACTCCGACGGCGCGATCAGGTAGTAGGCCGGCAGCGCGCTCGCGAACGACGGGCAGGAGACCTCGACGACCTTGGCGCCGAGCGACTCCAGGAGCTGGACGGCCTCGTGGAAGCGGGCCAGCACGCCCGGCTGGACGCCGTCGCCGCCGGCGAACTCGCGCACGACGCCGATGCGCATCCCGGCCACGTCACCGTTGCGGGCGGCCTCGACGACGGACGGGACCGGGGCGTCGATGGAGGTCGAGTCCATCGGGTCGTGACCGGAGAACGCCTCCTGCAGCAGCGCGGCGTCGAGCACGTTGCGGGCGAACGGGCCCGGCGTGTCGAGCGAGCTGGCGAAGGCGATCAGGCCGTAGCGGGACGAGCCGCCGTAGGTCGGCTTCATGCCCACGATGCCGGTCACCGCGGCCGGCTGGCGGATCGAGCCGCCCGTGTCGGTGCCCGTCGACAGCGGCGCCTCGTAGGCGGCCACGGCCGCGCTGGAGCCGCCCGACGAGCCGCCGGGCACCCTGGTCAGGTCCCACGGGTTGTGCGTGAGCTGGTAGGCGGAGTTCTCCGTGGAGGAGCCCATGGCGAACTCGTCCAGGTTGGTCTTGCCCAGGATGACCAGCCCGGCCTCGCGCAGCCGGCGCGTCACGGTCGCGTCGTAAGGCGGGCGCCAGCCCTGCAGGATCTTGGACGCGGCCGTGGTCGGCATGTCGCGGGTGGTGAAGATGTCCTTGTGCGCGATCGGCACCCCGGCCAGCGGCCCGAGCTTCTCCCCCGCCTTCAGCCGGGCGTCGACGGCCCTGGCCTGCTCCAGCGTGGTCTCGCGGTCGACGTGCAGGAACGCCTTGACCTTGGGCTCGACCTCGGCCATCCGGTCGAGGTGCGCCTCGGCCACCTCGGCGGCCGACACCTCACCGGCGGCGATCATCGCGCCCAGCTCGGCGGCCGTCTTGCGGATCAGGCTCATGCCTCCTCCCCGAGGATGCGCGGCACCCGGAAGCGGTCGTCCTCGACGGCGGGAGCGCCCGAAAGGGCCTGCTCGGGCGTCAGGGACTGTCGCACCTCGTCGGGACGGAAAACGTTGGTCAGCGGGAGAGCGTGCGACGAAGGCGGCACGTCCTCGGCGGCGACCTCTGCCACCTTCGCGACCGACTCGATGATGGCATCGAGTTGCGTGGCGTAGTGGTCGAGCTCGTCGTCGGTGAGCGCCAGCCTGGACAACCGGGCCAGATGCGCGACCTCGTCGCGGGTTATGGCGGACATGAGTCGTTGAACCCGTTTCGTGGATGGAGTTTGGACACTCACATCCTAGGGGCGTCGGCCGATCGCCTCCGAACCATTACCCGTGCGCCGGTCCGCTGGTCAGGCGGTCTGGGTGACCTCGGAGCGAAGGTCGTAGGAGGCGTCGGCGCGGCGCAGCAGCCAGGCGGTGGCGTCGGCGGCGGGCATGGGCTGGCCGAACAGCCATCCCTGGCCGACGTCGCAGCCCATCTCGGCCAGCCGCAGGGCGACCTCGTCGGACTCGACGCCCTCGGCGACCGAGCGCAGGCCGAGGGAGCGGACCAGGTCGACGATGGAGCGGACGATGCGGTCGTCGTCCTCGGACTCGGCGATGCGGCGCACGAACGAGGCGTCGATCTTCACCTCGGAGACGGCCAGCCGCTGGAGCCGGATGAGCGAGGAGTAGCCGGTGCCGAAGTCGTCGAGCGCCAGGGGGACGCCGAGCGTGGCCAGGGCCTTGATGGTCTCGTGGGTGTAGGCCTGCTCGCCGGTCAGGATGCGCTCGGTGACCTCCAGCTGGATGGCGGCGGGCGGCAGCCGGAGCTTGGCCAGGCCGGCTTCGAGCTGTTCGGGCAGCGCGGAGCCGAGCAGGTCGCGGGCGGAGATGTTGACCGAGATCGGGATCTGCAGCCCGGTGTGCCACCAGCGGGCCGCCTGCTCCAGCGCCTCGTGGATGACGTACTCGGTGAGCTGGCGCATGAGGTAGGACTGCTCGGCGAGCGGGATGTAGTCGGACGGGGCGATCGGCCCGTGCACGGGGTGGTGCCAGCGCAGCAGCGCCTCGACGCCGTGGACGGCGCCGCCGGTGAGGCCGACCTTGGGCTGGTAGTGCAGCTTGAGGTCGGCGTTGTCGATGGCGCGGCGCAGGTCGCCGAGCAGGTTGAGCCGTTCGGGCGAGTTGCGGTCCTTGTCCGGCTGGTAGAGCTCCACCCCGGTGCGGCCTTCCTTGGCCAGGTACATGGCGACGTCGGCGCGCTGGAGCAGCAGCTCGAAGTCGGGGGCGTGGTCGGGGTAGAGGGCGATGCCGACGGAGCCGTCGAGGTCGAAGGACATGCCTTCGAGCCGTACGGGCTCGGTCAGCGCGGCCCGCAGCCGGGCGGCGACCTCGCGGGCCGCGTGGGCGTCGCGGATGGACGGCAGCAGCACCGCGAACTCGTCGCCGCCCAGCCGGGCCACGACGTCGCCGGGCCGGACGGAGTGGGTGAGGCGGTGGGCGACCAGTTGCAGCAGCCGGTCGCCGACCGGGTGCCCCATCGTGTCGTTGACCTCCTTGAACCGGTCGAGGTCCAGGAGGAAGAGGCCGACCCGCTCGTCCTGGCGGGCCTCGGCGAGCGCCTCCTCGGTGGAGACGATGAGCATCTTGCGGTTGGGCAGCCCGGTCAGCTCGTCGTGCAGCGCCTGGTGGTCGCGGCGCATGGAGAGCGTGGCGGTGAAGTAAACGGCCGCGAGCGGCGCCACGAACAGCGGCACCAGCCCCGGCGAATGGCTCATGACGACGACGACCAGCGGGGCCAGGCCGAGGAGCGCGGCGTACACGAGGCTCTGCGGGCCGGCGGTGACCCGCAGGACGCGCACGATCGAGCGGCGCTCGTGCAGGGCGACCGCGCCGCTGACGAGCATGGCGCGGGCGGCGAAGTAGGCGACGCCGGACAGCGCGATGGCGAGCAGGTCGGGACCCGAGGGCACCCACGGCAGGGCGGCGCTGGGCACGATGCGGAACACGCCGAGCACCACGGCGGCAGTGGTCAGCGCTAGCGTCGACTGGGCGATGTTGAACATCACCCGGTGCCAGGCCTTGCGCGTGGCCACGCCGTTGACGACGACGGCGACGGCCTGCATGAGCGCGGCGACCGGCAGCCCGAAGTGGAGCAGCACGGCGAAGGTGAACATCGTCGACGGGTAGGTGCCGCCCACGGCGGTGGCGGACGACACCATGACGGGCCGCAGCTCACCGAGGACGACCAGGACCGCGAGCACCCAGAACAGCGGCGTGCGGACGAGCTCGGCGAACTCGGCGGTGTCGAGCCTGAGCAGGGCGACGACGAGCGCGGTGAAGCCGATCACGGTGACGCCCGCGAGGAACGCCCAGAGGGGCGTGCCGACGCGCGGTCCTGTGTCGCGGGTGTCGGTTGGGTCAGTCATCGGTAACAGAACCCCCATTAGGTCACTATGGGAGGGTACGACCTTAACCCCACTTCGCGAAACCAAGCGCGTACGTTCCGTCACGTCGCCTTCCCGGCATATACCCACCCAGCGTGTTATTAGCCCAACGCTACGTAGGCGGGGTTTCTTCCTTGAAGGCCAGCTCGGCGGCGGCTTCGGGGCCCTGTTCGAGCAGGGCGCGGAAGCCCTCGGCGTCCAGGATCGGCACCTTCAGCGAGAGCGCCTTGTCATACTTCGACCCGGCATTCTCCCCCGCCACCAGGAACGACGTCTTCTTCGACACCGAGCCGGCCACCTTGCCGCCCCGCGCGGCGATGGCCGCGCCCGCCTGCTCGCGGGTGTGGTCCGGCAGCGTGCCGGTCACCACGAAGGTGAGCCCCTCGAGCGTCTGCGGCAGCTCCTCGACGTCCTCGGGCGGCTCGTCGCGCATGCGCACCCCCGCCGCCTTCCAGCGGGTGACGATCTCGCGGTGCCAGTCGACCTGGAACCACTCCCGGATCGTCGCCGCCACGCGCGGGCCGATGTCGGGAACCTCGGCCAGCTCCTCCTCCGAGGCGTTCATGACGGCCTCGATCGACCCCATCGCCTCGGCCAGCGCCTGGGCGGTGGGCGGGCCGACGTGCCGGATCGACAGCGCGACCAGGACCCGCCACAGCGGCGCCTCCTTGGCGCGGGCGAGCTCGTCCATCAGCAGATGGGCGTTCTGGCTGGGCCGGCCGTCGACGTTGGAGAAGAACGAGACGACCTTCTCCTCGCCGGTCTTCTCGTCGAGCTTGGGCAGGCCGGAGTCCTTGTCGCGCACCACGGACCTGATGGGGACGAGCTGCTCCAGCGTGAGGTCGAACAGGTCGGCCTCGGTGCGCACCACCGGCTCCTGCGACGGGATCGGCTGGGTGAGCGCGGTGGCCGCGACGTAGCCGAGGCCGCGGATGTCGAGGGCCGAGCGCCGCGAGGCGAAGAACAGCCGCTCGCGGATCTGCGCCGGGCAGCCGCGCGCGTTGGGGCAGCGCAGGTCGGCGTCGCCCTCGCGCTCGTAGGCCAGCTCGGTGCCGCACTCCGGGCAGTGGGTCGGCATCTCGAACGGCCGCTCGGTGCCGTCGCGCAGCGCGGCGACGGGGCCGATGATCTCCGGGATCACGTCGCCCGCCTTGCGCAGCACGACCGTGTCGCCGATGAGCACGCCCTTCTTGACCACCACGGCCGCGTTGTGCAGCGTGGCCCGCTCGACCGTCGAGCCGGACACCACGACCGGCTCCATCACGGCGAACGGGGTGATCCGCCCGGTGCGCCCCACGCCGACCTGGATGTCCAGCAGCTTGGTGTTGACCTCCTGCGGCGGGTACTTGTACGCGATCGCCCAGCGCGGCGCCCGCGAGGTGGAGCCCAGCTCTCGCTGGATGCGGAACCTGTCGACCTTGACCACCACGCCGTCGATCTCGTACGCCGGGTCGTGGCGGTGCTCGCGGTAGTGCTCGATGTAGGCGTTGACGCCGTCGAGGTCGTCGACCACCTTGTACAGGTCGCTGACCGGCAGCCCGAACTCGCGCAGCCGGTCGTAGACCTGCGACTGGGCCTGCGGCTCTGCCGCGCCCTCCCAGACGCCGACCCCGTGCACGAGCATGCGCAGCGGCCGCTGCGCGGTGACGCGCGGGTCCTTCTGTCGCAGGGTCCCGGCGGCCGAGTTGCGCGGGTTGGCGAACGGCGCGACGCCCTGCTCGACGAGCTGCTCGTTCAGGATCTTGAAGTCCTCGACCGGGATGTAGACCTCGCCGCGCACCTCGACCAGGCTCGGCACGTCGTCGCCGGTGAGCCGGTGCGGGATGCCCTTGATCGTGCGCACGTTGGCCGTGACGTCGTCGCCGGTGCGCCCGTCGCCGCGGGTGGCGGCCCGCTCCAGCCTGCCGTCACGGTAGACCAGCGCCACGGCCAGCCCGTCGATCTTCAGCTCGCACAGGTAGGGGCCCGGGTCGTGCTCGGCCAGCCGCTCGGCCCTGGCCGTCCACTCCGCCATGCCCTCGGCGTTGAAGACGTTGTCCAGGCTCTCCATCCGGGCCAGATGGTCGACCTTGGCGAAGTCGCCGGCCGCCGGGGCGCCGACCTTCTGCGTGGGCGAGTCGGGCGTCTGCAGCGACGGATGCTCCCGCTCCAGCTCCAGCAGCTCGTTGAACCACGCGTCGAACTGGGCGTCGCTGACCGTCGGCTGATCCTCGACGTAGTAGCGGTAGCGCGCGTCCTCGACCAGCTCGCTCAGCTCGGCGTGCCGCTCCAGCGCGGTCACGGGCACGCCCCCTGCCTGCTCGCTCACCCCGTGCACTCCCTCCGTAGCCGCTCCAGCCTATTCGCTGCCAGGATCGTCCCGCAGCACGTCGGCGGCCCTCCGGCACGCCGCCAGCGCCGCCTTGGCGTAGGCGGGCGAAGCCCCGGCGAGCCCGCACGACGGGGTCAGCACGACCTGCCCGGCCAGCCGCTCCGGCGCGAACCCGAGCCGCCGCCACAGCTCCAGCGCCGGCTTGGCCACCACGCCCACGTCGGGCAGCCGCGCGTCCCTGCCGGGCACCACCCCGAGCAGCAGCCCGATCCCGGCCTCGACCAGCTCGCCGACGGCGTCCTCGTCGCGCCGCCTGATCAGCGACGCGTCCACCGAGACCGCCCGCACGCCGGCCCGGCGCAGCAGCGCGAACGGCGTCGACGGCGCGCAGCAGTGCACCACCGGGTCGGTGAAGGAGCGCAGCGACTCCTCCACCCGCCACTCCTCGACCGCCGCCAGCCGCCCGAACCCGGACGCCGTCGGCACCGTGCCCGCCAGCACGCCGGGCAGCCCCGGCTCGTCGAGCTGCAGCACGATCTCGGTCACGCCGGGCAGCCGCCGCCGCACCTGCACGCAGTGGTCGGCGACGCCCTGGGCCAGCGAGGCGATCATGTCGCGCACGGCCCCCGGGTCGGACAGCACCTTGTCGCCGTGGCGCAGCTCGATCGCCCCGGCCAGCGTCCACGGCCCGCACACCTGCAGCTTGAGCGGCCCGGCGTAGTCGTGGCCGACCTCCTCCAGGCCGTCGAGGTCACGCCGGAGGTGGTCGAGTGCCCGCTGGTGGTCGCGGCCCGGCCGGCCGGCGATCCGCCACCCGGAGGGCTGGACCTCGACGGGCAGGTCGACGAGCAGCGCCGCCGTACGGCCCACCAGGTCGGCCCCCACCCCCCGCGCCGGCAGCTCCGGCAGGTAGGGCAGCCCAGGCACCTCCCCGAACACGACGCGCAACGCCTCAAGATGATCCTCGCCCGGATGCGACCCGACTCCGGTGGCTCCCCACGTCAGCATGGGACAAGCGTAGGCTCTCGAAGATGAAGCTCACGAAGTACGGTCACGCCTGCGTACGCCTGGAGAAGGACGGCAAGGTCCTGGTGGTCGACCCGGGCACGTTCACCGCCGATCCGGTGCTCGACGGCGCCGACGCGGTGCTGGTCACGCACGAGCACGCCGACCACCTCGACATCGACCGGCTGGCCGCCGCCTCGCCCGGCCTGGAGGTCTGGACCTGCGCGGCCGTCGCCGCCGAGCTGTCCGGCGTGCCGGTCCGGGTCCACGTGGTGGAGCACGGCGACGACTTCCAGGCCGCCGGTTTCTCGGTCCGGGTGTTCGGCGAGTGGCACGCCAAGAACCATCCGGACGTGCCGATCGTCAGCAACGTCGGCTTTCTCGTGGACGACGAGGTGTTCTACCCCGGCGACGCGCTGACGGTGCCGGGCGTCGAGGTGCCCACGCTGCTGGTGCCCACCAACGCGCCGTGGATGAAGCTGTCGGAGATGGTCGGCTATCTGCGGGAGGTGCGGCCCGCCCGGGCGTTCTCCACCCATGACGGGCTGCTCAACGACTTCGGGCTGGGCCTGGTCGACAACTACCTGCGGCTGGAGTCGGACGTGCAGAAGGCCGACATGCGGCGGCTGAAGACCGGCGAGTCGGTCACGCTCTAGGCGGCCGAGGCGATGGTGGCGGAGCCGATCACCGTGGCGCCCGAGTAGAGCACCGCGGCCTGGCCCGCCGCCACCCCGGTCGCGGGCCGGTCGAGGTCGATGACCAGACCGCCGTCACGCTCCTCGAAGCGGCACCCGTAGACCTCGCCGTGCGCCCTGAGCTGGACGGTCAGCTCGCCGTCGGCCTCGGGGCCGTTCCACACCGGGCGCTCGCAGGAGATCGAGGTGACCTCCAGCGCCGAGCGGGGGCCGACGGTCACCGTGTTGGACACCGGCTCGATCGACAGCACGTAGCGCGGCCGGCCGTCGGGCGCGGGCCGGTCGATGCGCAGGCCCTTGCGCTGGCCGACGGTGAACCCGTGGGCGCCGTGGTGGCTGCCGACGACCTCGCCGTCCTCGTCGACGATCGGGCCCTCGGCCGAGCCGAGCCGCTTGGCCAGGAAGCCGCGCGTGTCGCCGTCGGCGATGAAGCAGATGTCGTGGCTGTCGGGCTTGTCGGCGACGGTCAGGCCGCGCCGGGCGGCCTCGGCGCGCACCTCGGCCTTGGTGGAGCCGCCCAGCGGGAAGATCGCGTGGCTGAGCTGCTCACGGGTGAGCACGCCGAGCACGTACGACTGGTCCTTGCCGGCGTCGACGCTGCGCGAGAGCACGCCGTCGACGAGCTGGGCGTGGTGGCCGGTGGCGACGGCGTCGAAGCCGAGCGCCAGCGCCCGGTCGAGCACCGCCGCGAACTTGATCTTCTCGTTGCAGCGCAGGCACGGGTTGGGGGTGCGACCGGCCGCGTACTCGGCGACGAAGTCCTCCACCACGTCACGCTGGAAGCGCTCGGCCATGTCCCAGATGTAGAAGGGGATGCCGATCACGTCGGCGGCGCGGCGGGCGTCGCGCGAGTCCTCGACCGTGCAGCAACCGCGCGCGCCCGTGCGGTGCGATTGCGGGTTGGCCGACAGGGCCAGATGCACACCGGTGACATCGTGACCGGCCTCGGCGATCCGCGCGGCGGCCACGGCTGAGTCGACGCCGCCCGACATGGCGGCAAGCACACGCATTCCCATGACCATCCCAGCGTACTTGCTGTGCGACCCGCGGCAGCCGTCTGGGAGTATCTACGGCATGCGACTGTTCGGGCGCAAGAACGGCGAGGACGACTCCGCCGAGCGCATCGCGGAATTCTGGCGGTGGTGGGAGGAGGCCCGTCCCGGGCTCGACGCGAAGGTGGCCGCCGGCGACCGCGCCTCGCTCGCCGAGACGCTGGCCCCGGCCGTCAGCGCGCTGCACTCCGGCCTGGTCTGCGAGGTGGCGCCGGGCCGCAACGCCGTCCACGCGCTGGTCGTGACCGCCGCCGGTGACGCCGAGCTGCGGCCGCTGGCCCACCGCTGGGCGCTGGCGGCGCCGCCTGCCGACCTGGTGTGGGAGTTCCACCCGTCGCGGCAGGCCAACCCGCAGGCGGGTGAGCTCACGCTGGAGGCGGGCGGTTACGAGCTCGGGGTGGGCAAGCTGATGCTCGGGCTGCGGGTGCCGCGCGGCGCGCCCCGGGTCGACGTGTCGGCCTACCACCCGATCTTCTCCGAGCTGGACGACGACGCCCGGCTCGACGCGGCGCTGCTGGCGCTCGACGCGGTGCTCGGCGAGGACGACGTGGCCCGCTGGGTGGGCGAGATCACCGCGGTGACGTTCCAGCCGATCGACGCGGTGCCCGCCGTCCATCTGCCCGCCGTGGTGGCCGACCTGGCCGCGGAGTTCGACGGGGAGCAGTGGGTGGCGCTGGAGGGCAGGACGGCGCGGGGCAAGCCGCTGACGGCGGCGGCCCGCTTCCCGCTGCGGCCGGTCGACTACCCGCTCTACGACGAACACCTGGCCGTCACCCTGCCCTACGCCGGCCGCGACGCCGGCAAGCTGCCCGCCGGCGACTCCGTCGAGGCGCTGCGCGACTTCGAGGAGCGGCTGTCGCGCGTCCCGGGCGCGTGGGTGCTGGCCGCCCACCTGAGCGCCGAGGGGCACCGGATCTTCCACCTCTACGCCGACCCGGCGGGCGAGGTGCGCGGTCAGGTCGAGGCGCTGGCCGCGACGTGGGGCGAGGGCAAGGCCCGCGTCGACGTCACCACCGACCCCGCGTGGAGCGCGGTGGCGGCGTTCATCAGCTGAGGCCGGCCCGGCGGGCGCGTTCGACGGCCGCCGGGAGCACCTCGATCAGCCGGTCGACGTCGGCCTTGGTCGAGGTGTGCCCGAGCGTGAAGCGCAGCGAGCCGCGGGCCGCCGCCGCGTCGGCGCCCATCGCCAGCAGCACGTGTGACGGCTGGGCCACCCCGGCCGAGCAGGCCGACCCGGTCGAGCACTCCACGCCCCTGGCGTCGAGCAGCATGAGCAGCGCGTCGCCCTCGCAGCCGGGGAAGGAGAAGTGCGCGTTGCCGGGCAGCCGGTCGTCGGGGTCGCCGTTGAGCACGACGTCGGGGACGGCTCGCCGTACGCGCTCGATGAGGTCGTCGCGCAGGGCGGTGAGGCGGCGCTGCTGCTCGGCCTGCTCCTTGACGGCGGTGCGCACGGCGGCGGCGAGCCCGGCGATGGCGGGAGCGTCGAGGGTGCCGGAGCGCACGTCGCGCTCCTGGCCGCCGCCGTGCTGGACGGAGACCGGGGTGAGGCCCCTGGCCAGCAGCAGGGCGCCGACGCCCATCGGGCCGCCGATCTTGTGGCCGGTGAGGGTGAGCGCGTCGGCGCCGGACTCGGCGAACGACACCGGGAGCTGGCCGACGGCCTGGACGGCGTCGGTGTGGAACGGGATGCCGTGGTCGCGGGCGATGGCGGCCAGGACGTGGACCGGCTGGATGGTGCCGACCTCGTTGTTGGCCCACATGACGCTGATCATGGCGACGTCGTCGGGGTCGCGCTCGACGGCGGCGCGCAGCGTGTCGGGGTGGACGCGGCCGTGCTCGTCGACCGGCAGCAGCTCGACCTGGGCGGCCTGGCTGTCGGCCAGCCACTGGGCCGGGTCGAGGGCGGCGTGGTGCTCGACCGAGCTGATCAGCAGGCGCTGCCGGGGGCGACGGGCCCAGTAGAGGCCCTTGATGGCGAGGTTGTCGGCCTCGGTGCCGCCGGAGGTGAACACGACCTCGCTGGGGCGGGCGCCGAGCGCGTCGGCGATGGTCTCGCGTGACTCCTCGACGACCCGGCGGACCTCGCGGCCGGCGGCGTGCAGGGAGGAGGCGTTGCCGACCCTGCCCAATTGCTCCGTCATGGCCTCGATCGCCTCGGGAAGCATGGGCGTGGTCGCCGCGTGATCAAGATAGGCCGACGGTCTGCTCACCCGGCTAGGGTATCTCGTTTGCTACTGTACCGTCCGGACGGTACAGTAGAGGGCATGAGAAGGGACGAGCTGCTGGACGCCGCAGAGGATCTGCTCTGCGACCAGGGCTCGGCCGCGCTGACCCTGTCCGCCGTCGCCGACCGCGCCGGTGTGAGCAAGGGCGGCCTCCTCTACCATTTCGCGACCAAGGAAGCCCTGATCAAGGGCATGGTCGAGCGGCTGATCCAGGAGTTCGACGATCTCCTGGCCGCCCAGGACGACGCCACCTACACCGAGCGCTACCTCGGCGCCACGCTGGCCGCCGTCCGTCAGGGCAGGCTGCGACGATGGGCCGTCGTCACCGGCGCGTCGGGCAACATCTTCCTGCTCGCCCCGCTGCGTGAGGCGATGGCCCGATGGCACCGCGAAGGGCTCGCCGACGAGCCCGACCCGCTCGCCTCGCAGATCGTGCGCCTGGCCTGTGAAGGGCTCTGGGACGTGGCCAGCCACGAGCCGGAGCTCAACAGCGAGAGCGACCTGAGGGCCCTGGAGGCCCGCCTGCGGTCCATGCTCTGACCTTCCCCCCTCCCCCCTTTTTCTCCTTTTTCCGTTCGTTCCCGCCCGGCTCGCGCGAGCCGGGCTTTTGTGAGGTGCCTTATGACGCGCGACCTGAGGATGGCCCGGTACGGGGCGGTCCTCACCTTCGTCCTGGCCGGTCTGATGGTGGGCACGATGACGGTGCGCATCCCCGCGCTGACCGACAAGCTCCATCTGTCGGAATCCATGGTCGGCACCATCCTGCTCGTGTGGGGGCTGGGCGCGCTGGTGACCATGCAGTCGATGCGCCGCGTCATGGCCCGCGCCGGCAGCCGGACGGTGTTGCGCGTGGGCGGGCCGCTGACCGCGCTCAGCCTGGTGGGAGTGGCGTTCGCGCCCGACCTGCCGATGCTGCTCGGCGCGGTGACGGTGTTCGGCATGGCGTTCGGCATGGTCGACATCGCCATGAACGCCCAGGGCTCCACGGTCGAGCGCGCCTACGGCCGGCCGCTGATGAACGGCATGCACGCCGGCTGGTGCGTCGGCGCGATCGCGGCGGGCGGCGTCGGCAGCCTGTCGATCGCGCTGGGCCTGTCGTTCACCGCCAACGTGGCGCTGGTCGGCCTGCTCGCGCTGCCCGTGATGATCGCCATCGGCCGGACCTACCTGCCCGAGGCCCCCGTCGCCGAGGGCGCCACGGCGGCCCGCCGCCGCATGCCGCCGGTCGTCTACCTGCTCGGCGCGCTGATGTTCTTCGCGTTCATGGTCGAGGGCACGGTCGCCGACTGGAACGGCCTGTACATGCGCGACACGATGGGCGCGCCGGAGGCCGTGGCCGCGCTCGGCTACCCGATCTTCGAGCTGGGCATGCTGATCGCCCGGCTCACCGGTGACCGGCTGCGCTCCCGCTTCGGCGTGCGCGGCATGCTGACCGTCTCCGGGCTGGCCACGGCCGGGTTCTTCGCCGTCGTGCTGGCCGCGCCCGCCGCCGTGGTGGCGCTCGGCGCGGTGTTCTTCGTCGGCCTCGGCGTGGCGACGATCTCGCCGCTGACGCTCTCGCTGGCCGGCACCGCCACCCCCAACCCGGGCCCGGCGATCGCCCAGGCCGGGGCGATGGGCTACGCGGGCCTGCTGCTGGGCCCGGTGGTGATCGGCTTCCTGTCGGACGCCACGTCGCTGCGCACGGCGCTCGGCCTGGCCGTCGTGCTGGGCCTGCTGATCGCGGGCGCCGCCCGGTTCCTGCCCCGCCGGGAGAGCGCCGAGATCACCCCGCTGCCCACCAGGACCGAGCACGCGGCGGCCGCATGACAAATGTCACCGTCTGACCCCGCGATCCTCCCGGGAGATCGCTGAGAACGCACACTGCCGGGCGGGCCACTCCGCCCGGCAGAGTGAGGTCCGTGAACACGACAGCGATCGAGGTGCGGGACCTGCACCAGAAGTACGGCGACTTCGAAGCGGTCAGGGGAATCGGCTTCGAGGTCGGCCGCGGCGAGCTGTACGCGCTGCTCGGCACCAACGGCGCGGGCAAGACGACCACGCTCGACGTGCTGGCCGGCTACGCGCCGCCGACGAGCGGCCAGGTGCGCGTGCTCGGCCACGACCCGATCGGCGAGCGCGCCGAGGTGCGCCACCGGATGGGCATCGTGCTCCAGGAGGCGGGCTTCTACAAGGACCTCACGGTCGCGGAGACCGTCGACGCCTGGCGCCGCTGGACCCCGAACGCCCTGCCCAGGGGCGAGGTGCTGGAGCGGGTCGGGCTCCCCCACCGGGCGGGCGTGCGCGTCTCCCAGCTCTCCGGCGGCGAGAAGCGGCGCCTGGACCTGGCGCTGGCCGTGCTCGGCCGGCCCGAGCTCCTCTTCCTCGACGAGCCCACGACCGGGCTGGACCCCGAGGCGCGGCGCAACGTGTGGGAGCTGATCCGCGACATGGTCGCCGAGGGCACCACCGTCCTGCTCACGACCCACTACCTGGACGAGGCCGAGCAGCTCGCGCAGCGTCTGGCCATCATGCACGGCGGCCGGATCGTCACCGAGGGGTCGCTGGCCGACGTGGTCGGCGGGCGCGGCACCCGTGTCACGTTCCGGCTGCCCGGCGTCCTGCCCGGCGACCTGCCGTACGTGCCGGGCACGGCCGGGCGCTCGGTGACGCTGAGCGGCGATGCGTACACGGTGGAGACCCACCAGCCGCAGGAGGACCTGCGGGTGCTGCTGAGCTGGGCGCACCAGCACGGCAGGGAGCTGGACGGCCTGGAGGTCCGCAGGCCGACGCTCGAAGAGATCTTCCTTGAGGTGGCAGCGGCGGAGAGGGTGGCGGCGTGAACTGGTTGTCGATGGTGTGGGCGCAGGCGCGGCTCAACCAGACGGTCCTGCTGAGGCAGCGCGGCATGGCGTTCACGGTCCTGCTGCTGCCGCTGTTCCTGGCGTTCGTCTACACCAGCGGCCCGCAGGGGGCCGAGATGGTGAACGGCGTGCCGGCCGGGGTGTTCGCGGCGGTGGGCGCGATCGCGGTGGTGCTGCCGTTCTCGTACATGACGATCGCCACCGCCGTGGTGGTGCGGCGCGAGGAGCGCGTCTACAAGCGGCTGCGCGGCAGCGCGCTGCCCACCAGCGCGATCTTCGCCGGTGACATCGTGCACGCGACCATCCTCGGGGCGGTCCAGGCGGTGATCATCCTGGTGTTCGCCATGGGCGTGGCCGGCGCGCCGATGCCGAGCAACATCCCGCTGCTGCTGCTCGCGTTCCTGCTGGGCGCCGCCGTGTTCGCCGCGCTGGCGATCGGCACGGCCGGGCTGATCCCCAACTACGAGGTGGCCCAGCTCGTGGCGCTGCCCGTGCTGTTCGTGAGCATGTTCGGCGCCGGGCTCATGTTCCCGGTGAGCGTGCTGCCCGAATGGGGTCAGCGGGTCGCCGAGATGCTGCCGCTGTCGCCCATCGTGGCGATGATGCGCACCGCGATCCTGGGCCGCGACTTCACCGCCGACGCCGCCCCCGCCGTGGGCTTCCTGGAGTCGTTCCAGGTGTCGGCCGTCGCGATCGGCATCGGCCTGCTGTGGATCGGCGTCGGCCTCTGGTCCACCCGCCGCTACTTCCGGTGGGACCCGCGCCGCGCATGACCGTCATAATGCGACGTGTGAGCGCGCCCGTCGTCAGCACCAGGGTCATCGCCGGCGTGGCGGTGGCCCTGTTCGCCGCTCCCATGGTGTTCTCCCTGGCGTCGGCGGCCGTCGCCTTCTCCACCGGCACCGCGGGCCGGTGGTGGCCGCTCACGCTGGCGATCCTGCTGGTGACGCTCCTCACGGTCAGCTACGCGCGGGTGCTCTGGGCGGCCTTCCTGGGCCGGCTGACGTGGCGGCACCGCCTCGACGTGGCCGCGATCGCGGTGATCGCCTACGGGGTGCCGCTGTTCGCCGGGGCCGGCTGGATCGGGCTGCCGATGGCGTTCATCTCGGTGGCGTCCGTGGTGTTCGTCCGGCCCGCCGTGACCTGGGCCGTCACGCTCGCCGCGATCGCCGTCACGCCGGTGCTCATCCTCCTCATCGGGATGCCGCTGCCGGTCGCCCTGTTGTACGGGCTGCTGGCCATGCCGACGATCGCGCCGATGACGTACGGGGTGGCCTGGCTCTGCCGCCTGATCGACGACCTGCGCGAGGCGCGGGCCGAGCTGGCGCGGCGGGCCGTGGACGAGGAGCGCCTGCGCTTCTCCCGCGACCTGCACGACACCCTCGGCCACACCCTGCACGCGATCGCGCTCCGCGCCGAGCTCGGCGAGCGGCTGGTCACGACCAGCCCGGAGCGGGCGGGCGCGGAGCTGGCCGAGATCCAGCGGATCGCCCGCACCTCCGTGCACGACGTGCGCGAGCTGGTGCGCGGCTACCGGGCCACGTCGCTGGCGACCGAGCTCGACGGCGTCGCCGCCGTGCTCGGCGCGGCCGGCATCCGCTGCGACAAGCCCGAGCTGCCCGCCGAACTGCCCGGCCACGTGCACGCGCCCCTCGGCTGGGTGGCGCGCGAGGCCGTCACCAACGTCCTGCGCCACAGCACCGCCACCTGGTGCGAGGTGACCGTCCACACCGAGGAGGGCAGCGTGCACCTGGAGATCGTCAACGACGGCGGCCCGAGCACCGGCCGCTTCAGCCGGGGCAACGGGCTGACCGGCCTGGCCGAGCGCATGAAGGCCGCCGGCGGCGCGCTGGAGGCCGAGTGCGGCGGCGGCCGCTTCCGCATCACCGCGTCGGTGCCGCTGTGATCAAGCTGCTCCTCGCCGAGGACCACCACCTGGTACGGGGCGCGTTCGTGGCGCTGCTGGGCATCGAGCCCGGCATCGAGGTGGTCGCCGAGACCGGCCGCGGCGACGAGGCCGTGCGCCTGGCCGTCGAGCTGCGCCCCGACGTGGCCATGCTCGACATCGACATGCCCGGCCTCGACGGCCTGGCCGCGGCCGAGCTGATCGGCGCGCAGGTGCCCGGCTGCCGCATCGTCATCGTCACCGGCCACGGCCGCCCTGGTTACCTGCGCCGGGCGATGGCGGCGGGCGTGCGCGGCTTCGTCGGCAAGGACAACCCGGCCACCACGCTGGCCAAGGTGATCAGGCAGGTGCACGACGGCGGCCGCTACATCGACCCCGAGCTGGCCGCCGACGCGCTGTCGAGCCAGGAGTGCCCGCTGACGCCCCGCGAGCTCGACACGCTCCGCGCCGCCTCCGGGGGCGCGCCGGTGTCGCGGATCGCCCGCGAGCTGAGCCTGTCGGAGGGCACGGTGCGCAACTACCTGTCCTCGGCGGTGACCAAGCTGGCCGTGGAGAACCGGCACGCCGCCGTCCGCCGGGCCCGGGACCTCGGCTGGCTCTGACACGACCGCCGGCTTCATACGGTCGTCGGCTTTAATGTGATCATGGAGAGAAACGTCCGCTTCGACGTCGACGCCTACGTGGCGCGCGTCCGGTCCTCGCCGTGCTGGTGAGCCCCAAGGCCCATCTCGAACACGCGGTGCGTGACCTGGACGATGACGCCTACCTGGCCCTGTTGGGCGTGGTCAGGAAGGTGGCGCTGGCCGTGGAGGCCGTCGTGCCGTCGGAGCGCACCTACCTGCTGACGCTCGGCAGCCAGCAGGGAAACTCCCACCTGCACTGGCACATCGCGCCGCTGCCTCCGGGCACCCCGTACGAGCAGCAGCAGTTTTACGCGCTCATGTCGGAGAACGGCCTCATCCCGTGGACCCGGGAGCAGGCGGCCGACCTGGCGCGGCGGTTGAGAGAGCACCTGTGAGCGAACCGGCGGGCCCCCGGGTGGGGAGCCCGCCGGGTCCGGTCACTTGCGCTTGTTCACCTCTTCGGTGAGCTGCGGGACGATCTGGTGCAGGTCGCCCACGATGCCGTAGTCGGCCAGCTCGAAGATCGGCGCTTCCGGGTCCTTGTTGATCGCGACGATGGTCTTCGCGGTCTGCATGCCGGCCCGGTGCTGGATGGCGCCCGAGATGCCCGCGGCGATGTAGAGCTGCGGGGACACGGTCTTGCCGGTCTGGCCCACCTGGAACTGGTGGGGGTACCAGCCGGCGTCGGTCGCGGCGCGGGAGGCGCCGACGGCCGCGCCGAGCGAGTCAGCCAGGCCCTCGATGACGGAGAAGTTCTCCGCCGAGCCGACGCCACGGCCGCCGGAGACCACGATCGCGGCCTCGGTGAGCTCGGGGCGGGCTCCCTTCTCCTGCTTGACGCGCTCGACGATGCGGGCGGCCTTGGCGGAGTCGGTCAGCGCGACCGACACCTCCTCCTCGGCACCGGCCCCGGCGGCGGCCACGGGGGCCGTCGAGTTGGGGCGCACGGCGACGATCGGGGTGCCCTTGGCCACCTTCGCCTGGACGTTCACGCCGCCGCCGAAGATCGACTGCTCGGCCACGAAGCCCTCGCCGAGGCCGACGGCGTCGGTGATGACGCCCGAGTCGGTCTTGACGGCCAGCCGGCCCGCGATCTCCTTGCCCTCGGCCGTGGCGGCGACCAGGACGGCGGCCGGCGACTGGGCGGAGACGAGCTGGGCGAGCAGCTCGGCCTTGGGCGCGACCACGTAGCCGACGATCTCCTCGGAGCCGGCCACGTAGATCTTGTCCGCGCCGTATTCGGCGAGCTTGGCCTTGGCCTCGGCGGTGACGCCGGGGCCGGCCCAGACGGCGGACGGCGAGCCGAGCGAGCGGGCGAGGGTCAGCAGCTCCAGCGTGACCTTCTTGACCTCGCCGTCGACCTGCTCGACGAGAACGAGAATCTCCGACATATCAGTAAAACCCCCGTTCTCAGATGAACTTCTTGGACGCCAGGAAGTCGACGACCTTCGCGCCGCCGTCGCCCTCGTCCTTGACGATCGTGCCGGCCGCGCGCGGCGGGGCGGCGGCGAAGTCGACGACCTGCGACCAGGCGGCGCCGAGGCCCACCTGGGCGGCGTCGATCTCGGCGTCAGCCACGGTCAGCGTCTCGACCGGCTTCTTCTTGGCCGCCATGATGCCCTTGAAGGACGGGTAGCGCGGCTCGTTGATCTTCTCGACCACGGACACGACGGCGGGCAGCGTGGCCTCGACCTTGTCGTAGCCGTAGTCGGTCAGCCGCTGGATGCTGATCGAGGAGCCGTCGACGTCGACCTTGTTGGCCAGCGTGAGCTGCGGCGTGCCGAGGCGCTCGGCCAGCATCGCGGGCAGCACGCCGGTGCGCGCGTCGGTGGACTCGGAGCCGAGGATGACCAGGTCGAACCCGATCTTCTTCAGCGCCTGCGCCATCGCGTAGGAGGTCGACAGCGCGTCGGAGCCGTGCAGCGCGTCGTCGGTCAGGTGGACCGCCTTGTCGGCACCCATCGCGAGGGCCTTGCGGATGGTCTCGGTGGCCTTGCCCGGCCCCATGGTCAGGACCGTCACCTCGCCGCCGTGTGCTTCCTTGAGCTTCAGAGCCTCCTCGACGGCATACTCGTCAAGCTCGTTCACCACGCCGTCGACCGCGTCACGGTCGAGCGTCTTGTCATCGGACCGCAGCTTGCGCTCGGTCGCCGTGTCGGGGACCTGCTTCACGCAGACGACGATGTTCATGGCCGGTGGCCGACCTCCCGTGTTCGCGTGCGCCACCGCGTCGTTGCGGCGGCGCCGGATGCATGCTGTCCAGACTGCCAGGTGCCCCGTGGCGTTGTGACATCGGGGCTCCAGCGGTCATGTTACCCATCAGTAGCTTGCGTGCAAACGCCAGCGACTCCCACCATACCGAACTTTATTCGGTCACGCGGAGAGCAGGAACACGACCCCCACCACCAGGGCCGTGCCCGCGAACAGCGCCAGCACCGGCGTGGTGAAGATCGCGCTCAACGCCACCGACAGCCCCAGCGCCCCCGCGATCCCCGCGAAGTCCGCCACGATCCGGCCCTTCCTGAACGGCCCGCGCGAATAGAGCCCGAACCCCGCGTCGATGACCACCACCAGCGTGAACGCCGACAGCAGGAACAGCGCCACCTCCGGCAGCGGCTCGCGCGCGGCGGCCGCCAGCAGCGACACGAACACCCCCGAGCCGATCAGCCAGCGCCTGCGCACCCGCTCGCGGTGCCGGGCCCTGGCGACCTCCGCCGGCTCCTTGCGGGGCAGCCGCATCTCACGGGTGGACAGGTGATGCACATCACCCGCCGCGCGCCGCCGGGAGAAGCGCGGCTTCGCCGGCGCCTCCACCCCCAGCCGCTCGCAGATGCGCGCCGCCGTCGGCCGCGCCGCCGGATCGACGGCGAGGCAGTCACGCAGCAGCGGCTCCAGCCACCCCGGCGCGCCCTCCAGATCGGGCTCGTGATGGACCACCCGGTAGGCGACCGCCGAGGCGGGCCCCTGACCGTACGGCTGCCGTCCCGTGGCGGCGTAGGCCAGCGTCGCGCCGAAGGAGAACACGTCAGCCTCCGGCCCCGCCTGGCCGCCCTCCAGGACCTCGGGGGCTAAGTAACCGGGCGTGCCGACCACCGCGCCCGACGCCGTGACCGACAGGGAGTCGAGCGCGCTCGCGATGCCGAAGTCGATCACCACGGGCACCCCGTCGGCCATCATCACGTTGGCCGGCTTGAGATCGCGGTGCACCACCCCGGCCTCGTGCATGGCCAGCAGCGCGTCGGCCAGCCCGGTGGCCAGCGACCGCAGCTCCGCCACCGGCACCGGCACCGCGCTCAGCGGCCTGCCCTGCACGTAGCGGGTGACCAGGTAGGGGCGCGAGACGTCCAGCGAGGCGTCGAGCACCTCCGCCACGTGCGGCCCGCCCACCCGGCGCATGGTCTCGACCTCACGGGCCAGCCGCGCCAGCGCGCCCCCGTCGGTCACCACGTGCGGGTGCAGCACCTTGACCGCGACGGTCCGGCCGTCGGGATCGAGCGCCAGATGCACTTCGCCGAACCCGCCCGAGCCCAGCCGCGAAAGCAACTGGTAGGGGCCGAGGTGCTCGCTCATACCCCCTACTTTCCCCCCGGGCGGCTCCGGAGACACTCACGACCAGGGTGACAGGAAGCCGAGCCCCAGATCCTTCAGCAGGTCGCCGATCAACCCGGTGATGAGGCCCACCGCGCTGTCCTGGGCGCGTTCGGTCAGCTCGTTGATCACCGTCTCGGGTGCGCGCCACGGCTCCCACGACGGGTCCTGGCCCAGCGCGAACATCACCGCGAACAGCGCCAGCGTGCCCACGGCCACGGTCGCGACCAGCGCCGCGCCCGGCGAGCGCAGGGTCGCCGTCAGCGTGCGGGTGACCGCCTTGCGCGGCGCCCCGCCGCCCGGCAGCAGGAACAGCCCGGCGGTGAACGCCCCGGCGGCGTAGGCGGCGGCCTCGTTGACGCCCATCCCGCCGCCCCAGCGCAGCACCCCCCACACGCACACGCCGAACAGGATCGACAGCGGCACCTGCGCCACGCTCACCAGCGCGGCCTTGACCAGCGCCCACGGCGTGCCGACGAGCACCAGCAGCGGATCGGCCGCGCTGCTGCCGCGCACCTGGCGGCGCTTGACCATGTCGCCGAACAGGTATTCGCCCATCCGGAACACCAGCGCCAGCACGATCGCGACCATGCTCACCACGACCGGCATCATCACGGCCAGCGCGACCAGCGACACCATCAGCAGCAGCCCGACGAACTGGCTGCCCACCAGATAGCGCTTGCGCTCGGCCGGCCTCGGCTGCGGCGGCGGCGTGTAGGGCCTGGCCGGCGGCTGAGCCGAGGGTCTGGCCGGCGGCGGCGCCGGATAGCCCGCGACCCGCTGGTCCGGCCTCGGCGCCGCCGGGGGCCGCGCCGAGATCGGCGCGGGGACGTAGGGCGGCGGCCTCTCCTCACGCGCCGGCGGGCGGCGGTCGTAGTCGACCGGCGGCAGCACGTCGGCGAACGACTCCATCACCCGCGTGCGGTTGAGCAGCCGCCTGGTGCGGCTCGGCGCCTCCGGCGGCGTCTCGTGGAACGTCGTCACCGACGGGTCCAGCGCCTTGGCCATCTTGAGCAGCTCGCGGGCGTCGGGCCGGTCCTCCGGCTCCACCTGGAGCGCCCGGCTCAGCCAGCCGCGCAGCCACACGGGCGCCTTGTCGAGCTGGGCCCGGCCCTCCATGATGTTGAAGCAGACCGCCTCGAACGTGCCCGTGCCGAACGGCGGGCCGCCCACCGCGGCGAAGAACACCGTCGAGGCCAGCGAGTGCACGTCCGCCTTCTGCGTGATGTCGGAGTCACGGATGATCTCCGGCGCCAGATAGCCCGGCGTGCCGACGAACATGCCCGTCTGGGTCAGCCGCGTGGCGTTGACCAGGTGGGCGATGCCGAAGTCGATGACCAGCGGCTCCTCGCCCACCAGCATGACGTTGGACGGCTTGAAGTCACGGTGGATCACGTCGGCCGCGTGGATGGCCACCAGCGCCTGGCACAGGCCCTGCGCCAGCTTGATGATCTGACGCGCCTCCAGCGCGCCGTCGGCCAGCACGGTCTCCTCCAGCGTGCGGCCGGGGGCGAACCGGGTCACCACGTACGGCTGGCCGCCCACGAGCTCGGCGTCGAGCACCTCCGCCACGTACGGGCTGCGCACCCGGCGCATCGTCTCGACCTCGCGAGTCAGCCGGTCGCGCGCCTTGAGGTCGGCGGCCACGTGCGGATGCAGGACCTTGACCGCGACCTCGCGGCCGTCGCCGTCGACACCGAGGTGGACAACCCCCATGCCGCCCTCGCCGATTCGCCTGACCAGACGGTAGGGGCCGAGCCGCTCCGGCGTCTGGGTGTCGCCGCCCGTGCTCATCGCAACCGTCCCCGCGTCATCCGTCGTCGCCCCCGTTCAGCTTCTCCAGCAGATCCGTCGCCGAGCCGACGTCGACCGGACTCCATACGGCCTCCCTCGCGTCGTCCCCGTACGTGCCGTAGGCGAGGATGAGGGAGAGGGCGGCCCCTGCCGCCAGGACTCCCGCCATCACCATCGCCGCTGTCCTCGAGGGTACGAGCGATGAGAGCGTCCTGCGCATCTGCCTTCCGGGGCCCTCCACCCCCGGGCCGGCGCAGACGGTCCACAGCGCCACCGCCGCCCCCCAGGCCAGCGCGTTCGACGGGTCCATCTTGACTACCACGGTGAGCAGGAGCGTAACGGGCAACCCCAGAATGAGAGCGTAAAGAACGAGCGCCAGCGTGATGCCCGCCGACTTGGCCAGCGCCTGCGGCAGCCCGAACACCCTGACCACGTCGAGGGCCGCCGCGCTGCTCGGGCGGCGCACGGTCAGCGACGGCTGGGCCAGGTCGGCGGCCCGCAGCAGCACCGCGACCGGCACCGCCACCACCGCCACCAGCACCGGGGCCAGCGCGGCCAGCACGATCATGATGATGAGCAGCATCGCGCCGGCCACCGCGTAGGCGGCCGACTGCTTGAGCGGCTGGCCCGGGAGCGCGCCCGGGATGAACGGCTCGCGCCGCGTCTGCGGCTCGGGCGGGAACTGCGCCTGCGCCGGGATGTAGGGCGGCGGCGGCACCGGGGCGCCGCGGCCGTAGTCGGGCGCCTCCGGGCGCACCCGCCGCGTCGGCACCTCGCCCTCCGGCGGGTGGACGGCGGGCGCCTGGTTCCACGGCAGGCTCTGCCGGCCCGCCTCGCGCTGCATCTGGCGCAGCTCCTCCGGGCTCACCCGGCGGGTCGGCCACGGGTCGCCCTGGCCGGGGAGAAGCGACACGTACTGCTGGTCGGCGGCCTGCGGCGGGGCGTGCGGCGGGCGTCCGTCGACGACCTGGCGCGGCGTCACGGGCGGCGTGGCGGCCTCCCACGGCTGCCGGTCCTGCCCGTGCGCCGCCACGTCGCTCCCGTACGGCCGCGACACCGGCACGTCCTGCGGCCTCTCGCTCCCGTACGGCGGCGCCCCCTGCGGGCCGCTGCCGTGGAGCGGCACCGGCACGCCCTGGGGGCCGCTGCCGTGCGGGTGTCCGGCCGGTGCGTCCTGGGGGCCCGTCCCGTACGGGGGACGCGCGGGCGGTTCCTGCGCGCCCGTGACCGGAACGCCCTGCGGGCCGGTGCCGTAGGGCGGGCCGGGGCGGTCGGTGTAGGGCGGCGGCAGGTGCTCGCCCGTGCGCGGCGGCCCGTCGGGGCGCGGCACGGTGGAGATCTGGTCGGGCGCGCCGCCCGGCGGCCTGGGCAGCATGCGCGCGGTCTGCTCGGCCAGCTCGGCCGCCTTGGGCCGCTTGGCCGGATTGCGCTGGAAGGCGGCCTTGAGCAGCGGCTGGATCGCCTTCGGGGCGGCGCTGACGTCGGCCTTGCCGGCGGTGATGTTGTAGAAGACCATCTCCAGCGTGCCCTTGCCGAAGGGCGGCTGGCCGGTGCCGGCGTAGAGCAGGGTGCCGGCCCAGGCGTGGATGTCGACCTCGGGCCCGGCCTCCTGGCCCTCGATGATCTCCGGCGCCAGGTAGCCCGGCGTGCCGATGAACATGCCCGTCTGGGTCAGCCGGGTCGCGTCGACGGCCTGCGCGATGCCGAAGTCGATCAGCACCGGCTCACCGTCGAGGATGAGCACGTTGCCCGGCTTGAGGTCGCGGTGGATGACGCCCACCGAGTGCACGGCGGCCAGCGCCGCGGCCACCCCGTAGCCGACCTTGAGCAGCGCGGGCAGGTCGAGCGGCCCGTCGTTCTTGACGATCTCGTCGAGCGCGCGGCCGGGCACGTAACGCGTCACGATGTACGGCCGGTGACCGGTCACGTCGGCGTCGAGCACCTCGGCGATGTAGGAGCTGCGCACCCGGCGCATCGTCTCGACCTCGCGCGCGAGCCGTCGCCTGGCGACCTCGTCACCGGCGACCTCGGAGCGCAGGACCTTGACCGCCACCTGCCGCCCCTGAGGGTCGGTGGCGAGGTGGACCACGCCCATTCCGCCCTCGCCGAGCCGCCTGAGCAGCCGGTAAGGGCCGAGTCGGTCATCGTTCATGGCATGAAGCACCATACCGGCTTAATCCCCGCCCACGAGATGAACCACGAGGCCACATTCCCACTCGTACAACGTCCAGAAGGGCCTCATCGGTTTCCCAATCAACGGTCTCGAATTGGCTACGGTGACCGATCAGCCGGCCAGAGGAAGCACTTCCGCCTGCTTGAGCCCCGCCAGCGTGGCCCCGGCGACGGCGAGCTTGGCCCGCCGCACCCCGGCGCCGATGACCACCTGAGGGTGCTCGGCCACGTTGACGTCCACCAGGACCGGCCAGCCGTCGGGCAGGCCGAGCGGGGTGATGCCGCCGTACTCCATGCCGGTGAGCTCGACCGCCTCCGCCATCGGGGCGAAGCTCGCCTTGCGCGCGTCGAGGTGCTTGCGCACCACGCCGTTCACGTCCACCCGCATCGTCGCGAGCACCATGCACGCCGCGTAGCGGATCTCACCGCCGCGCTTGGCGGCGACCACCACGCAGTTGGCCGACTCCTCCAGCGTCACGCCGTAGCGTTCGCAGAACGCCGCCGTGTCGGCCAGCTCCGGGTCGATCTCGGCCACCCGTACGCCGTCGAGCTCTCCCACGGCCCGCGCCACCGGCTCGGCCAGCAGGTCGGGCCGGTCGGCGGCGGGCACCCAGTGCAACGTCATCCCCAACTCCTCGGTCGCTCTCCCAGGACCTTACGCCGGTCCCGGGAGCGGCATGCGACGTCACGGCGACCGCAGCACCCGTTGGTGCAGTTGCGTGACGGCGCCGCGGGCGGACTCCATGGCCCCCGCCTGCCAGGCGGTCAGCCGGGTGAGCCAGTCACCCGCGAAGTACACCCTTCCGCTGGGGCGTTGCAAAAGAGTGAAGGACGAATCAAAGTCGGGCCAGCGCACCCAGCCGCCCTGGATGTGCTCCTGGCGTTCCCAGGCGATGGAGACGCTGGACAGCACGCCGGTGCGGTACTTCTCGCCGTGGATCTTCTTGCCCTGGGTGAGCGCGCGGCGCCTGCGGTCCTCCGGCGTGAGCGCGCCGTAGAGCTCGGCGTGCGCGTCGGTGTTGTAGTAGCCGACCACGATGCCGCGCTCGGCGTGGTAGTCGTGCGACGGGTACCAGATGTGGGTGATGTCCAGGTCGGTCTCGGTGACGCCGCCGTAGATCCGGTCCTCCAGCTCCCACCAGCGGCTCGCGTACTCCAGGCCGATCTTGCCGGCGGCCACGGGGACGGGCCGCCGGAGCGCGGCGGTGACGGGTTCGCCCAGGTTGTGGGGGATCTTGGCCAGCAGGTGCGGCGGGAGGGTGGCGACGCAGTAGTCGGCCTTGACGCTGCCGCCGGCCCAGGCGACCTCGACGCCGTCGGGCAGGTCGGTGATGCGGGTGACGCGGGCGCCGGTGGTGATCCGATCGGCGCCGACGGCCGCGACGAGCCGGTCCACGATCGCGTCCATGCCGCCGACGGGCTGGAACATGGGGGTGGCCTGGTCGTACCCGAAGTCGTTGGTGATCGCGCGGCCGGTGCCGGCGGCGAGGACCTGGTGCAGGGTGCCGGGCGGGGCGAGCGGGGTGCCGCCGTCCAGCGCCGGATATTTCACGAAACCGCGCCTGCCGGACCCCTCGTACTCCAGCCGCGGCCCCAGGTCCCCGAACCGGCGCAGGAAGTCCAGCAGCACCTCCTGGTCGCCCTTCGACACCTTCCTGTCGAGCGCGCCGACATGGGTGGCCTTGGCGAGCAGCTCGGCGATGTATCCGTACATGTCGGCACGGGCCGTCCCGGACCGCACCGTCTGGCCGTTCGTGTGCACGTACGTCTGCGCGCTGCGGTTGACGAACGTCTCGATCGGGACGCCCAGCTCGCGGCAGTAGTCCATCGTGACCATCCACGGCGCGATCCGGGCCGGACCGGCGTTGAAGTAGCTCCCCTCGCCGAACCGCACCGCCTGCGCCGGCCCGTTCAGCTCGGTCAGCCGGTCGCCGCCCCTCAGCGTCAGGCTCCGCCCGCCCGCCTTGGGCCTGGCCTCCAGCAGCGTGCAGTCGTAGCCGGCCTTCCCCAGCTCGTACGCCGCCACCAGCCCCGCCACGCCCGCGCCCAGGATCACCACCTTCGCCGCCGCCCGGCCCTGAAGGGAGAAATCACTCTTCCTGGGCGGCGTGAACGCCTTGTCCTGCTCCGCCGGCGCCAGCCCCAGCGCGCCCATCGCCGCGTACATGGCCCCGGCGCCGCCCGCCGCACCGATCCCGACCAGCAGCCCGCGCCTGGTCAGCGCCGCGCCGTCCATCACACCTCGCCGCCGTCCCCGGTCCGTCGATCAGCCGTACGGGCCACTGCCGCACGCCACCTGACCGCCGATGGTGGCGAAGATGCCGAACAGCGCCATGATCTGGGTGTAGTCGTCCGTCGTGAACTCCGTGTGGCGAGGCCCCACCGTCTTCACCCCGGGAACCAGCGCCACGGCCGCCGCGATGGCCGTGGAGTTCCATTCCACCCCCAGCGTGTACGGAGCCTCCAAGGTGTAAGGCGTGAAGTCGCTCAACCGGTTGAGCGCCCTGACCGTCGCCTCACGAATCCGCTGCTGCGCGACGCTCGGCGGCAGCAACTCGGCCGAGAACTTCCCGATCCCCTTCTTGACCGCCACCGTCTCCACATCGCCCAGCAGCTCCCGCGCCTCCTCACCCACGGCCTCGTCACCGGTCACCACCACCACCGGGACCCCGTGGTAACCGGCGCATGCCGCCACCACCCGCGTCTCGCCGCACACCTCGCCGTTCAGGTACAAGTTCTGGATCTCCTTGCCCATCCACGTATGGTTGAGCACCCCGTCCGCCACGCCCGCCCGCGCGTGGTAGCCCACGAAACAGGCCGCCGCGAACGAGCCGTCCAGGCCCTGCGCCATCCGCTGCGACTTCCCCGGGCCCCGGATCAGGCTCGCCCTCGGGTCGAGCAGATCGATCCGCAGGTTCTTCGTCGACCCGTGCGCGTCGTTGACCAGCACGCTCTCCGCCCCGGCCGCGAACGCCCCGTCGATCGCCGCATTGGCGTCGGCGGTCATCAGCTCACACCCGCGCTCGTAGCCGCGCTGCCCGGCGTGCATCTCCTCCGGGTCCGTCAACCCGGTCACGCCCTCCATGTCAACGGACAGATATACCTTCACGCCTTGCTTTCCTCTCCGCTCCCGAACCCGCCCACAGGCCCAGCCGGCCTAGCATCGCACCCCGGCCCCCAACACACCCACCCCACACCAGACCGCACCACCGCAAACCGCCCCCACGGGCGCGGGCGCATCCCGCATGCCCGAGGCGACAACGGCGCTGGAAGGCACGCGACACCCGGGCCGGCCTGCCCCGGACGCGGGCCGACCCCGCCGCGAGCGCGCCGGCAGTAGAAGGCCGCAGACCGCGCGGAAGGGGCGGCAGCCCGTCGCCGAGTCCCCCGTAAGGTTGGGCACCGGCCGGCCCGTTCGCCGCTGTACGCGCGGAAGGACAGCGCCGCGTGGGGGCGCACCTCTCGTCCCGTACGACGGCGGCCCTGAGGGGCGCGGCGACGCGGGGCCGGCCTGCCGGACGCGCGCTGGCCTGCCGGACGCGGGCTGGCCTGCCGGACGCGGGCCGACCCCGCCGCGAGCGCGCCGGCAGCCCGTGGCCACGTCCCGCGAGGGAGCGGGGCGCGGCGGCTGTCCTGTCCGTATGGGACGGGCGCGGCGGCCTCCGGGGCCACGTCCCACGTCGGAGCGGGTCGCGCCGGCCCGCCTGGGAGCGGGTGCGGCGGCAGCCGGTGGCCACGGCACACGCGAAAGCGGGCGGCGGGTCGTCGCCGAGTCCCCCGTGAGGTTGGGCACCGGCCGGCCCGTTCGCCGGGGGCGTTCGGGAGGGTGGGGCGGCCGGGGTGTGAGGTGGCTGGGGTCAGGAGCCCCATGATTCCACTCGATGGCGTTCCGGGTCGGTCATGAGGCCGACGTGGGTGGTCAGGAAGGCGGCCGCCTGGTCGCGCCAGGGGGGTGGGATCTCGTCCAGGGACGGGGGGTAGCAGTGGTCGAGCCAGCGGGTGGACTCCTCGGTGGCCTCGAAGTGGTCCAGGGCCTTGGCGAACATGGTGTGCTCGATGCCGGGGATGCGGGCGAGGCCGTACTCGATCATCTCCTGGCCGCCGTAGGGCGGCGGCTGGAGCCACTTCTTGGCTTTGCCGCTGGTCGGCGGGATGGGGGTGTCGAGGGGGCGGCGTTCGACGGCGGCCTGGATGATCTCCTTGTACAGGCACTTGGCGCAGTTGCGGCAGGGCCCGTCGGTGCCGATGAGGCACCAGCGGACGTAGTCCTTGAGGTCGGAGTTCAGGGCCAGGCGCATGGTGACGGCCTCGCTCACGCCGCCCACGGGGAGGACGATGTGCACGCCGGCGGCGGCGAAGAGGCGGCCCCACGCGCCGTGCGGGGCCCACATGGGGTTGTCGGGCGTGTAGCGCAGCAGGTAGCGGTCGCCGCCGAGCCAGCGTGAGCCGAGTTCGTAGCCGAAGGCGAGCCCGCCGAGGTCGAGGCGGTCGGCGAGGAGCAGGGCGCCGGCGGCGACGGCGTGGTGCTCGGGGTAGCCGGGCCGGGGTTCGGCGAGCGTGAACTCCAGGTCGGAGGAGACGGTGGTGAGGTCGCGCCCGGTCCGCGCGGCGAGTTTGGCGAGCACGTCGGAGCGGTAGTGCGGCCAGCGGTTCGGCACGCGGGGGTGCGGGACGCGGCGGAAGTGGACGAACGGCGCGTCGGGGTAGATCGCGGCGGCGGCCACGGAGTCGGCCCCGCCGCTGTAGGAGATGGCGAGGGCGCGTCCGGTACGGCGTGGCTCGGCGGCGACGGGGCCGGCGTCGACGCCCCAGCCGTCGTGCAGCGCGGCGGCGACGTCGGCGGAGACGGCGCGGTCGAAGGTGATCCGGCGGCGGGTCCAGGGGGCGACGACGGTCCAGGCGGCGACGGCGAACAGGTCGGGGTGGGCGTCGTCCGGCACGCCGGCGATCGTGCAGGTGTTGGTGGCGAGCTTGACCGGGTGCTCGTCGGCGGCCCGGCCGGTGATCTCGTCCTCGGGGTCGAGGCGGAAGGTGAGCCGTCCGCCGGTCCAGTTCACGCGCACGGGCGTGCCTCCGTTCCGCGGTCAGGCACGGCGCCGGGGCCCGCCGAGCGGAGTTCGTCGACGGCCTGCCAGAGGAGGACCTCGTTCTGCAGGAGCCCGTCGAGCGCCTGGGCGGTCTCGTGGGCCAGGCGGCAGGTGTCGGGGGCGGGCGGCGGGGGCGTCTCCTTGAGGCGTTTCACCTCGGCCCGGAGGGCGGCCAGTTCGTCGCGCAGGGCGCGGGTCTCGCGGTGGGCGTCCTGGAGGTCCCGGCGGTGGTCGGCGATCGGGACGTAGTGGGAGTCGAGCCAGGCACGCACCTTGGCACGCAGCCGGGAGGGGACCAGGACGCGCATCATGACACGCCACCATAGTGGCAAGAAGCCCCCCAGACCCGCCCGCCCTGGCAACACCGGCATCACGGCGGCCGGGCGTGGCGGCGGCAGGCGGAGGGGTGTTGACGTCACGCCGCCGGGCGCTTACGTTTCCCGCTGACGGCGAAAACTATCGCCATCATTCCGAAATTTTCGGAGGCCCGGCGTGATGTCACGAGGCGTGGTCGCGATCGGGGTACGCACGCGCTCGGCCCCCTGCCCGTCGCCGGCCGGAGCGTGACGCTCCTGCCGCGCGCCCTCACCACGATCGTGATCGGAGATCACCGATGAGAGCACTCGCCCTCGCCCTGGTCCTGCTGCTGGCCCTGCCGGGCACGGCGTACGCCCAGGGCGGGCACGACCCGCGCGACCTGCGTGAGCTGGCGCGCAAGAACGGCATCAGGATCGGCTCCGCGGTGGACGTGGCCGCGCTGCGGGCCGAGCCGGACTACCGGGCCGCGCTCAACCGCGAGTTCGACCACGTCACCGCCGAGAACGCGATGAAGTGGGAGTCGGTCGAGCCGGAGCGCGACGTCCACACCTGGGACGACGCCGACGCGGTGGTGCGCAACGCCCGCCGCCACGGCCAGAAGGTACGCGGCCACACGCTGGTCTGGCACAACCAGCTTCCGGCCTGGCTGACGGCGGGCGTCGAGGACGGCTCGATCGGCGCGGCCGAGCTGCGGGAGATCCTGCGCGAGCACGTCACCACGCAGGTCCGCCGCTACCGGGGCCAGGTCCGGGCCTGGGACGTGGTCAACGAGGCGTTCGAGGACGACGGCACGATGCGGCAGAGCATCTGGCGCAAGCACCTGGGCCCGGGCTACATCGCCGACGCCTTCCGGTGGGCGCACCGGGCCGACCCGCACGCCAGGCTCTACCTGAACGACTACAACCTGGAGTGGAGCGTCCCCAAGATCGAGGCGACGCTGGCGCTGGTCAAGGAGCTGAAGGCGCAGCGGGTGCCGATCCACGGGATGGGCTTCCAGGGTCACCTGGGCATCCAGTACGGCTACCCGGGTGACTGGGCGAACGTGATGGGCCGCTTCGCCGAGCTCGGCCTGGAGATCGCGATCACCGAGCTGGACGTGCGGATGGAGCTGCCGGTGACGGCGGAGAAGCTGGCCACGCAGGCCGAGTATTACACCCGCGCGCTCACCGACTGCCTGAGCGTGCGGGCGTGTGCGGAGGTCACGGTGTGGGGCTTCACCGACCGGCACTCGTGGGTGCCCGAGTGGTTCGACGGGGAGGGCGCCGCGTGCCTGATGGACGAGAGCCTGGCCGGGAAGCCCGCCTACGACGCCCTGCTGGCGCTGGGGAAGGTCAGCGGCCGGTGAACTTGGGGGTGGACTTCTCGGCGAACGCGGTCATGCCGATCTTGGAGTCGTCGGTAGCGAACAGGCCGGAGAACTGCAGCCGCTCGATCTCCAGACCGGTGTCGAGGTCCACCTCCAGCCCCTGGTCGACGGCCTGCTTGGCGGCCCGCAGCGCGACGGTGGGGCCGCCGGTGAAGGTCGCGGCCCACTCGCGGGCGGCGCGGTAGACGTCGGCGTCGGGGACGACCCGGTCGACGAGGCCGATGGCCAGCGCCTCGGCGGCCGGGACGTGCCGGCCGCTGAAGATGAGGTCCTTGGCGCGGGCGGGGCCGATCAGGCGGGGCAGCCGCTGGGTGCCGCCGGCGCCGGGGATGATGCCGAGCTGAATCTCCGGCTGGCCGAGCTTGGCCGACTCGCCGGCGACCCGGAAGTCGGCGCACAGCGCCAGCTCGCAGCCGCCGCCGAGCGCGTAGCCGGTGATGGCGGCGATGACGGGCTTGCCGATGCGGGCCACGGCGGTGAAGCAGTCCTGGAGGGTGCGGGAGTGGGCGGCCATGTCGGCGTAGGACATGCCGGCCATCTCCTTGATGTCGGCCCCGGCGGCGAAGACGCGCTCGCCTCCGTAGAGGATGACGGCGTGCGCGTCGGGGTCGGCGTCGGCGATGCGCGCGGCCTCGGCGATCTCGCGCTGGACCTGGCCGTTGAGCGCGTTCATCTTGGGACGGTCAAGCGTGATCGTGGCGATCTGGTCGGCCACCTCGACACTCACGAAATCAGCCATGAGCCGACCCTACTAGTTAACGTCTGAAAAATTCCTTCGCAAAACTCTCGCCGAAGAAGGAAAATGTTGAGACGCTGACGGGGTTACAGCACCCCCCAGTCAAGGAGCGGTACATGCGCAGAGCGCTGGCGATCGCCGCGGTCGCCATTCTGCCCTTAGTCAACCTCACCGGCGCCCGCGCCGCCGCCGAACCGGACGACCGGCAGGCCGCCTTCGCGGCCGCGGCCGAGGAGTTCAAGGTTCCGCAGAGCGTGCTGCTGGGCGTCTCCTACCTGGAGTCACGCTGGGACGCCCACGCCGGCCAGCCCAGCAACGACGCCGGCTTCGGGCCCATGCACCTGACCGACGCGGCCGCGTACACCGGGACGAACCACCATCAGGAAGGCGAGGAGGACGCGCGCGGCGACGAGAGCAGGCCGCTGGTCGTCCCCGAGCACCAGGCGGCGCCGGTGGAGATCCCCGCGTCGCTGCGCACGATGGAGAAGGCCGCCGAGCTCACCGGCGAGACCCACGAGCGGCTGCGCACCGACCCGGCCGCCAACATCCGGGGCGGCGCGGCGCTGCTGGCCGACTACCAGAAGGCGCTCGGCGCGCCGCTCAGCGACAATCCCGGCGAATGGTACGGCGCGGTCGCCCGTTACTCGGGGGCCGAGGAGGCCGAGGCAGCCAAGTTCTTCGCCGACGAGGTCTTCGCCACCATCGAGCAGGGCGAGCAGCGCGTCACCGACGACGGCCACCGGGTGAAGCTCGACCCGGTCCCCGGCCTGGACAAGGTCGAGAAGTGGCTGGAGAAGCTCGGCCTGCGCCCGCCGCGCCGCGACGGCGTCGAGTGCCCGCCGACGATCTCGTGCGAGTGGATCCCGGCCGCCTACGCCGAGCTGCCGCCCGACGACTACGGCAACCACGACCTGTCGAACCGGCCGCACAACCAGAAGGTCGACTACATCGTCATCCATGACATGGAGGGCTACTTCGGCCCGTCGATCGGCCTGGTCCAGCGGGCCACCTACGGCGCGAGCTGGCACTACTCGCTGCGCTCCTCCGACGGGCACATCGCCCAGCACATCAAGACCAAGGACGTCGGCTGGCAGGCGGGCAACTGGTACATCAACGCCAAGTCGATCGGCCTGGAGCACGAGGGCTTCCTCGCCGAGGGCAGCACCTGGTACACCGAGGCGATGTACCGCACGTCCGCCAAGCTCGTCCGCTACCTGGCGTTCAAGCACGGCGTGCCGCTCGACCGCGCGCACATCATCGGCCACGACAACGTGCCCGGCACGCTGCCGACCACCGTCCGCGGCATGCACGAGGACCCGGGGCCGTTCTGGGACTGGGCGCACTACTTCAAGCTGCTCGGCAAGCCGCTGCACCCGTTCGGCGGCCCCAACTCGGGCAGCGTCATGATCAGGCCCGACTTCGCCACGAACAAGCCGTACTTCTACGGCTGCGACCGCAAGAACCCCGAGGCCGCCTGCCCGCCGCTGCCCGCCGGCACCGTCTGGCTGCGCACCGAGCCGCGCGCCGACGCGCCGCTGATCAAGGACATCGGCAAGCACCCCACGGGCGAGTCGCTCTACAGCGTGTACGACCACAGCGCGCGGGCCAGCACCGGCCAGCGCTTCGCCGTGGCCGACCGGCAGGGCGACTGGACGGCCATCTGGTATCTCGGCCAGAAGGCGTGGTTCCACAACCCGGCCGCCGCGCCGACCGCCATCCCGTCGATGGGCCTCGTCGTGACGCCCAAGCCGGGCCTGGCCACGGTCCCGGTGTACGGCAGGGCGTACCCGGAGAAGGAGGCCTACCCCGAGGGCATCCCGTACCAGGCGGTGACGCCGCTGCAGTACACGTTCTCGGCGGGCGAGAAGTACACGCTGTCGGGCACGGCGGCGGCCGAGTACTACCGGGCCGTCACCTTCGACCCGGCCGGCCACACCGTGGTCCGCGGCAAGACGAAGTATCTGCAGATCCAGTTCGGGCACCGGGTGATGTTCGTCAAGGCTGACGACGTGCGGGTGACGCTCGCTTAGTGAACTCCTCGACGGCGCGCCTGGTGCTCGCGAGAGCCTCCTGTGAGGAGTCGAACGTGCGCTGGGCGACGCCGACGAAGACGCAGTCGACGACGAGGAGCTGGCTGATGCGGCTGGCCAGCGCGCCGGGCCTGAACTCGGTCTCGCGCCCCGCCGAGATCAGCACGTGCTCGGCCAGCTCCGCGATGGACGAGCGGGGGTTGTTGGTGATCGCGACCGTGGTCGCGCCCGCCTCCCCCGCCCTCGTCAGCGGCTCGATCACGTCGGGCGTCTCGCCCGAGGTGCTGATGCCGATCGCCACGTCGCCTTCCCGGAGCAGCACCGCGCTGGTCAGCGCCAGGTGGGCGTCCTGGAAGGCGTGGCTGGACAGGCCGATCCGCATCAGCTTCTGTGCCATGTCCTCGGCGACCAGGCCGGAGGCGCTCACCCCGTAGGCGTCGATCCGGCGGGCCCCGGCGATGGCGTCGACCACCAGGCCTAGCCGCTCGGAGGTGAGCTGGGCGACGGTGTCGTTGATCGCCTCGGTCTCGGCCCGCGCGACCTTCAGGATGACCTCCGACAGCGGGTCGTCGGGCGCGAGGTCACCGGGGACGAGCCGGTCGGGCTGGGCGGCGGCCGCCGCCAGGGCCAGGCGGAGCTGCGGGTAGCCGGCGAAGCCGAGCAGCCGGGCGGTGCGCACGATCGTCGCCTCGCTGGTGCCGGAGGCGGCCGACAGCTCGGTGATCGTGCTGCGCGCGACCGTCGCCGGATCCTCCAGGATCAGCCTGGCGACGGTGCGCGCGGCCGGGGTCAGGGACGGCAGCACGCCGCGGACCGTCGCCACCAGTGTGTCTGCCCGCAGGCCGTTCCCGCTGTCGTCCACAGTGCAGATTATGCCGCTGGTTCAGCACATTTCTACCGGGAGCCGCCCTACCGCAACGTCCCGTTGGTCATCCCGGCGGGCTCCTCCGGAACGGCGACCAGCCCCAGCTCCGCGCTGGCGGCCACCAGCGGGTGGTGGGGCACGACGCGCACGGTGTAGCCGAACGCGCCGGTGCGGTCGAGCGGGACCACGCCGGTGTAGTGGGCGCGGCCGTCGTCGTCGACGCCGTCGGCGGAAAGCGCCAGGTAGGTGGGGTGCAGCAGCTCGTCGTGCGGGCCGACCCGGCCGTAGGCGGCCTCCACGCGGACGTCGCCCGGCTCCAGGTCGCCCAGTGCGACCGTGGCGCGCAGCTCCAGCGACGCGCCGACCTCCGGCGTGTCACCCACGCCGGACGCCTCCACGTGCTCCACCCGCACCCCGGGCCAGCCCTTGGTCACCTTGAGCCGCCAGGCCGCGAACGCCTTGGCCGGCGCGTGGTGATCGGCGGACAGCTCGCGGGCGGCCCGCGCGGCCGGGGTGTAGAGGTCGACCACGTAGTCGCGCAGCATCCGCCCGGCGAGCACCTTGGGGCCGAGCGAGGTCAGCGTGTGCTTGACCATCTCCATCCACCGGCGTGGCAGCCCGTCGCCCGCCCGGTCGTAGAACCGGTCGGACACCTCGTGCTCGATCAGGTCGTAGAGGGCCGCCGCCTCCAGCTCGTCGCGCCGGTCGGGGTCGCTGACGCCGTCGGCCGTGGGGATCGCCCAGCCGTTGGTGCCGTCGTACCACTCGTCCCACCAGCCGTCGCGGATGGACAGGTTGAGGCCGCCGTTGAGCGCCGACTTCATGCCGGACGTGCCGGACGCCTCCAGCGGGCGCAGCGGGTTGTTGAGCCACACGTCGCAGCCCTGGGTCAGCAGCTGGCCAAGCGCCATGTCGTAGTCCGGCAGGAACACGATGCGGTGGCGCACCTCGGGCCGGTCGGCGAACTTGACGATCTGCTGGATCAGCTTCTTGCCGCCCTCGTCGGCCGGGTGGGCCTTGCCGGCGATCACGATCTGCACCGGCTTGTCGGGGTGGAGCAGCAGCTCGGTGAGCCGTTCGGCGTCGCGCAGCATGAGCGTGAGCCGCTTGTAGGACGGCACCCGGCGGGCGAACCCGATCGTCAGCACGTCGGGGTCGAGCACGTCGTCGATCCAGCCGAGCTCGGCGGGCGAGGCGCCGCGGTCGCGCCACGAGGCGCGCAGCCGCTCCCTGGCCCCTTCGACCAGGCGCCGGCGCAGCGTGCTCCGGATGTGCCAGATCTCCGCGTCGGAGATCTTCTGCACGCCCTCCCAGCCGCGCGCCCGCTCCAGCAACGACGGCAGCTCGCGCCCGGCCAGCTCCATGAACTCGCGGCCCACCCAGGTCGGCGCGTGCACGCCGTTGGTGATCGAGCCGATCGGCACCTCGTCGACGTCGAAGCCGGGCCACAGGTTCTTGAACATCTCCCGGCTGACCTCGCCGTGCAGCTCGGAGACGCCGTTGACGCGCTGGGCCAGCCGCATGCCCATGACGGCCATGTTGAACCGGCTCGGGTCGGCCTCGGCGCCGAGCGCCAGGATGCGCTCGACGGGCACGGTCGGCCAGGCGTTGTCGCCGCCGAAGTGGCGGGCGATCATGTCGACGGGGAACCGGTCGATGCCCGCCGGAACCGGCGTGTGCGTGGTGAACACCGTGCCGGCCCGTACGGCCTCCAGCGCCTCGTCGAACGAGAGCCGCGCCTCGGTCAGCTCGCGGATGCGCTCCACGCCGAGGAAGCCGGCGTGGCCCTCGTTGGTGTGGAAGACCTCGGGGTCGGGATGCCCGGTGATGCGGCAGTAGGCGCGGATGGCCCGCACGCCGCCCACGCCCAGCAGCAGCTCCTGCATCAGGCGGTGGTCGGTGCCGCCGCCGTAGAGGCGGTCGGTGATGTCGCGGGCGGCGCTGTCGTTCTCGGCCACGTCGGAGTCGAGCAGCAGCAGCGGCACCCGGCCGACCTGCGCCACCCACACCTGCGCGTGCAGCACCCGGCCGGCGGGCAGGCCGACGCGGACCTTGACCGGCGTGCCGTCGGCCTCCTTGAGCTGGCTCAGCGGCAGCCCGCCCGCGTCGAGCGACGGGTAGTGCTCCAGCTGCCAGCCCTCGGGCGAGAGCGACTGGGTGAAGTAGCCGTGGCGGTAGAGCAGCCCGACGGCCAGGATCGGCACGCCGAGGTCGCTGGCCGCCTTCAGGTGGTCGCCGGCCAGGATGCCGAGGCCGCCGGAGTACTGCGGCAGGGCGGCGGCGATCCCGTATTCGGGCGAGAAGTAGGCGATGGCCCGGGCGGCGTCGGGCAGCGTCTGGTACCAGCGGGGCGCGGTCATGTATTCGCGCAGGTCGTCGGCGGCGTCGGCGAGCCGGCGCTGGAAGCGGCGGTCGGCGGCCAGCTCGGCCAGCCGTTCGTGGCCGACGGCGCCCAGCAGCGCGACGGGGTCGTGGCCGACCTGCTCCCAGAGTGCGGCGTCGACCTCGGCGAAGAGGTCCATCGTCTCCGGGTGCCACGACCAGCGCAGGTTGTGGACGAGCTCGCCGAGTGCGGCCAGCTCCGCGGGCAGGACGGTCCGGACGGTGAACCGGCGGATAGCTCTCACAATTTCGAACCCTATGGGCTAGGAGGGACCTCTGAGTCCTTCACCGCGAGGGAGGAACTTCAAACCCCTTCCAGGAGGAAGCATGAAGAGGGACTATTGGGGCAACTTCTTCCAATGTCAGTTCTCCCGGGGACACTCGGGGGTTCTATCCACTGCTGCCCGCAATTCCCATGCAAGGATCGTTCCTGCCACGGAAAGCCTCCGGCGGTACCGAGTGTGCCGTCGCAACCCTTTGAATGCGATGATCGGACGAATTCCCATCACGGACATCTCCCCCGTCGTCGACTGCGGGCAGTGGCCCGCCAAGGCGGTCGCCGGCGAGACCTTCGAGGTCTCGGCCACCGTCTTCAGGGAAGGCCATGACGCCGTGGCCGCCGGGGTGGTGCTCACCTCGCCTGACGGCCGCCGCGAGCGGCTGAGACGGATGCGCGAGCTCGCCCCGGGCACCGACCGGTGGGCGGTCGACGTCTGCCTGCCCGCCGAGGGCGAGTGGCTGTTCCGCGTGGAGGCGTGGAGCGATCCCATCGCCACCTGGCTGCACGACGCGGAGATCAAGATCCCGCGCGGCATGGACACCGATCTGATGTGCGAGGAGGGCGCCCGGCTCTTCGAGCGCGCCGCCAGGGCGGTGCGCCAGGCCGACTGCCCGGGGCCGAACGGGACGGGCCACCCGGCGGTCCAGGCCCGCACGACCGGCACGGCCGCCCCGGGGACCACTGCGGGGACCATTGCAGGGACCACCGCGAGGACCACCGCCGGGAACGGGGGCGCCAACGGCCGCAACGGGGCCAACGGCGGCAACGGAAGCAACGGGGCCAACGGCAACGGCGACGGGGCCTGCGGGCACCGGGCCGCGCTGCTCGCGATCGCCTCGACGCTGCGCAACGAGGAGCTGGACCCGCGGGCCCGGCTGTCGATCGCGCAGTTGCCGGAGACGGCCGCGCTGCTGGCCGCCCACCCGCTGCGCGACCTGGTGACCAGGGCGAAGCAGCACCGGATCAGGGTGGACCGGCGCCGGGCGCTGTACGGGTCCTGGTACGAGTTCTTCCCGCGCTCCGAGGGCGCCGTGGTGAGCGAGTCCGGCATCACCAAGTCCGGAAATTTCCAGACTGCCGCCAAGCGCCTGCCCGCCATCGCCAAGATGGGCTTCGACGTCGTCTACCTGCCGCCGATCCACCCGATCGGCCACACGTTCCGCAAGGGCCGCAACAACACGCTCAGCCCGGAGCCCGACGAGCCCGGCTCGCCGTGGGCGATCGGCTCGGAGGACGGCGGCCACGACGCGATCCACCCTGATCTGGGCACCATCGGCGATTTCGACGCGTTCGTCGCCAAGGCCCGCGAACTGGGCATGGAGATCGCGCTCGACTTCGCCCTGCAGTGCTCCCCGGACCACCCGTGGGTCAAGGAGCACCCCGAGTGGTTCACGATCCGGGCGGACGGGACGATCGCCTACGCCGAGAACCCGCCGAAGAAGTACCAGGACATCTACCCGCTGAACTTCGACAAGGACCCCGAGGGCATCTACGCCGAGGTCAAGCGGGTGCTGCGGCACTGGATGGACCACGGCGTGCGGATCTTCCGGGTCGACAACCCGCACACCAAGCCGGTGGCGTTCTGGGAGCGGCTGATGGCCGACGTGCACGCCACGGACCCCGACGTGCTCTTCCTGGCCGAGGCGTTCACCCGGCCGGCGATGCTGCAGACGCTGGCCAAGGTCGGCTTCCACCAGTCCTACACGTACTACACGTGGAAGAACTCCAAGTCCGACGTCGAGTCCTACCTGTCGGAGCTGGCCCACCAGACCTCGCGCTTCCTGCGGCCCAACCTGTTCGTCAACACGCCGGACATCCTGCACGAGTACCTGCAGCACGGCGGGCTGCCGGCGTTCAAGATCCGGGCCGTGCTCGCCGCGCTGGCCTCGCCGACGTGGGGCGTCTATTCGGGGTACGAACTCACGGAAAATGTCCCAGTACGCCCCGGTAGCGAGGAATACCTGGATAGTGAGAAATATCAGTACAGGCCGCGCGACTGGGCCACGGCCGAACGCGAGGGCCGCAGCCTCGCGCCTTTCATCACACAGCTGAATTTGTTCCGAAGAGCCCATCCGGCGCTCCAGGAATTGCGTAATCTACGGTTCCACATGGTCGACCAACCGGACATCATCTGCTTTTCCAAACGACTCCCGGGCGCCTATGACACGGCCACACGAAGGCACGGGCTGGGCGACGTCGTTCTGGCGGTGATCAATCTGGATCCGCACCACACCCATGAGGCCACGGTCGAACTCGACCTGCCCGCGATCGGTCTCGACTGGAACGCCGAGTTCGTCGTCGACGACGACCTGTCGGGCGAGTCGTACCGCTGGCGGCAGCGCAACTACGTGCGCCTCGACCCTCACATCCAGCCAGCCCACATTCTGACCGTACGGGCCTCGCCACGGTAGAACTGAATTCAGCGGGGAGTCTTCAACGTGTGTGAAAGCGCCTCCCTCATGAGCTTCCCTGGGGGTCGCTCATGAGCTCCACACCCATTCCCAACTCCTTCGACGAGGAGAAGCCGCGCGATCCGCAATGGTACAAGCGCGCGGTGTTCTATGAGGTGCTGATCAGGGGTTTCGCCGACTCCAACGGCGACGGCACCGGCGACATCAAGGGCCTGATCGGCAAGCTCGACTATCTCCAATGGCTCGGCGTCGACTGCCTGTGGCTGTTGCCGCTGTACGAGTCGCCGCTGCGCGACGGCGGTTATGACATCGCCGACTTCATGAAGATCCTGCCCGAGTTCGGGGATCTGGGAGACTTCGTGAAGCTGGTCGACGAGGCGCACAAACGCGGCATGCGGGTCATCGCGGACCTCGTGATGAACCACACCAGCGACGCCCATCCCTGGTTCCAGGCGTCCCGCCACGACCCGGAGGGCCCGTTCGGCGACTTCTACGTCTGGTCGGACTCCGACAGCGCCTACTCCGACGCCCGCATCATCTTCATCGACACCGAGACCTCCAACTGGACCTACGACCCGGTGCGCGGCCAGTACTACTGGCACCGCTTCTTCCACCACCAGCCGGACCTCAACTACGAGAACCCGGACGTGCAGGACGCGATGCTGGAGGTGCTGCGCTTCTGGCTCGACCTGGGCATCGACGGCTTCCGCCTGGACGCGGTGCCCTACCTGTTCGAGGAGGAGGGCACCAACTGCGAGAACCTGCCGCGCACGCACGAATACCTCAAGCGCGTGCGCGCCGAGGTGGACCGGCTCTACCCGGACCGGGTGCTGCTGGCCGAGGCCAACCAGTGGCCGTCGGACGTGGTCGAGTACTTCGGCGACCCGGTCGGCGGCGGCGACGAGTGCCACATGGCCTTCCACTTCCCGCTGATGCCGCGCATCTTCATGGCCGTGCGCCGCGAGTCCCGCTACCCCATCTCCGAGATCCTGGCCCAGACGCCGAAGATCCCGGAGAACTGCCAGTGGGGGATCTTCCTGCGGAACCATGACGAGCTGACCCTCGAGATGGTGACCGACGAGGAACGCGACTACATGTACGCCGAGTACGCCAAGGATCCGCGCATGCGCGCCAACGTCGGCATCCGCCGCCGCCTGGCGCCGCTGCTGGAGAACGACCGCAATCAGATCGAGCTGTTCACCGCCCTGCTCCTGTCGCTGCCCGGCTCACCCGTCCTCTACTACGGCGACGAGATCGGCATGGGCGACAACATCTGGCTGGGCGACCGCGACGGCGTCCGCACGCCCATGCAGTGGGACCCCGACCGCAACGCGGGCTTCTCCGACTGCGACCCCGGCCGCCTCTACCTGCCGGTCATCATGGACCCGATCTACGGCTACCAGGGGCTCAACGTCGAGGCGCAGCAGAAGAACGCGGGCTCGCTGCTGCACTGGACCCGGCGCATGATCGAGATCCGCAAGCGCCACCCGGTCTTCGGCCTGGGCGAGTTCGCCGAGCTCAACTCCTCCAACCCGAGCGTGCTGGCGTTCGTCCGCGAGCTGGGCGACGACCGCATGCTCTGCGTGAACAACCTGTCCCGCTTCCCGCAGCCGGTGGAGCTGGACCTGCGCAGATTCGTCGGCGTCTCCCCGGTGGAGACGATGGGCGGGGTGCCATTCCCGGCAATTGGCGAACTTCCGTATCTTTTGACGCTTCCTGGGCATGGGTTCTACTGGTTCACCCTCCCGCCGGCCATCACCCAGGAGGAGTAAGACGTGCTGGATGAGCTCCTTGCCGCATGGATCAGCAGACAGCGCTGGTTCGGTGGCAAGGGGCGCCCGATCGACTCCCTGTCGATCGAGTCGGACGTCGTCATCCAGTCCGGCGACCCCAGCCTGCGCCACCTGATCGTCTCCGTGTGGCAGGACGGCTCCCGCGAGCGCTACCAGCTCCTGCTCGGGCTGCGCACCGAGCTGCCCGACACGCTCAACCACGCCCTCATCGGCCCGTACGCGACGGGTGGCGCCGAATGGTCGGCCTACGACGCCGTCCACGACAACGAGCTGACCCACTGGATGCTGGAGTCGATGGCGGGCGGCACCGGCCAGGACGGCGTGCGCTTCCGCCACCTGCCCGGCGTCGAGATCGACACCTCGCCGCGCAGCCTCGTGCTGGGGGCCGAGCAGTCCAACACCTCGCTGGTCTTCGGCGACGCGTACATCTGCAAGCTGTTCCGGCGGCTCATCCCCGGGGTGAACCCCGAGCTGGAGGTCGTCACCGCGCTGGCCGAGCGCGGCGCGCCGCACGTCGCCCAGCCGTACGGGTGGATCGAGACCGACCTGGACGGCACGCCCACCACGCTGGCCATCATGCAGGAGTTCCTGTCGAACTCCACCGACGGCTGGGACCTGGCGCTGACCAGCGTGCGCGACCTGTACAACTCGCTGTCGGGGATGTCGGCCGCCGACGCGGGCGGCGACTTCGCGGCCGAGGCGACCAGGCTCGGCGCGGCCACCGCCGCCGTCCACCGCGAGCTGGCCGCCGCCTTCCCCACCGGCGTGGTCGAGATGCACGAGGTCAAGCGGATGGCCGAGGGCTTCAGGCGCAGGCTCGGCCGGGCGGTCGCCGAGGTGCCCGAGCTGCGCCCGTACGTCGGCGTGCTGGAGGCCGCCTACCACCAGGTCGAGGAGCTGACCACCGAGGTGCCCGTGCAGCGGGTGCACGGCGACTACCACCTCGGCCAGGTGATGCGCACCACCACCGACTGGGTGGTGCTCGACTTCGAGGGCGAGCCCGGCCAGCCGCTGGCCGAGCGCCGCGCCCTGTCCTCGCCGCTGCGCGACGTGGCCGGGATGCTGCGCTCCTTCGACTACGCCGCCCGCCACCTGCTCGCCGGGCACTCCGAGGCCGAGAGGCTGGAGCCCAAGGCCGAGGAGTGGTCCGCCCGCAACCGGTCGGCGTTCCTCGACGGCTACCTCCAGGGCGGCGGCCTCATCACGCCCGGTGACGCCGCCCTGCTGCGGGCCTTCGAGCTGTCGAAGGCCGTCTACGAGGTCGTCTACGAGGCCCGCAACCGCCCCGCCTGGATCTCCATCCCGCTGGCGGCCTTCCGCCACTGACCAGGCCAACGGGCCGGTCAGTCGTGGGCCGGGGCGGGGGTGTCGGCGCTGAGAGCGGGGACGTGGCGGAGCGCGGTGGCCGCCATGATCGCCGCCGCGAGGACGACGGCGGCTCCCGCGCCCGCCGCGACCGCCAGCCCCGAGCCGAACGCCTCCCTGGCCGCGTCGGCGAGGGCGGCGGCGACGGGACCGGGCTGGCCGGACGCGACGGCGATCGCGCCGCCGAGGGTGTCACCGGCCGCCTCGGCCGCCTCCGGCGACACCCCGTCCGGCACGGTGAGCCGCGCCGTGTAGACGGCGGCCGCGATGCTGCCGAAGATCGCCAGGCCGAGCGCGCCGCCGAACTCCTGGGCCGTCTCCGACAGGGCCGCCGCCGAGCCCGACCGCTCCGGCGGGGCGGACCCGACGACCATGTCGGTGCCGAGCACGAGCAGCGGCGACGCGCCGAGGAAGAACAGCGTCTGCCCGGTCACCAGCGGCGCGAGACCCGGCTGGGTGAGCAGGAGCAGGCCGCCCGCGCCCAGCACCAGCCCGGCGGCGGCCACGTACCCGGGCCTGATGCGGCGCGCCAGCGGCGGCGCGGCCACGAAGCCCGCGACGACCGCCAGCGTGGACGGCAGCGTCCACAGCCCGGCCTCCAGCGGCGACAGCCCGAGGACGAGCTGCATGTACTGGCCCGCGAGCAGGCCCAGGCCCGGGCCGACCAGGATGACGAGCATGAGGCTGGCCAGCGAGCCGCTGAAGCGGCGGTCGGCGAACAGCTTGAGGTCCAGCAGCGGCGCCGGGACCGTGCGCTGCCGCCGGATGAAGACCACGGCCAGCGCCAGGCCGGCGGCGAGGGCGAGGATCGCGAGCGGGCCCGGCTCACCGGCGGCCAGCTCCTTGACGCCGTAGGTGGCGGCGAGCGCGGCCACGACCGACAGCACGACGCTCACCAGGTCGAGGCGGCCCGGGTCGGGGGCGCGGTACTCGGGCAGCAGCAGCGGCCCGGCCACGAGCAGCACGGCCATCACCGGCACGCCCAGCAGGAACGCCGACCCCCACCAGAAGTTCTCCAGCAGCGCGCCGCCCACCAGCGGCCCGATCACCATGCCGCCGCTGAACCCGATCATCCAGAAGCTGATCGCGGTGGTCCGCTGGGCCGGGTCGTGGAACATGTTCCGGATCAGCGACAGCGTGGACGGCATCAGCGTGGCCCCGGCGACGCCGAGCAGCGCCCGCGCGGCGATGAGCACCTCGGCGCTCGGCGCGTAGGCGGCCAGCGCGGAGGCCACGGCGAACGCGCCCGCGCCGATCAGCAGCAGCTTCCGGCGGCCGATGCGGTCGCCGATCGTGCCCATCGTGATCAGGAACCCGGCTATGAGGAACCCGTAGATGTCATTGATCCACAACAGTTGCGCGCCGGTCGGGCGCAGGTCCTCGCTCAGGGCCGGGGCGGCCAGGTGGAGCACGCTCACGTCAATGGAGAGCAACAGGGTCGGCAGGATGAGGACGCCGAGTCCGATCCACTCCCGCCGGCCGGCACGTTCTATGTTCATGCATGGAACGTTAAGAACTCAATTGCGCTTGAGGTCAAGTTCTCCCGGATAAACCCAAGATTCCGCACTTTCGGTGATTGTCTCGGTGAAAGCGGGCAGTGGCTGGGTTGGACGGTCGTCGTAGGGCAGGGTTGGGAGCATGCCGATGAGGACAGAGCTCGACCGCCTCGCGGGCGGGGCGCACCATGACCCGCACTCGGTGCTGGGCGCGCACCCGGTTCCGGGCGGGGTCACGTTCCGGGCGCTGCGCCCGCTGGCCGAACGGGTCAGGGTGGTGCTGGACGACGGCACGGCCCACGACCTGAAACACCAGGCCCACGGCGTGTTCGAGACCACGGTCCAGGGGCTGGACAAGGTGCCCGCCTACACGCTGAGCGTCCAGTACCCGGGTCACGACCCGCACGAGACGCGCGACCCGTACCGCCACTGGCCGACGCTGGGCGAGGTGGACCTGCACCTGATCGGCGAGGGACGCCACGAGCGGCTGTGGGAGGTGCTCGGCGCGCGCGTGATGGAGCACCAGGACGTGCGCGGCACCGCGTTCGCCGTGTGGGCCCCCAACGCGCGCGGCATCCGCGTCGTCGGCGACTTCAACCACTGGGACGGCACCGCCTACCCGATGCGCTCGCTGGGCCGTTCGGGCGTGTGGGAGCTGTTCATCCCCGGCCTGGAAGCGGGCGAACGGTACAAGTACCAGATCCTGGGCGCCGACGGCGTGTGGCGCGACAAGGCCGACCCGATGGCCCGCCGCACCGAGGTGCCGCCGCAGACCGCCTCCGTCGTCGAGGAGTCGGTCTACACCTGGGAGGACGACGCCTGGATGGCCGCGCGCGGCGACAAGCAGGCGCGCAGCGGCCCGATGAGCATCTACGAGGTCCACCTGGGCTCGTGGCGGCCCGGCCTGTCCTACCTGGAGCTGGCCGACCAGCTCTCCGAGTACGTGGCCGACATGGGCTTCACCCACGTGGAGCTGCTGCCGGTGGCCGAGCACCCGTTCGGCGGCTCGTGGGGCTACCAGGTGACCTCCTACTACGCGCCGACGGCCCGCTTCGGCACGCCCGACGAGTTCCGCAGGTTCGTCGACCGGATGCACCAGCGCGGCATCGGCGTGCTGCTCGACTGGGTGCCCGCGCACTTCCCGATGGACGACTGGGCGCTGGCCCGCTTCGACGGCACGCCGCTGTACGAGCACGCCGACCCGGCCAGGGGCGAGCACCCCGACTGGGGCACGTACGTGTTCGACTTCGGCCGCAGGGAGGTGCGCAACTTCCTGGTGGCCAACGCCCTCTACTGGCTGAAGGAGTTCCACATCGACGGGCTGCGGGTGGACGCCGTGGCCTCGATGCTCTACCTGGACTACTCGCGGCGCGAGGGCGAGTGGACGCCGAACGTCTACGGCGGGCGCGAGAACCTGGACGCCGTCGAGTTCATCAAGGAGATGAACGCGGTCTGCTACCGGGAGGCGCCCGGCATCACGACCGTGGCCGAGGAGTCGACCGCGTGGCCGGGCGTGTCACGGCCGGCGCACCTGGGCGGGCTCGGGTTCGGCTTCAAGTGGAACATGGGCTGGATGCACGACACGCTGGAGTATCTCCGGCACGAGCCGATCTTCCGGCAGTATCACCATCACCAGATGACGTTCTCCCTGATCTACGCCTATTCGGAGAACTACGTGCTGCCGCTCTCGCACGACGAGGTGGTGCACGGCAAGGGCTCGCTCATGGGCAAGATGCCCGGCGACGAGTGGCAGCGGTTCGCGCAGTTGCGGGCGCTGCTGGCGTTCATGTGGGCGCATCCGGGCAAGCAGCTGCTGTTCATGGGCGGGGAGTTCGGCCAGGGCTCGGAGTGGTCGGAGGAGCGCGGGCTCGACTGGTGGGTGCTGGAGTTCGACGGGCACCAGGGCGTGCAGCGGCTGGTGCGCGACCTCAACCGGCTCTACCGCGACACGCCCGCGCTGTGGGAGCAGGACTCGACGCCCGACGGGTTCCGGTGGATCGACGCCGACGACGCCCCGGGCAACACGTTCTCGTTCCTGCGCTACGCGGCCGACGGGTCCGCGGTGGCGTGCGTGGTCAACTTCAGCGGCGGGCCGCACGAGAGCTACCGGCTGGGCCTGCCGTACGGCGGGGAGTGGACGGAGGCGGTCAACACCGACGCCTACGAGTACTGGGGCAGCGGCGTCGGCAACATGGGCGCGATCGAGGCTGTCGAGGATCCCTGTCATGGGCTGCCCTACTCGACGACGTTGCGGGTTCCGCCGCTGGGAGCTGTCTGGTTGACGAAGCCCGCCTGAAAGTCTGGTGAGAAAGGGGCTCCGGCCCTATATCTGGGGGATAAATCGCCCTAAACTCCGAGATCATCCCTTCTCGGAGGACGCCGGTGCGATTTCGCCCCCTGATCGTGTGCTCGCTCGTGCTCGCGCTGCTGCCCGCGGCGCCCGCCCTCGCCGCCGATCCGACGGCCGCACCGGTCCCGACCGCCGCCCCCAGCCCCGCTCCCAGCCCCGCTCCGAGCACCCCTGAGGAGAAGGTCGAGGAAGGGTTAGGCGTCGACGGCGGCACCGTGCGGGCCATCGTCGAGCTCACCCAGCCGATCCCCGCCCCGATCTCCGAGATCGGCAACGCCGAGGTGCTGCTGCAGCCCGAACGCCAGCCGTTCGTGGTCGTCGAGGGCACCGCCGAGGAGCTGGCCGCGCTCGCCGAGGACCCCAAGGTCACCTCGATCCGCCGCGACCGCGCCTACCCGCCGTCGCTCGTCTCCAGCCTCCCCCAGATCGGCGCCGACAAGGCGCACGCCGCCGGCTTCACCGGCAGCGGGCAGAACGTCGTCGTCCTGGACACCGGCATCGACCCCGATCACCAGGCCTTCGCCGGCCGCATCACCGCCGAAGCCTGCTTCTCCGCCGTCGACCAGGGCGTCAAGTCGCTCTGCCCGAACGGCCAGACCAGCCAGACCGGCCCCCGCGCCGCCGACGCCACGACCGCCAACTGCCTGGCGGGCGGCGTGAACCTGTGCGACCACGGCACCCACGTGGCCGGCATCGCCGCCGGCACCGGCGGCGTCGCGCCCGGCGCCGGGATCATCGCCGTCCAGGTGTTCAGCCGGGTCGAGGACATGGACGTGTGCGGCGAGCCCGTCTGCCTGCTGGCCTTCGAGTCGTCGCTGCGGCTGGCCATGGACCACGTGGCGTCGCTGACCGCCCCGATCGCCGCCGTCAACCTCAGCCTGGGCGGCATGCCGTCCGAGACCTCCTGCGACACCAGCGAGGAAGGCCAGGTCCTCAAGCCGAAGATCGACGCCCTGCTGGCCAAGGGCATCGCGACCGTGGTCGCCGCCGGCAACGAGTACTTCGAGGGCGCCTCCTATCCGGCCTGCATCACCTCCGCCGTCGCCGTGGGCGCCAACGACGACGGCGACGCCATCGCCGACTTCTCCAACCGGGGCGCGCTGCTCGACCTGTTCGCGCCCGGCGTGGACATCGAGTCGGCGGTGCCGGGCAACCAGACGACCGTCTACAGCGGCACCTCGATGGCCACCCCGCACGTCGCCGGGGCGCTGGCCCTGATGAAGGCCGCCTCGCCGCAGACCCCCATGCCGGAGCTGATCGACAAGCTCAAGACGACCGGCAGGCCGTACGTCTACCAGGCCAACGGCGTCCAGGTGCGCACGCCGCGCCTGGACCTGGCCGCGGCGCTCGCCGGGGCGGCCCCGCAGCCTGAGATCAGCCAGAACCCGCCGGCGCTCCCCGGCGGCCCGGGTGACCCCGACTCGCCCGACCCCGGCCCCGGCACCGATCCCGAGCCGGAGCCGACCGGCAGCGGCCCGACGCCCCAGCCCGACCCGGTGGACCCGGACCCGACGCCGGTCCCGCTGCCGACCGTCACGGTCACGGTGACGATCACCGCCACCCCGAAGGCGCCCGCGACCGTCTGCACGCGCGGCACCTCGGCCAAGCCGATGACCACCAAGCAGTGGGCCGTGGAGGTCTACCGGGGCACCGGCTCGATCGACGACGCCACCCTGACCTGCTACCTCAAGCTCGCGCACAAGGCCAGCAAGGTCTTCCCCGAGCTGACCAAGGCGTCGTCGCTGGGCAAGGCGTACCGGGTGCTCAAGGCGAGCAGGACGGCCAAGCAGCGGCTCGACAGCGCCCTGCTCACCGGCTGGCTCAACTGGGCGCACGGGATGAACAACACCAAGGTCCTCAACTCCTCCGAGAAGGTGCGGCTCTCCGCGAAGTCCACGAGCACCGCGCTCAAGAAGGCGGCCGCGAACGTCCTCAAGACTCGTTAATCACTCGGGAAACCGCGACATCACGCGCCCCACGTGCGGGCATCTGTCCCGCCGTGAGACGAATGATCCTGGTGGCTGCGGCCACGACCTCGGCCTTGCTCGCCGCGACGGCCGCCGGGCAGGCCGACACCGGTGACCCGGTGATCAGCCCGGCGCTGATCGCCCAGCTCGACACGCACCAGAAGGTGCGCTCGATCGTCGAGGTCAAACCCGGGCAGAGCGTCACCGCCGTCGCCGGCGACGTCGAGAAGGGCTCCTCCTCCGCCCGGGTGCTGGAGTCCACCGAGTCGCCCACGTTCTTCGTCGCCGAACTCGACGCCGACGCGCTCGCCCACCTCAAGAAGGACGCCCGGGTCAGGGCCGTGTACGAGGACGCGCTCAGCAAGCCGTTCCTGGCCGAGACCACCAAGGTGATCGGCGCCGACCGGGCCCACGCCGCCGGCTGGACCGGCAAGGGCGCCACCGTCGCCGTCCTCGACACCGGGATCGACCGCGACCACCCGTTCCTGGCCGGCCGGATCGTGGACGAGGCGTGCTTCTCCACCTCCGACGCGGCGAGCCAGGCCGTCTCCCTCTGCCCCAACGGCCAGGCCAACCAGACCGGCCCCGGAGCCGCCGACGCCGAGACCCGCCAGTGCCTGGACGGCGGCGCCAACCGGTGCGACCACGGCACCCACGTCGCCGGCATCGCCGCGGGCAAGCTCGTCACCGGCGCCCCCGCCAACGGCGTCGCCCCCGAAGCGGGCATCCTGCCCATCCAGGTCTTCTCCCGCATCAACAGCGCCATCGCCTGCGGCACCACCCGGGTGCCGTGCTTCCTGAGCTACACCTCCGACCAGAAACTCGCCCTCGAATACGTCGCCAGGGTCGCCAAGGAACGCAACGTGGCCGCCGTCAACATGAGCCTCGGCGGCGGCGGGCCGCACCGGCGGCACTGCGACGCCGACCCCGGCGCGGGCGCGCTCAAACCGCAGTTCGACCAGCTCATGGCCCTCGGCGCGGCCCCCGTCGTCGCCGCCGGCAACGACGGCTGGACCGACGCCGTCGCCTCCCCCGCCTGCGTCTCCACCGCCGTCACCGTCGGCGCCACCGACGACGCCGACCGCATTGCGCCCTTCTCCAACCGGGGAGTGCTGCTCGACCTGCTCGCCCCCGGCGCCGACGTCACCGCCTCCGTGCCCGACGACGCGTACGGGCTGATGAGCGGCACGTCCATGGCCGCGCCCCACGTCGCCGGCAGCTTCGCGCTGCTGAAGCAGGCGTACCCGAACCTGACCGCCGCCCAGGCGCTGCAACGGCTCCAGAGCACCGGCCTGCGCATCGACACCACCGCCCGCGTCGACGCCGCGGCCGCCACCACCGGCACACCTCAAGTGTGAGCGCACGCCCGGCTCCTGCCGCTTAGGGTGGCTTTCATGGACGCAGGCAAGGCGATCAGCGAAACCGTCGGCAAGCTCCGTCAGCGGCGCACCGCGCCCCTGGTGCTGGAGCTGGACCTCACCGAAGGCGTGATCGAGGGGCCGCCCGCGGACCCCCTCGCCGCCGTGCTGTCCATGCGCAAGCCACGCCTGTCCGACGTGCTCGCCGGGCTCAAGCGCGCCCGGCAGGACTCCCGCGTCAAGGCCCTCATCGTGAAGATCGGCGGCAACCCGCTCGGCCTGGCCACCGTCCAGGAGCTGCGCCAGGCCGTCGTCCGCTTCCGCGCCTCCGGCAAGCTGACCGTGGCCTTCGGCGAGACGTTCGGCGAGTTCGGCAGCGGCACCGTGCCCTACTACCTGGCCAGCGCCTTCGAACGCGTCTACCTCCAGCCCAGCGGCGACGTCGGGCTCACCGGCATCGCCCTGGAACAGCGGTTCGTCAAGGGCGCGCTGACCAAGCTCGGCGTCGGCTACGAGATGGGCCAGCGGCACGAGTACAAGACCGCCGCCAACACCTTCACCCACGACCACATGACCGAGCCGCACCGCGAGTCGGTCGGCCGGATCGTCGAATCCGTCACCGGCCAGCTCACCGCCGGCATCGCCGACGGCCGCCGGCTCGACCCCGCCAAGGTGCGCGAGCTGTTCGACCAGGGCCCGTTCATCGGCGCCGAAGCCCTCCAGGCCGGGCTGGTCGACGGCCTGGCCTACCGTGACGAGGTGTACGACGAGGTCAAGCGCGCCGCCGGCGACGAGGCCCACCTCCTGTACGTCTCCCGCTACGCCAAGGGCGCAGCCGTCCGCAAACTGCCCAACCCGACCGCCGACGGCATCGCGCTCATCCACGGCATGGGCCAGATCCGCACCGGCCGCTCCGGCCGCAGCCCGCTCGGCGGCAGCGGCGCCATGGGCTCCGACACGATCAGCGCCGCGCTGCGCGCCGCCCGGCGCGACGACCACGTCAAGGCCGTCGTGTTCCGCGTCGACAGCCCCGGCGGCTCGTACGTCGCCTCCGACACCGTCTGGCGCGAGGTCGTGCTCACCCGCAAGGTCAAGCCGATCATCGTCTCCATGGGAGACCTCGCCGCGTCCGGCGGCTACTTCGTCTCCATGGCCGCCGACGTCATCGTCGCCCAGCCCGGCACCCTCACCGGCTCCATCGGCGTCTTCGGCGGCAAGCCCGTACTGTCGGAGCTGCTCGAACGCATCGGCGTCACCTCCGAGACCGTCGCCGAAGGCGCCAACGCCGGCATGTTCTCCACCTCGCGCGGCTTCTCCCCCGAGCAGTGGGAACGGGTCAACGCCTGGCTCGACCGCATCTACGACGACTTCGTGGGCAAGGTCGCCGAAGGCCGCTCCCTCACCCGCGAACGGGCCCACGAGCTCGCCCGCGGCCGCGTCTGGACCGGCGGCGACGCCCGCGACAACGGCCTCGTCGACGAGCTCGGCGGGCTGGAGGACGCGCTGGCGCTGGCCAGGAAGCGGGCCGGGCTCGCCGACGACGCGCCCGTACGCACCTACCCCCGGCTCAACCCGCTGGAGCGGCTGCGCGGGCCCGACTCCAGCGAGGACCGGGCGGCGGCGCTCACCCGGGTCCGGCTCGACGCCTGGGGGCCGCTGGCGCGGCTGTCGGCGGAGCTGGGGCTGCCCGCCGGGGGGCCGCTGTCGTTGCCGGGCTGGTACGTCATCCGCTGACGGCAAGGGCCTCACCGGTGGCGCGCTGCGCGCGTGGGCGGTTCGGGCCGTGTCTCCAGGGGGAGCCGAGCTCCCCCTGACCCCCTTGGCAAGGGGCCTCCGGCCCCCTGCACCCCCGAGCCCGGCCGTGCGCCGCTCGTCAGAGCGGGTTCCGCAGCCGTGGCCAAAGAGCGGCAAGGCATCCGGCGTCGAACCCACGGGCAACCGGACCTGGAAGATCAGCCCAGGGCCCGGTATCGCCCTCGGAGCCGGACCAGTGGGTGCAGGGACGGGGTGACGTACGAGACGGCGAGGACCTGGGCGATGAAGAGCGTGTGGTCACCCGCCGGCACCACTTGGACGGTCTCGGCCTCCAGGGCGGCGACGCCGTCCTCCAGCACCAGGGCGTCCGAGTGCGGTCCGCGGTGGTGGGGCGCGCCGGCGACGAGGTGGCGGGCGCTGGGCCGGCCGGGGGCGGCGAAGCGGCTGGCCATGGCGGCCTGGCCGGAGGAGAGCAGGGAGCACGCCCAGCGGTCCTGGCGGCACAGCACCTCGCTGAGGTAGCCGCCGCTGGACAGGCTGATCAGGACGAGCGGCGGCGCCAGGGAGACCGACAGCAGCGCCGAGATCGTCACGCCCAGGTCGTCGCGGCCGTCGCGGACGGTGACGACCGCGACGCCGCCGGCGAGCTGGGCCATGGCCTCGGTGAACTCGCTCACGGCGAGGGCCTCAGGGGAGAGGCCCCCGCCGGGCGGGTCAGCCGAGGCCGTTCGCGCTCAGCCATTCCTTGGCCACCGTGGCGGGCTCGTCCTTGTTGACGGCGATCTTCTGCATCATGTCCAGCAGCGAGTCGGTCGTCAGCTTGGCGGAGATCGCGTTGAGGGTGGTGCGCACCGTGTCGGTGGCTCCGGCCTTGTTCAGGAGCGGGGTCACGTTCTGGGCGGGGAAGATGTTCTTGGTGTCCTGGAGGGGCACCAGGTTGTTGGCGGTGATCTTCGGGTCGGTGGAGAACACGTTGCCGACCTGGATGGAGCCGTCCTTGATGGCGTCGGCCGTGGCCGGGCCGGTGGGCTTCCACTGCTTGAACTCGATGCCGTAGACCTCCTTGAAGGGGGCCTCCCAGCGCTTCTTGAACTCCGGCGGACCGCCCACGATCATGTCCTTCGACACCTTGGCCAGGTCTTCCATCGTGTTGATGGACTGCTTGGACTGGGTGTCCTTGCTGATCGACAGCGTGTCCTTGTCCTCGGCCGGGGAGGATTCGAGCACTTCGAGCTCGGCGGGGAGCTTCTCCTTCAGCGCGGCGTTGACCTCTTCGGTGGTCGCGGCCTTGTTCTGCTGGTCGATGAAGGCCAGCAGGTTTCCGTTGTACTCGGGCACCAGCGTCAGGCCGCCGCTCTTGACCTGGTCGTAGACGACCTCGCGGCTGCCGATGCGGGGCTTCTCCTCGACCGTCACGCCCTTGGCCTCCAGCGCCTGGGCATAGATGGAGCCGAGCAGCACGCTCTCGTCGAAGTCGAAGGAGCCGATCACGACGGTCCCCCCGCCGCCGCCGGTGGCGGAGCCCGTGGGCGCCGCGCTCGTGGTGTCGAGCGGGTTGCCCCCGCCGCCGCCACCACCGCAGGCCGTCAAGGTGAGCGCCGCGGACAGGACGACCGCCGCGGTGCTGAACATGCGTCTCATTAAAATGTCCCCTTCTTGCGGGAGGTAGTACGAAAAATCAACGTGTCTTCAGTCGTTGGCTCACCCCCGGGGAGACCGTCACCCTCTGCGCGAGGGTGAACGCGATCTGCACCACGAGCGCGAACAGCACAATCAACACTGAACCCCCGACGACGCTCGCGTAATCCTTCGTCGCGAACCCGTCGATCACGAACCTGCCCAGACCGCCCAGCCCCGTGTAGGCGGCGACGGTCGTGGTGGCGACCACCTGGATCGCCGAGAGCCTGAGCCCGAGCAGGATGAGCGGCAGCGCGACCGGCACCAGCACCCGCCCGAGCACCTGGCCGCCGCGCAGCCCCATCCCGTACGCCGCGTCGCGCAGCTCGGGGTCCACTCCCCTGATGCCCTCGAACGTGTTGACCAGGATCGGCGGCACGGCCAGCAGCACCAGCGGGATGATCACCGGCCAGATCGACGCGGTGCCGAGCAGCAGCACGAACAGCACCAGCAGGCCGAGCGTCGGCAGCGCCCTGGCCAGGTTGGCCGAGACGACCACGAGCACCCCGCCCCGGCCGGTGTGGCCGATGAGCAGCCCGATCGGCACCGCGATCAGCATCGCCAGCGCGAGCGCCAGGGCCGAGAACTCCAGGTGTTCCAGCAGCCGTACGGGGATGCCGTCGAGGCCCGTCCACCGGGCGGGGTCGCCGAAGAAGTCGATCAGCCAGTTCACGACGCCCCCCTAGCCCGCACCCACGGGGTGAGCAGCCGCTGGGCCAGGAGCAGCAGCCCGTCGGCGATGAGCGCCAGCGCCACGATGAGCACGATGCCGACGACGACCGGAGGCAGGAACGGGTTCTGGTAGGCCCGGGTGAACAGCATGCCGAGACCGCCCTCGCCGATCAGCGCGCCCACGCTCACCAGGCTGATGCTGGAGACCGCGACGACCCGCAGCCCGGCGATCACCACGGGCGCGGCGATGGGCAGCTCGACCTGCACCAGCCGGCGCAGCGGCGTGAAGCCCATGGCCACCGCCGACTGGCGCACGTGCGGAGGCACCGATCCGATGCCGTCGACCACGGCCGGGATGAGCACGGCCATGGCGTAGAAGGTCAGCGGGACGATGACGGTGATCGGTGACAGCCCGGTCACCGAGATCAGCAGCATGAACAGCGGCAGCGACGGCAGCGCGTAGATCACGTTGAAGAGGCCGGCCGTCGGCTGGTAGAGCCACCGCCAGCGGACGCTGGCCAGCCCCAGCGGCAGGGCCAGCGCGAGCCCCAGCACGATCGGCACCAGCGACATGAGCAGGTGGTCGCCGAGCAGGTCCCTGATGCTGCCGACCCGCCCGGTGTCCCAGTTGCGCGCGATCCACTCCCAGAGTGAGGGCGGGCCGTCACCCATGGGCGGCCTCCGCCAGCGCCTCGTCCAGCGCCTCCCTCGTGGCCACGCCGACCACCTCGCCCCGCTCGTCCACGGCCACCGCGGTGCCCGACGGCGACAGCAGCGCCGCGTCGAGCGCGGTGCGCAGCGAGTCGGTGCCGAACACGAACGTGCCGGCGCCCTCGGGGGCGGGCAGATCGGTGCGCAGCCGCAGCCCCTCGGTGGAGACGAACTGCAGCCGCCGGATGCCCCGGTCGCGGCCCAGGAACTCGCGGACGAAGTCGTCGGCCGGCTCCGACAGCAGCGTCTTCGGAGGGGCGAGCTGCGCCAGCTTCCCGCCCACCCGCAGCACCGCGACCTGGTCGCCGAGCTTGATGGCCTCGTCGATGTCATGGGTGACGAACACGATCGTCTTGTTCAGCTCCGACTGCAGCCGCAGCAGCTCGTCCTGGAGGCTGGTGCGGACCACCGGGTCGACGGCGCTGAACGGCTCGTCCATCAGCAGCACCGGCGGATCGGCGGCCAGCGCCCTGGCCACGCCCACCCGCTGCTGCTGGCCGCCGGAGAGCTGGAAGGGGTAGCGGCCGGCCAGCCCCGGGTCGAGCCCGACGCGCTCCAGCAGCTCCATGGCCCTGTCGCGGGCCTTCCTGCGGTCCCAGCCGAGCAGGTAGGGCACGGTGGCGACGTTGTCCAAGATCTTGCGATGCGGGAACAGCCCGGCCTGCTGGATCACGTACCCGATGCCGCGCCGCAGCGTCGGCGGGTCGATGTCCTGGACCGGCTCCCCGTCGAGCAGGATGCGCCCTTCGGTGGCGTCGATCATCCTGTTGATCATCCGCAGTGACGTCGTCTTCCCGCAGCCCGACGGGCCGACGAACACGGTGATCTCGCCCGTGGGCGCCTCAAGGCTGAGGCGGTCCACGGCTACCGTTCCGTCTGGGTAGCGTTTGGTGACAGCGTCGAATGTGATCACGCGCGACCTTCCGCTTCGTGGCAGGGCCGCAGCCCCCCTGCCACGACCGCCGCATGATCTAACGGCAACCACCCTACGGCGATTGAACGTGGTCTGTCCCATCGGGAGGAGGTTAAGCGGTTCACTGACCTGCGATTCCGTACGAATTCGTGATCTGGTAGTGCGCCGGCCTGGGTGGAGTTGGCATGATTGCCTCCACATGCACAGACGCCGCACCCTCACCCGCAGCGTCCGCTTTTCCCAGTAAGAGGATCCGGTCACGTGACACACCCGCTCACCGGTCAGCACTCACGCGCCGAGCTGATCGCAGAGCTCTACGACCGTCACGCCGCCGGGCTGTTCGCGTACTGCGCGGACCAGCTCGGCGACCCTGGCTCCGCGGCAGACGTCGTGGCGACCGTGCTCGCCGCCGTGCCGTCGCAGCCGCCCCCGCGTGCCGCCCTGTACGCCTACGCCCGGCGCGAGGTCTTCCGGCGTGACGTCGTCTACGCGCCGCCCGTCGTCGACCCGCTGATCGACCCGGCCTCGGCGCTGGTCGAGCGGGCGCTGCGCGAGCTGCGTCCGGCGCAGCGCGAGGTGCTCGTGCTGGTCCAGGTGTGCGGGCTCAACCGGGAGGAGCTCGCCTGGGTGCTCGACGTGGCGCCGGACACCGCCGAGGAGCTGGCGGTCAGCGTGGCGCACCGGTTCACGCAGGCGCTCGGGCTGGCGCTGGGCGGCGCCGGCGGGCGCGTGTCCAAGCCGGTCGCCGACGTCTACGGCGCGCTCGCCGTCGCGCCGCTGCGCGACGTGCTCGGCCGCCTGCCGTGGCCGACGCCGCCGGCGGCGCTGCGCGTCCACTTCGCGGGATCCCGTACGGCCGAGCCCGCGCCGATGTTCGTCAAGCCGCGCTGGCCCGTGCCGCCGACCTGGCCCCTGCCGCTGGGCGCCGCCGACCCGGCGAGCACCACGGGGATCTTCCCCGCCGAGCTGCTCGCGCCGCCGCCGCCGTCGCGGATGCCCGACCACGAGGCCACCACGGCGCCGATGCCCAGGCTGCGTGACCCGCTGGCGCCCTCGCCCGAGCGCACCGGGCGGCCGACGACCTTCCGCGCCTTCGAGGCGGCCCCGCCCGCCCCGTCCGGCCTGTCCACCCCGTTCGCCGCCTTCGAGGCCCGCCGCCCCATCGGCGGCGCGCCGGCCAAGGACCTGCTCGGGAGGGATGTACCCGCCAAGGACGCGCCGCAGGCGCGGCTGGAGCGGCCGTTCGTCATGCCCGCGCCGGTCCCGGCGGACGTGCTGGACGACGAGCCGGTGACCCAGGACCTGCCCGCCGTCACCGACGCCCGCGCCCCGCGCGAGGCCGGGCCGCTGTTCACGCCCCGGGCGCAGCCGAAGGAGCCGGTCTACCGGATGCCGCTGCCGCCGGAGCCGCCCGCCGCGCCGGACGCTCCCTCAGCGAGCACGACGGAGCCGGAGCAGGACTCGGTGAGCGAGCCGCAGGCCAGGCCCGCGCCGGCCCCGCGGCGGACGCCCGCCCCGCGGAGGGCGTCCGGATCGGGCAAGGCCGTCCGGCGGCCCAAGGGGAAGAAGCGCCGCAGGCACCACGACTGGGCCTGGGAGCTCACCGGCTTCCTGATCTGCGTGGTCATCGCGATGATCGTGTTCTTCTCCGTCCCGATGATCGTCAGCCCCTGATCACATGGTGTTGACGATCAGCCCGATGTGCGTGAAGTAGTTCAGCGCCCCGAACAGCGCGAACACCACCCCGGCCACCAGCCAGCACACGCCCGTCACCGTCGCCGCGGGCCCGCCACGGGCCCGCAGCGCGAACGGGAACACCACGGCCCCGATGCCCACCAGCACGTACAGCCCGGAGATGAACGTCGCCTCCAGCATCGGCATGTCCGCGAACGCCCCGGAGATCGGCTCCTGCGGCGGCGCGGCGAACAGCGTGTACGTCCACCCGGCGGCGGCGATGCCGAAGCAGGCCAGCCCCATCGCGAAGGCGAACAGCGAGATCGGCCCCGCCACCCGCGCCACGTGCTCGCGCCGGTCCGCGGCCCCCTGGGACGGCGTCCAGCGCTTCCACAGGTAGAGGGCGGCGGCCAGCAGCATCGCGCCGAACGCGAGCGACGGCTCGCCGAAGATGATGTTGTCGAACGGGAATCCCTGCCCGGCGAGCGGCCAGGTGAGCGTCATGTGCAGCCCGGTGAGCGCCAGCAGCGCGCCGAGCACGCCGAACGCCAGCGCCCACCCGTCGACGTGCTCCATCGGGTCGCCGCGCAGCAGCTTCCTGCCGAACCAGACCACGAGCACCAGCCCCACGCCCGCCGCGACGGCCATGATCGTGTTGTACGTGGGCATCTTCGTCCAGTCGATCTTCAACTCCGGCTGGACCAGCAAATATCCGACCATACCCGCATGACTACCCTGGGTGATCAATCCGACACGCCGGACAGGATCAGCCCGCTGGTCGGCACCCCCGTTCCGGCCGTCACCAGCACGTTCCGCACGCCGTCCACCTGGTTGGCGGCGGTGCCGCGGAGCTGGCGCACGGCCTCGGCGATGCCGTTCATGCCGTGGATGTACGCCTCGCCGAGCTGCCCCCCGTGCGGGTTGACCGGCAGCCGCCCGCCGAGCTCGATGCCGCCGTCGCGCACGTACGCGGCGGCCTCGCCGCGCCCGCAGAACCCCAGCTCCTCCAGCTGCGTCAGGACGAACGGGGTGAAGTGGTCGTACAGGATCGCGGTCTGGACGTCGGCGGGCGTCAGCCCGGACATCTCCCACAACTGCCTGCCGACCACCGACATCTCCGGCAGGCCGGTCATGTCGTCGCGGTAGTAGCTCGTCATCATCATCTGCCCGGCGCCGGAGCCCTGGGCGGCGGCGGTGACGACGGCCGGGGTGCGGCGCAGGTCACGGGCGCGCCCGGTGGTGGTGACGACGAGCGCCACCGCGCCGTCGCTCTCCTGGCAGCAGTCGAGCAGCCGCAGCGGCTCGGCGATCCACCGCGACGCCTGGTGGTCGGCCAGCGTGATGGGCCTGCCGTGGAACCAGGCCGCCGGGTTCGTCGCCGCGTGCCGGCGCATGGCCACCGCCACCCGGCCCAGGTCCTCGGACGTGGCGCCGTAGGCGTGCAGGTAGCGACGGGCGAACATGGCCACCCACGCGGCGGGCGTCACCAGCCCGTACGGCACGTGCCAGCTCATCTCCATGCCCTGCGAGGACTGCTGCCCGGCGAGCCCCGCGTCCGGCCGGCCGAACCGGCGGCCCGAGCGCTCGTTGAAGGCCCGGTAGCAGACGACCGCGCGGGCCGCCCCCGTCGTGACGGCCATGGCCGCGTGCGCCACGGTCGCGCAGGCCGCGCCGCCGCCGTAGTCGACGCGGGAGAAGAAGCTCAGGTCGCCGATGCCGACCTCGCGGGCGACGGCGATCTCCTGGTTGGCGTCCTGCGTGAAGGTGACCAGGCCGTCGACCTCGGCCGGGGACAGCCCGGCGTCGTCCAGCGCCGCGAGCACCGCCTCGGCCGCCAGCCGCAGCTCCGAACGGCCCGAGTCCTTGCTGAACTCGGTCGCGCCGATGCCCGCGATCGCCGCGTCCAGGCGCGTCACGGCCGCACCTCCGGCAGCAGCAGGGTGACGGTCCCGGTGGCGTGGTCGCCGAGGCTGACCCTGCCCGTGACCCCCACCGTGACCTCGCCGTCCGCGAGCGCGGTGACGCCGCCCCGGAAGCTCAGCCGGTCACCCGCGTAGGCGGGCACGCCGAGCTTCACGTCGATCCGCCTGATCACGGCCTCCGGCCCGGCCCAGTCGGTCACGTACCGCTCGACCAGCCCCATCGTGGTCAGGATGTTGAGGAAGATGTCCTTCGCCCCCTGCCCCCTGGCGACCTGGACGTCGTGATGGACAGGGGTGAAGTCCATCGTGGCCAGCGCGGTGGAGACGACCACCGTGGGCGTGAGGTCGAGCGACAGCTCGGGCAGCGCCGCGCCCACCTCGACCTGATCTCGCGTCAGCATCACGGCTCCCCGGGCGTCCAGACGGGCAGGACCAGCTCGTCGTCCATCGGCCGGTACGCGACCCGTACCGGCATGCCGACCGCCACCGACTCCGGCGGGCAGTCGACCACGTTCCCCACGATCCGCACCCCTTCGGGCAGCTCCACGACCGCCACCACGAACGGCGTCTCGCGGCCCGGCACCGGCGGATGGTGGTGGACCACGTAGCTGTAGACGACGCCCTCGCCGCGCGCCACCACGTGGGCGCGGTTCACCGAGTGGCAGCGCGGGCACATCGGGCCCGGCGGGTGGCGCAGCTCGCCGCAGTCGGCGCAGCTCTGGACCCGCAGCTCGCCGCGCCGCACGCCGTCCCAGAAGAACGCGGTGTCACGGTTCACCGAGGGCCGCAGCGGGTACGGCTCGGCCCGTTTCTCCGGCGGCCGGAACTTCAGCACCCGGAACAGCATCTCGGCCACCGGCTCTCCCTCGCCGGCGTACCAGGTGACGACCCAGGTCGCGAAGAACCCCTCGCCGAGCGCGGTCCGCTTGGGCCCGGCCAGGCCGGTGAAGCGGGTGGCGGGGGTCAGCAGCTCGCCGACGCGCACGTAACGGTGGTAGGTCTGCTCGCAGTTGGTCGCCACCACGCCCGTGTAACCGGCCTCGTCCAGCGCGCCCATCATGACGCTCACCGGCGAGCGGTCGCCGGGCGCCGGCGCGGTCATCGTCCACACCTGCGCCATCGCGGGCGGGGCCAGGCCCCGGTCCAGGTAGACCGGGTTGCGGTCGCCCATCGCGGCCAGCCAGTGGCGGATCATCGGCACGTTCACCGGGTCGTCGGCCGGGGCCCCGGCCAGCTCGCCCAGCGCCGCCTGCTTGGCTGCCAGGTCCAGCAGCTCCTCGCCGGTCATCGGGGCGGCCTCGGCAGGCTCAGGCCGAGCATCGCGATCAGCTCCCGCTGCACCTCGTTGACGCCGCCGCCGAACGTCAGCACCACGGCGCCCTTGACCGCCCGGTCCGTCCGCTCGATCAGCTCGGCCGTCTCCGGATCGGCCGGGTCGCCGTAGCGGGCCAGCACGTCGCCGAGCAGCCGGCCGGCCTCCTGCATGCGCTCCGAGCCGTAGACCTTGGTGGCCGACGCGTCGGGGGCGCCCAGCCAGCCCAGGTCCATGTTGGCCGCGACCTGCCAGTTCAGCAGCTCGTTGGTGCGGAACCAGGCGCGCACCCGGCCGAGCGCGCGCCGTACGTCGGGCTCGTCCGCCAGCCCCGCGCGGCGGGCCCAGGTCAGGAAGCGGTCGTAGGTCTGGCCGAGGTTCCCGGCGGGGCCGAGCGTGACGCGCTCGTGGTTGAGCTGGTTGACGATCAGGTCCCAGCCCTTGTCCACCTCGCCCACCACCAGGTCCACGGGCACCCGCACGTCCGTGTAGTAGGTGGAGTTGGTGTGGTGGCGGCCGTCCATCGTGACGATCGGCGTCCAGGAGAAGCCCGGGTCGTCCGTCGGGACGATCATCATGGTGATGCCCTTGTGCTTCCTGGCCTCCGGGTTCGTGCGGGCGGCGAGCCAGATGTACTGGGCGTGGTGCGCGCCGCTGGTGAAGATCTTCTGCCCGTTGACGACGTAGTGGTCGCCGTCGAGCACCGCGGTCGTGCGCAGCGCGGCCAGGTCGGTGCCCGCCTCCGGCTCGCTGTAGCCGATGGCGAAATGGCACTCGCCGGCCAGGATGCTCGGCAGGAACCGCTCCTTCTGCTCCTCCGTGCCGTACTGCATGAGCGTCGGGCCGACCGTCTGAAGGGTGATGATCGGGTACGGGACTCCGGCGCGGGCGATCTCGTTGGCGAAGATCTGCTGTTCGAGCGGGCCGTGGCCGCCTCCGCCGTACTCCTTCGGCCAGCCGAGGCCCAGCTTGCCGTCACGGCCGAGGCGGCGACAATGCTCCAGGTACGCCTCGCCGAACGGGTCCTCGGCCAGCTTCGCCCGGTCCTCGGGGGTGAGGCAGCCGGCGAAGTACTCGCGCAGCTCGTCGCGGAGGCGGCGCTGCTCGGGGGTCAGGTCGATGTGCATCAGGCGAGCCCTCCGATCAGGTCGAGCTGGGCGTCGGCGCCGCCGAGCAGGTGCGTCAGGTGCTTGGCCTGGGCGAAGTAGCGGTGCAGCGGGTAGGTGACGTCCAGGCCGAGGCCGCCGTGCAGGTGCTGGCAGGTGTACAGCGCCCGCGCCGCCTCGTCGGCGTGCAGCGCGGCCACGGCCAGGTCCTCCTCGGCGGGCAGCCCGGCGTCCAGCCGCCAGGCGCCCGACCACATGGCCACGTCCAGCGCCCGGCCGGTGATGTAGACGTCGGCGATCTGCATGGTGACGGCCTGGAACTCGGCGAGCGCGCGGCCGAACTGCTTCCTGGTCCTGATGTGGGCGGTGGTCAGCTCCAGCGCGCCGGCCAGCACGCCGCTCGCCTGCGCCGTGACCGCCGCGGTGAACAGCCGCCGCACGTCGCCGGCCGCCTCCGGGCCGCCGACCCGCTCGGCGGGGCAGCGTTCCAGCGTGATCGTGGCGGCGGGCTCGCCGGTGGAGGTGAACTCGGGGGCGGCGGGCGGCGCGTGGACCAGGAACAGCCCCTGGTCGGCGGTGACCAGCACGTCGCCGCCGGGATGGGTGACCCCGGACTTGCTGCCCGTCAGGAACCAGCCCGCGGCCAGGTCGGCGGGCGCCCGCTCGGCGATGGTCACGGGCGGCGCGGTCAGCGGGCGGCCGGGCTCCCGGATCGCCACCGAGGCGGGGGTCTCGCCGGACAGGCGGCGCTGCTGCCCGGGGCTGCCGTGCCGGCTCACGGCCAGCGTGCTGACCAGCGTCTCGCGTAACGGGCCCGGCGCGGCCCTGGCGCCCAGCTCGCGCAGCACGACCGCCATCTCGACCGGCCCCAGCCCGGCGCCGCCCGCGTGCTCGGGCACGCAGATCGCCGTCAGGCCCGCCTCGCGCAGCGCGTCCCACAGCCGGGCCGCGTCCTGCCCGTCCTCCCTGGCCAGCAGCTCCGCGGTGAGGGTACGCAGGTCCCGCTGGGTCTCGTCGAGGTTGAAGTCCATGCACCACCACCAAGCGCTCGGTCGGTAGAATGGCAAACTAGAACAGATTCTAATATCTGTCCAGAGGGCACCCATTTCGACAAGTCCAGATATAGCCGTGTAACGCCAAAGACATGCATCTATACGGCTTGTTAGTGACTGGCGAGTAACAAGCCGGGTTATCGAGAAATCAGATAACGTGTTCTCATGCGCACTCCGCAGGCGGACGTCGCCACGCCCCCCGCCGACCCCGAGGGGCCGACGGAGCACCACCCCGCGCCCGGCGGCAACAGCGCCCGCTCACGCAGCCAGCACCAGCGCCGCAAGCGCATCGTCCAGGCCGCCGCGGCCCTCGCCTCGCGCGGCGGCGTCGAGGCGATGCAGATGCGCACGGTCGCCGAGCGGGCCGGCGTCGCCCTCGGCACCCTCTACCGCTACTTCCCGTCCAAGATGGACCTGGTCGTGGCCGTGGTCGGCGAGGAGATCGACCTCCTCGAAAGCAGCATCCAGCGCCGCCCGCCGAGCTCCCCCACCCCGTCCGGCCGCGCCGTCGACGTGCTGATGCGCGCCACCCGCGGCCTCATGCGCGAGCCCGAGCTGGCCGACGCCCTCATCAGGTCGCTGATCCTGGCCGAGGTCGAGACCCCGTTCGGCGACCGCATGACCGGCCTGCTGCTGCGCGTCTCGGCCGGCGGCCTCGACCCGGCGCGGGCGTCGGAGGAGCAGCTCGCCCTGGCCGGCTCCCTGTCGAGCATCTGGGTCCAGGAGCTGCTGGAGATGCTGCGCGGCCGGCGCACCTACGACCAAATCCAGCGCCGCATCGAGATCGCCTCCGACCGCCTGCTGAGCGACCTCTGACCTGCCCTTTCGCGGAGAAGAGGCGATCTGTCGGTGGCGTCGTCTATACAGGGGGTATGAGCGACAAGCCGTCCAACGAGGACTTCCTCCGGCAGGCTGACCCGATGCGCCGGGAGCTGCTCGCGCACTGCTATCGCATGATGGGGTCGGTGCACGACGCGGAGGATCTCGTCCAGGAGACCTATCTGCGTGCCTGGCGGGCCTACGACGGGTTCGAGGGGCGCTCGTCCCTGCGCACGTGGCTCTATCGCATCGCCACCACCCAGTGCCTGACCGCGCTCGACAGCCGGGGCCGCCGCCCGATGCCGACGGGCCTGGGCGCGCCCGCCACCGAGCCGAGCGCGCCGCTGGTGCAGCGGGGCGAGGTGCCGTGGCTGGAGCCGGTGCCCGACGGGATGGTGGGCGCGGGCGGCGACGACCCGGCCGCGATCGTCACCTCGCGCGAGAGCATCCGGCTCGCGCTCGTCGCGGCCCTGCAGCACCTGCCGCCGCGCCAGCGCGCGGTGCTGATCCTGCGCGACGTGCTCAAGTGGCGCGCGGCCGAGGTCGCCGAGGCGCTCGAGACCACGACCACCGCCGTCAACAGCATCCTGCAGCGCGCCCGCGCCCAGCTCGCGCAGGTCGCGCCCAGCCTCGACGACCGCCCGCAGCCGCTGACGCCCGAGCAGAGCGAGCTGCTCGACCGCTACGTGGCCGCGTTCGAGAGCTACGACATCAAGACGATCGTCGACATGTTCACCAAGGAGGCGATCTGGGAGATGCCGCCCTTCGAGGGGTGGTATCAGGGGCCCGACGCGATCGTCGAGCTCGTCGAGACCCAGTGCCCGGCCCAGGCGCCGGGCGATCTGCGGCTGGTGTCGGTGCGGGCCAACGGCCAGCCGGCGTTCGCCCTGTACTTCCGGGAGGGCGACGGCTACCGGCGCTTCTCGCTGCTGGTGATCGACTTCGACGGCCCGCTGATCAGCCATGTGGCGATGTTCTTCGACCTGGCGCTGTTCGAGCTGTTCGAGCTGCCGGAGAGCCTGCCCGCCGGGGCTTTCGCGGCTAACTAGAACCGGTTACAGTCGCCACCAGAGCATCGTTCTGGAGGTGGCTGTGGGCACACCCGTGATCGTCGAGGCCGTACGCACGCCGATCGGCAAGCGCGGCGGCTGGCTGGCCGGCCACAAACCGCAGCAGGTGCTGGCCACGGCGCTGAACGGCCTGCTGGCCCGCTCCCGCCTCGATCCCGCCGCGGTCGAGCAGGTGTTCGCCGGCTGCGTGACGCAGGCCGGTGAGCAGGGCGGTCACGTCGGGCGGCACGCCTGGCTCTACGCCGGGCTGCCCTACCAGACGGGCGTCACGACCGTCGACGCGCAGTGCGGCTCCTCGCAGCAGGCCGTGCACCTGGCGGCGGCGATGGCCCGCGCCGGGGTGATCGACGTGGGCGTGGGCTGCGGCGTCGAGGTGATGAGCCGGGCGCCGCTCGGCAGCAACGTGTTACCGGCCCAGCCCCGGCCCGACGACTGGAGCATCGACCTGCCCGACCAGTTCACCGCGGCCGAGCGGATCGCCCGGCGGCGCGGGCTCACGCGCGAGCGGCTCGACTGGTTCGGCGCGCGGTCGCAGCGGCTCGCGGCGCGGGCCTGGGCGGGCGGCCGGTTCGCCCGGGAGATCGTGCCCGTCGGCGAGGTCAGCCGCGACCAGGGGCTGCGCGAGACCACCGTCGAGGGCCTGGCCGCGCTCAAGCCGGTCCAGGGCGAGGGCACGCTGCACACCGCCGGGACCTCCTCGCAGATCTCCGACGGGGCCGCCGCCGTGCTGGTGATGAGCGAGGAGGCCGCGGCCAGGCACGGGCTGCGCCCGAGGGCGCGGATCCTGGCCCAGGCGCTCGTCGGCGCGGAGCCGTACTTCCATCTGGACGGGCCGGTGGACGCGACGGCGAAGGCGCTCGCGGCGGCCGGCATGTCGGTGGGCGACATCGACAGGTTCGAGGTGAACGAGGCGTTCGCGTCGGTGGTGCTGTCGTGGGCGAGCGTGCACCAGCCGGACTTCGACCGCGTCAACGTCAACGGCGGCGCGATCGCGCTCGGCCACCCGGTCGGCGCGACCGGCGCGCGGCTGATCACCACGGCGCTGCACGAGCTGGAGCGCTCGGACTCGGCGACGGCCCTGGTCACGATGTGCGCGGGCGGCGCGCTGGCCACGGCCACGATCCTTGAGCGGATCACGTGACAGGACGGATCCCGAAAAATCATTCCCATCCACCCGCCCCCGCACCCACACTCGACGAAGACCACGCACGCACGACGGGGGCCACTCCAATGACACGAACGCGGCGCAGGCCGTTCACCGAACAGCGCACCCAGGACCTCGGCGGCGGGGTGTGGAGCGTGCCCGTGCCGATCCCCGGCAACCCGCTCGGCTACACGCTCGTGTACGCCGTCGAGTCGCCCAACGGCCCCCTGCTCGTCGACGCGGGCTGGAACCACCCCGACGCCTGGGCGGCGCTGTGCGACGGGCTGGCCGCCGCCGGCATGGCCGTGGCCGACGTCAGCGGCGTGGTCGTCACCCACTTCCACCCCGACCACGCCGGGCTCGCCGGGCAGGTCAGGCAGGAGTCGGGCGCCTGGATCGCGATGCACGAGGCCGACGCGGCGCTGGTCGCGATGATGCACGGGCTGGCCCGCGACGAGCACCGGGACTTCCAGGCCGAGATGCTGCGGCGGGCCGGCGCGGACCCCGAGGCGGTCGCGGCGGCGTCCGGCGGCAGGGGCGAGCCGCCCGCGCGGCCGGACCGGGAACTGCGCGACGGCGACCTGATCGACCTGCCCGGCCGGAAGCTGCGGGCCGTGCACACGCCGGGCCACACCCCCGGCCACGTCTGCCTGCACCTGGAGGACGCCGACCGGCTGTTCACCGGCGATCACGTCCTGCCCGGCATCACCCCGCACATCGGGATCTACCCCTTCGACCGGGACGACGTCGACCCGCTGGGGGACTTCCTGGACTCGCTGCACCGGGTGGGCGAGCTCGGCCCGCTCGACGCCCTGCCCGCCCACGAGTGGACTTTTCCGGATGTGGCGGCACGGGCGGCCCAGATCCGCGATCATCACGAGGAGAAGCTCGAACGACTCCACGCCCAGCTCCGCGACCGGTCCGAGCCGCCGACCATCTGGGAGACCGCCGCCATGATGACCTGGAACCGGCCCTGGTCCGACCTGCCGCCGATGCTGCGCGGCCTGGCCGCCGGCGAGGCCGCCGCCCACCTGCGCACGCTGGAGGCCCGCGGCGCGATCCGCCGCGTTCCCGGCGACGGCGCCGTACGGTTCCAGGCCCTAGACTCCTAGACATCCGATGTCCAGGGGGAAGATCGTGGCGGTCACCGACGCGGCCATCGACCGGATCAAGCAGATGATCCTCTCCGGCGAGCTGGCCCCCGGCGACCGGCTGCCCAAGGAGGCCGACCTGGCCGAGCGCCTCGGACTGTCACGCAACTCGCTGCGCGAGGCCGTCCGGGCGCTGGCCCTGATCAACGTCCTGGACGTGCGGCAGGGCGACGGCACCTACGTGACCAGCCTGGAGCCCCGGCTGCTGCTCGACACCCTGTCGTTCGTGCTCGACCTGCACCGCGACGACACCGTCATCCAGTTCTTCGAGGTGCGCCGCATCCTCGAGCCCGCCGCCACCGCGCTGGCCGCCGAGCTGATGACCGACGAGGAGATCGACGAGCTGCGCACCATCCTGGAGGCGCTGCCCGCAGATCCGACCATTGAGGAGCTCGTCGCCAACGACCTGGAGTTCCACCACCGCATCGCGCGCGGGTCGGGCAACAGCGTGCTGTGCTCGTTCGTCGAGAGCCTGTCCGGGCCCACCACCAGGGCCCGGATCTGGCGCGGCCTCACCCAGGAAGGCGCCCTGGACCGGACCCGCGAGCAGCACGCGGCCATCTACGAGGCCATCGCCGCCCGCCAGGCCGACGTGGCCCGGTCCTGGGCCACGGTCCACATAGCGGGCGTCGAATCCTGGCTGCGCAAGGCCCTGCCCTAGGGGCCTGGCCTGGTGGCCGGGCCCGCGGGCTAGTGGGCGGCCCGGCCCTTGAGGCTCAGGCCGGTCGGGAAGCTCGGCACCTTGCCGACCTCGTTCGACGCGATGACCTCCTCGACGCCCGGCATCGGGATCATCTGCCAGCGGCCCCACTCGGAGAAGCGGGTGTCGACCCTCTTCAGCCACGCGCCCTTGGGCGAGTAGTTGGTCGTCATGAAGCGCTGGATCACCCCGGAGGAGTTGGTCCAGAGCTGCCACTTGATCTTCGACTTGGCCTTGGCCTTCGACTTGACCCCGTCCACGTCCACGGCGTAGTGGTCGCGTGCCACCTTGTTCAGCTCGGCGTAGGTCACGTCACCCTGGAAGTGGTAGCCGCCCGAGACGGCCTTGCCCTTCGCGCCCTTCAGCGTGACCTGGAGGCTCGCCGGGTCGAACACGTCGATCGTCTGCTGCGTGGTCCAGAACTCGGGCGCGACCTGGCCCTTCGGGTAGCGGTAGGCGACCCAGTTCTTGTCCTTGGGCAGCGGGACGTCGGAGGTCGTGTAGAGGGCGTCGCCGCCGGCCACGGCCTCCGTCTCGTCCTCGGGGTCGGTGGCGTTCACGTCGCGCACGGTCAGGTACGCGGCCACGGGCCCGCGGGTGCCGAACTGGATGCCGCCCTGCCGCCGGGTCGGCGGCTCGGCGTCACGCAGGCGCGCGACCTCGGTGAAGTCGACGCCCCGCTCGGCGCGGAACTGCTTCTTCATCGCCTGCACCGGGTCGGGCGCGGCGGCGCTCTGCGCGGAGGCGGCAGTGGGGGCCAGCGTGAAACTCGCGGCGGCCACCAGAACGATCCATCGTCTCATCGGGGGGTTCATCCTCATCTGGAAGTACGGAACGGGCCGAGATCGAAGCCGGGCTCGTCGTAGGGCTGGTCCAGGAGCTCGCGCCAGGACATGGCCTCGTCGGCCGGCGGCAGGGGTATGGTCATCCGCTGCCCCCACCCGGAGTAGCGGGTGTCGGCGCCGCCGCCGAGCCGGTTGCTCATCAGGCGGGTGACCAGCCCCTGCTTGTCGGTCCAGAGCCGCCAGGAGACCTTCCGCTTGGCGAACTCGCCGGCGACGTCCCTGCCGAACTGCGCGGCGTAGTGCTTCGGGGCCGCCTTGAAGAGGTCGCCGTACGTCACGGCCCCCTGATAGAGGTGACCGCCCGGCACGCTCTTGACCTTGGCGCCCTTGAGGATCGCCTTCAGGATCGCCGGATCGAGCGGGTTGATCGTCTGGCTGCTGAGGATCAGGCCGGGCACCGGGGTGACCTTGGTGCCCTTGTCGGGCTCGAACACGACCCACTTCTTGCCCGGGGGCAGATCCGGCGCGGAGAGATAGAGCTGAACAGGCGTCATGATCAGCTCTACCTCGGTGCCCTGCTCCTCGCCCTTCTTCTGAACGGCGGAGAACGTCATGTACGAGGCGACGGGCCCGCTCGCACCGAACTGGATCCCGCCCTTGGCGCGGACCCGGGTCACCGATGCGTCGCCCGTCATGCGGGACACCTCGGTGAAGGTGACGCCGTGTTCGGCGCGGAACTGCCTCTTCAGGGCCTGTACGGGGTCCGGCGGCGCGGGCTGCGCGGCGGCGGCGTCCGGTGCCAGCGCGACCAGTGCGGCGACCGCCAGGACGATCCAGCGTCTCATTGCACGTCTTCATCCTCATGGGGGGAAATGCGGATAGATCATCCTTGCAGAGCCATAACCGGGTAGGAGCCATTTGTGGCCGACAAACTTCACAAATACCGGAGCAAACGCGACGCCAGCCGCACCCCCGAACCCGTCCCCCAGGACGCGCCACGCCCCCAGGACGGTGACGCGTTCGTCATCCAGGAGCACCACGCCCGCTCCCTGCACTGGGACCTGCGCCTGGAACGCGACGGCGTGCTCGTCTCGTGGGCCGTCCCCAAGGGCCTCCCGCCCGACCCCGGCACCAACCATCTGGCCGTCCACACCGAGGACCACCCGATGGAGTACCTCACCTTCCACGGCGAGATCCCCAAGGGCGAGTACGGCGGCGGCACGATGACGATCTGGGACCGGGGCACGTACGAGACGGAGAAGTGGTCGGAGCGGGAGGTCAAGATCGTCCTGCACGGGGAGCGGGCGGAGGGCAGGTTCGTGCTGTTCCGGACGGACGGCAAGAACTGGATGATCCACCGCATGGACCCGCCCGTGACCGACCCGTTCCCCGACGTGGCGCCGATGCTGCCGGTCCGGCGCAAGGCGCCGCCGCGCGACGCCGCCGCGTACGCCTTCGAGTTCGCCTGGGGCGGGCGGCGGCTGCTCGTCCCGATCCAGGGCGGGCGCACGGACGCGGCCAGGGAGCACCCGTGGCTGCGCCCGCTCGCGGAGTCGTTCGGCAGCCGCACGGCGGTGCTGGACGGCGAGCTGACCACGCTCGCGGGCGCGGAGGTGCTGATCTTCTACGACCTGCTGTACGACGACGGGCACGCGCTGGTGGATCGCCCGTACCGGGAGCGGCGGGCGGCGCTGGAGGCGCTCGGCCTGTCGGGCGCCCGCTGGCAGACCGCCCCCTCCTGGCCGGGTGAGGCGGCCCCGGTCCGGCAGGCGGCCCGCGAGCAGGGGCTGCCGGGCGTCGTCGGCAAGCGCCTGGACTCCCCCTACGAGCCCGGCGAGTCGGCGGCCTGGGTGTTCGTCCCCTCCTGACGCCGGATGAGGACGGCGAAGGCGAGGGCGACCAGCAGCGCGCTCACCCACAGCGGCGAGCGGAACCCGTGGCCCGCACCGATGGCCAGGCCGCCCAGCCAGGGGCCGAGCGCCGCGCCGACGTTGAACGCCGCCGTGGCGAACGCGCCGCCCAGCCTCGGCGCGCCCGCCGCCGCGTACAGGACCTGGGAGATCAGCGTCGAGCCGACGGCGAAGGCGAGCGTGCCCTGGGTGAGCACGAGCACCACCGCCGCCACCGGGCTCCCGGCGGCCAGCGCGAACACCACCCACCCGGCCAGCAGGCACGCGCCGCCGGCCGTCAGCAGCCGCGCGGGCCGCGTGTCGGCCAGGCGACCGGCGGCGGTCACGCCCGCGAACGACCCGGCGCCGAACAGCGCCAGCACGACCGGCACCCAGGCCGCCCCCAGCCCGGCGACCTCGGTGACCACGGGCGCCAGGTACGTGTAGGCGCAGAAGGTCGCCCCGTTGACCAGCGCGCCGAGCAGCAGCGTCACCCGCAGCCGCCCGTCACGCAGCACCCGCAGTTCCTCGCGCGCCCCCGAGGGGGCCGAGTCCGCGCGGGTCGCGGGCACGGCCCGCAGGATCGCCACGAAGGCGGGGACCGACACCAGGGCCACCGCCCAGAACGCCGAGCGCCACCCCCACACCTGGCCGAGCAGCGCCCCGGCGGGCACCCCCGCGACGCAGGCGACGGTGACGCCGCCGAGCAGGACGGCGGTGGCCCGGCCCTTGGCGTCGGGCGCGACCATGCCGGCCGCCGCCGAGAGCGCCACGGCCAGGAACCCGGCGTTGGCCAGCGCCCCGGCCACCCGGGTGAGCAGCAGCACGTCGAAGCTCGTGGTGACCGCGCCGAGCACGTGCACGAGCGTGAAGATCGCGAGGAACGCCAGCAGCGCCCGCCGCCGGGGCCAGCGCAGGCTGAGGATCGCCATCAGCGGCGCGCCGACGATCATGCCGACGGCGAAGGCCGTGGTCAGCTGACCGGCGGCGGGAATGGAGACGCCCAGCTCCTGGGCGATGCCCGGCACCAGACCGGACAGCATGAACTCGGACGTGCCCATGGCGAACACGGCGAGGCCGAGCAGGTATACGACGAAAGGCATGAAGAGGCTCCGCACCCAGAGGAAGATCGGCAGGACATGCGGCAGCGGTGATCCGGAGCTCTCACTCGTGACAGGAACGGCGAAAGGCCACCGGACGACCGGTGGCTAGTGTCTTGACGCCTCTGGGCTGGACATGCCGGGCAACCTAGCAAGGCCGCCCCGGTGGGGCCAACCGGTTTTTCGGATGGGCGATACTCGCCAGATGCTGATTTCCGAAATATCGCCCGACAGAGCCCTCTTCGACGTGCAGCGTGCCGCCTATGCCGTCGAGGCGGAGCTCATCGGCGACGACCGCATCCCGCCCCTGCGCGAGAGCCTGGACGACCTGCTGGCCCAGCCGCTGCGCTGGCTCGGCGCGCTGGACGGGGAGCGGCTGCTGGGGGCGATCGCCTGGACGGAGAGCGACGAGGAGGTGGACGTGGACCGGCTCGTCGTCGATCCGGCGGCGCACCGGCGCGGCATCGGCCGGGCCCTGGTCACCGAGGTCATCGCCAGGGCGGGCGAGCGGCGGATCGTGGTGTCGACCGGGCGAGACAACGTACCGGCCCGGACTCTGTACGAGAAGCTGGGATTCGTCCTGAAGAGTGAGTTCGAGCCGATCCCCGGGCTGTGGGTCGTCGGCTACGCGCGCTGAAGGTCCGCCCACAGGGCGTCCGGCACCGGGCGCCGCCACAGGGCGGCGTTGGCGCGCACCTCCTCCGGCGAGCGCGCGCCCAGCACGACGGCGGCGACCGCCGGGTGGCGCAGCGGGAAGGCCATCGCCGCCTGCGGCAGCGTCACCCCGTGCGCCTCGCACACGCGGGCCAGCCGGGTGGCGCGGGCGACCAGCCGGGCCGGGGCGGGCCGGTAGTCGTAGGCGCCCGACGGGGTGTGGGTCGCCAGCAGGCCGCTGTTGAAGACGCCCGCCGCCAGCACCCGGGTGCCGCGCGCCGCGCACTCCTCCAGCAGCGGCAACCCCGACCGGTCGAGCAGCGTGTAGCGGCCGGCCAGCATCACCACGTCCACGTCCGTCTCCCGGACGAACCGCAGCGGCGCCTGCCACTGGTTCATGCCGACGCCGACGGCCTTGACCACGCCCTGCGCGCGCAGCTCGGCCAGCGCCGGGTACGCCTCGTCGAGCGCCTGCTCCAGATGGTCGTCCGGGTCGTGGATGAGCGCCAGATCCACGTACGGGAGTCCGAGCCTGGACAGGGAGTCGTCCAGGGAGCGCAGCACGCCGTCACGCGAGAAGTCCCACCGCCGCTCGAAGGCGGCGGGGACGTCGAAGCCCTCGTCGTCGGCGCCGCCACGGCCGGACGGGACGAGCAGCCGGCCGACCTTGGTCGACAGCACGTAGCCGGTGCGGCCCGCCAGCGCGGCGCCGAGGCGGCGCTCCGACAGGCCGAGCCCGTAGTGCGGCGCGGTGTCGAACAGGCGCACGCCGCTGTCCCACGCGGCCTCGACCGTGGCCCGCGCCTGCTCGTCACCCACCGCCTCGTACAGGTTGCCGATGGGCGCGCCGCCGAACCCGAACCGCGGCAGCTCGATCACCTGAGCTCCTCAACCGGCCCGCCGGGCCGGAGCCGCAGCCCCTGCATGCCGCCGTCGACCGCGAGCGCCGTCCCGGTGGTGGCGCCGGCGTCCGGGCCGGCCAGGTACGCGATCGCCGCCGCGACCTCCTCCGCGCTGACCAGGCGGCCCATCGGCTGCCTGGCGCGCAGCGCCTCCCGTTCCGCCTCGGGGTCGTCGGCGGCGTCGAGCAGCCGGGCGACCCACGGCGTGTCGGCGGTGCCCGGATTGACGCAGTTGACCCGGATGCCCTCGCGGACGTGGTCGGCCGCCATGGCGAGGGTCAGCGACTGCACCGCGCCCTTGGTCGCGCTGTAGAGGGCGCGGCCGGGCAGCCCGGCGGTGGCCGCCACGGAGCACGTGTTGACGATCGAGGCGTGCGCCGACCGGCGCAGGTACGGCAGCGCCGCCCGAGCCACCCGGACCATGCCGAACACGTTGACGTCGAACACCCGCCGCCACTCGGCGTCGTCGTTGTCCTCGACCGTGCCCTGCGCGCCGATGCCCGCGTTGTTGACCAGGATGTCGATGCCGCCCAGGCGCTCGGCCGCCTCCGCGACGGCCCGGCGTACCTGCTCGTCGTCGGTCACGTCGGCCTTGACGCCGACGAACGGCTCGCCGGGCGGGTCCAGGTCGAGACAGGCGACGCGCATGCCGCGCCCGGCTAACAGGGTGGCGGTGGCCAGGCCGATGCCTGAGCCGCCTCCGGTGACGACGGCTTTGAGCGTCATGCGTCCCTCCAGACCGCGCCGCCCGGGTAGGTGTGGGCGGCGACCGACTCGGCGTGCATCGCGGCGCTGAACCCGGGCGCCGCAGGGGCCCGGTAGCGGCCGTTCTCGATCACCACCGGGTCGGTGAAGTGCTCATGCAGGTGGTCCACGTACTCGATCACCCGCCCGTCCAGGGTGCCGCTGACGGCCACGTAGTCGAACATGGCCAGGTGCTGCACCAGCTCGCACAGCCCGACGCCGCCCGCGTGCGGGCACACTGGCACGCCGAACCTGGCCGCGAGCAGCAGGATCGCGAGGTTCTCCGGCAGCCCGCCGACCCGGGCGGCGTCGATCTGCAGGTAGGAGATCGCGCCGGCCTGGAGGAGCTGCTTGAAGATGATCCGGTTCTGGACGTGCTCGCCGGTGGCGACCGGCACGGGGCTGACGCCCTCGGCGATCGCCGCGTGGCCGAGCACGTCGTCGGGGCTGGTCGGCTCCTCGACCCAGTGCGGGGCGTACGGCTTGAGCGCGGTCACCCAGTCGATGGCCGTCCCGACGTCCCAGCGCTGGTTGGCGTCGATCGCGATGGGGAAGTCCGGGCCGCACACCTCGCGGGCCACCTTGAGCCGGCGCACGTCGTCGGCCAGGTCGGCGCCGACCTTGAGCTTGATCTGGCCGAAGCCCTGGTCGAGGGCCTCCCGGCAGAGGCGGCGCAGCTTGTCGTCGGGGTAGCCGAGCCAGCCGGGCGAGGTGGTGTAGGCGGGGTAGCCGTCGGCCCGGAGGCGGGCGATCCGCTCAGCCTTCCCCTTTTCCGCCTTTTTCAGGATTTCGAGTGCTTGGCCGGGTATCAGGGCGTCGCTGAGATAGCGGAAGTCGATCAGCGCGACGATCTCCTCGGGCGGCATCTCCGACAGCAGCAGCCACACCGGCTTGCCCGCCCGCCTGGCCTTCAGGTCCCACAGCGCGTTGACCACGGCGGAGATCGCCATGTGCATGACGCCCTTCTCCGGCCCCAGCCAGCGAAGCTGCGAGTCGTAGACCATCTCCCTGTACAGCGCGCCCAGGTCCTCGGCGTCCCGGCCGATCACGTACGGCCTGAGCGCGCCGATCGCCGCCGTCTGCACGTCGTTGCCGCGCCCGATCGTGAACGCGAACCCGTGCCCCTCGAACCCGTCGTCCGTCCGCAGCACCACGTAGGCGGCCGAGTAATCAGGGTCGGGGTTCATGGCGTCGGAGCCGTCCAGCTCCCGCGAGGTGGGGAAGCGCACGTCGTGCGTCTCCATCCCGACGATCCGGTACGAGCCTCCCGCGCCCATGCCACCCCGCACTCATCGGATGTCTGTATCGTCATGCTGATCCCGCCCTCGGACACTGTCAAGGACCGGATCATCGTCTTCCGGAAGACATCGGATCATCGCCTCCCCGTGCCGCACCCGCTCCTTGACGGTCGTACAGTGCCGTAATAGAACACGTTTCAGTACGGCTTTCCTGTACCAAGCGCTTGATAAGAGGGTGAACCGGGTGCACATCGACCTTGTCGACCAGGACCGCTACGCCACCGCAGGACCGCCCCACGAGCAGTTCGCCTGGCTGCGCGCCCACGACCCCGTGCACTGGCACGAGGGCGAACCGGGCTTCTGGGCCGTCACCCGCCACGAGGACGTCGTGCACGTGTCGCGGCACTCCGACCTGTTCTCCTCGTCGCGGCGGCTGGCCCTGTTCAACGAGATGCCCGAGGAACAGCGGGCACTGCAACGCCTGATGATGCTCAACCAGGACCCGCCCGACCACACCCGGCGCCGCTCGCTCGTCAACCGCGGCTTCACCCCTCGGACCATCGGCGCCCTCGAACAGCACATCCGCGACATCTGCGACGACCTGCTCGACAAGTGCGGCACCGAAGCCGACTTCGTCACCGAAGTCGCCGCGCCCCTCCCGCTCTACGTCATCTGCGAGCTCCTCGGCGCCCCCGTCACCGACCGCGACAAGCTCTTCAGCTGGTCCAACCGCATGATCGGCGCCCAGGACCCCGACTACGCCGACACCCCCGAAGAAGGCGCCGCCGCCGCGGCCGAGGTCTACGCCTACGCCAACCAGCTCGCCGCCCAGCGCCGCGCCAACCCCAAGGACGACATCGTCACCAAGCTCATCCAGCCGGACGACAGCGGCGAGACCCTCGACGAGAACGAGTTCGACCTGTTCGTCCTCCTCCTCGTCGTCGCCGGCAACGAGACCACCCGCAACGCGGCCTCCGGCGGCATGCTCGCCCTCTTCGACCACCCCGACCAGTGGAACCGCCTCGTCGCCGACCCCACGCTCGCCCGCACCGCCGCCGACGAGATCGTCCGCTGGGTCTCCCCCGTCAACCTCTTCCGCCGCACCTCCACCGCCGACCAGATGCTCGGCGACCGGCAGATCAAGGAAGACGACAAGGTCGTGGTCTTCTACTCCTCCGCCAACCGCGACACCGCCGTCTTCCCCGACGCCGAGACGTTCGACATCGGCCGCGACCCCAACCCGCACATCGGCTTCGGCGGCGGCGGCGCCCACTTCTGCCTCGGCAACCACCTCGCCAAGCTGGAGCTCCGCATCCTCTTCGAGCAGCTCGCCCGCCGCTACCCCCGCCTCACCCAGACCGGCGAGGCCCGCCGCCTGCGCTCGAACTTCATCAACGGCATCAAGGAACTCCCGGTCAAACTCGCCTAGCCAGCAGGAACACGGCCTCCACCGGGGGGACGGGCCCGAGCCCGCCCCTCCCTCTCGGGGTGCCCTCAACCGATCAAGGGTCCGGCCTCAGTCACGCCGCGCGGGCAGGCCCGGCCGCTCGTCCGTCCAGCCGATCGCCTGGAACGAGGTGGAGTGGCGCAACTCCACCTGCCGCCCGTCGGCGAGATCGGTGGTGTGCCTCCGCACCTCGGCGAGGAGCAGCCCGCTACCCGGATCCACCACGAGCTGAACCCGGGCGAACACGCCCGGCTCGATCTCCTCCCGGTAGCCGAGCGCCTGCCCGCGCCGCCCCTGCGGGTCCGTCACCTCCCCCTCGGCCCGGATACCGGGCAGGGACGCCAGGATCCGGTACGCGGACGCGCGCACCTCGGGCGACGCCGGCAGCCGGCTGATGATCTCCACACAGTCGCGCAGGAGGATGTGCGCCCTGGCCTCCTTCACGTCCATCCCGGACCCGGCCAGATCCAGCCGGCCGATGCCCTCTTCCAGGTAGCTCCGGAGCTTCCCGGGGTCGCTGGGCAGCGCCCGTACCTGCTTCCAGGTCAGCGGCCCCCCGATCAGGTGACCGGCCGTGCCCTTCCACTTGCCGTACAGCCGTTCGGCGGACCGCTCCCCCGCCGCCGTCCTCAGCGGCCGGGACGGGACGGAGAACAGGTTGTCCGTCCTCATGTCCTCGGGATATCGCCAGCTCGCGGGCGCCCCCGCGGCCCGCCACGCCTGCTCGTCCCGCGCGGTCGCGGGCTTGACCCCGAGATCCTGCCTGATGCGCCAGCTCTGCAGCTCCGGCCGTACCGCCAGCCACGTCTCCAGGGACCGGCTGCCCTCCAGCATGTAGCCGCGCGTGGGATCGGGCAGCATCCACCGTGAGACGGTCGTGGTGCGCCAGTAGTCGCCGCTCGCCGGGGCCCGCTCCGTGGCGACGGCCGCGGCCAGCAGGATCTGCTGAGCGGTCGACCCGCCCGCCGGAGCCGACAGCGACGCACTCGGCTGCGGCCCGCCCGGCTGCGACTCGCCCGGCTGGGACTCGCCCGGCTGGGACTCGCCCGGCTGGGGCACGACGGAGATCGTGCCGCCGGACAGCATCGCGGGGACCACGACCCCCGCTGCCACGGCGGCCGCGGCCACGCCGAGCAGCGCGCGACCGGGAGCGCGCAGACGCCGCCGCCGCTGTTCGGGGACGCGCTCCAGCGACACGACCTCGGCCAGCAGCGCGTCCGCCCCCGGGGTGGACACCCGGCCGGCCAGATCCTCGTCCAGCACGCGCGCCCGGCCCTTGAAGATCTCGTCGTTGTTCACCCTGACTCCTTCTCGATGAGCGTCCGCGCCACGAACCCGGCGGCCGACGGGCGGGTCTTCTCCAGGGCCTTGGCGAAGCGCTTGCGGGCCCGGTGCAGGCGGATCCGGACGGCGTTGCGGGAGCAGCCCAGCACCGTGGCGATCTCGCCGGGGTCGAGCTCCTCCCAGAGCGCCAGGGCCAGCAGCTCCCGATCACCGTCAGCCAGCATGCCCATCGCCTCGGCCACGCCGTCATGCCCACCGGACGGGTGTACGGGCGGGGCGTAGAGGCGTTCGAGCTCGGCGGTCAGCTCGGTGTGCCGGGTCAGCCTGCGCCGCTCGCTGCGGCGATGATTGGCCAGAACCCGGCGGGCCACACCGTACAGCCACAGCCTGCCCGCCTCGCCGTCCGGCAACTCGCTCATCCGCCGCCAGGCGACCACATAGGTCTCGGCCACGACATCGGCGGCATCCTCCGGCGAGGCGCACCGCCGCACGGCATACCCGAGGATCTGCTCATACGTTCGCCGATACACCGCCTCGAACCGGGACCGGTCGTCTCGTTCACTCACGCGTCATCCTCGTCAGGCCTTCCGAACGCTGCTGGCTTCCACCCCCTACGTGTCCGCGCGAACCACCAGAATTTCACCCACCCCGCCCCACCCCACCCGACCACCCCCACAACCCGGGTGACCCCCGAGCCAAGGGCCTGCGAGCCGAACCCGCCCCACCGCACCGGCCGACCAACCCGGGGGCGTACGGAGACGGACTCTGGAACGACGGGGCCCGGGAAAGGCGGACCCTGAGAGCGGGCCTGGAGGGTGAGACCCGGTGGATGCGGCCCCGAAGCCCGCAGCCGGGCACCGGGCCTGCCGACCGGCCCTGAGGGCGGGACCCTACCGACCCTCTGGGGCCCTGCCCACCAGCCCTGGACACGGGGCCCTGGGGAGGGCGCCCGCGCCGCCCTGGGACGGGGGCCTGGGGACGGGGTCTGGGGAGGGCGCCCGCGCCGCCCTGGGACGGGGACCGGGGACCGGGGACCGGGGGCCTGGGGGCGGGGGCCTGGGGGCGGGGGCCTGGGGACGGGGCGTACGGAGACGGACTCTGGAACAAACGGGGACCTTGACGACGGGGGCCTGGAGGGCGGGGCCTGAGCACCGGCCCCTTGGGGACAGCCCAGCGGGCCGCCAAGTTGGGGCGGGCTTGGAGCGTCGGTCCCAGAGGGCACCGCCCCGGGGGCGCAGACCGGAGGGCGCGAACCCGAGACGCGGGCCCAGGGCGCGAGCCCGGCGAGCGGGAGCCCCGAAGTGCCGGCCCCGAGGGCGGGATCTGAGGGCCGCACTCACGCACCGGACTCCGGGAGTGCCGGGGCCTGAGGAGCGGCGGGCGGCGGCGCCTACGCGGCGGAGGGGCCGAAGGTCCGAAGTCCGAAGGTCCCGAGGCACCGAAGGGGCCGGAGCCGAAGGGGCTGAGGGCCGAAGGGGGCTGAGGGCCGAAGGGGGCTGAGGGCCGAAGGGGGCTGAGGGCCGAAGGGGGCTGAGGGGCCGGAGGGGCCGGAGGGCGGGCGCTCGGGGAGGGGAAAGCGGTGCGGCCATCGCGGGGAGACCTTCGGACAGCAGCGGTAGGACGAAGGAAGGAGGGGGCGATGGCCGCAGTCACATTGTGACGCCTGGGGGTGGCCCCGCGAAGCCGTTCAGCCATATTGACCTGCGAATATTCCCAGCGGCGGTGGTGAACGGGCGGCATTGGCGGGGTTTGCCCCGGCGCAACCGGCGTCACTCCCGACGGGGGGTGTAGTAGCGGCGGCGTTGGTGGGGCAGGGCGGGGCGGCGGCGGAGGGCGCGGATGCGGGACAGGATGCGGATCGTCTCGTCGGGGGTGGGCCGCCAGCCTCGTTCGATGAGGGCGTTGGCGACGTTCTCCAGCAGGTCGGCGCTGTGGGCGGGGATGACGTCGCGGCCGACGACGATGATGCGCCAGCCGTGGTGGCGGAGCTCGTCACGCCGGGTCTCGTCGTGGCGCCGGTCGGCCGGGGTGGTGTGGTGGGCGCGGCCGTCGTACTCGACGGCGAGCCGGTGCGGCTCCCAGCCGAGGTCGAGGTAGGCGCTGCGGCCTTCGGGGAGGGGGACGCGGATCTGGGTGGCGGGTCTGGGGAGGCCGCCGTCGACGAGGATGACCCGCAGCCAGCTCTCCCTGGGTGAGGCGGCGCCCCGGTCGGTGAGGGAGAGCAGGTCGTGGACGCGGTCGGACGGGGAGCGCCGCCACACGGCGTCGAGGTCGACCCCGGCGCGCAGGAACCGGTCGAGCAGGGCGACGGCGTCGAGCCTGGGCAGGTGGGCGGCGCAGTCGAGGGCGGTGCGCTCCGGGGTGGTGACGCGGACGCCGTCGTGCTCGGTGATGTCGCGGGCGGGCAGGCGGGTCACGTGGGTGACGCAGCCCGGGATGGCCACGTGGGCGGGGGCGATGACCTCGACGGGCCAGGCGGCCTCGGGGGTGACGGTGCTCAGCGGGTGCAGGCCCCAGATGTGCGCGGCCGTCCGGCGGCACGCCACGGCCCGGGGGACGGCACGGGTGACGCGGCGGGCGCGGTCGAGCAGGGATCCGGCGCCCGTACGAGGGACGGTGCCGGTGTCCGTGCGGAAGGGAGAGGGGCGGGGGCCAGGGGCGTTCACGGGCACCATGATGGGCCGGACCAGGACGCCCCCCGAGGCCAGAACGCGGTTCTGTGGACAACCCCGGGAGGCAAGCCCAGGCCGTCAGCTCACCCAGAGGGGCTGCCAGGCCGGGATCTCGTGGTAGCGGCGCAGTTCGGCGAGCCCCGACAGGTTGCCCGCCCAGGCGGCGTACGGCGGCCGGTCGAAGCCGCTCTGCACCATCGTCAGCCGGGTCCGCCCCTCGCTGCCCTCCAGCTCCCAGGAGCTGATCCCCACGGGCCCCCAGTCGACGGTGAGGCGCTGCTCCGGCTCCAGCTCCAGGACCTTGGCCGGGTGCGGGTCGTTGTCGAATCCGCCCATGGCGTAGCGCCCGCCGACGTGCGGCTCGATCTCGATCGGATAGCCGAACCAGCGCGTGACGGCCTCGCTGTCGATCAGCGACTCGAACACGGCCGACGGCGCGGCGTCGATCGTCACGGTGGCGCGCAGGTCGTCGGAGGTGAAGTCGACCTTGGGCGTGAGCTCGCGGCCCTCGAAGTGCTCGGCCAGGTTGGCCAGCGCGAGGCACCAGTAGGTCTGGAGCACGCCCCGGATGCTGCTCTCCGTCATGGCCTCGCGGTAGTCGAAGTGGGTCTGCGAGACGGTGACGATCGTGCTGTCGGGCGTCTCCTCCTCGACGGACATCTCGGCCGTGGTCTCGACGCCGTCGAGGGTCCAGGCGACGCGTACGGTGTCGTCGTCGGCGTGGAGCAGGCGCTGGTGGGGCGCGTCGCCCTCGGGCGTGTGGCGCCCCCAGAAGGCGTAGCGCTCGGGCAGTGAGACCTCGGCGTGCTCGGCCAGCCACACGCGCAGCAGCGCCGGATCGGTCAGGGCGTTGCGGACCTCCTTGACCGGGGCCTGGACTCGGGCACGGAGGATCATCGGCTCACTCATGGTCGTCTTCCTTGGGATAGCAGGCCACGACGAGCTTGAAGGCGTCGCCTTCGGCTCCGCCGTAGCGGGTGAAAAGGTCTCGCAGGGTGTTCTGGAGGTCGTTGAGGAATTCCTGCCGGTTCTCTGGACGTACGCGGATCTCGCCCGACAGGCCGATCGACGGGAGCTCCGGCGCGGACCTGTCGAGGGCGGCGATGTCGGCCTGGACCTCCTCCATCAGGTCGAGGAGGTAGCCGAGGCTCAGCTCGTCGCGGGCCTTGGCCAGGCCGATGCGGCCGACCAGGCGCGGCGACAGCCAGTAGGAGCGGGCGCCGGCCTGGTAGATGCCTTCGTTGATGCCCCGGACCTTGCGCTCCGACACCAGGTCGACCAGCCCGGCGTCGACGAGGCGTTTGACGTGGTAATAGACCCGCTGAGGCGTCTGGCCGAGCCGGGCGGCGACCTCGGTGCAGGTGCGCGGCTCGGCGAGTTGCCGCAGCACTTCCACGCGCTGCGGCTTGAGCAGGGCCTCGGCCTGCTCGATCGCTTCCAGGTACAGGACGTCTCTCATTGCAAAAATCACTCTTTACGTAAAAAACTTGCTTGTCAATAGGGCGCGCGGGAGCGCGGGGTGGTTCCGGGGGGCACTACGGCCATAGGGCGCGCGGAAGCGCCGGGCGGTTCCGGGAGGGCGCTACGGCCAGGAACTCTCCTGGTCCGGGTCGCCGCCGTCGGTCAGCAGCCGCAGGTCGGACTCGACCATCATGGCCACGAGCTCGTCGAACGAGACCGTCGGCTCCCAGCCGAGCTGCACCCGGGCCTTCTTCGGGTCGGCGCAGAGCAGGTCCACCTCGGCCGGGCGGTGCAGGGAGCTGTCGGTGACGACGTAGCGCTCCCAGTCGAGCCCGGCTGCCGCGAACGCCGCCTCGGCCAGCTCGCGCACCGACTTCATGTGGCCGGTGCCGATGACGTAGTCCTCGGGCGTGCCTGCCTGCAGCATCAGGTGCATGGCCCGCACGTAGTCGCCGGCGAAGCCCCAGTCGCGCCGGGCCTCCAGGTTGCCCAGGCGCAGCTCGGCGGCGAGGCCGAGCTTGATCCGCGCCACGCCGAGCGAGACCTTGCGGGTGACGAACTCGGCGCCCCGGCGCGGCGACTCGTGGTTGAACAGGATGCCGGAGACGGCGAACATGCCGTAGGACTCGCGGTAGTTCTGCGTGAGGAAGTGGCCGTACGTCTTGGCCACGCCGTAGGGCGAGCGCGGGTGGAAGGCGGTGGCCTCGTTCTGCGGCGTCTCGGCGACCTGGCCGAACATCTCGGAGGATGAAGCCTGATAAAAGCGGATCTGTCCGGAGTCCCGCGACCCTCGCGACACGCCCGAGCACACCCGGATCGCCTCCAGCATGCGCAGCACGCCCATCCCGGTGACCTCGGCGGTCAGCTCGGCCTGCTCCCAGGACATCGGCACGAACGAGATCGCGCCCAGGTTGTAGACCTCGTCGGGCTGAACGCGTTCCACCGCCGAGATGAGCGAACCCTGGTCAAGCAGGTCGCCGCGCACCACCTGGACGTCGGCCAGCAGCTTGCGGATCCGCGACAGCCGCGGGTTGGCCTGGCCGCGGGCCAGCCCCCACACCTCGTATCCCTGGCCGAGCAGGTGCTCCGCCAAGTAGGAACCGTCCTGGCCGGTGATGCCGGTGATCAGAGCGCGCCTGGCCAACGGGTCCTCCAACTGTGCCGCCGCATCCATTGGGATGGAATGTACTGCCATGCCCATGACCGCTCACCTAGAACACGTTCCACCGAACCACGCTCGGTCACGGCAACGTCGCAGTTCGCACGGCCTGTCGAAGCCGTTGTGAACAATTCCAGATGACCTACCGAATGGTAGCCTTCTCGGACTAAGGTCATCTTTCACGGTACACGCCCTTCCACAGGGCCTACCGGGCAGGAGAAAGGGGTGTCCGTGAGCGACTCGCTGCGGATCGCGCTGCTGTCCTACCGCAGCAAGCCCACCTGTGGTGGCCAAGGCGTGTACCTCCGCCACCTGACACGCGAGCTGGTAGCGCTCGGCCACCACGTCGAGGTGTTCTCCGGACCGCCCTACCCCGAGCTGGACGAGGGCGTCATCCTGCGCGAGGTGCCCAGCCTCGACCTCTACCGCGACGAGGACCCGTTCCGCACGCCCAAGCTCGCCGAGTACCGCGACTGGATCGACGTGCTGGAGGTCGGCACCATGTGGACGGCCGGCTTCCCCGAGCCGCTGACGTTCACGCTGCGCGCCCACCGTGAGCTGAAGAAGCGCGTCGGCGACTTCGACGTCGTCCAGGACAACCAGACGCTCGGCTACGGCCTGCTCGGCATCCAGAAGCTGTTCCCGGTGGTCGGCACCATCCACCACCCGATCAGCGTCGACCGGCGCATCGAGCTGGAGGCGGCCAAGGGCGCCAAGAAGCTGACCATGCGCCGCTGGTACGGGTTCGTGAAGATGCAGGCCAAGGTCGCGCCCCGGCTGAACCCGATCCTGACCGTCAGCGAGTCGTCGCTGGCCGACATCCACCGCGACTTCAACGTGCCGCAGGCCAACATGCGCCTGATCCCGCTCGGCGTCGACACCCGCTACTTCCACCCGCGCCCGGACAAGCCCCGGCGCAAGGGCTCGATCGTGGCCGTGGCCAGCGCCGACTCCCCGATGAAGGGCGTCTCGACGCTGCTGCGGGCGGTCGCCAAGCTCGCCACCGAGCGCGACGTCAACCTGACCGTCGTCAGCAAGCCGACCCCCGGCGGGCCGACCGAGCAGCTCGTGAAGGAGCTGTCGCTGGAGGACCGGGTCCGGTTCCTGCACGGCATCTCCGACGACGAGCTGGGCGAGCTGATCGCCACCTCGGAGATCTCGGTCGTGCCGTCGCTCTACGAGGGCTTCTCTTTGCCGGCCGTCGAGCACATGGCGTGCGCCACGCCGCTGGTCGCCAGCCGCACCGGGGCGCTGCCCGAGGTGGTCGGCGACGCCGCCGTGCAGGTGACGCCGGGCGACCCGGAGGAGCTGGCCGCCGTGCTGCGCCGCCTGCACGACTCGCCCGAGGAGCGCGAGCGCGTCGGCAAGGCCGGCTACGACCGGGTCATGGAGCGCTACACCTGGACCGTCGTCGCGAAGAAGACCGTCGAGGCCTACCGCGAGGCCATCGCGGCCCGTCGTACCCGCTGACCTGCAAGGGAGATTCGCCCAGTGCTCACCGTGGACTTCGACCGCCTGCCCGTCGGGCCCGGCGTGCGCGTGCTCGACCTCGGCTGCGGCGGCGGCAGGCACGCCTTCGAGGTGTTGCGCCGCGGCGCCGACGTGGTCGCGTTCGACATGGACCAGGCCGAGCTCGACAGCGTGGCGGCCATGTTCGTGGCCATGGACAAGGCGGGCGAGGTGCCGCTGGGGGCCTCCGGCGAGACCGTCCAGGGCACCGCGCTGGACATGCCGTTCGAGGACGGCGGGTTCGACCGGGTCATCGCGGCCGAGGTGCTGGAGCACATCCCCGACGATATGGCGGCCATGCGGGAGATCTTCCGGGTGCTCAAGCCGGGCGGCACCGCCGCGATCACCGTGCCGAGCTTCCTGCCCGAGCGGATCTGCTGGGCGCTGGACGAGGACTACCACACGGCCCCCGGCGGGCACGTGCGCATCTACACGCTGGCGGAGCTGTCGGCCAAGCTGAAGGCCACCGGGTTCGTCATCGGCCCGCACCACCACGCCCACGGCCTGCACGCGCCCTACTGGTGGATCAAGTGCGCGGTCGGCGTCAACAACGACGACCACCCGCTCGCCAAGGCGTACCACGAGCTGCTGGTCTGGGACATCATGAAGCGCCCGGCCGCCACCCGCATCGCCGAGGCCCTGCTCAACCCGGTCATCGGCAAGAGCGTCGTGCTCTACGTCAGGAAGCCCGAGGCGTGATCCCGCGCGAGCAGGTCGTCCGCACGGCCGAGAGCATCGCGGCGATCCAGCAGGACGACGGCGGCGTGCCGTGGCCGGAGGGGCACGTCGACGCGTGGAACCACGTCGAGTGCCTGATGGCCATGACGGTGGCCGGACTCGCCGGGCCGGTCGCGCACGGCTACGACTGGCTGGCGCGCCACCAGCGCGAGGACGGCTCGTGGCCGATGAAGGTCACCGGCGGCGCGGCCGTCGAGCACGGCGGCGAGTCCAACCACGCCGCGTACGTCGCGGTCGGGCTCTGGCACCACCTGCTCGTGAACGGCGACGAGGACTTCGCGCGGGAGCGCTGGCCGATGGTCAAGGCAGCGCTCGACTACGTGGCCGGGCTGCAGACCGGCCGCGGCGAGATCGTGTGGGAGCGCGACGCGCACGGCCGGGCGGCCGACTACGCGCTGCTGACCGGCTGCTCCTCGATCCACCAGGGCCTGCGCTGCGGGGTGCGGCTCGGCGACCGGCTGGGCGACCCGCAGCCGCACTGGGAGCTGGCCGCCGACCGGCTGGCGCACGTGCTGGCCGCCCACCCGGAGGCGTTCGCCGACAAGAGCCGCTTCTCGATGGACTGGTACTACCCGGTGCTCGGCGGCGCGGTGCGCGGCGCGCAGGCGATGGAGCTGCTGGAGCGGGAGTGGGGCACGTTCGTGGTGCCGGGGCTCGGCATCCGCTGCGTGTCGGACCAGCCGTGGGTGACCGGGGCGGAGACGTGCGAGCTGGTGCTGGCGCTGGACGCGGTCGGCGACCGTGACCGGGCCGCGGCGCTGTTCGCCGACATGCAGCACCTGCGGCACGAGGACGGCTCGTACTGGACGGGCTGGCAGTTCGCCAACCGCAAGCACTTCCCGCACGAGCGGTCCGGCTACACGGCCGCCGCCGTCGTGCTCGCCGCCGACGCCCTGTCGGGCCTCACGGGCGGCTCGGGCCTCTTCCGTGACGTCGCCGCCACCTCGCCCGCGCCCGTGCGCGCCGACGTCTGCGGCTGCACCCCCGCCCGCGCCTGACTTTCCCGTACGAGCCGCGTTCCGAGGCCGCAAGGGGTTTTGCCGATCCTTTGCCCGGACAAGCCGAGCGGTTGCGGGCAATGGCGTATTGCGGTTACTAGGTTCGTGGGTGGCCGTACGAGGCGTCTTCGGGGGAAGCGTGGGCGACACGGGCACAACAACGTTCTTGGAGCAGGTCGGGACCGAGCCGACGCCGGCGCAGGTGCGCGGGTGGCGGAGGTATCTGATGAAGGATGCCTGCGAATCCGATCTGAGCAGGCGGAGGTTCCGGCTGACGCGGGGACCTTCCCGGACGGTCATCGAGAATGCCGAAAAGTCATATGTCTTCGGCTTCAATGCCGTCATTTCGGAGGTAATCGAGAGGATCGAGGATCTGCCGCACGACCAGCGGGCCTTCGCCTACGAAGGCGCCGGGGCCGCGTGCGCGGTGCTCGATCTGATCACACTGACCCGGGGCCGGCGCCTTCGCGAGCTACTGGCCGGCCCCGCCGCACATCACCCGTTCGCCGCCCACCTGGGCGCGGGCCGGGGCTACGCGCTGCTGCGGCTGCGCCCGGTCCGCGCCGGACGCCGGGCGCACCCGCTGCTGCGCTGGCTGGCCGTCGACGGGTTCGGGTTCGGGTGGAGCATGGCCAGGGCGGACCGGATGGTGGGCGAGCGGGCCATGCCCGACCTGCTGTCCCGGGCCCACTGCGCGCTCTTCGACCAGGGGCTCGGCAGGCTGCTGTGGTATCACGACTGCGCCTCGCCCGACGACGTGGCCGCGAGGGTGGCCTCGTACCCGGCGATCCGGCGGGCGGCGCTGTGGAGCGGCGTCGGCTTCGCGGCGGCCTACACGGGCGGCGCGGAGGCCGACGAGCTGTGGTGGCTCACCGACCACGCGGGCGCCGACGGCTTCCGCCCGCACCTGGCGCAGGGCTGCGCGTTCGCGGTGGCCGCCAGGGCGCAGGCGGGCCCGCTGCCCGACCACGTGGCACAGGCGGTGCCGATCCTCACCGGCGGCGAGCCCGAGGAGGCCGCCGCGTGGGCCGACACCGCGCTGATGATCCTGGGCCACGACCCGCACACCCACGAGGACTACCAGGCCTGGCAGGCGCACACGCGCCGCCTCTGGGCGCGCCGCCACCAGGTCTAGATTCCGTCGGCCACCCGCTCCAGGACCCGCAGCGAGCCCTCGGCGCGCACCTCGGTGAACGCGCCGGACTCCAGCGCGCGCCGGTAGACGCGGTAGGGCGCCTGCCCGCCGTCGGCCGGGTCGGGGTAGACGTCGTGGAAGACCAGGGCGCCGCCGATCACCACGTGCGGCGCCCAGCCCTCGTAGTCGCGGGTCACCGGCTCCTCGGAGTGGCCGCCGTCGATGAACAGCATGCCCAGCGGCGTGGCCCAGAGCGCGGCCACCCGCTCGGACCCGCCGACGATCGCGATCACCTCGTCCTCCAGCCCGGCGGCGGCGATCGTGGCGCGGAAGGTGGGCAGCGAGTCCATCTTGCCGAAGCGCAGGTCGACGAGCGTGGGGTCGTGGTGGGCCCAGCCCGGCTGGATCTCCTCCGAGCCCCGGTGGTGGTCGACGGTGACGACCACGGACCCGGTCTGCCGGGCCGCCGCGCCGAGGTAGATGGCCGACTTGCCGCAGTAGGTGCCGATCTCGCAGATCGGCCCGCGCGGCCCGTAGACGCAGGCCGTCTCGAACAGCGCCAGGCCCTCCTGCGACGGCATGAATCCCTTGGCGTGCTCGGCTGCGTAACGCAGCGCGGGGGGCATCGTCATAGCCCTGCACCCTAGTCGAACCGAACAACATTCCGTCGCCCTCTTGCCCGGCATAATGCAACCTGTTCTACTGGCAGCGTGAATCAGCGCGCTCGCATCGCGATGCCGGACGACGAGGTCACCGCGTTGCTGGAGGGGGCCAGGAAGCTGCAACTGGCGACCATCAACCCCGACGGCACCCCGCACCTGGTGACCATGTTCCACGGGCTCGACGGCAAGGGCCGGATCACCTTCTGGACGTACGCCAAGTCGCAGAAGGCCCGCAACCTGGCGCGCGACCGCCGGGTGAGCTGCCTGATCGAGGCCGGCGAGGACTACGCCGAGCTGCGCGGGGTCCTGATCTACGGCGAGGCCGTGCGGCTGGACGACCCGATGGAGGTCGGCATGGCCGTCGCCCGCCGGACGACCCCGGGCGTGGCGGACGACCTCCTGCGCCCCTATGTCGAGCAGACCGGCCGGAAACGGTTCGCGTACGCCGTGGAGCCCGGCAAAGTGGTCTCATGGGATCACCGGAGGCTCACATGAAGATCAACGTCGACTACCTGGTCTGCGAGGCCAACGCCGTGTGCATGGGGCTCGCGCCAGAGGTGTTCGAGGTGGACGACAACGACGAACTCCACGTCCTGCTGCCCGAACCGCCCCCCGAGATGCTGGACCGCGTGCGTCACGCGGTGCGGTCCTGTCCCAAAGCCGCACTTTCCCTTGAGGAATAGCCCGACAGGAGGAATCCCCCATGCGCGCCGCGCTTCTGCACGCCGTAGGCGATGACAAGCTCGAGATCCGCGACGACGTGACCCTGGCCCCGGTGGGCCCGGCGGACGTCCGGGTGCGGATCCGGGCGACGGGCGTCTGCCATTCGGACCTGTCGGCCATGTCAGGCGTGCTGCCGCAGCCCGTGCCGCTCGTCCCCGGCCACGAGGGCGCGGGCGAGGTGGTGGAGGTCGGCGCCCACGTCACCTCGGTCGCCCCGGGCGACCACGTGGTGATCAGCTGGCGCCCCGCCTGCCAGGAGTGCGACCTGTGCCTGGGCGGCCAGCCGTTCCTGTGCCCGAAGTACATGATCGAGTCGTTCACCAAGGGCAACTTCCGGTTCGGCGGCGACACCACGGCCTTCGGCATGGCCGGCTGCGGCACCTGGGCCGAGGAGATCGTGGTGCCCTGGCAGGGCGCCATCAAGATCGACCCGGAGGTGCCGTGGGAGGCGGCGGCGCTGATCGGCTGCGGCATCACGACCGGCGTCGGGGCCGTGGTCAACACCGCCAAGGTGCGGCCCGGCTCCACGGTCGTGGTGATCGGCTGCGGCGGCGTCGGCCTGTCGGTCATCCAGGGCGCGCGGGTGTCCGGCGCCAGGACGATCCTGGCCGTCGACCCGCTGGAGTCCAAGCACGAGCTGGCCAGGAAGGTCGGCGCGACCCACGCGGTCACCCCCGAGGGCGTCCCCGGCGCGCTGGCCGAGCTCACCGGCGGCCAGGGCTTCGACTACGGCTTTGAGGTCGTCGGCAAGGCCGCCACGATCCAGAGCGCCTGGCAGCTCACCCGGCAGGGCGGCGACGTCGTCGTGGTGGGCGCGGGCGCCACGGACGACATGGTGTCGATCTCCGCCTTCAGCCTGCTGTTCGAGGGCAAGAACCTGCTGTCCAGCCTGTACGGCGAGGCCGACGTGCGGCACGACTTCCCCTACTTCGCCAAGCTCTACAAGGCCGGGCAGCTCGACCTGGAGTCGCTGATCAGCTCGCGGATCCGGCTGGCCGACCTCAACGACGCCGTGGCCGCGCTGCGCGGCGGCGAGGTGCTGCGCCAGATCGTGGTGATGGACTGACGCTCAGCGGTGCGCCCACAGGTCGCGCAGCAGCGCGACCTCGGCGCCGTGGTGGATGACCTCCCGGTTGATGTGGAGCACCAGGGTGGCCAGGGGCCGGTCGGCGTACGGGCCTTCCGAGGGGCCGACGGGCCGCGCCAGGTCGCCCGGCCCGAGCGAGCGCACGCCGCTCGACCAGCGCTCGTACGCCTCGTCGAGCTGCTCCAGCGCGCCCGCCGCCGTCGTCGCGTACGGGAACGTGTCGTAGTCGACGGCGGGGCCGCCGAACTGGGCGGCCGTGCGGGCGCCGAGGACGCCGACGATGACGTGGGCCAGCCTCCAGGCGATCGTGGTGACGGGCGCGGGCTCCGGCGGCGGGTAGGCCGTGTCGATGACGCCCTCACGGATGCTCCAGGAGCCGGGGGCCGGCTCCCAGAGATACTCCTCGTCACTCAGGCCGTCGAGGCGGGGGCGGAGCTGCCTGGTCCAGTGCCAGGAGAGCTGCTCGTGCAGCTCGGCGGTCCAGTCGAGATCCATCCCCCCGTCCTACCCGTTCTAGCGCCAGTAGACGACCGCCAGCGTGGGCGGCTTGACGCCCTGCTCCTTGTTCTCGGAGGCGGCGAACGCCCGCCAGTTCGTGGCCTCGCTCTCGTCGGCGCCGCGCAGCTGGATGCCGTGGTTGGGGGCGCCCTTGGCCCACGCCTGCGCGATGCCGGTCACGCCCCACGTCAGGAACCCGGGGCCGCCCGCGCAGGGCTCGGTCCAGGTGCGGCCGAGCCCGGCGCGCACGGTGGAGGAGCCCTCCTTGACGGTGGGGGGCTTGTTGTCCCAGTTGAGGTTGTTCTCGTCCCACGGGCCGGTGACGCGCTCGGCGGTGAGGCCGGAGCCGACGCGCAGGCCGCAGGCGTTGGTCTCGACGTTCCACATGCCGAGGCCCGCCCACAGCACCCGCTTGCCGGTGAACGCGCTGGTGTCGAACTTGACCAGGCTGCGCATCACGTCGCCGCCCTGGCCGTTCTCCCACGGCATGGTGCCCGCGATGATCATCGCGTCGCCGGGGTGCGAGGCCCACGAAGTGGCCACGTCGGTGTCGACCTCCACGCCGGGCAGCGTGATCGTCGGGTCGACGGTCACCGGGTAGACCCGCTTCGGGTCCGACAGGAACTCCGCGTCCGGCGTCAGCACCAGGACCTTGGCGCCGTTCTCGGTCCGCACGGCGGCCTCGACCGGGGCGATGGCGTCGCCGCGCGGCTTGCCGCGCCCACTGGCGTCCCACATCACCGGCTTGGCGCCGGCCGCGACGACCTCGCCGGCGTCGCTCCTGAGCTCCAGCCGCCCGTCGGCGGCCTCGCCCAGCTCCACCCCTTCGGTCCGTACGGGGATCCGCAGCTCGATCGGCCCGGACGGCTTCGTACGGAGGACCACGTCGTGCCGGAAGCCCGTCGGCAGGACGGTCACCACCAGGTCGGCGCCCGGTCCGGCGGCGTCGGCGAACGTGGCGACGTTGCCCGCGACCTTGGGCGCGGGCAACGCCTGCGGCCACTGGAGGGAGAACGTCCGCCCCTGCTCGTCGACCATCGTGGCCAGCGGACCCTCACCGCCGGCGGACACCGTGACGTCGGCCTTGGCGGCCTTCGGCTTGAGCACGCCGCCCTCGGCGACGAGCGTGGTGTCGATCGGCACCCACCGGTCGCCCTGCTTCACGTTGGACGGGCCGGAGGTGATGGTGGCGGTGAGGGTGCCGTCGGGGTTGGCGACGGTGGTGCTGTTCTCGTCGGTCAGGCTCGGCACGGGCACGGCCTGGCCGGTCTTGGCCGCCTGCGCGGAGGCGGCCTCCACGGCGGTGGGCGGCTCGGCCGCGTGGGCGGCGGGAACCCCCGAGAGAGCGGTAACGGCGGCGACCCCGAGCGCCAGTTTGCCGACAGTGCTCTTCATGACGGTGCGCAAATGGTTTCCTCACGTCAAGTGCCTGGCGACGTGCGACCGCGGAGGGGCGTAGTACGGTGTCACGCCCCTCCGTCCCCTGATCGCACGGCGTCACAGAAGTATCACGACCGCATATCAGGGTGAAATAGGAAAAAGAGAATGCGACCTAGATCACAAAGCGCTGAGTTACCGATTTAAGCGCACCGTCATAAAAAGGTTGGTGTTTAAAGCACTTTTTCCGAAATATCCATAAAAAGCACGGGCCGCGCCCCCGTACTGGACGCGGCCCGTGCGGGGAGAGGTCGTCAGCCCGACGAGAACGCCGCGTCGAACGCCGTCGCCGGCGGCGTGATCGCGTTGAGGTCGCGGATGTAGGCCAGCGCCTCCCGGGCGCCGTCCAGCCGGTCCATGCCCGCGTCCTCCCACTCGATCGAGATCGGGCCCGCGTAACCGATCGAGTTGAGCGCCCGGAAGCAGTCCTCCCACGGCACGTCACCCCGGCCCGTCGAGACGAAGTCCCAGCCCCGGCGCATGTCCGCCCACGGCATGTGCGACGACAGCCGGCCCCGGCGGCCGTCGCCGACGCGCATCCGCGTGTCCTTGCAGTCGACGTGATAGATCCGGTCGGCGAAGTCCAGGATGAACGCCACCGGATCGAGGTCCTGCCACACCATGTGCGACGGGTCCCAGTTGAGGCCGAAGGCGGGCCGGTGGCCGATCGCCTCCAGCGTGCGGACCGTCGTGTAGTAGTCGTAGGCGATCTCGCTCGGGTGGATCTCGTGCGCGAACCGCACCCCCACCTCGTCGAACACGTCCAGGATCGGGTTCCAGCGGTCGGCGAAGTCCTGGTAGCCCGCGTCCACCATCGACGCCGGCACCGGCGGGAACATCGCCACCGTGTGCCAGATCGACGAGCCGGTGAAGCCCACCACCGTGTCGACCCCCAGCAGCGCGGCGGCCCGCGCGGTGTTCTTCAGCTCCTCGGCCGCCGCCTGGCGCACCGACTCCGGATCGCCCGACCCCCAGATCCGGGCCGGCAGGATCGCCTTGTGCCGCTCGTCGATCGGATGGTCGCAGACGGCCTGGCCCACCAGGTGGTTGGAGATCGTCCACACCTTGAGGCCGTGCTTGTCGAGCTGGGCGCGCTTCTGCTCCACGTACGACGGGTCGGCGACCGCCTGCGCCACGTCGAAGTGGTCACCCGAGCAGGCGATCTCCAGGCCGTCGTAGCCCCACTCGGCGGCCAGCCTGCACACCTCCTCGAACGGCAGGTCGGCCCACTGACCGGTGAACAGCGTGATGGGTCTCATGAGTCCTCCACAGCGGTGAAACGGCTCCCGTCGGCCGCGCTCCGCTCGACCGCCGCGAGCACGCGCTGCACCCGCAGCCCGTCGGCGAACGACGGCGAAGGGTCGCGCCCTTCGGCGATCGCCTCCAGGAAGTCCTTGATCTCGTGCGTGAACGTGTGCTCGTAGCCGAGCCCGTGACCCGGCGGCCACCAGGCTCCGACGTACGGATGGTCGGGCTCGGTCACGAGGATGCGCTCGAAGCCCCGGCCGCCCTCGCTGAACCACAGCTCGTTCATCGACTCGAAGTCGAAGGCGAGGCTGCCGAGCGAGCCGTTGATCTCGATGCGCAACGCGTTCTTGCGGCCCGTGGCGAACCGGGTGGCCTCGTACGAGCCCACCGCCCCGCCCGACAGCCGCGCGGTGAACAGGGCGGCGTCGTCCACCGTGACCGTCCCCCGGCCCGAGCCGCCGCCGGCCGACAGCCCCGACGACGACTCCGGCAGCGGCCGTTCCTTGACGAAGGTCTCCGTCAGCGCGGACACCCCGACGATGTGCTGCCCGCTGATGAACTGCGTGGCGTCGATGATGTGCGCGCCGATGTCGCCGAGCGCGCCCGAGCCCGCCTTGTCCTTGCGCAGCCGCCACACCAGCGGGAAGTCCGGGTCGACGATCCAGTCCTGCAGATACTGGGCCCTCACGTGCCGGATCTCCCCCAGCCTGCCCTGCTCCACGAGCTGCCTGGCCAGCGCCACCGCCGGGACCCGCCGGTAGTTGAAGGCCACCATGCTGCGCCCCGTCGCCGAGGCGGCCGCCTGCACCATGGCCTCCGCCTCGGCCACCGTGTTGGCCAGCGGCTTCTCGCAGATGACGTGCTTGCCCGCGCGCAGGGCGGCGATCGCGATCTCGGCGTGCGTGTCGCCGGGCGTGCAGATGTCGACCACGTCGACGTCCGCACGCGCGATCACCTCACGCCAGTCGGTCACCGCCTCCGCCCAGCCCAGTTGCTCGGCGGCCGCCTCGGTCGCCTCCTTCGACCGGCCGGCGATCACCCGCATCCGCGGCACGGCCGGCACGTCGAAGAAGGCGGCGACGCTGCGCCAGGCCTGGGAGTGGACGCGGCCCATGAAGGCGTAACCGATCATGCCGACGCCGACGGTTCTTGCTGACATGCAACCCCCGATCAGGATTCGAAGCCGAGGTCCAGATACTTCTCGACGTTCTCCTTGGTAATGGTCTCGGACGCGAGCGTGATGGACTGCGGAACCTGGTTCTCCACGAGGTCACTCATGCCCTTGCCTTGGGCGATCAGGCGCGCCAGTTTGATGGCCGAGGAGGCCATCGTGGGGCTGTAGGTGACCGTGGCCTGCAGCACCGACGTGCCCGACTGGATCTCCCGCATGGCGTTGGCCGACCCCGCGCCGCCCACCATGACGAACTCGTTCCGTCCCGCTTCCTTGATCGCCGCCAGCACGCCGACCCCCTGGTCGTCGTCGTGGTTCCACATCGCGTCGATCTTCTTGTGCGCCTGGAGCAGGCCGGTCGCCACCTGGTTGCCCGTCTCCACGGTGAACTTGGCGTCCTGCTTGGCCGTCACGCTGAACCCGTACGTCTTCAGCGCGTCCTCGAAGCCCTTGCTGCGGTCCTGGGTGAGCGGGAGCGTGGCGATGCCCTGGATCTCCACGATGACCGGGTTCGACACGCCCTTGTCCTTGAGCGCCTTGCCGATGTGGTGACCGGCGGCCACGCCCATGCCGTAGTTGTCGCCGCCGATCCACGTCCGGTAGGCGAGCTTGTCCGGGAAGACGCGGTCGAGGTTGATCACGGGGATGCCGGCCTCGGTCGCGCGCAGCGCGATCTGGTTGAGCTGCTGGCCGTCGTTGGGCAGGATGACCAGCGCGTTCACCTTGGCGGCGATGAGCGACTCGACGGCGGAGATCTGCTGGTTGATGTCGTTGGTGGGCTCGACCGGCTTGAACTCGATGTCGGGATACTGCTTGGCGGTGGCTTCGGCGTTCTTGGCGATGGCGGCGATCCAGCCGTGGTCGGCGGCGGGCGCCGAGAAGCCGATGACGACCTTGTCGCCGGGCTCGTCGTTGCCGCTGGCCGCCGGGGCCGGCTGCGGCGCGGCCGTGGTGGGCGAGGCCGACGGCTCGTTGCTGGTGCAGCCCGCCGCTAAGAGCGCGGCGCCGCCGAGACCGCCGACGAGGAATCCCCTGCGCGCGACGTTGTTGCTCATGGTGCTCTCTCCTTCAGGTTTCGCCGCTGGAGAAGGACGGCGACGACGATGATCAGGCCCTTGGCGATCAGCTGGTCGCTGGTGTTGAGGCCGTTGAGGATGAACAGGTTCGTGATGAGCGTGAAGATGAGCAGGCCCAGGATGGAGCCGATGATCGTGCCGCGGCCGCCGGTGAGCAGGGTGCCGCCGATGATGACGGCGGCGATGGCGTCGAGCTCGTACAGGTCGCCGTGGGTGGACGAGCCTGTGGTCGTGCGCGCCATGATGAGGATGGCGGCGATGCCGCAGCACAGCCCGGACAGGGCGTAGAGGAGCATCGTGTGCCGCCGGACGTCGATGCCGGCGAGCCTGGCGGCCTCCGGGTTGCCGCCGACGGCGTAGGTGCGGCGGCCGAAGGTGGTGCGGTTGAGCAGGATCCAGCCGAGCACCACGACCAGCGCGAAGATGTAGACGAGCAGCGGGATGCCGAGGATGCGGGTGGTCGACAGGGCGGCGATGGCGCCTTCGCCGTCGATGAGCTGGGTCTTGCGGTCCGACATGCGCTGGGCCAGGCCGCGTGCCGCCACCAGCATGGCCAGCGTGGCGATGAACGGCACGAGCCGCCCGTAGGCGATGAGCAGGCCGTTGACCAGCCCGGTGCCGGTGCCGACGAGGATGGCGCAGACGGCCATGACGACGGGCCCGAACTCCTGGGTGGCCACGGTGGTGGCCCAGACGGACGCCAGGGCCATGATCGCGCCCACGGACAGGTCGATGCCGCCGCCGATGATGACGAAGGTGGCGCCGACGGTGATCACGCCGATGGTGGCGGCGAGCGAGAGGATGCTGACGAGGTTGGAGGCGGTGGCGAAGTTCTCCGGCCGGGTGACGAGGCCGACGACCACGAGCAGGCCGAGGGCCACGAGCAGGCCCAGGTGGCGGGCTCCGGTGAGGGAGTTCAGGGTGGCGCGGGCCGGTGGTGGCGCGGCTCCGCCGGTCTCGGGGACCGCCGCGGGCGGTCTTCGGGCGTCGCTCATCAGGCCGCTCTCCCATTCATGATCATGTCGAGCACGCGGTGCTCGTCGAGTTCTCCGGCGCCGGCCTCATGGATGACCGCGCCCTCGCGCACCACCAGCACGCGGTCGGCCAGGCCGAGCACCTCGGGCACCTCGCTGGACACCAGCAGGACGCCGATGCCCTGGTCGGCCAGGTCGCGGATGACCGCGTACAGCTCCGCCCTGGCGCCCACGTCCACGCCTCTGGTCGGTTCGTCGAGCAGGAGCAGGCGGCGGCTGCCGAGCAGCCAGCGGGCGAGCACCGCCTTCTGCTGGTTGCCGCCGGACAGGGTCTTGACCGGCCGTTCGGGGTCGGGCGGCCGGATGTCGAGCGCTTTGACCAGGCGTTCGGCTTCGGCGCGCTCGCGGGCCCGGTTCATCCAGCCGAACCTGGCGAAGCCCGGCAGGCTGCCCAGCGTGATGTTGGCGGTGACGCTCTGGTCGAGGAGGAGGGCCTGGGCCTTGCGTTCCTCGGGGGCCAGGCCCATGCCGCGGCGGACGCTGGTGACGACGCCGCCGCGGCGTAACCGCTTCCCGGCGAGGACGACGCTGCCGGAGGCGGGACGCGCGCCGTACACCGCTTCGAGGATCTCCGAGCGGCCGGAGCCGACCAGGCCGGCCAGTCCGACGATCTCGCCGGCGCGGACGCTGAAGCTGACGTCGTGGAAGGCGCCGGGCGAGGTCAGGTGCTCGACCTCCAGCACCAGGTCGCCGGGGGGCCGGGCGGCGCGGGGCGGGAAGACGTACTCGACGTTCCTGCCGGTCATCAGCGAGACGATGCGGGAGGTGGGGGTGTCGCGGGCGGGCAGGCCGACGGCGACGGTGCGGCCGTCCTTCAGCACGGTCACGCGGTCGCCGATCTCGCGGATCTCCTCAAGCCGGTGGGAGATGTAGACGACGGCCACGCCCTGGCCGGTGAGCTCGCGGATGATGCGGAAGAGGTTGGCGACCTCGTCGTGGGCGAGGGCGGCCGACGGCTCGTCCATGATGATCAGGCGGGCGTCGTGGGAGAGCGCCCGCGCCATCGAGACCACCTGCTTGGCCGCGGGTGAGAGCCTGCCGACCTCGGTGGAGGGGCGGATCTCGCCGTGGCCGAGGCGTTCGAGCACCTGGCGGGCGGCCCGGTGGCCGGCGCCGGTGTTGACGAAGCCGAGGCGGGCGTGCTCGTGGCCGAGGAAGATGTTGTCGGCGACGCTGAGCCCGTCGACCAGGTCGAGCTCCTGGTAGATGGTGGCGAAGCCGAGCCGGATGGCGTCCATCGGGCCTGACGGGCGCACCTGCGCGCCGTTGAACTCCACGGTGCCCTCGTCCGGCTGGTGGACGCCGGCCAGGACCTTGATCAGTGTCGACTTGCCGGCGCCGTTCTGGCCGAGCAGGCAGTGCACCTCGCCCGCCCGCACGTCCAGGTCGACCCCGTCCAGCGCGCGCACGCCGGGGAACTGCTTGACGATCCCCCTCATGACGAGCATCGGGCTCCCTTTCACACGGTTTCAGGCGTTGACGATGCGGTTGATGTTGTCCGGTGACAGGTAGTGCTCGATCGCGAGGATCCCGGCGCCCAGTGCGGCGGCGTTGATCCCCATGCGGCTCGGCACGATCGACAGGTGGTGGGTGGCCAGCGGCAGGGAGCGGCGGTAGACGGTCTCCCTGATGCCGGCGAGCAGGTGTTCGTGGACCCGCGAGAGGGCGCCGCCGATGACGATGACCTCGGGGTTGAAGAAGTTGACCAGGCTGGCCAGCACCTCGCCGATGAGCCGGCCGGCCTCTCTGACGAGCCGCAGCGCCTGGGTGTTGCCGGCCTGGACGAGCGCGACGACGTCGGCTCCCGACTCGGCGGCGACGCCCAGCTCGGTGAGGCGGCGGGCGACGGCGGCGCCGCCTGCCACGGCTTCCAGGCAGGCGCTGTTGCCGCAGCGGCAGCCCGCCTCCTCGTGGCCGTTGACGCGGATGTGGCCGATGTCGCCGGCCGAGCCCTGCGCTCCCCTGTGGAGGGTGCCCTCGGCGACGATGCCGCAGCCGATGCCGGTGCCGACCTTGACGAACAGCAGGTGGCGGATGTCGCCGAAGGCGTTGCGGTGCTCGCCCAGGGCCATGACGTTGACGTCGTTGTCGACGAGGACGGCGGTGCCGCCGAAGTATTCAGGGATCGGGTACTCGTTCCAGCCGGGCATGATCGGCGGGTTGTTCGGCCGCCCGGTGGCGAACTCGACCGGGCCGGGCACGCCCATGCCGATGGCCCGCAGCGCCGCCCTGGGCCGCCCGGCCTCGGCGAGGAGCCGGTCGAGGCGGCCGTCGACGTGCGCGAGCACGGTCTCGGGACCCTCCTCGATCAGCAGGGAGTCCTCGCACTCGGCGAGCACGTCGCCGGACATGTCCATGAGGGCGATGCGGCAGTGGGTGGCGCCGAGGTCGACGCCGGCGAAGGCGTGCTCCTCGGTGTGCAGGCGGAGCTGGCGGGGCGGGCGTCCGCCGGTCGACTCGCCGCTCTCGGTCTCCTCGACCAGACCGCGCTCGATCAGCGCGTCGACGCGCTGGGAGATCGTGGATCGGGCCAGCCCGGTGAGCCGGGCGAGGTCGGAACGGGTCGTCGCGGAGCCTGCGCTGATCAGCGTCAGGACGTCGCCGGGCGAGCCCGGGGCGGGGGTCATGCCGCGACAATAAGATCACTCATCCGGCAATTCAAGAGTGCGAGCCGCCCAAACTCGCCGTACTTCTGTCGATGATCGAACAAAGCCCGATTTTTCGGCATAAAACAGGGCACCGACCCGTACGGATCGGCGCCCCCGAACGTGAACCCTCTGGAGCCCTGCTAGAGCATCGCCTTCATCGAGTCGCCCGCCGTGAGCACGTACGGCTGCTCGGCCATGACGGACGCCCAGTTGTCCGCCAGCGCCTCCGGCGTCAGGTCGTCGCTCTTCCAGCCGGGCCCCTCGGCCACGAACACCCGCGCCACGCGCCCGCCGCCGACGCTGAAGACCTCGCCGCTCGCCTCGCACGAGTCGTGCACCAGGTAGGCGACGAGCGCGCTGACCCGCTCGGGCGTGAACTTCGCCTCGAACTCGGCGGGCAGCAGCGCCTCGGTCATGCGCGTCCAGGCGATCGGGGCGATGGCGTTGGCCTTGATGCCGCTGCGCGCGCCCTCGATGCCGAGCGTCTTGGTGAGCCCGACCAGGCCCATCTTGGCGGTGGAGTAGTTGGCCTGGCCGAAGTTGCCGAACAGGCCGGCCGGGCTGGAGGTGTTGACGATCCGCCCGTAGCCGGCCTCCTTCATGAACGGGTAGGCCGCCTGGCTGACCAGGTAGGAGCCGCGTACGTGCACGGCGAGGACGCTGTCGAAGTCCTCGACGGTCATCTTGCCGAACGACTTGTCACGCAGGATGCCGGCGTTGTTGACGACGATGTCGATCTTCCCGAACGCGTCGACGGCGGCCTGCGCGATGGCCCTGGCGCCTTCGGGGGTGGCGACGTTGTCGGTGCTCGCGACGGCCTGGCCGCCGTTCTTGGTGATCAGCTCGACCACGTCGGCGGCCGGGCCGGCGGAGGCGCCGGTGCCGTCGAGCGCGCCGCCGAGGTCGTTGACGACGACCTTGGCGCCCCGCTCGGCCAGCAGGAGCGCGTGGGAGCGGCCGAGGCCGTGCCCGGCCCCCGTGACGATCGCGACCCTGTCATCGAACCGAAGCATCGAACCTCCAGCCAGGAGAACAACATTCTGGTAGGAGCACCATAACCCGAGCCGGGGCGTTCAGCCGAGCAGCTTGGCGACGGCCCGCAGCCCGTCGAGCACCTCGGCGGCGCTGGGCGCGCTGTCGGGGTCGCTCAGGCACTGCACCATCACGCCGGTCATCAGCGCGACCTGGACCGTGCCCAGCGTGCGCGCGGACCGCTCCGGCACCGTGTCCTCCGGCACGCTCTCCAGGATCGCCGCCATCCCGGCCCGCCCCTGCCGGGTGCCCTCGGCGAGCGCCGGGCGCAGCTCGGGCTGGCGCTGGGCCTGCATGAACAGCTCGACCGAGGCCAGCCACAGGTCCGGATGGGCCTTGAAGTCGGCGAGCAGGCTCTCCCACATGCGCGCGTAGTGCTCGGCCGCCGCGCCGCCGGACTCGGGCACGAGCGCCCGGCCCATGGCGTCGCCCCACTCGTCGAGGATCTCGAACAGCGCCTTGTTCAGCAGCGCCTCGCGCGACCCGTAGTGATAGCCGATGGCGGCCATGCTGACGCCGGCGGCGGAGGCGATGTCGCGCACGCTGGTGCGGTCGTAGCCCTTCTCGCGCAGGCACCGCTTGGCCCCGTCGAGCAGATCTTCCCGGTTTCCCATGCCGGGCAGCATAGCAAGCGTGTCATGCGAGCGCCTTAGGCGAACGACTTGCGCGATCGCCCAAATCTCCGTACCGTCCTCTGCAGATCACCACGAGACGGGAGAAACACCCAGATGACCCCCTCCTACGGACGGCTCGCGGGCGTGCTGGCCGCCGGCCTGCTCGCCACGGCGACCCCCGCCCTGCCCGCCGCCGCCGCGACCGCTCCCGTCGTGGTCGGCACGGCCGCCGGCGAGGTGCGCGGATCGGCCGCCGCCGGCGTCCGCTCCTTCCAGGGCATCCCGTACGCCGCCCCGCCCGTCGGCGACCTGCGCTGGGCCTCGCCCCGGCCGGCCGCGTCGTGGACCGGCGTGCGCGACGCCACCCGCCCCGGCCCGGCCTGCGCCCAGCCCACCGGCTACCCGATCGGCGTGCCCAGCGAGAACGAGGACTGCCTCTACCTCAACGTCACCACCCCGGCGAAGGCGAAGGGCAAGCTGCCCGTCGTCGTGTGGATCCACGGCGGCAGCCTCATGTACGGCACGGGCGACATGTACGGCCCGGCGCGGCTGGCCTCGGCGGGGGCGGTCGTCGTGTCGATGAACTACCGGCTGGGCGTCATGGGCTTCCTCAGCTCCCCCGCGCTCGGCGGATCGGGCGGCTTCGGCCTGGAGGACCAGCAGGCGGCGCTGCGCTGGGTCCGGGCGAACATCGGCGCGTTCGGCGGCGACCCCGGCAAGGTGACGATCATGGGCCAGTCGGGCGGCGGCTACGCCGTCTGCGGCCACCTCGCCTCGCCCGCGTCCAAGGGCCTGTTCCACCGGGCGATCGTGCAGAGCGCCCCCTGCGCGACGGGCGGATCGCGGACCCGCGCCGCCGCCGAGGCCGAGAGCGCCAAGGTGATCGAGAAGGTGGGGTGCGAGGAGGCCGACGACGTCGCGGCCTGCCTGCGCGCGGTGCCGGCTGCCGACCTGCTCGCCGCCTACGGCGCCTTCGCCGAGCCGCGCCCGGTCGCGGGCACCGCGCTGCTGCCCCGCACCCCCGCGCAGGCGCTGCGCGACGGCCGGTTCAACCGGGTCCCGGTGCTGGTCGGCGTCAACCACGACGAGGAGCGCGGCATGGTCGCCGGCGCGGAGCTGGCCCCCGGCGGCCGGCCCATGCGCGCCGGGGAGTACGCGCCCGCGATCCGCGCGGAGTTCGGCGCCGACGCCGCCGCCGTGCTGAAGCGCTACCCGCTGCGGGCCCACGGCTCGGCCGGGGCGGCGCTGGCCGCCGTGCGCACCGACCACGCCTGGGCGGCGCCCACGCTCGACACCGCCCGGCTGCTGTCACGCTGGACGCCCACCCGGATGTACGAGTTCGCCGAGAAGGACACGCCCTGGTTCGCCGGCTACCCCGCCACGAGCTTCCCGGTGCGCGCCCAGCACATGGCGGAGCTGCCGTACCTGTTCGACCTGAAGCTGTTCGAGAAGCTGCCGCCCCGGCAGGCGCGGCTGGCCGAGCGGATGACCGGCGCCTGGGTGCGGTTCGCGGCCACCGGCGACCCGGGCTGGGCGCGGTTCGCCGAGCGCGACCGGCACGTGCGCTCGCTCACGGCCGGGACGTGGAAGCGCGCCGCGTTCGAGCGCGACCACGCGTACGCGTTCTGGACGGGGCTCAGCCGCTGACCCAGCGGTCCGGCTCGCCGGGCTCCCGGCGGGCCCGGCCGCGCGCCTCCAGCCACACCAGGTGGGCCAGCGTCTCGTTGTTGGCCGCCCGGCGCATGAACGCCGGGATCGACTCCCACGGCCGCGACCACGTCAGCCGGGTCGCCGCCTCCCAGCAGCTCACGCCGTCCGACGCGGCGAGCACGCCCTCGATCTCGGCCAGCCGCTCCTCGTGGTGGGCCATCACGTGGTCGACCCGCCCGGCCAGCTCCAGGAAGCGGTACTCGTGGGCGGGCAGCACCTCCTCCACGTCCAGGGCGCGCACGGCGGCCAGCGCGCCGAGGTAGTCGGCCAGCGGGTTCGGCCCCGACTGCGGGTGCACCGCGACGATCGGCGTGATCCTGGCCAGCACGTGGTCGCCGGAGAACAGCAGCTTCCTGGACGGCGAGGTGAAGCAGAGGTGGCCTGGCGAGTGCCCCGGCGTCCACAGCGCGCGCAGGTCCCAGCCGGGCAGGCCGAGCCGGTCGCCGTCCTCGATGAGCCGGTCGGGCTTGGCCGTCGACACCAGGTGCCTGATCATCATCGACGCCCCGGCCAGCTCGTCCAGCGTGGCCGGGGGCACGCCGCAGCGCGCCAGCAGCGCCCGCTCCCGGGCGACCAGCGACTCGATGGCGGCCTCGTCGTAGCGCTCGTGGACCAGCTCGGCGTCCGCCGGGTGCAGCCCGATCCACGCACCGGACGCCTCCCGGACGCGTCCCGCCAGGCCGTAGTGGTCGGGGTGGATGTGGGTGACGAGCACCGCCTTGACGTCGGTGATCGCGTAACCGGCCACGGCGAGCCCTGCGACCAGCGCGTCGTACGCCTCGTCGGTGTTCCATCCGGCGTCGACGAGGGCCACGCCGTCGTCGCATTCGAGCACGTACACCAGGACGTAGCGCAGCGGGTTGATCGGGATGGGCACCGGCACCGACCACAGGCCCGGCCGCACCCGCTCCACCTCGGGGATCGTCCCGCCCGTCCATGCCGCACGCTGCTCCTCGCTGGAAGGAGTCACCACGAACTTCGCCATGCCCGAGATTCTGCCCGGCGTTCCGGAAGCATGTTCTACTGGGGGCATGAAACGTGAAATCGCCGATGACGGGCGCTTCGTCAGGCAGCCGAACCGTTTCACCGACCGCCTCGGCCCGCCCGAGCCCGGCCGCTACCGGCTCTACGCCTCCTACGCCTGCCCGTGGGCGCAGCGGGTGCTGATCGTGCGCCGGCTCCTGGGCCTCGAGGACCTGCTGGACGTGACCATCGTGGACCCGATCCGCGACGAGAAGGGCTGGCGGGTCCCCGGCGGCATCTACCTGTCGGAGCTCTACCTGGCCACCGACCCGGACTTCCGGGGCCGCTACACGGTGCCGTGCGTCTGGGACGCCAAGGAGGGGCGGATCGTCACCAACGACTTCCCGCGGATCACCCTCGACCTGGAGACCACCTGGAGCCGCACGCCCGACCTCTATCCCGAGGCGCTGCGCCCCGAGATCGACGCCATGAACGAGCGCGTCTACCACGGTCTCAACAACGCCGTCTACGAGGCCGGGTTCGCCACCGCCCAGGAGGCGTACGAGGAGGCCGTGGGCCGCGTCTTCGCCACGCTGGACTTCCTGGAGGAGCGGCTGACGGGCAGGGAGTTCCTGTTCGACGCGCTGACCGAGAGCGACGTGCGCCTCTACACGACGCTGGCCAGGTTCGACAGCGTCTACTACGGCCACTTCAAGTGCTCGGTGCGCCGCCTGACCGACTATCCGGCGCTGTGGTCGTACGCCAGGAGGCTGTACGCGATCCCGGCGTTCGGCGAGACCACCGACTTCGACCACATCAAGCGGCACTACTACGTCACCCAGACGAACATCAATCCGAGCCGGATCGTACCTGTGGGGCCGGAGCTGGACTGGTCCGCGGCATCCTGACGAACAGCAGCGCCGAGGCCATGATCAGGCAGGCGGCCATCGACCAGGCGGCCACCGTGCCCGCCCCGGTGGCCAGCGCGCCGAACCCCAGGTTGGACGCCGCGGCGCCGCCTTGCAGGGCGAGCGAGCTCGTCGAGGTGACGGTGTTGCGCCGCCCGGCGTCGACGGCCTTGTGCGTCATCTCCAGGCAGAGCAGGCTCGCGACGGCGAGCCCGGCGAACAGCACGACGTAGGCGGTCGCGGCGGTGATCAGCCCGGCCGCCCCGCCGAGGCCCGCGGTCGCGGCCAGCGCCCCGACGGAGGCCGAGGTCAGCACGGTTCCCGCCACGGACCCGGCCACCGGCGACGGCCCTCCCGCACCGGTGATGCGACCCGCCAGCCGCGCCGCCCGGGGCGCCATCGCGCTCCCGAAGGCGCTCCCGGCGAACCCGAGCGCCGCCACGATCGCGTACGCGGTGCTGCCTTCCTCGGCGGTCCCGGCGAGCTCGGCCAGCCGTCCGGGGGTGAGCAGCTCGACGGCGGTCAGCGCGACGCCCGACCCGGCGGCGACCAGCATGAGCCGGCGCAGCACCGGCGCTCCGGTCACCAGGCGCACGCCCTCGCCGACGGTCGCGGGCACGCCGCGCAGCAGCCCGCGCGCCGTCACGGCGGAGGCGTGCTCGCGGGCGGGCTCGGGCAGCGCGAGCAGCGCCACCACCAGCAGGACCGCGGCCGCGGCGGCGCCGCCGGCCGCCGGGACGGCGAGCGGGGGCAGCGGTCCGGGCGGCACGAGGAGGGGGACGAACCCGCCGGCGAGCACGCCCACGCAGAGCGCCACAGACTCCATCGCGCCGCCCCTGGCCAGCCCGCGCCCCAGGTCGGCGTCCGGCCCCTCCAGCTCGTGCAGCGTGTCGACGTACCAGGCGGTGGCGGGACCGCTGGACAGCGCCCGGCCCACGCCCTTGAGCACCGCCATCCCCAGGAACATCCACACCGTGGTGGAGACCGCCATCAACGCGAGCGCGGCGAGCGTGAACGCGGCGGAGGCGGCCAGCACGACGCGGCGGCCCGCGACGTCGGCCAGCCCGCCCGTGGGCAGCTCCAGCGCGATGGTGACGACCGAGAACACGGTCGTCACGAGCCCGACCTGGGCGAGGCTGAGGCCCCGCTCGGTCATGAGCAGCACCATGACGGGCATCATGAGCCCTAAGGGCAGCCACGTCAGGAAGTTGACCAGCATGTAGCGCCGCAGCGCCGAGCGGGGGGTCACGTCTCGTCCTCCTCCTCCGGACGGCGCGGGAAGCCGCCCACCCACAGGTGCACCTGCTCGGCGTCGGGCGCGCCGGCGTAGCGGGCCTCGAGCTCCTCCAGCAGCCCGTCCACCCGCTCGTGGAGCTCGCGCAGGGCCGAGGCGGGCAGCCGGACCAGGCTGTCGCTCAGCCCGGCCGCGCGCACCCACGCGTCGGCCCACTCACCCTCGTCGAACTCTCGGACCCGCTGCTCCAGCACCGCCACCTGGCGCAGCCGCATGATCTTGACGGCCTCGCGGCCCTCGGGGCTGGCCGACATCTCCAGGTTGTCCCAGGAGGTGTAGCGGTGGCGGGAGCGCCAGCGCCGCTCGCGGCCGTCGCGCCGGTCGGGGTCCTCCTCGATGAAGCCGTACTTGGCGAGCTCGCGCAGGTGGTAGCTGGTCGAGCCGGAGCTCTCCCCCACCACCCGGCCCAGCTCGCTGGCGGTGGCCGGCCCGTCGGCGCGCAGCAGGCCCAGCAGCCGCACCCGCAGCGGGTGCGCCACGACCTTGAGCACCTGCGGATCACTGATCTTGAACTCGTCCTCCATGTCCTGACGATAAACCGCAAAGACAATTTTGCAAAGAGCTTTTTGCGGTATGGCCGCCTTCTAGACTGAGGCGCATGCTTGACGACATCACGGTGGACGAGGCGGTCCTGGCGCTGCGCCCCGACTTCGCCGTCCTGGCCATGACGGCCCACGGCCTGCGCAACGGCCCCACCGACGACCTGACCCGTGACTGGCTGGCCGAGGCGGCCACGCACGAGGTCCAGCCGGCCAAGATCGACGCCTGGAAGGACGCCTACCGCGCCTTCGGCGCCAAGCCGCAGCGCACCCGGCCCTCGGTCGACGCGCTCACCCGCAGGCTCCCGCTGCCGGAGATCAACCAGGTCGTCGACGCGTACAACTCGATCAGCGTGAAGCACGCGCTGCCCATCGGCGGCGAGGACCTCGACCGCTATTCCGGTCCGCCCCGGCTCGTCAGGGCGACCGGCGACGAGGCGTCGGAGGAGGCGCTGGGGCAGCCCGAGCCCGGCGAGGTGATCTGGCGCGACGACCTGGGCGTCACCTGCCGCAGGTGGAACTGGCGCCAGGTGGTCCGCACCCGGCTCACCGAGGAGACCACCAACGCGATCTTCCTGCTGGAGCGGCTGGAGCCGATGTCGCTGGAGGAGCTGAAGGAGGCGGGCGAGGAGCTGGCCGATCTGCTCACCCGGCTGTCCCCCGACGTCCGGATCGCCTCCAGGCTCGTCGTAGGCGGGAACTAAACCTCCGTTCCCGCTGTTGATACCAAACGGTAATGTTGACGGCACCACCTGGATTGACTGGGGGCGCGTGACCTCTCGGGACACTCCTGAGAGGATCAGGCGAGGCGGCAGCGGCTCGCGGGCGCGCGCCGTCGGTCCGGGCGAGTAGCCTTGGACAGGTTCTCTAACATCAACGCCGATCTGCGGAAGAGGGCGATTTGCGCCGTGTCGTCTGAGTCGTCGCGGACAAACCCGCTGGCAAGCTTTGGTCAGAATGAGTGGCTTGTCGACGAGCTGTACCAGAAGTATCTCCAAGATCCCGAGTCTGTCGACAAGGCTTGGTGGAACTTCTTCGCTGACTACAACCCTGATTACGGACCGGGCCGTACCCCGGTCAGGGAGGCGGCGAACGGCACTGCAACCGCGCCCGCTTCCGCTCCGGTCAAGGCGCCGCCACCGGCGCCCGCCGAGAAGCCCAAGCAGCCCGTCACCCAGGTGCCCAAGGGCGCCGAAGAGGTGAAACTGCGCGGGGCGGCGGCCCGCACGGCCGCCAACATGGACACCTCGCTGACGGTCCCCACCGCGACGAGCGTCCGGGCCATCCCGGCCAAACTGCTCATCGACAACCGCATCGTGATCAACAATCACCTCAAGCGGGGTCGCGGCGGCAAGGTCTCCTTCACGCACCTGATCGGTTTCGCGATCGTCAAGGCGCTGAAGAGCATGCCGGAGATGAACTACTCCTACGCCGAGGTCGACGGCAAGCCGACGCTGGTCAAGCCCGAGCACGTGGGCTTCGGCCTGGCCATCGACGTCCAGAAGAGCAACGGCGAGCGCCAGCTCCTCGTGCCGTCCATCAAGGCCGCCGAGGACATGGACTTCCGGCAGTTCTGGATGGCCTACGAGGAGGTCGTCCGCAAGGCCCGCGCCGGCAAGCTCGGCGTCGACGACTTCACCGGCACCACGATCTCGCTGACCAACCCCGGCACGATCGGCACGGTCCACTCCGTCCCGCGCCTGATGCCCGGACAGGGCACGATCATCGGCGTCGGCGCGATGGAATACCCGGCCGAATACCAGGGCGCGTCCCCCGACACGCTCTCGCGCCTGGCCGTCTCCAAGGTCATGACGCTCACCAGCACCTACGACCACCGGATCATCCAGGGCGCCCAGTCGGGCGACTTCCTGCGCACGATCCACCGGCTGCTGCTGGGCGAGGACGGCTTCTACGACGAGATCTTCGAAGACCTCCGGATCCCGTACGAGCCGGTCCGCTGGGTGCGCGACATCTCGGCCTCCCACGACGAGGACGTGGCCAAGTCGGCGAGGGTGATAGAGCTCATCCACGCCTACCGGGTGCGCGGCCACCTCATGGCCGAGACCGACCCGCTGGAGTACAAGCAGCGCAAGCACCCCGACCTCGACATCCAGTCGCACGGCCTCACGCTGTGGGACCTGGAGCGCGAGTTCGCCACCGGCGGCTTCGGCGGCCGGCCGCTGATGAAGCTGCGCGAGATCCTGGGCGTGCTGCGTGACTCCTACTGCCGCACCGTCGGCATCGAGTACATGCACATCCAGAACCCCGAGGAGCGGGCCTGGATCCAGGCGCGGGTGGAGAAGCCCTACGCCTCCCCCGAGCGTGACGAGCAGCTCAACATCCTGAGCAGGCTCAACACCGCCGAGGCGTTCGAGACGTTCCTGCAGACGAAGTTCGTCGGCCAGAAGCGGTTCTCGCTGGAGGGCGGCGAGTCACTCATACCGCTGCTCGACTCCGTCATCAGCGACGCCGCCGACGAGGGCCTCGACGAGGTCGTCATCGGCATGGCCCACCGCGGCCGCCTCAACGTGCTCGCCAACATCGTGGGCAAGTCCTACGCGCAGATCTTCGGCGAGTTCGAGGGCAACATCGACCCGCGCACCGCGCACGGCTCCGGCGACGTGAAGTACCACCTCGGCGCGACCGGCACGTTCACCGCGCCCAGCGGCAAGACGATCACCGCCTCGGTGGTCGCCAACCCGTCGCACCTGGAGGCGGTGGACCCGGTCCTGGAGGGCGTCGTCCGCGCCAAGCAGGACCTGCTGGAGCGCGGCGAGGAGGGCTTCACCGTCCTGCCCGTGCTCGTCCACGGCGACGCGGCCTTCGCCGGCCAGGGCGTCGTGGCCGAGACGCTCAACCTGTCGCAGCTGCGCGGCTACCGCACCGGCGGCACCGTGCACGTGGTGGTCAACAACCAGGTGGGCTTCACCACCTCGCCGGCCTCCTCCCGGTCCTCCGTCTACGCGACGGACGTGGCCCGGATGATCCAGGCGCCGATCTTCCACGTCAACGGCGACGACCCCGAGGCCGTGGTGCGCGTGGGCGAGCTCGCCTACGAATACCGCCAGGCGTTCCGCAAGGACGTCGTGATCGACCTCATCTGCTACCGCCGCCGCGGCCACAACGAGGGCGACAACCCGGCCTTCACCCAGCCGCTGATGTACGACCTGATCGACGCCAAGCGCTCCACGCGCAAGCTCTACACCGAGGCGCTGATCGGCCGGGGCGACATCACGGTCGAGGAGGCCGAGTCGGCGCTGCGCGACTACCAGGCCAAGCTGGAGCAGGCGTTCACCGAGACCCGCGAGGCGGCCAAGAAGCCGCTGGAGGCGGGCGCGATGCGGGTGCCGCCGACCGAGGTCGTCAAGTGGTCGCACGCCGACACGCCGACCGCGATCAGCGACGAGACGCTCAAGCGCATCGTCGACACCCAGCTCAACCTGCCGGAGGGCTTCACCGTCCACCCGCGCCTGGCTCCGGTGCTCCAGCGCCGCGGCCAGATGGTCGAGCAGGACGCGATCGACTGGAGCATGGGCGAGACGCTGGCCTTCGGGTCGCTGCTCATCGACGGGCACCCGGTCCGCCTGGTGGGCCAGGACTCCCGCCGCGGCACCTTCACCCAGCGCCACGCGGTGCTGGTCGACCGGGTGACCGGCGCGGAGCACACCCCGCTCAAGTCGTTCAACGAGGGCACCACGAAGTTCTACATCTACGACTCGCTGCTCAGCGAGTTCGCGGCGCTGGGCTTCGAGTACGGCTACAGCGTCGTGCGTCCCGACGCCCTCGTGGCGTGGGAGGCGCAGTTCGGCGACTTCGTCAACGGCGCCCAGACGATCATCGACGAGTTCATCTCGTCGGGCGAGCAGAAGTGGGGCCAGCGCTCCGGTGTCGTGCTGCTGCTGCCGCACGGCTACGAGGGCCAGGGCCCCGACCACTCCTCCGCCCGCATCGAGCGGTTCCTCCAGGTCTGCGCGCTCGACAACATGACGGTCGCGCAGCCCACCACCCCGGCCAACTACTTCCACCTGCTGCGCTGGCAGGTCGAGTCGGGGCGGCACAAGCCGCTGGTCGTCTTCACGCCCAAGGTGCTGCTGCGGCACAAGCGGGCCACGTCCAAGGCGTCGGACTTCACCTCCGGCACCTTCCAGCCGGTGATCGGCGACACCACGGTCGACCCGGCCAAGGTGACGAAGGTCGTGATGTCGTTCGGCAAGATCTACTACGACCTGCTCGCGGCCCGGGAGAGCGCCGGCCGTGACGACGTCGCGCTGGTCCGGATCGAGCGGCTCTACCCCTACCCGGCCGAGGAGCTCGACGCCGAGCTGGCCCGCTACGGGGCCCAGGCCGAGCTGGTGTGGGCGCAGGACGAGCCGGTCAACATGGGCGCCTGGCCCTACCTGTCGCTCAAGCTGGCCGAGGACCCGCAGCTGCTGGGCGGCCGCCCGCTGCGGCGCGTCTCGCGTACCCCCAACAGCTCGCCCGCGGTCGGCTCGCACGCCGCCCACGACGCCGAGCTTGAGGAGATCGTGAAGCAGGTCTTCGGCTGACCGTCGCCGACCGCCTGAGTGAGCCCCCGCCCCGGCGGGGGCTCACTGCTCGATAGGGTCGGAGCGCGGGCGGGCGGACGCCCGGATTCCGGTCGCGGATCTCGCTTCGCGGCTGACGAGTTGACTGAACGGGAGCACCATGTATTTCACTGATCGGGGGATCGAGGAGCTGGTCGAGCGGCGGGGTGAGGAAGAGGTCAGCCTGCTGTGGCTGGGCGAGCGGCTGCGCGAGTTCGTCGACCTCAACCCGGAGTTCGAGACCCCGGTCGAGCGGCTGGCGACATGGCTCGCCCGGCTGGACGACGAGGACTGACCTCGCTCCACAACGCGATACATCTTGAGTTTTCGACAGACGCGACATATCGTGTCTGTTGGTAGGAGTGTGTCGCCAGAGAGGCGGGATCATGCAGCAGTGGACGATTGAGGGCCCCGAACAGCTCACGTTCGGGGCGGTGGACTCGCTCGACGTGCGCATCGTGGCGGGCAGGCTGGCCGTGCTGGCGAGCGACGGGCCGCCGACCCTGGAGGTGGCGGAGTTCGACTCGGCCTCCCCGCTGATCGTCACGTACGACGAGGACACCCGCGAGCTGAGCGTCGCCTACAAGGACCTGACGTGGGACGGACTGCTCGGCTGGCTGCGTCGCGACCGCCGCCGCACGGTCGCGACGCTCGCCGTGCCGCGCCACTGCCGCGTCAGCGCCGGGGTGGTCACGGCGTCCGCCGTGGTGGCCGGGTTCGAGCGGACGACGCTGGTCAAGAGCGTGTCCGGGGAGATCGTGCTCGACGGCGTGAGCGGCGAGGTGAGCGCCACGACCGCCTCCGGGGCCGTGGAGAGCCGGGCGATGGAGGGCGACCTGTCGTTCAAGAGCGTCTCCGGCGAGCTGACCGTGGCCGGCGGCACGCCGCGCAGGCTGCGCGCCAACACCGTCTCCGGCCGCATCACCGCCGACCTGCGGCTGCGCCCGACCGGGCACGTCACGCTCAGCACCGTCTCGGGCGCCATCCTGGTCAGGCTGCCCGAGACCGCGCAGGCCGACGTCAGCATGAGGTCCACCTCCGGACGGCTGGTCAGCGCGTTCGACGAGTTGTCCGGCACGAACGGGCCCGGCATGAAGACGATGTCCGGGCGGCTGGGCGGCGGCATGGCGTCCCTGAGCGCGACGACCGTGTCCGGCGAGGTCACGTTGCTCAAGGGGGAGAAGCGATGAGTCCCGTCTTCGGTCATGGCCGGCTCCGGCTCTACCTGCTCAAGCTGCTGGAGGAGAGCCCGCGCCACGGCTACGAGGTGATCCGGCTGCTGCAGGACCGCTTCCTCGGCGTCTACTCGCCCTCCCCCGGCACCATCTACCCGCGCCTGGCGCGGCTGGAGGAGGAGGGCCTGGTCACCCACGAGGTGGTCGACGGCAAGAAGGTCTTCTCCATCACCGACAAGGGCCGCGAGGAGCTCAACGACCGCCTCGACGAGCTCGACGACCTGGAGGAGGAGATCGCCGCCTCGGTGCGCGACATCGCCCGCGAGGTCAAGGAGGACGTACGCGACACCGTCAGGTCGCTCCGCGAGGAGCTGACCAGGATGGCCAAGGACGTCCGGGTCGACGCGCGGGTCGACGTCCGCCGCCAGCAGGCCGAGTTCAGGCGCCTGCGGGAGGAGCAGGCCCGCCAGTGGCGCGAGCACGCCCAGCACTGGCAGGACGAGAGCGGCCGCCTCACCGGCGAGTGGCGGCGCATCTGGAGCGAGGTGTGGAGCACGCTCGGCGGCGCGCCCCCGTCGCGGGCCAAGCTCGACAACGAGCTCGGCGAGCTGCTCGCCGACTTCGTCGGCGGCGTGCGTGAGGAGGCCTCGCAGGCCAGCCTCACGCGCGAGAAGATCGACGAACTGCGCACAGCGCTCGACGAGGCCGCCACCCGCGTCCGCGACACCCTCCGGTCATGATCAGGTACGGCCTGCGCCCACCGCTGCAGCGCCTGTCAGCCAGTAAAGACGATCTTGCCGAACACGTCGCCCTCGTCCATGGCGGCGAACCCCTCGCGGGCCCGCGTCATGGGCAGCGTCCGGTCGATCACCGGCCGGACGCCGGTCTGCTCCAGGAAGACGGCCAGCCGCTGGAGCTGGTCGCGGGTGCCCATCGTGGAGCCGACCACCGAGAGCTGCAGGAAGAAGACCCGGTTCAGGTCGGCGGGCGGCACGGCCCCGCTGGTCGCGCCGGAGACCACGATCCGGCCGCCCGGCCTGAGCGACTTGAGCGAATGGTCCCAGGTGGCCTGGCCGACGGTCTCCATCACCGCGTCGACCCGCTCGGGCAGCCGGGCGCCCGGCTCGAACACCTGGTCGGCGCCGAGCTCGCGAGCCCGCTCCCGCTTGTCCCCGGACCGGCTCGTAGCCCAGATGCGATAGCCGCCCGCCCTGCCGAGCGCGATCAGCGCGGTCGCCACGCCGCCGCCCGCGCCCTGCACGAGCACGGTCGCGCCCGGCTCCAGCCCGGCCTTGTCGAACAGCATCCGGTAAGCGGTCAGCCAGGCCGTCGGCAGGCACGCGGCCTCCTCGAAGCTGAGCGCAGCGGGCTTGGGCACGAGGTTGCGGCGCGGCACGGCCACCCGCTCGGCGAACGTGCCGTCGTGGGTCTCTGACAGCAGCGACCGCTTCGGGTCCAGCGTCTCGTCCGCGCCGGAGCCGATCACGGCATGCACGATCACCTCGTTGCCGTCCTCATCGACGCCGGCCGCGTCGCAGCCGAGCACGATCGGCAGCCGGTCCTGCCGGATGCCGACGCCCTTGAGCGTCCACAGGTCGTGATGGTTGAGCGCGGCCGCCCGCACCGAGACGGTCGTCCACCCGTCGGGCGCCTTCGGCTCCGGGTGGTCGCCGAGCGTCAGCCCGGCGAGAGGATTGTCGGGGTCGGTCTGTGTGGCGGTAACGGCGAACATGGCCGCACCCTACTTCAGAGTGATCCTGATCCCGTCGAGCGCCGCCTTCACGAACCCCGGGTCGCCCGCCGCCGCGATCCGCACCCCGCCCCGGCACACGCTGCTGACCGGACGGCCACGCCCCCGCACCCCGCGCGGCAACCGGTCCACCTCCGCGCACGAGGGAATCAGCACCACCATGTCGCTGATCCCGCCGCCGAACCACAGCTGCGGCCCCACCGGCTCACCCCGCACCCGCTCCCCCGGCTCCGCCATCCGCACCCGGTCCGTGCCCGACAGCGTCAGATAGCCGCCGGTCACCTTCCCCCGCACGTCCCCGGCCACCGCGACCCGCTGCGCGTAGTCGAGCCCGCCCGGCCTGTCGTACATCGCCATCCGCCACCGCCCGAACCTGAACAGCAGCACCTGCCCGTACGCACCGCTGCCCGCCTGGCGCGGCCAGAGCGTCACATGCGGGGCGAACGACCGGATCGGCTCCCCGCCCCTGGTCACCTCGATCTCGCCGTTGTAGGGAGCGACGAGCTCCCGGTAGTCGCCGTCGACCCACACGCCCTGGAACGGCCGCACCCCCAGCCGGTCGAGCCCCAGCCGCGCCGGATAGCGCACCTCGGCCCGCACCCCGTGCGGGAACACCACCTCGATCGTCTCGCGCCCGCCCCGCTCCCGCGCCTCGGGGTGCAGCACGTTCGGCGCGCTCTCCACCCGCTTCAGCGACCGGATCGGCGCCGTCTCGCGGACCGGCTCCGGCATCGGATCACGGCTGGCCAGCAGGCTGACCACCGGCACCACCAGCAGCGCGAGCACCACCACGAGCCCGACCCAGCGACGCCGGCCGCGCTCGCCCGCCTCGATGACATCGAACTGATCGGCCACGACGGACCTCGCCGGGGGGGGTGGGCGCCTCTTGTTGTCCTCCAGTTCAGTTGAGCGGCGACCGCCAGCGCAACCCCTCGAACCTGGCGAAATCCTTGTCACAGGTCACGAATTCACAACCGTGCTCAATGGCCAGCGCGGCCAGGTAGGCGTCAGGCACCAGCTTCCCCGCCACCCCGGCCTCCCGGCACAGGCGGGTGAAGATCTCCCAGTGCCGCGGCCCCGCGTGCACGACCACCGCGTGCGGCTGGTTGCGGACGCTCTCCGCGAAGCGACAGGCGGTCGCGAAGCTCGTGGCTCCCGGTATCCGCGCGTTGGTGACGACGCGCAGGAAGCCGTTGATGACGAAGTCGCTCACGGCGTAGGCCTCGTCTCCGTGCAGCAGTTCCTGGAGCGCGGCGAGACATGGCTCGTGATGCTCCATGTCGCGCCGTTGGGCGTTGACCAGCAGGTTGACGTCAAGCATCCGCATGCCGGCCTCCGAGGACCTTCTCGATGTCCTCCAGCTCGATCAGCTCCCTGATCTCCGTCCAGGTCAGCGTCGGCCCTGCGGCCTCGCCGGACAGGGGGAGGTCGATCGGGGGCCGCTCCGTCGTTTCGGGGCGGTTGAGCAGTTGTCGCAAGGCATCCTCCATCACCGAGTTGAGACTGCGCCCGTTGCGGGCTGCGTACGCCTTCGCCTCGTTGAGGAGCGTTTCGTCGATGCGCACCGTGGTCCTCCGCATGACTCCAGCGTCCGCCGGTGACATAAAAATGTCAACAGCACAGAGTAGCCACACGCTCACGATTTTTGCATCGCCTTTGCGGAATCACCACCGAGCGACATTCACCTTCCCGTCCGTCGTCACCCGGACGGCCTGCCCCACGAGCTCCCGCGACTCGGCGTCCGCCATCAGCTCCTCCTCCAGCACGTGCGCGTACGCCCGCCCGCCGCCCGGCAGCTCGACCACCGCGTACCCCCGCTCGGCACTCCCGTCCCGCCCGTGCGCGACCGTATACCCGGCCACCACCGCGGCCCCCTCGTACGTGTCGGCCACCGGCACCGGCTCCGCCGTGAACACCGGCGCCCCGTCCCCCAGCACGCCCCCCGGCTCGGTGGACCACACCGCGTACGCGTGCTTCGTCAGGTGCATGCCGACCCCGGTGACGAGCCCGTGTCCCGGCCAGGCACGCAGCAGCCCGGCCATGGTGGCGGTCGAGTGCAGCACGTAACCGCTGGCCGGACCGCCCGCGTACGGCAGCCCGCCGGTGACGGTGAGCCCGCGCGCGTCCATCGGATCGAGCCCGATCGCGTCGCACGCCTGCCGCAGCGCCACGGCGAAACAGCTGTACACGTCGAGCGCGTGCATGTCGTCCAACCCCAGCCCGGCGCGCTCGAACGCGACGGCCGCTGCCCGCCCGATCGCCTTCGACGACCCCAGCGCCGGCCGCGCCGCGACCTCCCAGGTGTCCTCGGCGTACGCCCAGCCCCGCAGATACACCCGCTGATCGGCTGGCACCCCGAGCCGATCGGCCAGCGCCGTGCTGACGAGAACGACGGCCGCCGCCTGATCGACCTCCAGCACCGCGACGGTGTTCCTGGTGTACGGCCACCCGACGAACCGATTGCCCGTCACCAGCTCCTCCGGGCCGCGCACGCTCTGCCGCCATGCGTACGGGTTCGCGGCGGCCACCTCGGTCATCGGCGCCATCATCCGGCCCCGCTCGCGCATCTCCTCCTCGACGGACTGACCGCGCGCCGCCCGCCGGGCCGTCTCCATGATCGCGTACGTGTGCACCGGCAGGAACAGCTCATGCGCGAGCTCAGCGGGATGCGGCGGCCGTTCCCAGCCGTAGGGCGGCTTGGGATCGGCGGCATGACTCCACGGCACCCGCTCCCCCGCCACCCGGTACGCCCGGCGCGTGGCCAGCGCCTCGGCCCCGACGACGAGCGCCGAGTCGAGTCGCCCCTGGGCGATCTCGTTCGCGGCGGCCCCGATGAGCAGCTGCGGCGCCGTGCCACTGACCTTGGAGTACACCTGGTGCCGCGGCGTGGCGCCAAGACGCTCGGCAAGCCTGCCGGTGGGCGAGTCGTACTGCCAGGAGTCGCTGTACACGATCTGGATCGAATCGAGCCGCCCGACAGACAACCGCGCCTCCCGGGCGGCGGCGCGGGCCGTCTCCTCCCAGAGGTCGAGCGGTTCGGGACCGGGCTGCTCGCGCACGGTGCACTGCGCGACGCCCACGAGGCAGGGGGTGCGTGGATCCATGCCAGCATTTAACCAGAACAAGATTCGGCTTGTAAGAAGTGCTACTCGGAAAGCGTCACTATCGTTGCTATAGCCAACTAACCTTCGCTTTCTAGTATCCTTTAAAAATCACCGCAATACTACATCTATTATTCTTGACTAAATAATTGATTGCGCGACAAGCTCGGGCACACCGGAAAGGCGTAACTTGTTCAGCAAAGCTGGCAGTCCGCACCACACACGCACCGCACCACAAAGATGCGACTCAGGTACTGAGGTGATCTCAGAGAAATAGTTCGGGGCAATAGGGGATCTTCGGGACGCTCGTGGTGGCGTTTCGGGCCTATCGGGAGAAGTCGTCGAAGGCCGGTGACAGACGTAGAGCCTCCGGTAGATGAGTTCTCACCACAAGAATCCCCATCCGCCGAAAGGCTCCACGTGATTGCTCATCGTGCCATGCTCGACGTCTCCCGGGCGCTGGTTCATCACGTTGCCCGGCTGCTGCAGGACGAACGTCGCCGACTCGGCACTCCCCAGGGCAGCCGCGCCCTGACCCCGTTCTGGCAGGCGGTGCTGATTCTGCGCTGGTTCCGGGGCGAGGACGACATCCCCAAGCTCGGCCGCGATCACCGCGTCTCCCGCGCCACGGCCTACCGCTACATCGGCGAAGGAATCGACGTCCTAGCAGCTCAAGCACCTGATCTGCACGAGGCGCTGGACCGCGCCCACGCCGACGGGCTGGCGTACGTGATCCTGGACGGCACCCTGATCCCCACCGATCGCTGCGCCGAGCAGATCATCAGCGTCAAGGGCGAGCCCATCGACGCCTGGTACTCCGGCAAAGCCCACCGGCACGCCGGCAACCTGCAAGCACTCTCGGCACCCAGCGGGCTTCCCCTCTGGATTGCCGAGGTCGAACCAGGATCGTTCACGACCTCACCGCCGCCCGTGCCCACGTGCTGGGCGCGCTGTACGCCGCAGCCGCACACGGCCTGCCCACCCTCGCCGACAGCGGCTACGACGGCGCCGGAATCGGCATTCACACACCGATCAAGCAGCCCGAAGACAACCAGACCCTCAGCCCGGACAACCGCACCCACAACCGGCTTCTACGCGCCCTGCGCTGTCTCGGCGAACGCGGCTTCGCCCTGCTCAAAGGCCGCTGGCGGACCCTCCAGCACATCACCCTCAGCCCCAGCAGAATCGGTGACATCGCCCGCGCAGCCCTTGTCCTCACCCATTTCGAGCACGACTACCTACCAGCTATTCGCTGAGATCACGTCACTGAACCGGGGATTTACAACTTGACCTGCTGATTGAGAGTCGCTAACTTTGAGTTAGGTCATATCTGAATGCGCCATGTCATGACGCACTGATGGCTTGTGCCAAATACGAAATGCCCCCAAATGCCGCCGCGCACTGAAGCGTGCCATGTGTCGAAGAGCAACCAACGAGCAAGTGCGCGGGTGCACGGGTGCGTGCAGGCTGCTGACACCAGGAGAGCCTTCACTTGGCCCTGCCTCGCCGACCGAGACGCATGGCAACGTGCTGCCGCTGGTGACGTACGGCACCGGAATTGGCGACCATCCTGGGGTCGGCATCGACGTTCAACAGGCCCAGCGTGAGCTTCCCCCCGTTCTCCGGCACTTGACCTGAGGTCATCCTTGATCATCAGGATGGATGCCCTCCATTCCCTCGCCACACCCTGCCGAGTTCCGGCGTCGCGCGGTCGAGCTCGCGCGCCAAGGTGACAAACCGCTCCTCCAGTTCGCCAAGGGCTTAGGGCCTGTCTCAAAGTGTTGATCAACGCGTGTCGTAGCCAGATACGCAGAGAGGTCTCCGGTAAAGGGTTCAACGACCAAGAAGAACCTCATACCCCGGAGACCTCGTGGCCACCTTAGCGGTGACGCGGCGATTCGACCTTACCGATGCACAGTGGGCGCGGCTGGAACCGCTGCTGCCGGTACCCAAAAGACCAGGTCGGCCATCGCGGTGGAGCAAGCGCCAGCTGATCGACGGCATCCGCTGGCGGGTACGAGTGGGCGCGCCGTGGCGGGACGTACCCGAGTGTTACGGCTCCTGGCAGGCGGTCTACAGCCTCTTCCGCCGGTGGCAACGTACCGGTGTCTGGCAGCAGATCCTGACCCGGCTGCAGTCCCTGGCTGACGGCAGAGGTCTGATCGGCTGGCAGGTCGGGGTGGACTCCACCGTCTGCCGCGCCCATCAGCACGCGGCCGGCGCAGCCCGATACGGCGAACGCCAGAACGAACCTCCCGGCGGACTGCGATCGGAACCCGCCGATCACGCACTCGGACGCTCCCGGGGCGGCCTGTCGACCAAACTGCACCTGGCCTGCGACCAGGGCCAGCGCCTGCTCGCCCTGGTGATGACGGCCGGGCAGCGCGGCGACGCGCCCCAGTTCTCCAGGGTCATGGCCGCCATCAAGGTGCCCCGGCTCGGGCCCGGCCGCCCACGCACCCGACCCGAGATCGTCCGCGCCGACAAGGCGTACTCCTCCCGCGCCATCCGGCAGCACCTACGCACCCGCAAGATCCGATGCACCATCCCCGAACCCGCCGACCGCATCGCCGCCCGCCAACGGCGCGGCAGCCACGGTGGCCGCCCACCGTCCTTCGACACGGCCGACTACCGCGCCCGCTCAGCCGTCGAGTGCGGCATCAACCGGCTCAAACGCCATCGCGGCATCGCCACCCGGTACGACAAACTCACCGTCCGCTATGAAGCCACCGTCCACATCGCCGCCATCCACGACTGGCTCACGATCCTTTGAAACACGGCCTAGGCGTCAGCCGCTCGTGCCTGCAGAACCGGCTGCGACAAGCTGACGCCGACGACAACGCCAGCACCGGTGACCGGCTGACCAGCGCAGAGAAGAAGGAACTCGTCGAGCTGCGCCGCCGCAATAAGCAGCTGGAGATGGAGAACGACATCCTCAAGCGGGCAGCAGCGTACTTCGCCCGGGGGAACGTCCTCCCGAAGTAATCTACTCGCTGGTCCGTGAACTCGCCGGCGACCGCATTCCGGTCGCGGTGGCCTGCCAGTACTCCAGGTGTCAACCTCGGGATATTACGAGTGGCTCGGCCGACCAGAGCCTCCGCAATAGGGAGCTCGCCAAAATGATCCGGCAGATCCATGCCGACTCGCGGGGCAGTTACGGCTCGCCTCGGGCGCACGCAGAACTCACGCTGGTCTGGGTGAGCAGGTCAACCGCAAGCGCGTCGAGCGACTCATGCTCGCGGCCGGCCTGCAGGGCATCTCCCGACGCAAGGACCGCCGCCACCTGGTCAACCAGGCCACCGAGGAGGACCTGGTGCAGCGCCGCTTCGACGTCGAAGCGCCCGATCGACTCTGGCTGACCGACATCACCGAGCATCCCACCCGCGAGAGAAAGCTGTATTGCGCCACCGTCATGGACGCCTATTCACGACGCATCATCGGCTGGTCCATCGACGCACGACAGGATACAGATCTCGTGGTGAACGCATTAGCGATGGCGGTGGCCCGGCGAAAGCCGGACACCCGATCGACCATTCTGCATTCCGACCACGGCACGCAATATACGTCGTGGGCCTTTGGGAAGCGGCTGCGAGGCGTGGGCCTCCTCGGATCCATGGGAACGGTGGGCGACTGCTACGACAATGCGATGATGGAATCGTTCTGGGGAACGATGCAGCTCGAACTTCTCGATGCCAAAGGCTGGGAAACCCGAGAAGAACTAGCCAACGCCATCTTTGAATGGATCGAATGCTGGTGCAATCCATACCGACGACATTCCAGCATCGGAATGCACAGTCCCGTCACGTTCGAGGCCCTCTACCGGCCGTCAGACACCGCTGAGTGACCTCACCTCAGGTGTCCGTGCTACGGGGGGAAGCTCACATCGTCATCGGCCCTGGCTGTCTCGCGGGCAACGAGACGTCAACCGGGCATACGCCCGCATCCGCGCCATCGGCGAACGCGCCGTCACGACCTTGAAGAGCTGGAAGGTGCTGACCAAGCTGCGCTGCTGCCCACATCGAGCGGCCGCGCTCATGCAGGCCATCCTCGTCCTGCAGTTCATCGAAGAGTGCCGCTACTCAGGATGAAAAGCGCTCAATCTTCGTAATTGTCATACTCCCAGCGTCCGAGCCGACGAAGTTCTTCTACTAAACGCTCCCAGGAATCCCCTTCCACCGAAGCCACCCTCTTTCGAAGATATGACTCAATTCTCTCCTTATCAATAGAATTGACAATCAGATGGTACGCACCATCAACGATCCCCATTTCAAATACAGCACGCCTCAAATAGTCGGGCGAACAAACTATAAGGTCGAAAGACTCAGCACCTTCCCCTCCAACTGGACCAATAAACACCTGAAGCAAGATGCTGAAACACTTCTCGTCTAGTGATGTGTGAAGCGCTCCCGAAGTCCAGTCCATGTCCGGACTATGAATGTCTTTGATCTCAGCCTTCATGGCTAACTTAATCTCCTATTCGATATGTAGGTGACCATTACCCTGCCACTCCTGCCCAGTGTGTCGACGCCACTCAAAGTTCGCCTGATAGTTGCCCCAATTCGGCTTATAGCTCGGCGCGCGGTACTGCCGTAGCCCATCCGCACTGATCCATATCTCTTGTCCCTTCTTGTTTCGAACAACCCGATATCCTTCACCGACCCAAGCCTTACCCGCCACAGCTGCATCTGTCATAGTACCTGTGCCGAGCCCGAAATCCCCCTTGCCCTTCGCCGCACTGCGAACGATTCCACTGATTTTAGCCCAATCACATATGGCGTTGTGTACGAGTAGCGCCTGAGTGCCGGCTAGCACATGGTAAGTATGGAAATCCGCGATGGTGAGATTGCGGACATGTCGACCTTCTGTCCATCGACGGATATAGCCGACTTTTACCCACGTGCCGGCAGACGTCTGCAGCCATTGCCCAGACAGAAGATCAGTAGCATGCACCCACTTTTGAAGCGACGGAACCCAGAAGGGATGCTCTGCAGTGGCTATCAGGGATGAGTCTTCCTGCGAGTTTGCGTTATTGCTGGCTACCAGCGAGATTTCAACCAGGCCCTTCACGCCTTTGCCAGCAATCAAATGAATGACTCGCTTTGCGGTAGATTTGCCGCTGGCTGGATCAGTAGCCAGGACATAGTCGCCGACGCGCACTTCGGCGATAGGCTTTCTACTACCGTCCGACATCAAAACTAGCGTGTCAGCCGTGAAACTATTGCAGGCCTTTGCTGCGTTACGCAGAGATCTAGCAGCCTTAGGAAATATTTTGGCTATCGCAGCTCCGGCCTTAACGCCGGGAAGAAAGCTGGCGAGCATGAGCGCACATGAATCCATCTTACCTGCCGCGCAGCCTTCAACGTCGCCCCAGACGAAGTCACTGATCCCGCCGATTAGCTTTGTGAGCCAATCCTTGGTTTTGTAGCTCGCATTCCAGGCCTTCCTCAAAGCGGCCATTTCATCCGATGTGATTTTCAGGCGCCCAGCCCTATTCGAGCACGAATGATACGCTTCACCGTATTTCTCGATATTAGGATGAAAGCACGTATTAGCATATTCTTGCAGATCCTTGAGGCGTTTAGCCTGGTCCCGCGCTTTTTCGAGGGCATCGCATGCCTTGCGACCCTGCGCTTTCCTGCAAGCCTTCGTGTTGGCAAGTCCCGGTGCATCCGGTTCCATCTGGCTGCTCCCTGCCGCCGGCGGCATGCGAAACAGCTCCCAAAGACTCCGTATATCACTGTCTGTCAGTGAGGGGTTGAGGAAATTATGGCGGGTGATATATTCAACGAATTTCTTGCGCTTGGAGGCAGACATTTCCCAGAATCCGGGCGGTGCTGTCATGCCGTTGGGCATCGTGCCGGTCCGCTTCGACTCTTCGTTGTTACCCCACCGCCACATCACGCTCGGCAGATACACATTCTTGTAGTAGTAGCCCGGGTCGTCCTGGAAAAGGTTTGGCAGGCCGTTACCCATCTGCCTCGATCCCCAGGAGTCGAGGGGGTCGGCGGAGGGTTTGCCGCAGACTGGATCACAGCTAAATCCGTACTTGCCGCGGTCGAGATAGGGCGAGATGTCGGTTCCGGAGCCTTGGTTCCAGTCGAAGGCGCCTCCGCCGGCGGTTCGGCTGGTGGAGTGGCCAGTGGGGTCGACACCGGTGAGGGGTGAGGCGTTGGCGTAGGTGTAGCGGTTGGCCTGGACGGACGGGTTCGGTGCCAGGGTCATGGTGTCGCGGCTGGTGAAGGTGCCGGTGCCGGGCTGGTACCAGCGGGCGTGCATGTTGACCTTGCCGGTGTCCGGGTCGGTGTACTCGCCCTGGTAGCCGAGGTTGGTCTTGGCTCCGGTCTGGGCGGTGATCGCACCGAACGGGTCGTAGGCGGTGGTGGTGGCCAGAGCGGTACTGCTGTAAGTGGCCACCAGGTCACCGTGCAGGTCGGTCAGCGTCGCAAGGGCAGGGTTGGCGCCCTCTTGCTGACCGAGGAGTGCGCCGAAGGCGTCGCGACCGTAGCGGGCCTGAACGGTGCCGAGGGTGTCGGTAATGGCGGCCAGATTGTTGCTGAGCCCCGAGTAGGCGAAGGTCTGCTTGTTGACCCCGCTGATGCGGGAGGCGAGGCGGTCGAGGGCGTCGTAGCTGTAGACGCTCTCGCCGTCGGCGATCAGCCGGTCAAAGGCGTCGAAGGTGAGCTGGGTGGTGGCGCCGTTCTTCGTCTCGCTGGCCAAGGTGCCGCGCGCTGTGTAGGTGTAGGTGCTGCCGTCGCCCGACAGCAGCCGGTTGCGCTCGTCGTAGGTGAACGTCTTGTCGCCGGCCTTGGTGCGGTTGCCGGACGCGTCCCACTCGTACGCGGTGACAGCGCCGCCGGGGGCGGTCCAGGAGGTGAGGCGTCCGGCGTGGTCGTAGGCGTAGGTGTTGGTGCCGGCTCCGGCCGTGCCTTCGGTGGTCTTGGTGGTGAGGTTGTCGTCGTCGTCCCACCCGTAGCTGATCTTGGCCAGCTGAGGGCCGGTGCTGGCCCCCTTCTTCAGGGTGTGGGTGAGCGGCCGGTTGAGGCTGTCGTAGGTGAAGGCCTGGCTGTCGGTCGTGGTGGTGCCCTGGACGGCGGTCAGTGAGGTGAGGTTGCTGGCCTTGTCGTAGCCGTAGGTCAGCTTGCGGCCGGTGACCGGGTCGGTGGCGGTCTTCAGCCGGCTGGCGTTGTCCCAGGTGAAGTCCGCGGTGCCGGCTGCGTCGATGCGCTGGGTGGGGTTGCCGAGCAGGTCGTAGGTGTAGGCGGTCTGCTGGGCGGTGCCCTTCAGGATGCTCAGCGGCAGACCGCGGTCGTTGTAGTCGACCGCCAGGTCGCCGATGGCCGTCGGGCGGCCGGTCGGGTCGTAGCCGAAGGTCTTCTCCGCGCTCGCCGCGCCGCCTCCACCACCGGTCTCCTTGGTGAGGCGGCCCAAGTGGTCGAAGGTGCGGTCGATGCGCACCCCGCCCGGCTGCAGGGTGGCGACGGCGTTTCCGGCCACGTCGTAGACCTGGGTCCAGGTGCGGTCGGCGGCATCGGGGTGGGCTGTGGTGGCGGGCTCGGTCACCGTCTCGACCAGGCCGAGGCTGTTGTAGGTGGTCCAGGTGGCGTTGCCGCGCCCGTCGGTGAGCCGGGTACGGGCGCCAGTGGCGTCGTAGCCGAAGCTCGTCGTGATCGACTCGGTGCCGGACACCGGCTCTATCAACGAGGTAAGTCGGTCGAGCGCGTCGAAGGTCTGCCGGGTGACGTGCCCCTCTGGAGAGGTCGCGGCGACCAGGTTGCCTGCCAGGTCGTAGCTGGAGCTGCTGGTCCGCACCACAGCACCCACCGCGTCCAGGTCCTTGGCCCCGATCTGGCGGCCGGCCAGGTCGTACTCGGCCACGGTGGAGTTGCCGCGCGGGTCCTTGACCGTGAGGGGCCGGCCGGCCAGGTCATAAGTCGTTTCGGTCTTGTTGTTCTCCGGGTCGGTCGCCGAGGTGACCTCGCCGACCGCGTTCACCGTGAACGTGGTGGTCTTGGTGCCCGGTGCGACCGTGGTGAGGAGATGACCGGCCTTGTTGTAGGTCATCCGCGTGGTGGCGGCCACGGTCGCGGGCTTGCGCTCTATCTCGGTCGAGGTGATCTGCCGGCCCAGGTCGTCGTAGGTGGCCTCGACGCGGGCGCCGGTCGGATCGATGCCGGCCAGTTTCTCACCGACCAGGTCGTACTCGGCGATCCAGCGCCCCGGGGTCTGCCCGGCGGGGGCCGGGTCGGTGACGCGGACCTGGCGGCCGAGCTTGTCGTACTCGAACGTCGTCGTGTTCCCGCGCGGGTCGGTGGTCGAGACGAGCTGCCCCGCCGCGTCGTACTCGTGCTGGGTCGCGGGAGTGACCGCGGTGCCGCCGGGCGGCGTATAGCCAGGGGCGGTCTGCTGGGTCAGACGGCCGGCCTTGTCGAACACGGACGTGACCGTGCGGCCTTCGGCATCGGTCTCGTGCGTCTTCGCACCGAACGTGTCGTAACCGAGCTTGGCACTCGGCTGCGCGTTCGCCGTGCTGCCTGCCTTGTCGATCTGCACTTCGGGGGCGGTCACCTGCACCAGGCGGCCCAGAAGGTCGTGGCGCATGGTGGAAGTGAAGTCGGCCCGATCAACCCCGGGCGCGTTGCCGCGCGGGTCGATGGCTTCGACAGCCAGGCCGCGCTCGTCGTACACCGTGGTCGTGACGATGTCCTGGTCGCCGTTCTCGACGGTCTGCTTGGTGACCCGGTTCTCCTTGTCGTAGACGAACTCGGTCACCTCCGCGCGGGTGCTGCCGACAGCGGTGCGGGTGCTCTTGACGACGTTGCCGTTGGCGTCGTAGACGAGCGCGCTCTTACGGCCTAGCGCTCCTGGATCGACCGTCTGCGAAGTGAGCAGGCCTGCGGCATCGTAGACGTACGCGGTCGTGGTCGTGCCCCCACCGGTGACCAGCTGGGTACGGTTCCCCGCCTTGTCGTAGGTGTACTCCTCGAGGGTCACGTCCTGAGCCGTGGTGGAACCGTTCAGCCGGACGCCGTCACCGATCTTCTTGTGCGGCAGGTTGTCGCCGAAGTAGGTGAAGCTGGTCTTGCGGCCCATCGCATCAGCACGGGTCGCCAAGCGTCCCCCGGCGTCGTAGCTGAACGACTCCAGCACCACATCGGCCGCAGGCTGCGGGTTGACCGGGCTTCCGGTCCAGCCCTTCAGGGTGCGGGTGGTGAGCTCGCCGCGCTCGTTGTAGGCGTGCTCGACCACAGCGCCACGCGCGTCGGTGGTGGAGGCGAGCTCGCCCATGGTGTTCCAGGTCTGGTGGACAACGCCGCCCTCAGGCTCGGTGATGGTTTCGACCCGGCCGTGGCCGTCGTACGTGAGTACGGTGGTCCGTTCGGCGTCGCCGCCGGTCAGGTCGGCCACCGTCTCGCTGAGCGGGTTGCCGTCCGGATCGTAGGCGTACGTGGTCCGCTTGGTGTGGGTGACGCCGGAGACCTCGTTCTTGACGCCGGGCTCCGTCTGACTGGTCAGCCGGCCCAACGCGTCGTAGGCGAAGGTCATCTTCACGCCATCCGGGTGGGCCTGCAGCACGTCGGTCTTGGCCTTCAGCCGGCCGAGCGGGTCATGCTCCAGCTTGACGACCAGGCCCTCGGGCGCGGTCTGCTCGGCCAGGTCGCCCGAGGCCGTGTAGCGGTAGGCCCAGGCGTTGCCACGCGGGTCGGTGGCAGTCTCGGTCAAACCAGCCGGCGTCGTGCCCCCGCCGATCGCGGGCTCGGTGCCGTCGGTATAGGTGACCGTTGCGGACCGGCCGGCGGGGAAGTCGAGGGTGACCGGGCTGGTCTGCTTGGTCGGCTCGCCGTGCTCGTTGTACTCGAACCTTGTGACGTAGGTGTTGTCCGTCTCGCTGGAGGAGCGGGCGTCGCGATAGGTGAGCTGGCGGTCGTTGCGCGGATCGTACTCGTCGTCCCCGTTGAGGTAATAGGACGCGTAACTGGTCTGGCAGTTGCCGCTGCTGCGACAGCTCTGGCTGCTGATCGGGTTGCCGCGTTTGTCGTTCCACTGCCGCCACACATTGCCGTTGCGGTCGATCGTCTTGGCGAGGAACCCGCCGGTGTCGTACTCGTATCTGGTCGCGAAGGTTTTCTGGTCCCTCACGTAGACCACGCGGGAGTTTCGTCCCTGGTCGTAGCCGTAGGTCACCGTGCCGTTCCGGGGATCGGTCACCGTGACCGTGGCGACCTGCTCCGACCAGTCCGAATCCCGCTCGCCGAGCTTCCAGGTGCCGCCGTGCCGGTCGGTGTGCGTCTTGAGGCGGTCGGTCGCTGTGTTGTAAGTGTTGGACGCCCAGACGCGGCCCGACGGCAGGGTGATCTCCGCCAGCTTGTTGGCCACCTTCGCCCGAGCCGCGTAGTGCGTCTGGATCTCGGCTTCGCTCAGCGGCTTGTCATAGATGGCGAACTCGTCGATCGAGCCCTTGAAGGAGAACGCGCCCGTGACGTTGGGCCCGCCCGGGATCACCGACCACGAATTGCCACGGTCACCGCTGCCGATGTACGCCTCAGACCGGACCTCCGGGTAAAGCTCTCCGACGATCTCTCCCACCGGCTGCCCGTCGAGGAAGAGCTGCTGCCGTGTCCCATCGACGTTGAGCACCGCATGGTGCCATTGACCGTCGTTCACCGGATTCGCGCTGGTGATGGGCGTGTACACCCATGACCCGGCACTGTTCTTGATCTCGTCCAGCTGGCCTCGCAGGCGGCCGTCCGTGCCCACGTACAGCACCGCACCCGTGGCCCCGAACCCGTAACCGAACTGCCCAGCGGACATGATCATGCCGGCCTGGGTCGTCTTGAACCAGCCTTCGATGGACACCCGATCCTTCAGCCGCGACAGGGTGTACATCGGCAGGTGGACGTGAGACTTGGTGAAGCCACCAGCGGTATCGGTGCTCCCCTCCAGCACGCCCGGTTGCCCGACCGTGACGTCGGTGTAGAGCCCGGAGCGCCCGTCACTGCCCTCGTTGGCCGCAGGCACATACTGCGCGTCACCAAGACGCCAGTAACCCACCGGCTCGGAGTCCAGCACGATGCTGCGATACCGAGACCCTTCCCCATAGGTATAGGTGGTGCAGTTCGGCGCCTCGACCGGCGCGCAGACTGTCGTCAGGTTGTCGCCCTCATACCCGTACGTCCACGTCGTGCTCTGGCCGTCAACCGGATCGGTCGCCACTGAGGCCACCCGCGATCCCGACCAGGTGAAATGCAGCGACCGGCCGCCGACGCCCGTTGCCGACGCCAGCTTGCCGTCCGTTCCGTACACCAGCGTCTGCGCACGGCCACGCGCATCGGAGATCTGCTGCAACTTGCCCGACACGTTGAAGATGAAGCTGGTCGAGGACTTGTCCATCAACCGCCAGCCGCCACCGTCCACTTCCGAAAGCACGGCATGCATGCCCGGAGGCGGCTGGAACCCGCCATCTCCCTTGGCCGCGAACCGAACCCGCTTGCCGTCCGGATAGAAGACCAGCAGCCCGGTCACACTGGCCCCGGATCTCTCCGGGAGGATCTTCATGTCCCAGACCGTGGACCATCCCGCGCCGAACATCCCGTCCGTCCGGGCTTCCGCGCTGTTGTACGTGCGCGTCACGGCAAGCGGCGGACCCGCGACCGAGACCTGCGCGTCCGTGACCGCCGTCGTGTAGTTGCCGGAGATCGGCGCGAACTCCTGCCCACCACTGGCCCGCTCGCCCAGATGCGAGCTCGTCAAAGGCTGACGGGTGCCCGTGGTGAACGACAGCCTTTCGGTCTGATCCTCATCGCCGCTCACCGGATCGACGACCCGGACCCACCACTCGTACTGCTGCCCCCACTCCAGCTCACCGGCGGGAACACGCCATCTGTCCTGGCCGGCCAGCTTCCCCGACTGCACGCAGTGCGGAACCGGCGTCGGCTCACCCGGCAGGGGGTCCTCGTCCTCCTCCAGCACCTCGCACACGTTGAAGTAAAAGTTGAAATCCCCGGACGATCCGCCACCCACGCTCGTGACCTCGGCCGACAGCAGCGGCGTGAGCGTCCCGACCAGCGTCCCGTGCACGGGGTAGGCGTCATCGATGTACGGCCAGCCGAAACTCGTCCGCAGTTCACGGTCACGCTGCTCGGCCCGCTCAACGCCGGCGGGAAGCTTGGAAGGAGCCGCTTCCACCGGCCCCCGATCCTCCACTGGCAAGGCCCCACGCACCCGCGCGTCGGCAGAATCACCCTTCGAACCGCCGGATTCCTGCGTAACCGACGTCTCGACCAACGACGGCAACCCCGCCGCCGTGCCCGTCATTTGCCGGGGAACGCCAGACAAGTCCTGCGTTACGAGCGATGCCACGTCTTCTCGCTCTTGGGCCTGTGCCTGAGAGAAACCAACAGAAAGGACAAGCAGGCCAGGCAATAGCGCCACGAGCGTAATGATCAGCCGGTGTGGCGACCGAATCCACGACGAAAACCGGCGCATACGCCATCACGCTCCGAACCACGAAGGATGCCGCCAGGGCATGGACCATCGCCCTCCGCTGCAGGAGAAGCGGCCGCTGCGCCTCACAGCTCGGAGCTCATTGCTCTCTGACGATCAACGTAAGAAACCTTCACTGGGTCGACAAGACGGGCAGTGATCACAAAACAGAAACCAGCCCTATTGGGTCCGCCACCTTCCGTATTCGGCGGCGAAAAACTGCCGGGGCAGCAAACCGTTTCGAGACCCGCAGGCAAGGAGGAGTCAGCCCAGCCCACCAGGCCCGAACATGCCCGCGACGGCAGTCGGATGACGGACCGCCGGACCGATGGACCGCTCCGGTCGTAGACGGGCGTGATCTCCACCACGCGACCACTGGGGAGGCGGACTCAGCCGGCCCCCTACACCAACAGCGATGATCATTTCAATGCCAGGTAGCCACTTCGGCACACCATCCCGCAGCCTTGGCCGGTGCCGGCCGCCCCTCGAGAGCACAGGCATCCTGACGCCGGAAACCGCAGTCGACCTGGGGTTACGTGGTCCAATAAATGATCATTGGTGGCATGTTTGACATGCTCCTTATAGGACACGGGTCACGCTTGATCAGATAACGAATCTCCATCCGAGCTGCAATAAGGGCTGTTGATCTGGAAAAATCCACCCTTACAACCCCAAGAAAGGCAATTCATGATCCCCCGGGCCAGGCATCTGGCGGCCGCCGCGCTCAGCGGCGTGCTGCTGACGCTGCCTGCCCTCACCGGGGTCGCGCCCGCCGCCCAGGCCGCGTCGGCCAGCAAGGTGCAGACCGTCACGCTGGCCAGGACCAAGGCGGACGTGCAGAAGGTCGCCGACTACTGGAAGCCGGACAAGCTCAAGGACGCCGACAGCTACAGTCCCGCCGCGCCCACTTCCGAGGCCGCGCCCGCCTCGTCAAGCGGCGCCGTGAGCGTGTCGAACCAGGCCATCGCCGCCCTCCGGAAGGCGCAGGGCACCCAGAACGTCGCCCCCGTCGCCCCCAAGCAGGGCGCGGCCAGGACCATGGGCAAGGTCTTCTTCCGTTTCGGCGACAAGGAGTACTGGTGCTCGGCCAGCTCCGTCGCCGCCAGGAACCTCAGCGTGGTCGCCACCGCCGCGCACTGCGCCTACGACCCGCGACAGGGCAAGGCCGCCGATTACTGGATCTTCGTCCCGAACCCCACCAACAGCGGCGAGATGCCCGACGGCATCTACGTGGGCTCCTCGATCAGCATCCACGAGGACTGGGTCGGCAAGAACGACTACGACTACGACTACGCGTTCGTCACCGTTCACCGGGGCTTCACCTGGGAGAAGCAGGGCGCCAAGTACGTCGCCAAGGATGTCGGACGACTACAGGAGAACGTCGGCGGCCAGGGCCTGGAGCTGGGCAAGAAGGCGCCCGTGTCGCGGGTCGACGCCTTCGGATACCCTGCCGGTCCGCAGCCCGACGGCACCCGTCCGTTCAACGGCACGACACTTCAGACGTGTGTCGGCAGCACCCGCAAGGCCGTCGCCCCCAGCCTGGAGCTGAACTTCGGCGTCCAGCTCGCCCCCTGCAACTTCAGCAAGGGCGCCAGCGGCGGCCCCTGGCTCGTCGACTGGCAGTCCGCGAGGAAGCTCGGCAACCTCGTCGGAGTCAACAGTCTCACCTGGAACCGTGACGCCAAGGGTGAGTTCGACGCGGTGTCGTCCCCGTACTTCGGAGCCGTGACCGGCGACGTCTACCGCCACGCCGCCGCACAGAAGATCCTGTCAAATGTGATGTAAGTCATATGCAACTCCCCAGTAACGGGGGGTGATCAGCTCATACCTGGATCTCGGTACGATCACGGCAACCATTCAGAGGTTTACCTGATCTTCTTTCCGCCCGCATGGCCCGGGTTGGCCCTGTACGGTTCCGGACTGTCCGTTTGCTGACAATCAAAGCGCACGAAGGCGCCGCGTCAGCGTAAGGGAAAGCCTGGAGTTACCTTGAAGCGAATCCTTCTCCCCGTCGGCGGCGCCGCTCTGGCCACCGGCCTGCTGGCGACCGGCCTCACCGGCACCGCAGGGGCCAGCGCCGACGTGGCGATCGACCCCATGGCCAGGAACACGAGTCAGGCGGCCTCCGTCGCGTCCTTCTGGCTGGCCTCGAACGGTGCCGCCCTCCGCCGCGCGACCGCCTACACGTGGGACTCCAAGCAGGTCCGCAAGGTCGTCTCCACCGGCGGTTACAACCCTGACGGCCGTCCCGCCAGCGTCGCCCCCACGAGCAACGGAGGCGGCGGCAGCTCCTCCAACGTGAACCTGCCCAAGACCATCGGCAAGGTCTTCTTCGTCGACGGCAGCGGCAAGTTCCGCTGGTGCTCCGCCACGTCGATCCAGTCGAACTACCGCAACCTGGTCGCCACCGCCGGCCACTGCGTGTACGACACCGACGCCAACCGCGACACGATGGACTACTGGGTCTTCGTCCCCGGCTACTACCAGGGCAAGGCGCCGTGGGGCATCTACGTCGGCAAGACCGCGTACACCCACTACGACTTCGGCGTGTACGAGGACTACGACCGCGACTACGCGTTCGTCACCGTCTACAACGGCATCCAGTTCGAGGGCGCCAAGCGGGTCAGCAAGTCGGAGTACAACCGGTTCAGCGGGCCGAAGCGCTCCTGGGGCGGCCACCACTACATCCTGCTGTCCAAGGACGCCGGCCGCCTCGGCGACAACGTCGGCGGCCAGGGCGTCGCGTGGAACCAGCCGCCGAACCGCACCGTCCGCACCTTCGGCTACCCCTCCGCCCCGCACCCCGACGGCGACAAGCCGTACAGCGGTGTGACGCCGAAGCACTGCTACGGCAAGACCACCTCCAAGACGGTCGGCGCCTCCTGGCTCAAGATCGACGAGCACATCGGCCTCAAGTGCGCCGTGACCCCCGGTTACGACGGCGGCCCCTGGCTGTCGCAGTACAACAACGGCAAGCGCCTCGGCTACGTGAACGGTGTCACCAGCACCTTCGCCGACCAGGACGCCAACGACCGCATCGACTACATCACCTCGCCGTACTTCGACGGTGAGACGGCTTCGATCTACAACGAGGCCAAGAACAAGTGGTCCGGCAAGATCGTCGGCCGCAACGGCGAGCTGTACAAGTAAGCCCCCTCCCCGAAAGGCCCGGCCCTCACGGCCGGGCCTTTCGGCATTCCCGGCCTCCCCTTGCTCGGCACGTCGGCCTCCGGCCGCATGGTCCTCGCCCATCAGGCGCTCCGCGCCGCGCCCTGCTCGGGCAGCTGCACGGTCCTCGCCATTCAGGCGCTCCGCGCCGGCCCTGCTCGGGCAGCGTTCCTGGGGGCTCCGCCCCGGACGAGGGGCTCCGCCCCTCGCGCACCCCGCCCCCATGTGAGCCGTATAGCCACGGAACAGAGGCGGGCCAGCGATGCCACCGCCGTGACCAGGCAGCCGGAGCGGAACTCCCCTCATTCACTGGGCGAGGCCATGACCACCGCGCCTCGCAAGCCAGGCAGAGTCCTCACCGGATCGGCCGTCTGACCCTAAGAGCAGCCCATGGGCGGCAAGCACTTCGCCAAGCACCGCCGTGCATGCCCGGCTCCCCGGATGTGGTCCCGCCGGCCTCAGGGCGTCCTTCCCTGTTTGACCGTGGGGCGGGGTGGAGGAGAGGCTGTCAACGACGGCCGAATTCTGACCCCCTGACGATGTCTGAATCGTGACCCCCTGATGTTGTCGTTGGTTACTGCTCGTGCTCGGATCGGGCCGA